>NZ_PVLR01000032.1 GCF_002980625.1 Malikia spinosa | reverse complement strand
CCCGCCATGATCGCTGCTGGCGTCGCCAGCCCGAGCGCGCAGGGGCAGGCGATCACGAGCACCGCCACCGCCGGCAGCAGCGCGTCTTCCAGCGCCACGCCCTGCCAGAAGTACCAGGCACAGAAGGTCAGCAGCGCGATCAGCAGCACCACCGGCACGAACACCGCCGCGACCTGATCGACCAGGCGCTGGATCGGCGGCTTGGCCGCCTGCGCGTCCTGCACCAGCGCGATGATGTGGTTCAGCACGCTCTGCGCGCCGACTGCCGCCACCTCGAGCTCGACCGCGCCGTCGCCGTTCAGGCTGCCGCCAGTCATCCGGTCGCCCGGCTGCTTGGGCACCGGCATTGGCTCGCCGGTCAGCATTGACTCGTCGACCTGGGTGCTGCCCTGCAGCAGCGAGCCATCGGCCGGCACCCGCTCGCCCGGGCGCACCAGCACCCGGTCGCCCGGCAGCAGCTCGGCCACCGGCACATCGACCAGCTGTTCGCGCTTGATGCCGTCAGGCAGCAGATGCGCGACCTCGGGCCGCAAGGCGTGCAACGCGCGAATTGCCTCGGTGGCCTGGCGCTTGGCGCGCGACTCCAGCCATTTGCCCAGCAGCACCAGCGTGATCACCAGCGCCGAGCCCTCGTAGTACAGATGGGGCATCTCGCCGGCCTCGGCGCGCCACCAGAGCCAGCTGCTCAGGCCCCAGCCCGCGCTGGTACCGATCGCCACCAGTAGCTCCATGTTGCCGCTGCGCGCTTTCAGCGCATGCCAGGCCGCGCGGTAGAAGCGCGCGCCAAGCCAGAACTGCACCGGCGTCGCGAGCGCGAACTGCAGCCAGGCCGGCAGCATCCAGTGCTGGCCCAGCAGCGAGCCGAACATCGGCAAGGTCAGCGGCGCTGACAGCAAGGCCGCCAGCAGCACCGGCCAGGCATCGCGCGGCAAGCCGAGCCAGCCTGTCGCCGGCTCGGCCTCGGCCGCTTCGAGCGGCCTGGGCTCGTAACCGGCGTCGCGCACGGCGCGCTGCAGCCGCGCCGACATGGCGACCGCATCGCCAGCGTCCGCTTGCCAGTGCACGCGCACCGATTCGGTCGCGAGGTTGACGCTGGCCTGCTGGACACCGGGAATTTTCTTGAGCGCGCGCTCGACGCGTCCCACGCAACTGGCGCAGGTCATGCCACCGACGCCGAAATCCGTCTCGCTGGCGGAAGGCTCCACCGCTGCGGTCGCTGTGCTTGCTTGTTCCATGCAGCAAGTATGTACCGGAAGTCGATCCGGTTCATGACGCCGCGGCTGGCGTGCGGCATCGGCTGGCTGGCGCGATACTTCGACGGCTGATCATCCACTCCACTGAAAGGAACTACTGATGCAACAGATCTTCACCGTCACCGGCATGACTTGCGGCCACTGCGAAAAGGCCGTGACACAGGCGATCCGGTCGCTCGACCCGCAAGCCCAGATCCAGATCGACCGGAGCCAGAACCGGGTCGAAGTCGAGTCCACCCAACCGCGCGAGAAGCTGGCAGGAGCGATCGCCGAGGAGGGCTACCCGGTCCAGGCCTGATCACGCCCCCGCTGGCGCTGCCAGCCCAGCCCAGACCCACTCGATGCCGCCCCGACCAGGCGGCATTTTTCATAAGTCTGTGGATAGATTCATGCTTAATCCGTAGTTATCAACAGGATGTGCATATTTCTCTGACTTGTTAGTCCGCGGAACGAGCAAAAAAGACCAAGCGTCCACAGGCTTGTGCAATGACAAAGCTGTTGATAAAAAATCACAAAATAAACTTATCCACAGATATGTACTACCCTCTACTACTACGACTATTTTTAAAGTAGATTCAAGTAAACAGAAGCGATAAAGTTCTGCTGGCTGACACAAAGCTTTTGCTGCAGAGGCACGAATGGCTTTTTTGGCATTTCAGCGCTGGCTGTTAAGATTTATGTTTTCTGACTGTTATTTGCATGTCTTCTGCCGCACCGGGCTCGACAGCCCATCTGTTCGAGGTCAAGAGCGCCCAGCTCCAGCTGGTGACGTTGTTGCTGAAGTCGACTCATCTCAACGAGGTGGCGAATGAGCTCCAGCAGCGCTATGGCAACAATCCCGACTTCTTCGCGGGCGATCCGCTGCTGATCGACCTGTCCGCGCTGCGCGACAGTGAAGAGTCGGTGGAGTGGAGCTTCCTGCTGCCGCTGCTGCGCCGCTATCACCTGGTGCCGGTGGCGGTCAAGGGCGGCAGTCCCAGGCAGATGCAATCCGCGCTGCAGGCCGGGCTGGCCCAAGGCGATGAAGCCACCTACGCCCGCGCCGAGGCGGCAGGCCAGGCGGTTCTGCGGGCAGCGGCTGCGCCCGTGCCGGAACCCGAGCTGCTGCCGGCGCTGATCGTCGACAAGCCGCTGCGCTCGGGCCAGCAGGTCTATGCGCGCGGCCGCGATCTGGTGGTGCTGGCCATGGTCAATCCGGGTGCCGAAGTGATCGCCGATGGTCATATCCATGTGTTTGCCCCGCTGCGCGGCAAGGCGATCGCCGGTGCGCGTGGTTATACCGATGCCCGCATCTTTGCCGCCAGCCTGGAAGCCGAGCTGATCTCGATCGCCGGCGTCTATCGCACCAGCGACAAGCCATTGCCCGCCAACGTGCAAGGCCGGCCGGCACAGGTCAGACTGCAGGCCGGTCCCGATGGCGAGAAGCTGGTGCTCGAACCTATCAACTAATCTGATCCTTCTTTCATAAAGAATCAAAAATGGCAAAAATAGTCGTTGTGACTTCTGGTAAGGGTGGGGTCGGCAAGACCACCACCAGCGCTAGCTTCGCTACCGGTCTAGCGCTCAAGGGCTTCAAGACGGTCGTGATCGACTTCGACGTCGGCCTGCGCAACCTCGACCTGGTCATGGGCTGCGAACGCCGCGTGGTGTATGACTTCATCAACGTCATCCACAACGAGGCCAACCTGCACCAGGCCCTGATCAAGGACAAGCAGTGCGAAAACCTCTACGTGCTGGCTGCCAGCCAGACGCGTGACAAGGACGCGCTGACCCAGGAAGGCGTCGGCCGCGTGCTGGCCGAGCTGGCCAACATGGGCTTCGAGTACATCGTCTGCGACTCGCCGGCCGGCATCGAGACCGGCGCGCTGATGGCCATGCATTACGCCGACGAGGCGCTGGTCGTGACCAACCCCGAGGTGTCCTCGGTGCGTGACTCCGACCGCATCCTCGGCATGCTCGGCAGCAAGACCCAGCGCGCGATCGAAGGCAAGGAGCCGGTCAAGGAGCACCTGCTGATCACGCGCTACAACCCGAACCGGGTCGAGGACGGCCAGATGCTCTCGCTCGAGGACATCCATGACATCCTGCGCATCGGGCTGATCGGCGTGATTCCCGAAAGCGAGACCGTGCTGCAGGCTTCCAACGAAGGCCTGCCCGCGATCCACAAGGAAGGCAGCGACGTGTCCGAGGCCTACAAGGATCTGGTCGACCGTTTCCTCGGCCATGAGCGCCCGCTGCGCTTCGTCGAGGCGGTCAAGCCGGGTTTCTTCAAGCGTCTGTTCGGTGGGAGATAAGCACCATGTCTTTTTTTTCCTTCCTGCTTGGCGAGAAGAAGAAGACCGCCTCGGTGGCCAAGGAGCGACTGCAGATCATCCTGGCGCACGAGCGCAGCGGTCGCCACACTTCCGAGCCTGACTATCTGCCCGCATTGC
Organism: Malikia spinosa; assembly: GCF_002980625.1. Classification (GTDB taxonomy): domain Bacteria; phylum Pseudomonadota; class Gammaproteobacteria; order Burkholderiales; family Burkholderiaceae_C; genus Malikia; species Malikia spinosa. The sequence continues at coordinate 43,532 of NZ_PVLR01000032.1, read as the reverse complement.
AGCGCGACCTGATCGAGGTGATCAGCCGCTACATCAACATCAATCCGGAAGATATCAAGGTCCAGCTCGATCGCGAGGACAACCTCGAGGTGCTCGAAGTCAAGATCGAGCTGCCCGAGCCGCGTTGAGCCCGATTCGACCGTCAACCCCGGGCTGGACATGCAAACCCTGAAATGGCTGTTGCCGCTGACCCTGGCGCTGCTGGCCGGTTGCGTCGTCGCTCCCGCGACGGTCGAGCCCGGGTCAGCGCCCGAGCTCGACGCGCGCGGCCAGCCCGCGCCGCCGGCACCGCGCCTGGAGCACCCGGGGCGTCCGACCCAGAACGGCCAGTTCTGGATCGCTGGTCACTGGAAATGGATCGACGGCCGCTACCAATGGCAGGCCGGGCGCTGGGAGTCCGAACGGCGCGAACTCGCCCAGCCGCGTCGGCGCTGACTGCCGCGCGCTGCCCTGTACCCAGGTGTGACAGCTGTAAGCAGCTGTAGCCTGGGCTTGTCCGCATCGGAGCGGACGCCGACAATGCCGCCATGGCATCTCATTTCCCGTTTTTCCTGCTCGCGTCGGCGGCCTTGACGGGTTGTGCCGTGGTGCCTGGACCGGTGGACTACGGCCCGGCTTACGGGCCCGCCTACTCGACCACGATCTACGCGGCGCCGCCGTCGCCGCCACCCCGGATCGAATACCGTGGACTGCCGCCCGGCCCGGGTCAGGTCTGGGTCGACGGCTACTGGAACTGGGGCGGTTCCCGCTATCTCTGGGTGCCGGGTCGCTGGTCGGCGCAGCGCCCGAGCCAGGCCTGGGGGCCGCAGTTCTGGCAGCGTGACAGCGAGCCCAGGCGACCGCATGGCGGCCAATCGGAAGAACGCCGTCCGCCGCCGCAAGCCCGGCCGCGCTTCGATGAACCCGAGCGCGGCTGGCGCAACGAGCCACGCGCTCCTCGCCATGAGTTGCCGCCCCAAGCCCAGATCCAGCCTCAGCCACGCCACGCTGCACCACCGGTCATCCAGCAGACCGAGCCGGGCCGGGCCGGTTTCATGCGCGGGCTGACCGAGCGCGCTCAGGCCGAACGCCAGCCACCAGCGCCCCGGTCCGCTGACGCCGGCCCGCGCCATCCTCCCGAGACTGGTCGGCGCGACGAACGCGGCCGGCCGGTACCCGGCGAGGGGGGTGACCGGCATTGAGGTATACCACGAAAAAATAGCAGTTGCCGGGCAATTTTCCCGGATCTAGAATGAAAAAGCAGGCTGGTCCCGCTGATGGTCAGGTTCTGTCCTGCAATTTTCATCATAGATACAGGGGGTGAGTCATGGCTGCCAATCCAGGAACCGAGCTGTCGAGTCTGAACTTCGGGAACATGATCGGGGGGCCGCTCTGCGCGGTCATCGAGGCGCAGACCCAGGCGGCGCGCGCCACGGCCGACTTCATCAAGACGGTCGGCTTCGACAAGGACAACAAGCCGGTCTATGTCGAGTTCAAGTATCCGAAGGAAGTCGCCCCCTACCAGCCAGCGGTCGAGGCCCATGTGGCTTCGGTCTCGGTCAGCAACCAGGGCACCGGCTACGAAAGTGCACCGGCCGTGACCTTCTCGGCCGGTTCGGGCGAGACCGCTGCTCAGGGTCAGGCCGTGGTCGAGAACGGCAAGGTGGTGCGCATCGAGCTGACCGATGGCGGCAGTTACAGTTCGGCGCCCAGCGTCACCATTGCCGCGCCGACCGGAGTTGGCGGCACGCAGGCGGTGGCCAGCGTGGTGTTCGCGGCCCGCAAGGATGCGGTGGATGCCAAGTTCCAGGACATGAAGATCGAGGTCCCGCTGCTGACCATGCTGCCGATTCCCTTCATCCGGGTCGAGGAGGCGACGATCGACTTCAATGCCAAGATCAATTCGATCGAGACCCAGAGCCAGAGCAGCGACCTGGCCATCGGCGGCAACCTCGAGGTCAAGCAGCGCTGGCCGGGCGGCTCGGCCAAGCTCAATGTGTCCTGCTCCTACAAGAAGACGACCGCCAGCGGCAGCAATGTCGAGCGCACCTACTCGATGCATATCTTCGTCAGGGCTTCGCAGGACGAGATGCCGGCTGGCATGGAGAAGCTGCTCGGCGTGCTCGAGGGTGCCATGCGCTCGACGCCGGTCGGCGCTGTGAAGTAATCCCTCCCTGACCTGCCACCCGGACCGGAACATGAGCGAACTCAGCGAAACCCTCGGACATCTGCTGTGCGAGATCACGCGCGCCCGCATGGCGGCCGATCGCGAATCGGTCCGGATCGCCCGGCAATACGCCGAGGACGATGGAGGTTTGCTGCGCCATTTTCCGGTCCCGCGCATGCGCATGCCCCAGCTCGAGCTGACGCTGCCGGTGGTGGTGTCGCATATCCCGCAGGGCTATGTCGCCAAGGTGGCGCCCGACATGCTGGTGTCGGCGCTGTCGGCCAACCTCAAGGAGGCGCTCAAGGGCCTGGCCATCCATGTCAGCACGACCGAGATCCGCAAGATCGTGCGCGCTGACGCCAACCTGAGCCAGGGCCTGGTCAGCGACCAGTTGCCGACCCTGCTGACCGAGCAGTTGCACGACCACACGCGCCGGCTGGTCGAGCGCCAGCTGGCCAAGGCGGCGGCCGGCAATGGCGAGGCGGTGCCGGCGAGCCAGAGCGCGGAACGCTTCAAGGAAATCGCCGCCATCATCCGCACCCAGGTCAACCGCACGCTGGATGCGCTGCCGCAGCGCCCGGTCGGCATCAGCGTCGACGCGCGTACCCAGCAGGTCAAGGAAGTGAATCAGGGCGGCAGTTTCTGCCTCAGCCTCAAGCTCAACGTGACCGAGGAAGGGCTGGACATGGTGTTCGAGGACTCCGAGCCCGGCCAGGACAAGCTGCCCGCGCTGAGCCGGCTGGTGCCGGAGTAAGCCGGCATGCAGATCGTCGTGACGGCCTTTCTGGACGAGTCGCAGGTGCTGGTCGAGGAATCGACTCGGCTGGTCGATCTGTACCAGCACAAGCAGCCCGATTTCCCGGACCGGCTGGTTGACTGGCTGCGCCGGTGCGAGGACCTGCTCAAACGGCATCGCCGCAGCCAGCTGGCACCCTTGTCGGCGCTGCGGGCCCGGGCGCTGGCGGCGATTGCCGGTGTGCACGAAGGGGCCGAGTCGGCAGCACGCCGGCTGCAGGCGCGCAAGCAGACGACAGGCGCCTGTGCCTTGCTGCTGGGTCAGGCGCAGGGCCTGCTGCACGAGGCGCAGGCCGCGCTCGAGCCCAGGCGCGACGAAGCCGCACGCCTGATCCAGCAGATGCTGCAGATCCTGATCCAGAACGGCCTGTTGCAGGCCCTGCTCGATGCGGCGACCGGACCGGCCGAGCGCCTGGCCCGGGTCTGGCTGGCCTGCCAGACCCGGCCCGAGGTCGCCAATGGCGCGCGTCAGGTGCTGGGCCTGGTGGCCTGGGCCGACGCGCTGCGCCTGATCGACCAGACGCTGGACGCCTGGCGGCTCTGAGCCCGCCTGTCCGCTTCCGGCCCGGTTTGAACCTATGCCTGCCGGTGCGCCGGGCCTGGCCCGGCTCAGGCTGCCGCGCGCTGCAGCCGGTCGCGCACGCCGTCCCAGGCCGCATCGGCCGGCGGGGTCTCGACCCAGATCAGCCGAGTGTCGGGCTGATCCAGCTCGCGCAGCACCGCGAACAGTTCCTGCGCACAAGCGTCGGCGCGCGTGGGCATGTAGCGCAGCAGCAGATGCCGGCTGGCGCTGCTGACCGGCTGTCTTGTATAGATCGCGATGTGGCGCGCTTCCGAGCCGAGCAGGTCGAGCGCGGCTTGCATCTCGGCTTGCGGCATCAGGCGCACGCGAGCGGTCGGCGCGTAGTGCGATTCCAGCGTGCCGGAGGCCTTGGGCGCGGCCTGGTCGCGCAGCGCGACCGGCTGGCCGAGCGCGGCTTCCAAGGCCTCGATGCCGATCATGCCGGGGCGCAGCAGCACCGGACGGCCGCGGCTGCAGTCGACGATGGTCGACTCGATGCCGACCGGGCAGGGGCCACCGTCGAGGATCAGCAGCTCGTCATCGGACAGCAGGGCATCGAACTCGTCGCGCACATGGTCGGCCGAGGTCGGGCTGACGCGGCCGAAGCGGTTCGCGCTCGGTGCCGCCAGGCCGTGGATGCCGATGGCCTGACAGGCCTGTAGCAGCGCCTGTGCCACCGGGTGTGCCGGGCAGCGCAGGCCGATCGAGTCCTGGCCGCCAGCGGAGGCCGTGCCTACTTCGGGCCGGCGCGGCAGGATCAGCGTCAGCGGACCGGGCCAGAAGGCCTGCATCAGCTTTTCAGCGAAGTCAGGCAGCTCGCGCGCGTAATGCGCGACGCCGGCCTGCCATTGCTCCGCAGTGGCGCCAGCCAGATGCACGATCAGCGGATGGTCCTTCGGCCGGCCCTTGGCGTCGAAGATGCGGCCCACCGCCTGCGGCTGGTCGGCGTCCGCCGCCAGGCCATAGACGGTCTCGGTCGGCAGGCCGACCAGGGCGCCGCGCTGCAGCGCCTGGGCTGCCTGTTCGACTGCCTGCCGCGCCGGCTCGAGCGCGGCTGCACCGGCCTGAGCCGGTTGCAGCAGCGCGCGCGCGTCCAGTGTCAGCGCCATGGCGCCATGCCCAGCAGCTCGGCGCAGCGCAGCGCGGTGGCCTGCGCCTGCTCGACGCTGGCGCCGGTCAGGTTGAGGTGGCCCATCTTGCGGCCCGGGCGGGCCTGGAGCTTGCCGTACAGGTGCAGGTGTGCGCCCGGCAGCGCCAGGATCTGCGCCCAGGGCGGCTCGACCGGCTGGCCGTGCTGGAACCAGAGGTCACCCAGCAGGTTCAGCATCACGGTCGGGCTGTGCAGGCGCGGCTGCACCAGCGGCAGGCCGGCCATCGCGCGTACCTGCAGCTCGAACTGCGAGCAGTCGCAGGCATTGATCGTGTAGTGGCCGCTGTTGTGCGGGCGCGGTGCCATCTCGTTGACGACCAGGCCGCCATGCTCGCTGCCGTCGTCGATCACGAAGTACTCGACGCACAGCACGCCGACATAGCCGAGCTGGCGTGCGACGGTGGCGGTGGTGGCGATGGCGCGCTCGGCCAGTTCGGCCGGCACGTTGCCGTCGAACACCTCGGTCACGGCCAGGATGCCGTCGCGGTGCAGGTTGCGCTGGACCGGGAAGTTGACCACCTGGTCGTCGGCGCCGCGTGCGACGATGACCGACAGCTCGGCTTTCAGCGGCAGCATCTTCTCGAGCACGCAGGCGACGCGGCCCATGCTGTCCCAGGCGGCGGCGAGCTCGGCCCGGTCCTTGACGCGGGCCTGGCCCTTGCCGTCATAGCCCAGTCGGGCGGTCTTGAGGATGCCGGGCAGCAGCAAGTCGCCGACGGCAGCCAGGTCGGCCTCGGTCTCGAGCGCGGCATAGGGCGCCGGACCGACGCCGCCGGCCTGCGCGCAGGCGACGAAATGCGCCTTCTCGGCGATGCGGTCCTGCGCCACGGCGACCGCGCTGGCGGCCGGCGCGACCGGGCGGCTGGCCGCCAGGGTCTGCAGTGCGGGGGCCGGCACGTTCTCGAACTCGGTCGTGATGGCGTCGCAGCGTTCGGCGAGCTCGGCCAGGCCGGCTGCGTCCTCGTAGCCGGTCTGGATGTGGAAATGGCTGACCAGGCCGGCCGGGCTGACCGGGTCGGCGTCGAGCACGGCGGTGTAGTAGCCCATTTCCTGCGCGGCCTGCACGAACATGCGGCCGAGCTGGCCGCCGCCCATCACGCCCAGGGTCGCGATCCGGCCTTCGGCATTGACCGATCCGGGCAGCAGGGTCTTGACGGCGCTCATGCCTGGCCCACCGGCGGCAGGACCATGGCGCGCGCGGCCTCGGTCTGGGCGCTGCGGAAGGCTTCGAGCTTGGCGCGCAGTGCGGCGTCCTCGTTGGCCAGCATCGCGATCGCGAACAGCGCCGCGTTGGCGGCACCGGCGGCACCGATGGCGAAGGTCGCGACCGGAATGCCCTTGGGCATCTGCACGATGCTGTGCAGCGAGTCGACGCCCGACAGCGCCTTCGACTGCACCGGCACGCCGAGCACCGGCACCACGGTCTTGGCCGCCAGCATGCCCGGCAGATGGGCGGCGCCGCCGGCACCGGCGACGATGGCCTTGAGGCCACGGCCGACGGCGGCTTCGGCATAGGCGAACATGTCGTCGGGCATGCGGTGCGCCGACACCACGCGTGCCTCGCAGGCCACGCCGAACTGCTGGAAAATCTCTACAGCGTGCTTCATGGTGTCCCAATCGCTGTTGGAACCCATCACCACGCCCACCTTGATTGCTTCGCTCATCACCGCTCCAAAAGTTGCGATTTTACTTTTGGCCCCCAGATAGAGGGCAAAATCCTTCAGCAATTCCGTGCCGAGCCGCTGCCGGCTCATCCACTTCACACAAGCGCCCTCCCATGATCGACGTCAACCTTGTCAATTTCGAAGCCGAAGTCATCGAAGCCTCGCTCCGCGTGCCGGTGCTGCTGGACATCTGGGCCGAATGGTGCGGCCCCTGCAAGCAGCTCGGTCCGCAGCTCGAACAGCTCGAGGCCGAGCTGGCTGGCAGCTTCGTGCTGGCCAAGCTCGATGCCGACAAGACGCCCGAAATCGCCGGTCAGCTGTCGCAGATGTTCGGCGTGCGCAGCATCCCGTTCTGCGTGCTGTTCAAGGACGGCCAGCCGGTCGATGGCTTCGTCGGCGCCCTGCCGCCGGAGCAGCTGCGCGCCTTCCTGGCCAAGCATCTGACCGTTGGTGAGCCGCAGGCCGATGCCGAAGCGCAAGCCGAAGTCCAGCCCGATGCGGAGCCGGTCCAGGCCGCCGATGCCCGTTCGCTGCTGGAGCAGCTGGCCGACGCGCTGGCCCAGAACCCCGGCAACGACGACCTGCGCTTCGACTATGTCAAGCAGCTGATCAGCCATGGCCAGCTGGCCGAGGCCGCCGCCGCGCTGGCGCCCGCGATGGGTCAGATCCCGCTGCAGCTGCGCTTCGAGTCGCTGCAGCAATGGCTCAACGCGCTCGAGTTCGTCAGCAACGACCCGCGCGGCCGCTGGAGCGTCGAGCAGTTCGAGCAGGCGATCTCGGCCAACAAGCGCGACTTCGACAGCCGCTTTGCCAAGAGCCGGCTGCTGATCGCCCACGGCGACTGGCAGGCCGCTATGGAGGAGCTGCTCGAGATCATCATGCGCGACAAGAAATGGGCCGACGAGGCACCGCGCAAGACTTATGTCGCGCTGCTCGAGCTGCTGACGCCGCCCAAGCCGAAAGCCGATCCCGGCGCAGCGGGCAAGAGCGCCGGCGGCATCGAGATCGCGGCCCCGGTGACGCAGCAGCAGGACCCGCAGGCCGAGCTGGTGGCGCGCTATCGCCGCAAGCTCAGCATGGCGCTGAACTGAGAACCAACCCGATTCCCGCAGTCACGTGAAGTCTTCGATCCAATTTGTCGACGTCGATCGACCCGAGACCTGGACCCGCTACCGCAACGGCCTGTGCCAGGATTGCGTCGCCAACTGCTGCACCATGCCGGTCGAGGTCAAGCTGCCGGACCTGGTGCGGCTCGGGCTGGTCGATCCGTTCGAGGCCGAGCACGAGGAGCCCAAGCAGATCGCCAAGCGCCTGAGCAAGGCCGGGCTGATCGAGCATTTCAACTTCCGCCACAGCATCTTCACGCTGGCGCGCCGGGCCAGCGGGGATTGCCATTTCCTCGATGCCAAGACCCGCCTGTGCACCGTCTACGAGCAGCGCCCCGGCACCTGCCGCCTGCATCCGCAGGTCGGTCCCCGTCCCAATCACTGTCCGTACAGCCCGCGCGGCAAGCGCTGACGCAAAACACAGGCGCGCTTGTGTCATAATATTAGTCTTGGCCCGGTAGCTCAGTTGGTAGAGCAGCGGATTGAAAATCCGCGTGTCGATGGTTCGATTCCGTCCCAGGCCACCAAAACTTGACGCCCAACTGTTCTCAGTTGGGCGTTTTTGTTTGTGCTGCCACAAAACGCGCGGGATTTGCACGCACTCTGCTTGTGCCAGGGGGCTGCCTTAACCGGTGCCTGAGGTGTCGCCAGCAATTGGTTTGCTACGGGGCCCCGTCAGCTTGAGCCCTATGGCCCAAGCTACTTCCAACAGTCCGGCAAGGACCAGGATCAGCCACTGCATGGGCGCGTCTCACATCCCGGCGGGTACGGGGACTGGGTCCGGCGCATCCGCTGTTTGCTGGTCCTGGCTGTCCACGACGATGCGCACGGCATCGTGGCGCCAATACTCGTGGTCACAATCGACCAGGGTGCCATGCTGGTCGTAATTGATACGCTTGATCATCAGAATCGGGCTGCCGGCCGTAATGTTGAGCTGCTGCGCGACCTCCCCATAGGCCGCCGCCGGGTAGATGCTGAAACGCGAGCGCGAAAAATGCAGGCCGTAGTGCTCTTCGTAGGTCTGGGTCAGCGACTTGGTATGGTCCTGCTCCAGGATGCCGGGGAAGCGCGCGGGCTTGAGAAAGTGTTCCACGTACGAGACGATGCGGCCATCCAGATAGCGCAGCCGGCAAATCTGATACAGCTTGCTCAACGCTGGCAGCTCCATTTCCCGTGTCAATGTCGCACTGGCCAGCAATTCCCGGGTCGCCAGCACCTTGGTTTCCACACTGCGGTTCTGCAGGGTCACCATGCGTTGGAAATACAGCTTGTACAGGGGGTTGTAGTCCAGCCTGGGGTAGGAAACATGCCAGCCCTTGTGTTTCTCGCGGTAGATGCGCCCGTCCGCCTCCAGGGCCAGCAGCGCATCTTTCAGGGTGATGCGCGTGGTGCCGAACAGCTCGCACAGTACCCGGTCCGACGGCAACCTGGACCCGGCTTGCAGCAGGCCCGTGTCGATCTGGTTTTCTAGCGTCTGCCGAATGTGGCTGATCTGGGTGGCTGGCAGCACAGACATATTTTGCATAGTCAAATATTCACTGGGCCGCGGCACGAATTTTCCGTGCAAAACGCCCAAATTTTGTGCAATTATAGGATCAAGCCATCGTTGAAGGCTTGTTTTTGCCAAAAATCTTGCGTCATAAGCCTGTCATATTGCTTGTTTACGATGAAAACTCAATTTTTGACTAGTCAACGGACTCAAACATGCGCAAGCTACTCGTACATAGTCTCGTCACCGCAGCGGTGAGCCTGGTTTTCGGCACGGCTTCGGCTCAGGATCTCAACAGCCTGATCGCTGGCGCCAAAAAGGAAGGCGCGATCAACAGCCTGGGCATGCCCGACGACTGGGCCAACTGGAAGGACACCTGGGCCCAGATCACCAAGACCTATGGTCTGACCCACAGGGACACCGACCTGAGCTCGGCCCAGGAAATTGCCAAGTTCGAAGCGGAAAAGACCAATGCCTCCGGTGACATCGGTGACGTGGGTCAGTCCTTCGGCCCCATCGCTGTGAAAAAGGGCGTGACTCAGCCCTACAAGCCCAGCACCTGGAAAGACATTCCCGCCTGGGCCAAGGACGAGGACGGTCATTGGGTGGTTGCCTACACCGGAACCATGTCCTTCATCAGCAACAACAAGCTGGTCAAGAACCCGCCCAAGACCTGGAACGACTTGCTCAGCGGCAGCTACAAGGTGACAGTGGGTGAAGTGGGCGTATCGGCCCAGGCCAACAGCGCCCTGCTGGCCGCTGCGATTGCCAAGGGTGGCAGCGAAAAGAACCTGGAGCCGGCCTACAAGCTGTTTGCCGAGTTGGCCAAGCAGGGGCGCATTTCCACCATTGACGCCAGTGTGGCGAACATGGAAAAGGGTGAAGTCGAAGTGGCCCTGATGTGGGATTTCAATGCCCTGGGCAAGCGCGCCATCATTGACCCGGCACTGTTCACCGTCTCCATTCCGCTGGATGGCAGCGTCACCGCCGGTTACGCCACCATCATCAACAAGTACGCCAAGAACCCCAATGCGGCCAAGCTGACCCGGGAGTTCATTCTGAGCGACGCGGGTCAAATCAACCTGGCCCGTGGCCATGCCCGCCCCATCCGCAGCAATGTCGTGCTGCCCAAAGATGCCAAGGACAAGATGCTGCCTTCGGAGCAGTACAAGAACGCCAAGCCAATCCAGGACTTCGACGGCTGGGAAGTCACCACCAAGGCGATTCCGCGCCAGTGGCAAGAACAGGTCATGGTTTACAAGAAGTAAATCCAGCGTGGACTCCATCGGTTCTGCAGCCTTGGCCGGGGCTTCGACCTCGGCACAGGACAGATTCAAGGGGGTTCGCCATGGGCGAGCTCTCTTGGTCTTGCTGCCCTTCATGGTGATGCTGCTGCTGTTCTCCATAGCGCCCACGCTGTGGATTGCGTTGAACAGCTTTCAGTACGAAGGGGCATGGTCCCTCGACAACTTCGCGGAGATACTGCGCTCCGCGTTTTACCGACAGGCGTTCGCCAACAGCGTCTGGATTTCCCTGTGCTCCAGCCTGATCGGTCTGGCCATAGCCACCCTGGTGTCGGCCTCCTTGCGCCGCGTGGATTCCAGCGTGCGCGATCTGGTGGTGGCCTTCACCAACATGGCCTCCAACCTGAGCGGTGTGCCGCTGGCCTTCGCCTTCATCATCGTGATGGGAACCAATGGCGCGCTCACCTTGTTGCTGCGCCAACTGGGCTGGATCTCGGACTTCAGTATCTACTCGCAAGGCGGCCTGATTCTGGTCTACAGCTATTTCCAGATTCCATTGGCGGTGTTGCTGCTCTACCCCGCCTTCGATGCGCTGCAGGACGACTGGCAGGATGCCGCGGCCCTGCTGGGGGCCAGTCGCTTGACCTACTGGCGACAGGTGGGGCTTCCCGTGCTGATGCCAGCCATCCTGGGCACCTTTGTGCTGATGCTGGCCAATGCGCTGGGTGCCTATGCCAGCGCCTACGCGCTCATGACTTCGAACTACAACCTGGTCACCATCCGCATTTCCAGCCTGGTCGCCGGCGATATCTCGCTGGAGCCGAACCTGGCGGCGGCCCTGTCCCTGTTGCTGATCGTCATTCTGGTGGGCGTGGCAATGGTCAACCAATTCCTGATCAAGCGAAGCTACCATGCGCGCTGAACACTATCACAAGGCCGTGGTCTGGCTGTTTACCGCTGTGCTGGGCATCCCGGTCCTTGCCACCCTGCTGTACTCGCTGTCCCAACGTTGGGGCGCCACCATATTGCCCGAAGGCCTGACCCTGGACTGGTACCTCCGGCTCTGGCAGGACACCCGTTTCCTGGCGGCCTTTGGTCATTCCCTGTTGATTGCGGCAGCCACTTTGGCGCTCAGCACGCTGCTGATTGTTCCCACCGCCTTTGTGGTCTTCTACTACTTCCCGCGCCTGGAACGCTGGATGAACATCCTGATACTGATGCAGTTCGCGGTACCACCGGTGGTGTCTTCGGTCGGGCTGCTGCAGTTGTATGCGGAGGGTCCGCTGCCCATCATCGGGACGCCCTGGGTGCTGGTGGGCTGCTATTTCACCATTGCCCTGCCTTTCATGTACCGGTCGGTCAGCAACGGGCTCAAGAGCATCCATGTGCACGACCTGATGGATGCCGCCCACCTGCTGGGAGCGTCCACGCCCCACGCGTTCCTGACGATCATCTTGCCCAATATACGCAAGAGTCTGCTGGCCTCGCTGTTTCTGTCGTTTTCGCTGCTGCTGGGCGACTTCGTGTTTGCCAACATGCTGGTGGGCGCACGCTACGAGACCTTGAACGTCTATCTATTTTCGGTGCGCGCCACCAGTGGGCATTTCACCAGCGCCATTGTCATGAGCTATTTCCTATTCGCCCTGGGCGTGACCTGGATCGCCACACGCCTGAGCCGCCAGACAGACCTATGAGTTATCTTGAAGTTTCCTCCCTGTCCAAAGCCTTTGGCCAGCAGCCTGTGTTTGAAGACATCCATTTCTCCTTGCAGGAAGGCGAGCTGGTCACGCTGCTGGGGCCCAGTGGCTGCGGCAAGTCCACGCTCTTGCGCTGCATTGCGGGCCTGACCGATGTCGACTCCGGCCGCATCACGGTGGCAGGGCTGGACATCACCCGCATGCCACCGCAAAAACGCAATATCGGCATGGTGTTTCAAAGCTACGCCCTGTTTCCCAATCTGCGCGTGGCGGACAACATCGCCTTCGGGCTGAGGGTCAAGAACCTGCCGGCAGACGAGTGCGCCCAGCGCGTGGCGGACGTGGTGCGTCTGGTGGAGCTGGGTGGCCACGAAGACAAATATGTGCACCAGCTTTCGGGCGGCCAGCGCCAGCGCGTAGCCCTGGCCCGGGCCCTGGTGGTGCGACCCCGCATATTGTTGCTGGACGAGCCGCTGTCGGCACTGGACGCCCGCATACGCAAGAACCTGCAGGAGGAAATCCGTCGCATCCAGCAGCAAATCAGGCTGACCACCGTTTTTGTGACGCACGACCAGGAGGAGGCGCTGATTCTGTCCGACCGCATCTTCCTGATGAACGCCGGTCGCATTGTGCAGAGCGGCAGTGCCGAGTCGGTCTACACCCGACCTGAAAGCCGCTTTGTGGCGGGATTCATGGGGAATTACAACCTGCTGGATGCCGCCGCCGCCCGGGCACTGCTGGGACTGGATGTCAAGGGCCATCTGGCCATCCGGCCCGAGTCCATCCATGTCGTGCTGCCGGGTGAAACGCCGCTGGCGAACCAGGGCAAATCCTATCCCGCAGTGGTGCAGCAGCATCAGTTGCTGGGCAATGTGATTCGTTATGTGGTCGATTCGGGTGGCTGCCGCCTGATGGTGGATCTACTCAACCGCTCGGCCTCCTCCCTGCTCGCCCAAGGCGCCACGGTGCAGCTGCAATTCAACGCCGAAGAACTGCAGGAGGTGGCATGAGCGTGCTGGCCATATTCGACATGGACGAAACCCTGATCGCCTGCGACAGCTCCACGCTATGGCTGGCCTACCTGGTGGAAAAAGGGCTGGCACCGGCGGCGATGCTGGAAACCGAAAAGGCCATGATGCAGTCCTACCATGCTGGCGAGCTGTCCATGCAAAGCTATATGGATTTCACGTTGCGCCCCCTGGCAGGCAAGACGGTAGCCGAGGTGGATGCCATGGCCAGCGACTATGTGGCCCGCATTGTGCCCCACCAGGTGTATGCGCAAGCGCAGGCACAGCTGCAATGGCACCGCCAGCAGCAGCACACCTTGCTGGTGATTTCAGCGACCGCTGACTTCATTGTGCGCAAGGTTGCGGCCGCCCTCGGCGTGACCGAGGTGCTTGCCATTGCGCTGGAGCAGCACCAGGGCCGGTACACGGGTGCGACACAGGGCGTGCTGAGTTTCCGCGAGGGAAAGGTGCAGCGCCTGAATGCCTGGATGCGGGCCTATGGCCACAGCCTGTCGGGCAGCTATGGCTACAGCGATTCGGTGAACGACATGCCGCTACTGGAAGCCGTGGACAAGCCCCATGTGGTCAACCCCTCCGCAGGCTTCCAGCAGATGCTTCAACCACGCCAGTGGCCGCAGTTGCGCTGGCAACTGCCTGCCGCCGTTTAAACACAGCACCTGCGTGCCTCGCCCATGAACGCCATCCAATCCCGCTTCCAGTCATTGATGCAGCACAAGCTGGCAGGCGATGAAGCCAGCCCCAGCCCGGTGCTGACACCAGCCCTCGCCGCCAAGCTGGTGCAGCGCATCGCTGGGGTACGTCTGTTTGCCCATGCCTACCCGCATCTGGCGCAGTTCACACATGGCAGCTACCGCCCGCTGGACTTGCTGGATTTCGCCCATGCCCATGCACTCAGCGGCATCAGCATCCATATGCTGGACGGCGAGGAGCGCAGCCTGGACTGCATGGGGCCGGATGGATTGCGTGCCGTTGCGGCCAGGGCAGCGCAATACCGTCTTGCCATTCATCTTGAAATCAGCAGCACCCGCAAGGACGACGTTGATCGCGTGGTGGCTGCAGCGCGCATCCTGGGCGTGCAAAACATCCGGGTCTATTCGCGCTATGAAGGCCGGCTGTCACAGCTGCTTCAGATGATTGCAGCCGACTTGCGCTACCTTGCAGCACAAGCCGACTTGCACGACCTTTATTTCGATTTCGAGCAGCACGAAGAACTCAAGAGCCAGGAAATCATGGCCCTGCTCACGCATGTCAACCATCCCAGACTGAACGCGCTACTGGACTTTGGCAACATGGTCAACGCCGGCGAGCGGCCGCTGGCCGCCCTGCACACGCTGGCGCCCCGCATCCGGCAGGTGCACTTGAAGGGGGTGCAAGTTGTTCCGGAGCCGCACGGATGGGGTCACTATGGCGTGTTGCAGGGCAGTGCGCAAGACGACTTGCCCAGCCCTCGCATGCTGTATGAGTTGCTCATGCTGGGCGATGCCGCCCCTCAGGTGATTGCATTTTGCCTGGAGCAGGAAAACCATTACCGCGCACCAGCCTTCCGCTACACCAACGAAGACGCCGATCCTTTTATTCCCTACCGCCCGATGAGCGAGACCGAGATCCCGGTCGGCATGAGTCTGGAACAGGTGCTGGAACTGGAGGAGCGCTGGGCTATTGATCAAATCACCTATGTGCGCGGCCTGCTGCAGGAATTCAAGTTGCTGGCTGAATTGACATTGCACAATGCCTGAATGGGTCGCCTGCTTTCAGGTGGGATGCAGGGCGACTATCTCAAGAGACGCCCTGCACAATCCAGCGCTCAGTTCGGCACGCTGATCGAAGTGCCGGCAAAGCCGATCTGGTTGCCCGCCGTGGGCACCGCCACGAACGGTGGCACGTTGGCTGCCGTGATGGCGGGCGCTGCCCCTGGCAAGCCACCGCGCGGCGTGGTGCGCACCACCTGGCTGGGTGGCAAGGCGCTGCCGGACTTCAGGTGGGCCAGCATCGCATCCATGGCCTGGTTGAAGTAGGGGTGCAGCGGCACGAAGCGGGTGTCGAAGCCGCTGAACGGCAGGAAGCTGTCGAAATGCTGGCCGTTCGTGACCTCGATGTAGCGCAGCTGGCTGGCATTGCCCTCGACTACCCGGTTGTAGGCGGTGTAGGCGCGCGAGTTGTTGTTGACCGGAATCAGCGCATCGCTGCGGCCGCTGACGATGATGGTGGGCTTGCCACGCAGGTTGCCGTTCAGCACGACCTCGGCAATGCCCGCGCGCACGGCGTCGCTCTGGGCCTTGCTGGGCTGGCTGCTGGCCGTGAGCGCCGCGCCGCTGACCGAGTCCACTCCCGTCACCAGCGCGCGCTGGCACAAGGCGTTGTCCAGACCGAAATCGGCCACGCCGGTCGATGGCGATACCGCAAACTGCCACGACTTGGCGCCGCCCACCGAGTCGTTATAGACCACGGCAACCGGCGTGCCGTTGGAGGTGCCGTTGGCGGTGGCAAAGCTCTGTGCCAGCGCCGTCGGCGCTACCGCTACCGGCACGCCCGTGGCGGGATTGACCGCCGCAAAACTGGTGTTGCAGACATTGGCATCGACGGCAAAGCGGCCATAGCTCACCGGGTACATGGCCGACAGGATGGGGCCGTTGCCCAGTGCATAGTGGGCGTTGTGCATCGGGTCGCTGTCACGCGTCCAGCCGTAGGCGCGCAGCTTGTTCAGCGCGTCCTGGGCCCGGGCGGCGGTGTCGGCGCCGCTGACCAGGCCCTTGGCGGCCAGGCCATCGCAGCGTGCCTGGGCCCGTGCCGTCATGCCGACCAGTCCGATGTAGTTGAAGATGGAGGTTTCGCTCAGCGCCGCATCGGCCGCCAGCGCGGCACAGGGCTGGTAGAGGTTGGCGTAGGTCACGAAGTCGGCCAGCGTCTTGCCGTAGCCTGTCACTGCAACGCCGCCAAACTGGATGCCATAGCCGCTGCTGGTGGGCATTTCGGTCACCGGTTCGGAGGCCACCACGCCGTCGATCAGGCCGTTGCCGTCTTGCTCGGCCGCACGCAGCGAGGCCGCGCCGCCGTTGGAGGCAGATCCCGCGATCACGAGGGTGTTCTCGGGCGTGAACGGAACCCGGTTGTCAGCCGTGCCATAACGGTCGTTCAGCACATACATCGCATAGCGGCCTGCCGCCAGCGTGTCGTTGCCCCAGTCCTTTTCAGGATTCATCTGGGAATGGGCATGCTTGATGGCCAGGCGGTTCGGGAACAGCGCGTTGTAGGCCGCGCGGGCCGTATCGGTGATGTTGGCGGCAAAGAAGCCCAGGCTGCCGGCAGCGGCGCGGCTGGCGCGTGTGCCATCGATCTGGTGGACGGTGTCGTCCGTCATGTTGTAGATGCCCACGCCCTTGCCGGCATCGGTGAGTGCCACGGCGCAGCCATTCTTCAGGCCCCATTCGCCTGCCGTGCCGATCGCGCCGTACACGCCGCGCGAGCCCGATGATGCGCCGAGCACCACGCAGGGGTTCGAGGGATTGAAGCTGTCTGGCAGTTGCACGGCGATCACGGTCTTCTTGCGGCCCGAGCCATCATCGAGCACGGCCACATATTCACGGCCCGGAATCAGGCCTTCATTGCTGGTCACCGCGCCCGCGGCCGTGACGTTCGGGCCATACAGACTGCCGTAACCGCCTGCGCTGCTGCCATCGAGAATGCCGCGGTAGTTGGAATACAGGGCATTGCGCCGCAGTTCGGCTGCCGTGGGGTTGGCAGGGTCGGCATAAGCGGGGGCTGTGGCCAGGCCCAGTCCGGTTTTACCAATGCCGCCGGTCAGCAGGTCTTGCGTGGCAGCACTGTCACCCTTGCCGACCGTGGTGGCGGGATAGACCGAGGCGCTCAGTGGCGTGATGCCTGCGGGCAGGTCGTTGCTGGGGTCGTCCGAGCCGCCGCAGGCGGCCAGCACGGCGCCTGTCAAGGCGGTCAGGGCCAGTTTCGCGGCCCGAGGTGGTTGCAGATTCGCTTTCATGTTGTCTCCTCTTTTTTTCTATTGACACAAAGGCGTGCTTGACGCGCAACACGCAGGGATCATGCCAATAGCCCCAGGCAATGCCTGACGATTGGCGTTCCCTGGGCAACAGGGCTGGGTCTGGGCAACAGGATCGGGACCGCCTGGATAAAGTGTTCAATTTGCAGACGGTTGGAGTGCCTGAAATTCAGACAGTTGTCTGATTACTTGTCAGGGTTTTCCAGGCGCGCGTACAAGGTCGCACGCGAAATGCCCAGTTGGCGGGCGACCGCTTGCTTGTTGCCGCCATGCGCCTTGAGTGCGGCGGCAATCGCCCGGCGCTCCAAGGACGCCACCTGTTCGGCCAGCGGGCGCAACAAGGCCGTCTCGTCCGCCGCGTCCTCCGGACGGGTGGCCGTACCGTCGGGCAGTAAGCCACAGGCCGCCGGCGCGGCCGGCTCCAGCCCGGCTTCGCGCAGCACATGCTCCAGTTGCGCGGCATCGATCGCCCGCGACTCACTGCCCAGCACCGCCTGTTCCAGCACATTGCGCAGCTCGCGGATATTGCCGCGCCAGGGCTGGGCTACCAGCAGGGCCAGGGCATCGGGCAGCAGCTCGGGCGGCGCGGTGCCGTTGCGCAGCGCCAGGTCTTCGCCCAGCACCTCGACCAGGGCCGGGATGTCGCTGCGCCGCGCCCGCAGCGGCGGTACGCGCAGCGGCAGCACATGCAGGCGGTAGAACAGGTCTTCACGGAACTGGCCGCCCTGCACCATGGCCACCAGGTCGCGCGAGGTGGCGGCCACCAGGCGCACATTGAACGGCACCAACTGGTTCGAGCCCAGCGGCTCGATCTCGCCCTCCTGCAAGGCGCGCAGCAACTTGGCTTGCAGGCTCAGTGGCATGTCGCCGATCTCGTCCAGGAACAGGGTGCCGCCATCGGCCAGCTTGAACTTGCCATCGCGTCGCTTGCGGTCGGCGCCGGTGTAGGCCCCGGGGGCCACGCCAAAGAACTCGGCCTCCAGCAGCGTGTCGGGCACGGCGGCAATGTTCACGCTGACGAACGGCCCGCTGGCGCGCGCCGACGCGGCATGGATCGCATGGGCCAGCAGCTCCTTGCCGGTGCCGGTTTCGCCCAGCAGCAGCACCGGACTGGCGGACTGGGCGGCGCGGCGGGCCTGGCGCTTGACTTCGGTGGCGGCGGCGCTCGAACCGACAAAGCTGGCGAAGGTGTACTTGGCTCGGCGTTCCCCCGTTCCTGCACCGGCCAGCGAGTGGCCCCGCTGCAATACCAGCTCACGGCGGGCCTCATCCAGGTCGCGCTGCAGCAGGGCAAACTTGCTGATCAAGGGTTGCAGCGTGGTTTTGGGCTGATCGAACAGCACGATGCCAATCGCACCGATCACCTGCTGGGCTTCATCGCGCAAGGGAATGCGGCTGACGACGAAGGTGCCGGCCCGGTTGTCAAGCAGGTCCAGCAGCACGGGCTCGCCCGTCTCCAGCACGCGGCGCATCTGGGTGTTTGGGATCACCTCCTCGACCATCCGGCCCAGGAACTGGCTCAGCGAGGAGAAACCCAGGCTGGGCAAGAAGCGCTGGTAGCCCTCGTTCACCCATACGATACGGCCTTTGCGGTTCACCAGGAACATGCCTTGGCTGACGCTGGAGAACAGGTGGAACATGGACTGGGCGGCCAATTCCAGAATGTGCTGGGCGTCCAGGGGCAGCGTTGAGCTGTTGTCGTGCAAGGTGGTGGACATGCGAACGATGGTAGCGCCAGCTGGCACCTCACCCGTGGCAGACCTGGGTCGGGCGGCAGAGATTCACGCTGCTTTGCTGGGACTCCAGCCAGCCTTGTATCATGAGGAACAGGCCGGCCAGTTGCGTCGCAGAGCGAATTCATGGATATCAATCAGATCAGCCAGACCCTTCGCGAGGACGCGATCACCGTCGTGTTCGTGAACGTCCTGTTGCAGCAGATCGGCCTGCCGGTGCCGGCTGTGCCGACCCTGTTGCTTGCCGGCAGCCTGGCGGCGACCTCGGGCAGCCTCGGCCAGATCCTGGCGGCGGCGGTCGTTGCCTCGGTGATTGCCGACTGGATCTGGTACCTGACCGGCAAGCTGTTTGGCTACCGGGTGCTGGCCGGTCTGTGCAAGCTCTCGATCAATCCCTCGTCCTGCGTCAGCCTGACCGAGGCGCGCTTCATCCGCTGGGGGGTGTCGTCGCTGGTCGTGGCCAAGTTCATCCCGGGTTTTTCGACCGTGGCGCCGCCGATTGCCGGTGCGATGCGCATGAACCCGCTGGGCTTCCTGCTGGCGGCGGCTGTCGGGTCCGCGCTATGGGCCGGACTCGCGCTCGGCGCCGGCTGGCTGTTGCAGGATGCCGTGCAGTCAGTCATCGCGCTGCTGGACCGTCATGCCAGCTGGCTGTTGTTGCTGGTGCTCGTGTTGCTGGTCAGCGGGATCGGTTGGAAGCTATGGCAGAAATACCGCTTCAGGCAACTCAGCGCCGTGCCGCACATCACGCCAGACGAGCTGATCGCAGCCTTGGCCGGTGCCGAGCCGCCGCTCGTGCTCGACCTGCGCAGCGCCACGATGATCGCCGAGACCGGTCCGATCGATGGCACCCGGGTGGCCGAACATGACTGGCTGCTGGAGGCGGTCGGCGACTGGCCCAAGGAGCGGCCGATCGTGACCCTGTGTGCCTGCCCCGAGGACGCCAGTGCCGTGCAGGCGGCGCGCCAGCTGCAGCAAGCCGGTTATTCATCGGCCAAGCCCCTGAAGGGAGGCTACCAGGCCTGGCTGGCGACCCGGGCGCAGCGCGGTTCAAGCTGATGCCCGTCGGACCCGGTTACGCCCCAGCTGATCCACTGGTCAAGAGATGCGCTGCCTGGCGGCTGTGTAGTCGGGGATTTTCTTCTGCTACAATCACGCCACCAAATTTCGCGGGATTAGCTCAGTTGGTAGAGCGATACCTTGCCAAGGTATAGGTCGAGAGTTCGAGTCTCTTATCCCGCTCCAGATCAAGCCCCAGTGGCTAGGCACAAGCCCCTCCTGTTGATTCAGGCGGGGCTTTTGTTTTGCTGCCGGTTCCCTGGCGTACCATGACTGTCACCATGGACATGATCAGGCAAGCGATGAGCCATCCGCGCCTGCGGGCCGCCGCACGGGTGTTGTTGAGTCCCTATTTTGGCAACGGGGCCATGGCTGCGCTTGGCCTGCTGCTGATTTCCGGTCTGGTTCGGCTCTGGCTCGGGCCGGAAGCGGCTGCCGCCGCTTCGGTCGGCGTGATCGTCTGCATTCCGCCTGACCAGGCCTCGCCCCAGCGCGGCAAGATCTGGCTGCTGCTGCCCTCGGCCATCCTGGGCCTGCCCTTGTTCGCTGCCGTGCAGGCACTGCATGCCTCGCCGCTCTACCTGGGCTTGCTGCTGGTCTCGGCCACCTTTCTGGCCTTCCTGGCCGGTGCCTGGGGCAAGCGGGGCCTGCCGATCGTCATGTCGCTGATGTTCGCGGCCTTGTTCTCGATGGCCATGCCCCGGCAGGCCAGCGTGCTGTTCAACAGTGCCTGCTTCGCGCTCGGCGCTGGCGTCTACCTGGTCTGGGCCACGGTGGCCAATGCCTGGCTGAACCCGTTCTACCGGATGGCGACCCTGGCCAACACCCTGTTCTCGCTGGTGGCGCTGATGCGGTTGCAGGCCAGGCAGTTCCAGCCCCGGGACGAGCCGGCATCGGCGTCCGGCCTGCCGGTCATCGGCGCCGTGCTGCGCCAGCAGGCCCAGCTGGCCGATCAGCTGCAAGCGGCGCGCGACATCCTGCTCGAGTCGCCGCGCACCCCGCGCCGCCAGCAGCTGGTGGCCATGCTGCTGCTGGTCATGGAACTGCGTGACCATCTGCTGGCCTGCGAGCTCGACCTCGACGCGATCCGGGCCCGGCCCGGACATCGATCGGCCTTGCCGCTGCTGTCCCGGGTCATGCAGGATTGCGCCAGTGCGACCGAGCAGGTGGCCGACGCCTTGTTGCGCGGCGATCTGCCGCCGGCCTTCCCGGATCTGGGCCAGCCGCTGGCGCCCTGGCGCCAGGTCGACTGTGCCGCCGATCACGCCCGCGAAGCGTCCGATGCCCTGCCGGCGGCGCTGACACTGAGCCTGGCCAACCGGGTCGCCAATCTGAGCGATGATGTCTTGCGCCTGATCGAGCTCGGGCGTGGCCAGGCAGCGCCGAACCTGGCAGCGGTCCGCACCGCCTGGCAGTTGTTCGTGAGTCCCACCTACTGGAGCTGGCGGCCTCTGGCCTCGCTCTGGCGCTGGAACGCACCCTCGCTGCGGCATGCGATCCGGGCCAGCCTGGCGCTGGGCTCGGCCTATGCCCTGGCGCAGGTCCTGCCCTGGGGCACGCATGATTACTGGATCCTGTTGACGATTGTCGTCGTGCTGCGCGGCAGCCTGGCCCAGACCCTGGAGCGCCGCAACCACCGCGTGCTGGGCACCTTGATCGGTTGCCTGCTGTCGGCTGCGCTGCTGTCGGCCCATCTGTCGGCGCTGCAGCTGCTGCTGGTCCTGACGCTGGCCCAGGCCTGCGCCCATGCCTTCGCGGCCAGGCGCTATCTGGTCACTGCCGTGGCGGCCACGCTGCTCGGGTTGGTCCAGGCCCATATGCTCAATGCCGGAGCCTCGCCGGTGTTCGACGTGATCGAGCGCATGGCCGACACGCTGATCGGGGTCGGCTTTGCCTGGCTGTATAGCTATTTCCTGCCGTCCTGGGAACGCCAGGCCATGCCATCGCTGCTGAACCGGACGTTGAAGGCGCAGGCCCGCCATGCCGAGGTCGCGCTCGGACTGGGCCAGCTGCAGGCGATAGACAACGCGCCCGAGATCGAATGGCGGCTGGCCCGCCGCGAGGCCCATGACAGCCTGTCCGCACTGATGCAGGCGATCCAGCGCTCGCTGTCCGAGCCGCGCGCCGTCAGGCCGCCGCTGGAGCCGCTGGAGCGCTTGCTGGCCTACAGCTACCAGCTGCTGGCCCAGTTGACGGCGGTCAAGACGATGCTGGTCCAGCATCGGGACCGGATCGACCTGCTGCCGTTGCAGCCGCCGCTGGCGCAGGCGGTCGATGCGATCGGGACCGTCCTGACCCAACCCGAGGTGGCCAGCTTGCCCGCAGACGCCTTGCCCTTGGCCGAGCTCCCGTCGTTCGTGGCGCCGCTCGACGATGCCCTGGAGCCCTGGTTGCTCAGGCGGCTGCAGCTCGCGACCGCGGTGTCGGGCCGGGTCCGGGCCGAGGCCGACCAGGTCCTGGCGGCGCTGGCCCAGTCGCGCCAGTAAGGCCTCTGGCCGGCCTTATTGCACCACGGCCACCGACTTCACCTGCACCCAGACGATGCTGCTCGGCTGCAAGTGCAGCAGGGCCTGGGCGCGCCGGGTGATGCGCGCCAGCAGCACCGCCTCGCCGCAACGCACGCGCACCAGCACCTGCGACGGATGGGCATCGGGGGCGATCGAATCGATCCGTCCCGGCAGATGGTTCTGGATGCTGGTGTGATGCGGTTCGGTGGTCGTCAGGCTCACGTCGCGCGCCAGCACGCGCAGCCGCACGGTCTGCCCGACGGGGATGTCGCGGTCGCGCACCCAGAGCTCGCCGCCCTCGAACGCCACCCGGGCCAGCTGCCAGTCGCCATCGCGTTCGGCGATCTGGCCTTGCAGCAGCACGCCTGCGTCCTCACCGACCACGACCGGGCTCTGCAGCGAGTCCAGCACCTGCTGCACCGGACCGACTGCCTGCACCTGCCCGCGCGCGAGCACCACCAGATGGTCGGCCAGCCGCGCCAGCTCGTCGGCAGAATGGGTGACATAGAGCATCGGAATGCTGAGCTCGTCGCGCAGGCGTTCGAGCCAGGGCATGATCTCGAGCCGGCGCGCCAGGTCGAGCGCGGCCATCGGTTCGTCGAGCAGCAGCACCCGCGGCGCCGTGGCCAGCGCGCGCGCGATCGCGACCCGCTGGCGCTCGCCGCCCGAGAGTTGGGCCGGCCGGCGCCGCAGCAGCTCGGCGATGCCCAGCAGCTCGATCGCCGCTTGCAGCTGCTGCCTGGCTTGCGGCGTGCGCGCGCGCTTGACGCCGTAATCGAGGTTGCCCTGCACGTCCAGATGCTCGAACAGGCTGGCTTCCTGGAACACATAGCCCAGCGCGCGCCGGTGGGTCGGCAGGAACAGGCCGGTTGCATCGTCCTGCCAGACCTCGCCAGCGATGGCGACATGGGCCTGTTGCGCCCGCTCCAGCCCGGCGACGCAGCGCAGCAGGCTGGTCTTGCCCGAGCCGGAGGCCCCGAACAGCACCGTGATGCCGCGCGCGGGCAATTGCAGGTCGACCTGCAGCGCGAAATCGGCCCGTGGCAGCGTGAGCCGGATCTGCAGCGCCGGCTCGCTCATGGCAGTCCCGGGCCGCGCTGGCGCTTGAGCAGCGCCAGGCTCAGCAGCACCACGAAGGAGAACAGCACCATGGCGCCGGCCAGCCAGTGCGCCTGGGCATATTCCATCGCCTCGACATGGCCGTAGATCTGGGTCGACACCACCCGGGTCTGGCCCGGGATGTTGCCGCCTATCATCAGCACGACGCCGAACTCGCCGACCGTGTGCGCGAAGCTCAGGATCGCCGCCGTGACCAGCCCGGTCCGCGCCTGCGGCAGCGCGACCGTGAAGAAGGCGTCCAGCGGGCGCGCGCGCAGCGTGGCGGCGACTTCCATCGCACGCTGGCCCTGGGCCTCGAAGGCATGTTGCAGCGGCTGCACCGCGAACGGCAGCGAGAAGATGACCGAGCCGATCAGCAGACCCGTGAAGCTGAACGACAGCAAGCCCCAGCCGAGCGCCTGCGTCAGCTGGCCCAGCGGGCCGTGCGGACCCATTGCCAGCAGCAGGTAGAAGCCCAGCACCGAGGGTGGTAGCACCAGCGGCAGCGTCACCAGCGCGCTGATCGGGGCGCGCCAGCGCGAGCCGGTCCGCGCCAGCCACCAGGCCAGCGGCGTCGCGATCAGCAGCAGCAGCACCGTGGTCAGCGTTGCGAGCTTGAGCGTGAGCCAGATCGCCTGCAGGGCAGCCGGGTCGAAAGGCATGTCAGAACTCGTAGCCGTGGGCGCGGATGATGGCGCGCGCCTTGTCGCCTTGCAGGTAGCGCAGCAGCGCCGCGGCAGCCGGATTGTCCTTGCCCTGCGTCAGCAGCAGGGCATCCTGCCGGATCGGGCGGTGCAGCCAGGCCGGCAGGACCCAGGCCGAGCCCGCGCGCAATCGGCCGTCGGCATGGACCTGCGACAGGGCCAGCAGGCCGAGCTGGGCATTGCCGCTGGCGACGAACTGGTAGGCCTGGGCGATGTTCTCGCCCTGCACGAACTTGGCTTGCAGGTCCTGCAGCAGGCCGAGCCGGGTCAGGCTTTCGATCGCGGCGGCGCCATAGGGGGCGAGTTTCGGGTCGGCCAGGGCCAGTTTGTCGAAGCGGCCCTGCCTGAGTACCAGGCCTTGATCGTCGACCAGGCCGGGCTGCGGACTCCAGAGCACGAGCCGGCCGATCGCGTAGGTGAAGCGGCTGCCGGCCACCCCCAGGCCTTCACGCTCGAGCCGGGCCGGGGTCTCGTCGTCCGCAGCCAGCAGCAGCTGGAACGGCGCGCCTTGCTGGATCTGGGCGTAGAAGCGGCCGGTCGAGCCGAAGGCCAGCCGGGCCTGGTGGCCGCTGTCCTGCTCGAACGCGGCGGCGATCTTCTGCATCGGCGCCGTGAAGTTGGCGGCCACGGCCACGGAGACCTCGGCTGCCTGGGTCGGCAGCACCAATCCCAGTGCACAAAAGCAGGCCGCGAGCATTCGCTTCATGAAAAATCTTACTATCTGTCTGATGGATGGAGAAAGTGTACGGCCTTGCCCGGCCCGAGCGATCACCAGCCACCGATCCACCGCCACTGCCTGACCATGACAAGCGCCAGCCACCTGCCTCCCGACCTTCCATCCGGCCTCGACGCCGCCATCATCGACCTCGACGGCACCATGATCGACACGCTGGGCGACTTCGTCGCCGTGCTGGGCCTGACGCTGGACGAGCTTGGCCTGCCGCGCGTGGAGCGCGCCTTCGTCGAGCGCACCGTCGGCAAGGGCAGCGAGCACCTGATCCGCCAGACCCTGGCCGCGGTCGGTGGCGACCCGGCGCGCTACGAGCTGGCCTGGGCTGCCTACCAGCGCCATTACCTGGGCATCAACGGGGAGTTTGCCGCGGTCTTCGCTGGCGTGGTCGAGGGCCTGCAGTCGCTGCGCGACGCCGGCCTGCGCCTGGCCTGCCTGACCAACAAGCCGCTGGCCTTCGCGCGGCCGTTGCTGGCGGCCAAGGGGCTGGACGGCTATTTCGAGTTCGTCTTCGGCGGCGACTCGTTCGCGCGCAAGAAGCCCGATCCGCTGCCGCTGCTGGAGACCTGCCGGGCGCTCGGTACCCTGCCGGCGCGCACGCTGATGGTCGGCGACTCGCGCAACGATGCCGAGGCGGCGCATGCGGCCGGCTGCCCGGTCGCGCTCGTGAGCTATGGCTACAACCATGGCGAGCCGATCCGCGCCGTGCCGGCAGCGGCCTATCTGGACCGGATCGGCCAGCTGCTGGGCTGATTCACGAGATCTTCATTGAGCGATCACCGGGGCTTCACGGGGCCGGCCTAGATTGGGCGGTTTCCCCCCAGAGAAGCCCTCATGACCCAATCCACCCTCCTCATGCCCACGACGCTGGCCCTGGCCGCCGTGCTCTCCCTGGCTGGCTGCAACGACAGCGAAGACAGCTATATGCCGCCCACGCCGACGGTGATTGCACACCGCGGTGCCTCGGCGCTGCGTCCCGAGCACACGCTGGCGGCCTATCAGAAGGCGATCGACGACGGTGCCGACATCATCGAACCCGATCTGGTCATCACCAAGGATGGCGTGCTGGTCGACCGGCACGAGAACGCCATCGCGATCCTCAACGCCGACGGCTCGGTCAAGGAAGCCACCACCAACGTCGCCGAGCTGCCGCAGTTCGCCTCGCGCAAGACCACCAAGGTCGTCGATGGCACCAGCATCACCGGCTGGTTCACCGAAGACTTCACGCTGGCCGAACTCAAGACCCTGCGCGCGCGCGAGCGCATCCCGGCAATTCGTCCCGCCAACACCCAGTACAACGACCAGTTCGAGGTGCCGACGCTGCAGGAGGTCATCGACCTGGCCAAGGCCCAGTCCGCCGCCAAGGGCCGCGTGATCGCGATCGAGCCGGAAACCAAGCACCCGACCTATTTCAAGTCGATCGGCCTGCCGCTGGAAAAGCCGCTGCTGGCCACGCTCGAGAAGAACGGCTGGAACCACCGCGGCGCTCCGGTGTTCGTGCAGTCGTTCGAGGTCGGCAACCTGAAGGAAATCAGCAAGCTCAGCACGGTCCGCCTGGCACAGCTGATCAACGGCAGCGGTCGTCCCTACGACTTCGTGGCTGAAGGTGCATCCAACACCCGCAGCTATGCCGACATGGTGACCCCAGCCGGCCTGAAGGAAATCGCCAGCTATGCCTATGCCGTGGGCCCGTACAAGGAGTGGATCATTCCCTTCGTGCGCGTGAACGGCGTGGCGACCGAGCTCGGCGCACCGACCAGCTTCGTCAAGGACGCGCATGCCGCCGGTCTCGTGGTCCATACCTGGACCCTGCGCCCGGAAAACAGCTTCCTGCCGGCCAGCCTCAAGGGCGCCCCGACCAGCGATGCCAGCGCACGCGGCAACAGCATCGCCGAAATCCAGGCCTACCTGAAGACCGGCATCGATGGCTTCTTCACCGACGACTCGGCCGTCGGCCGCGCCGCCGTGAACAGCTTCAAGCCCTGAAGCAGACAAGCTGGCGGCCACCCGGACCGCCAGCGGTTCAGCCCAGCACGCGCTGCAGCGCTTCCTGGTACTTGGCGGCGGTCTGGGTGATGACTTCCTGCGGCAGGCGTGGCGCCGGTGCGGTCTTGTTCCAGAGCTGGCCGTTGACGGTCGCGGTCTCGAGCCAGTCGCGCAGGAACTGCTTGTCGAAGCTCGGCGGGTTGCTGCCCTCGACATAGCTGTCGGCCGGCCAGTAGCGCGAGCTGTCCGGGGTCAGCACCTCGTCCATCAGCACCAGGGTGCCGTCGGCATCGAGGCCGAACTCGAACTTGGTGTCGGCGATGATGATGCCCTTGGTCAGCGCAAATTCGGCCGCAGCCTGGTAGAGCCGGATCGAGGTGTCGCGGATCTGCGCGGCCAACTCGGGGCCGATCATCTCGACCGTCTTCTCGAAGGTGATGTTCTCGTCATGCTCGCCGACCTCGGCCTTGGCGGCCGGGGTGTAGATCGGCTCGGGCAGCTTGGAGGCGTTCTGCAGGCCTTCGGGCAGGGCCACGCCGCAGACCGAGCGGCTGTCCTGGTATTCCTTCCAGCCGCTGCCGGCCAGGTAGCCGCGCACCACGGCCTCGACCGGGATCGGCTTCAGGCGCTTGACCAGCATCGAGCGGCCCGCGACCTGGGGCGCTTCCTCGGCGCTGACGACGCTGGTCGGGTCCTGGCCGGTCAGGTGGATCGGGCAGATGTTCTGGCCGTTCGGGCCCAGCAAGTCGAACCAGAACAGGCTCAGGCGGGTCAGCAGCTCACCCTTGCCAGGAATCGGCTCGCCCATGATGACGTCGAAGGCGCTGATGCGGTCGGAGGCGACCATCAGGATGCGGTCGTCGCCCACGGCGTAGTTGTCGCGCACCTTGCCGCGTGCGAGCAAGGGCAGGGACTTGAGGGCGGAGGTGTGGAGTGCGTGGGTCATGGACAGAGCGGGCCAGGATCAAATATTCGATTATCGCAAGTCTTGCGTTTTGCGCCCAGCCAAGCTAGGCCTGTTGCTGCCAGCCTGGCAATGACTGTCAGTGGCCATACCATGAATAATGTGATTAATTTGAATCTATTGAAAAAATGAAATGAAATTGCTGGCGAATCAAAAGGATTTGTAGTAAATTTGCAGCCGGGATTCGTCCCCGTCGCTCACCTCCCTGGCGACGAGCCGCAAGGCTTTCCAAGCCCCCTCGTGGGGCTCTTTTTTTGTCCACGCTATGTCGGCTGGCGCTTGGACGTGCAGGGTGGGGGTATTGCTGAGCCTGTGCCGGGGCGCGGCGGTCACTACCGCTGAGTCAGTGCTGCGACCAGGGTCTTGAAGTCGGGCCGGCTGGTTGGCAGCGGGTCCAGGCAGGCGTCGCGCAATGCGGTCAGTCGGGCCAGCAGCAGGTCGTCGCCTGCGGCGGGGACTGTGCGTTCCAGCAGTTCCTCCAGCAGGCAGCCGAAGGCGCGCACTTCGAGCTTTTGCAGTCCCGCTGCCAGAGGCGCTGGCAAGCCGCTCAGCAGGGTAGCGGCGCCAAAGTCGCCCAGCAGCGCCTGGCCGCTGCCGTCATGCAGGATGTTGTGGCCATAGAAGTCGCCATGCAGCACGCCGCGGGCGTGCAGATGGGCCAGGGTCGAGGCCATGCTGCTGGCCAGCTTGAGCGCGATCGCCGGGCTCCAGCGGCTGTCGGCAGGGTAGATGTCGCGCGTGCAGGAGTCCAGGCTGGGCGGACCGGCCAGGCTGCGGAATTGCGCGCTGACCAGCGCCATCACCAGACCTTGGCCGGCTTGCGGATGGCCTTCGATCCGGCCTAGCAGCGGAATCAGGTGCGGATGGTCGCCGCCCGCGAGGCAGGCAGCCATTTCGGATTCCGGCAGTCCGTCGCTGGTCATCTCGCCCTTGAACAGCTTGACGGCCACCTGCCGGGTCGCATCGTCTTGGCGCTGCTCGGCCAGGTGGATCACTCCTGAAGCCCCGGCGCCCAGGATCTGCTGCAGTTGCAGCGATTGCCAGGCTATGGCGGCGATCGGGCTCTGCGTCAGCGTCGCCTGTTCCTGCTCGAGGCAGCAGGGATTGCCGGCATAGGCCAGCCAGGTCAGTCGGGGCAGTTCCAGCAGCCAGGCCGGCAGTTCGGTCAGGCGGTTGGCGGCAATCCGCAGCAGTTCGAGGTTGTGGCAGGCTGCCAGTTCGGCCGGCAGCGCCTGCAGCCGGTTGCCGGCCAGCGCGAGTTTCTGCAGCCGGGCGCAGCGGCCGATCTCGGGCGGCAGCGCTTCGATCTGGTTGTCGGTCAGTATCAGCCAGCGTAGCCGGGGCGGCAGCGCGGCGGCAGGGACCTGCTCGATGCGGCAGGACTTGAAGCCCACCAGTTCGAGCTGTTCGCAGCGGCCCAGCACCGCGGGCAGCTCGGTGAACGGATTGTCCGAGCCAAACAGCACGCGTAGCCGGTGCAGGCGCGGCAGGTCCTCGGGCAGCGCGCTCAGCGCATTGCCCGACAGGTCCAGGATTTCAAGCGAGTCGGCGAGGTCGAAGATCTCGCGCGGGAACTCGGTCAGCCCCGCCCGCAGCGTGAGCCGGCTGGCACCGGCGAGCGCGCCGGCGCGCAGCTGCTCCAGCGTCTGGATCAGTTGACCACCTGGGTCAGCTGGCCGGCGGCGTATTGGGATGCTACGACCTGCAGGCTGTGGCCCTTGATCTTGCCGGCCTGGCCTTCGCAGCCGAATTCGAGGAAGCGCTGCTTGCACAGGGCCTGGGCCGCGGCGCGCGCGGGCTTGAGCCATTCGCGGGCGTCGAACTTGTCCGGGTTCTCGAACAGGAACTTGCGCACGGCACCGGTCATCGCGAGGCGGATGTCGGTGTCGATGTTGATCTTGCGCACGCCGTACTTGATCGCTTCCTGGATTTCCTCGACCGGCACGCCGTAGGTTTCCTTCATCTGACCGCCGTACTGGTTGATGATCGCCAGCAGGTCCTGCGGCACGCTCGACGAGCCGTGCATCACGAGGTGGGTGTTGGGGATGCGGGCGTGGATTTCCTTCACGCGCGAGATCGCCAGGATGTCGCCGGTGGGCTTGCGGCTGAACTTGTAGGCGCCGTGGCTGGTGCCGATCGCGATCGCGAGCGCGTCGAGCTGGGTCGCCTGGACGAACTGGGCCGCTTCCTCGGGGTCGGTCAGCATCTGGCTGTGGTCGAGCTTGCCGACCGCGCCGATGCCGTCTTCCTCGCCGGCTTCACCGGTTTCCAGGTTGCCCAGGCAGCCGAGTTCGCCCTCGACCGAGACGCCGAGCTTGTGCGCCAGCTCGACCACGCGGCGCGTGACGTCGACGTTGTACTCGAAGCTGGCCGGGGTCTTGCCGTCTTCCATCAGCGAGCCGTCCATCATGACCGAGGAGAAGCCCAGGTCGATCGCGCCCTGGCAGATCGCCGGGCTCTGGCCGTGGTCCTGGTGCATGACCAGCGGGATGGTCGGATAGGCCTCGACCGCTGCCTGGATCAGGTGCTTGATGAAATGCTCGCCCGCGTACTTGCGCGCACCGGCGCTGGCCTGCAGGATCACCGGAGCGCCGACTTCCTTCGCCGCCTCCATGACGGCCTGGAACTGTTCCAGGTTGTTGACGTTGAAGGCCGGAATGCCGTAGCCGTTGGCAGCAGCATGGTCCAGCAGTTCGCGCATCGAGACGAGAGCCATGGGGATTTTCCTGTGGAGTTTGAAAAGCGGGGCCTAGTGACCGGGAGTTTTCCGGGCAGGTCTATCCATCCATTCTAGCGTCGCAGAGCTATCAGCCCATGACATGCCGCAGGCCTGTAAGGCCTCCTGATCGCGGGCCGTTCCTGTCGTTTCGGCACGGCATGGTGTGCCTCCTGGTCGAACGACCATCATGCGTCTTGGCTGGCTCACAGCATGAGCCTGTCGCGTTGGCGTCAAACCAGGAGCGCGTCCAGCTTGTCGTTCAGCATGCTCAAGGACGTGCCAGTCGCGCGGAGCGGGTGCACGCTGTCGCCGTCAACGAAGAGCAGCGTCGGATAAGACGTCACACCCAATTGACGGGCCAACGTGAAGTCGGCTTGCGCCTGCGCTTGGCCTGCGCCGCTCTTCAGGTCGCGCAGCACGGCGGCCTCGTCCAGACCATTGGCCGCTGCGATACCGGCAATCGTGGCCGGGTCCGACAGACTGAGGCCTCGGTCGTAGCACGCGGCTTGCAGTTCATGGGCCCAGTGCACAGCCCTTGTCGGCGCGTGCGCACGAAGCACTGCCAGTCCGGCGCCGGCGTCCACCGAGTCCATCACCAGATGGCCGTCCTTGAGCAAGCCGTTGTACGCATCGCCAAAGACGGCGCCGGTCAGGCGGGCGATGTGGGCATTGGCCTCGGGGATGTGAGGATAGGCGGCGATGGGCTTGGCCCGCTCGCCGACGAACAAGCCGCCACTGATGGCCGTGAAGGGCACCCGGTGGCGGTTGGCGGCCTCGAACTCGCCCAGCCGCTCCGAAAAGCCCCAGCACCAGCCGCAGTAGGCGTCCATGACATAGACGACGGACTTGGGGGGCAGGTTGAAGGCGTTCATGAAGGTTCCTTGCGTGGATGGGGTTACCACTTCATCTCGCCGGTGGCGACCTTGGCACCGATTTCCAAGGCGATGCCCAGGCCTGCGGTCGGATAGGCCGCCTTCATGGCGCCGATGAGCGTGGCGCTGTCGCTGGCTTTCTTCAGCTCGGCGTCCCAGCGCTGCAGGTAGGTCTGCGTAAAGGCGACCTGCGAAGCGTCTTGGGCAGCGCCAGCTGCCGCGTGGCCCGGCACAACGACGGCCGGCTTGAGCGCGGCGATGTCACTCAGCTTCTTGGACCACGCGGCGCGGTCTTCGGCGCTGGCAGCGTCGGCAGTCCAGACGTGCAAGCCGGCGAACACGTTGACACCACCGACCACGGCCTTGATGGAGGGAATCCACACGTAGCTGCGGTGGGGCAGCCGGTCGTCCGTGCCACGGATTTCGAGGGCTTCGTTCTCCAGCGTCAGCGTGTTGCCGACCAGCACCTCGGGCAGGCTGACGGACTTGGGGGCGTTGGCGCCCATCTTCGATGGCCAGAAGCCCAGCTTCGTCGGCAGCGTCGCCTCGATTTTCTTGACGGTGGCAGCGGTCGCGACGACCTTTGCGTCCGGGAAGTACGACTTCAGGATGTCGATGCCGAAGTAGTAGTCCGGGTCCGGCTGGCTGATGTAAATGGTTTTCAGCGTCTTGCGGCTGTCGAGCACCATGGCGGCGATGCGCAGCGCATCGGCACGGGTGAAACCGGCGTCGAACAGCACTGCGTCGGTCTTGCCGGCCACGAGCACGGCATTGACGTTGAAGCTGTCGGCGTCGGCGTGATGGACCTTCAAGGTCAGGGGAGCCGTTTGCGCATTAGCCGCCGTGGTGGACAGGGCAAGAGCGACGGCAGCGAGGCTGGAAACAGTGCGAGCGATGGACATTTCGGTTCTCCTTGGCGGCAGCAACGAGCTGTCGATGAATGAACTTTATTTGCTCTTGCCATGAAGATAAACTTCACTTGTTCGGCATGACTGTCAACTGAATCGAGCAAACATATGGACCGTGTCACCGCAATGCGGGTGTTCGTCGAAATCGTGGACCGCGGCAGCATCAGCGCGGCGGCTGACGCACTGGACATGTCCCGGGCGATGGCGAGCCGCTACCTGGAAGGGCTGGAAAGTTGGCTGGGGGTGCGGCTACTCCATCGCACCACGCGCAAGCTCGCGCTGAGCGATGCTGGCGAGCAAGCGCTGAAGGGCTTCAGGGAGATGGTCGCGCTCGCCGACGACGTCCATGCGCAGGCCAGCCAGCAAGGGGAGGTCCAGGGGCGGCTGCGCATCACATCCTCGCCCTCGTTCGCGCAAGCGCAGCTGACGGCGGCGGTCGTCGACTTCCAGCAGGAATACCCCAAGGTCGAAATCGACCTGATGATGGTCGACCGCACCGTCGACCTGGTGCAGGACCGCATCGACCTGGCCATCCGATTGAGCAACCGCATCGACGATACCCTGGTCGCGCGGCGGCTCGCGGTGTGTCACTCGGTCTTGTGTGCATCACCGTCGTACCTGGCGCGCGCTGGTGTTCCCAAGAAGCCCGAAGACCTGGAGAGGCACCGTTGCGTCGTTCACAGCGCAGGGTTTGCGCCCTCGTACAAGCTGCGACGCGGTGACAGTACCACCACCGTCAGTACGCACGCGGTGCTGACGGCGAACGAAACCTCCATCATTCGTGCTGGAGCGCTGGCGGGAGCGGGTATCGCCATGTTGCCAACCTACTATGTCACGGAGGAACTCGCGCGCAAGCAACTGCGGGTCGTCCTGCCCGAGTACACGGTAGACCCCTTGGACATCCAGGCCGTCTACCTCTCGCGCCGACATCAACCGCAGCCATTGCGCAAGCTCATCGAGTTTCTGGCAGAGCGGTTCGGGGGCGATGTGGCGCCCTGGGACCGGAGGCAGCCTGCCGTGGTCGAGTGAGACGATTCGACGTCTCGTCTTCATTCGCCGCAGGCGGGACTTCGGTTTTTCTATCAAGCAGGTCACAGGCACGGGAACTGGTCCGGCCGGTCGATGTGGATAGCGTGCGACGACATTCATGTCTGCGCGCCATCGTTGTTGTGCTTCGCCGTTTGCAGTTGGGCCAGCGGCACTCACGCCGACTGCACTGACGACCCCTTCAGTCCGGGGTTGGCGCTGGCTTTACTGTGCGCGGCAGATCTTGAGCATGTTGGTGCCGCCCGGCGTGCCCATCGGCTCGCCGCAGGTGATGGCGTAGACATCGCCGCTTTGCACGATGCCGCGATCCTTCAGATGCTGTTCGGCCTGCTGCAGCGCGGTGTCGCGGTCGGCGCTGGTGTCCATCAGCAGCGGGCGTACGTTGCGGTAGAGCGCCATCTTGCGCTGGGCCGACAGCTTGGAGGTCACGGCGTAGATCGGCATCGCGACCTTGTGCCGGCTCATCCAGAGCGCGGTCGAGCCCGAGTCGGTCAGCGCGACGATGGCCTTGGCGCCCAGGTGGCTGGCGGTGAACAGCGCGCCCATCGCGATGGTGTGGTCGATGCGGTCGAAGGTCTTGCCGGTGAAGTCGGCCTCGAGCTCGTAGCTGTCGGCGGCTTCGGCCGCTTCGCAGATCTTGGCCATCTCCTGGATCGTCTGCAGCGGGTATTTGCCGGCGGCGGTCTCGGCGCTCAGCATCACGGCGTCGGTGCCGTCGAGCACCGCGTTGGCGACGTCGCTGACCTCGGCGCGGGTCGGCACCGGGTTGGTGATCATGCTTTCCATCATCTGGGTCGCGGTGATCACGACCTTGTCGTTGGCCAGCGCGAGCTTGATCATGCGCTTTTGCAGTGCCGGCACGGCGGCGTTGCCGACCTCGACCGCCAGGTCACCGCGTGCGACCATGATGCCGTCCGAGACGCGCAGGATGTTCTCGAGCTCGGGGATGGCCTCGGCGCGCTCGATCTTGGCGATCAGGCCCGGCTTGTGGCCGGCCGGTGCCGCGACCTGGCACAGCTGGCGCGCCAGCTCCATGTCGGTGGCGGTCTTCGGGAAGCTGACCGCGACATAGTCGGCCTTCAGGCCCATCGCGGTCTTGATGTCGTCCATGTCCTTGCCGGTCAGCGCCGGCGCGGTCAGGCCGCCGCCCTGCTTGTTGATGCCCTTGTTGTTGGACAGCTCGCCGCCGATCACGACCACCGTGTGCACCGCCTCGCCGGCCACCCGCGTGACTTCGAGCACGATCAGGCCGTCGTTGAGCAGCAGTCGGTCGCCGGCCTTGACATCGCGCGGCAGGTCCTTGTAGTCCAGGCCCACGCCGTCGAGGTCGCCCGGCTCGCTGCGCGCCGCGTCGAGCACGAACGCTGCGCCATCCTCCAGCATCACCTTGCCATCGGCGAACTTGCCGACCCGGATCTTGGGGCCCTGCAGGTCGGCCATGATCGCTACCTCGACGCCGGCACGCTTGGCCGCCGCGCGAACCATCTCGGCGCGGTCGATATGGTCCTGGGCCTTGCCGTGCGAGAAATTCAGCCGCACGACGTTGACGCCGGCACGGATCATCTGTTCGAGCAGGGCGGGATCGCTGGAGGCGGGACCAAGGGTGGCGACGATTTTGGTGGCGCGCTGGGGCATGAGATTCCTTCAGGAAAGCGGCGGGTTTCTTGTCCGTGACATTGCGGTGACTCCGCTATCTCATTATCCGGGACCGATATGACATGCGGGTAACGTTCGGAGTTCAACTTGCGGTTCTTGTTCCGGCATGACCCGGTTCCGCAGCGCCTCAATGGCCGTAGTAGCCGCGGTACCAGTCGACGAAGCGCGCCACGCCGTCCTTCAGCGGCGTCGCTGGCTGGAAGCCGATCCAGTCGCGCAGCGCGCTCGTGTCGGCGAACGTGGCCTCGACGTCGCCGGGCTGGGCCGGCAGCATGCGCTTGTCGGCTTCGCGGCCCACGGCCTGCTCGATCGTGCCGACGAAGTCCATCAGCTGCACCGGGTCGGCGTTGCCGATGTTGAAGACGCGATAGGGCGCGAAGCTGGTCGAGCTGCGCGGTTGCTGGCGGTCGAAGTCCGCGTCGGGTGTGGCGGGCTTGTCGAGAACGCGCAGCGTCGATTCGACGATGTCGTCGACATAGGTGAAGTCGCGCATCTGGCGACCATAGTTGTAGATGTCGATGCCCTGGCCTTCAGTGATCGCCTTGACGAACTTGAACGGTGCCATGTCGGGCCGGCCCCAGGGCCCATAGACCGTGAAGAAGCGCAGGCCGCTGGTCGGCAGCTGGTACAGGTGGCTGTAGGTATGCGCCATCAGCTCGTTGGCCTTCTTGGTCGCGGCGTACAGGCTGACCGGGTGATCGACGGAATGGTCCTCGCTGAACGGCAGCTGGGCATTGGCGCCATAGACGCTCGAGCTGCTGGCATAGGCCAGGTGCTCGACGTTCCAGTGGCGGCAGAGTTCGAGCACGTTCAGGAACGCAACCAGATTGGCCTGGGCATAGGTATGCGGGTGGTCGATCGAATAGCGCACGCCGGGCTGGGCCGCCAGGTGCAGCACGCGCTGCGGCTTCCAGTCGCCCAAGGCGACCTGCACACCTGCGAGGTCGGCCAGGTCCTGTTCGATGAAGCGGAAGTTGGGATAGGCCGCGAGTTGGGCCAGGCGCGCGCGCTTGAGGCTGACCTCGTAATAGGGCGTGATGTTGTCGATGCCGACCACCTCGTCGCCGCGCTGCAGCAGGCGCAGCGCCGCGTGCATGCCGATGAAGCCGGCCGCGCCGGTGAGCAGGATTTTCATGTCGTAGCCTTTTTGGTGTTGATGGGCTGCAGCTTATGCCAGCGCCGCAGGCGCCAGCGGGTCCAGCACGCGCGGATGGCCAGGCTGGTGCCCCACAGCAACAGGCCGCCGAACAGCACGTCGGACAGGAAATGTCCACCCTGGGCAATGCGCAGCGCGCCCAGCAGCAGGCCGGTGCTCCAGCCCGCGATCAGCCAGCGCCGGCGGCTGCGGACCGTGCCCAGCGTGCCGAGCGCGATCAGTGCAAAGCCGGTGCCGGCGTGGCCGCTGACGAAGGAGCAGTTGCGCTGGCATTGCGTCGCCGGTTGCCAGGGCGGGGTGTAGGCGGCTGTTCCGCCGAACTGGCTCACCTGCAGCGGGCGCGCGCGGCCCCAGTGTTCCTTCAGTGCGCCATGTGCCAGCAGTCCGAGCCCGAACACCAGGCCGAGGAACAGGGCGGCGGCTGGCCGGCGCAGCTGGCGCAGTCCAGGCCGACGGCCATAGCTTCCAAGCAGCCAGCCGGCCAGCGAGCCGACCAGCAGCAGCCGGCCGATCCAGGGCACGGTGTGGTGCACCGCCTGCACCCAGGGCTGGTCGTCGACCCAAAAGCCGCTGTCGGGGCGATAGAACCAGGCGCTGACCGGCAGGTCGAGGCCGGGCCAGACGACATAGATCAGCAGCAGCGCCAGCAAGAGCGCCAGCCAGAGTCGGGTTTCGCGGCGGGTGGCGCTCATGGGTGTTGTCCGGTCGGTGTCAGGGTGGCCAGCGCGGTGCCAGGACGCTCCAGCAGCCAGGCCTGCAACCGGACCCGGCCCGATTCGACCGCTGCCAGCGGGCGGGCCAGCGGATAAAGGGCCAGCAGGGCGGCGTCAGGCGTTTCGTCGCCCAGGAAGACCAGTGCTGCCGGTGCGGCCTCGGGGCGCAGCGGCTGCTTCCAGTCGAAATGGTGCCGCACCTGGCCGCCCGGACTCCACGAGCGCAGCTCAGGCTGCAGCGCACGCAGTTCGTAGCCGGTCTGGACCAGCAGGGTGCGGTCGCTGGTGACCCAGGGCAGGTCGCGATGCGGCGCCAGCGCCGGTGCCAGCGCGCCGAGTGCCTCGTGCCAGCCGCGCATACGGCTCCAGATGTCCCAGGCCGGCTTGCCGGCTGCGGCCGGGCGGCCGATCCAGCGCCGCAGGTCGCCGCCTTGCGCGATCGCCGCCGACAGCAGCAGGCCGGCCAGCACCCAGGTCGCCAGTACCTTGCCGGAGATCTTGCTGCGTACCGCCAGCCAGCCTGCTGCCAGGCAGATGCCGAGCAGCGCCGGCAGCGCCCAGTTGACCTGGGCCTTGGCGCGCAGGGCCTGCAGCAGCCCGAGCGCGAGCAGCGGCCAGGCAAAAGCCCAGGCGTAGCCCAGTGCGGACCAGAGCGCGGGCGTTGCGGTCGTCGCAGGCTGGGCGACCGGCTGGTGGCGGCGCTTCCAGGCCAGCGCCAGCACCGCCAGACCGGCCGGGCCGAGCAGCAGCAACTGGCCGAGGCCGAATTCGGCTGCCGAGCCCAGCTTGTGGCCCCAGCCGGCTGCGCGGTCCGCCGCTGAAGCCGCGCCGCCCTGGACCGTGATGTCGAGCGTGTGGTGCAGCGTCGGCCAGCCGTTGTGCATGTTCCAGAACAGGTGCGGCAGCAGCAGCAGGATGGCGATGCCGGCGGCCAGTGCCAGCCCGGCCAGCAGCTGGCCACGCCGGGCCGGCGGACAGCGCCAGAGCAGCCAGAGCGCCGACAGGCTCAAGGCGCCGGCGGTGTACTTGGACAGCAGGCCCAGCCCGAGCGCCAGCCCGGTCAGCGCCCACCAGCGCCAGGCCACAGCGCCCTCGGCATGCGCCGCGCGCCAGCTGCCCCACATCACGAGCGACCAGAACAGCATCAACACCGAGTCGGTGGTGGCGCTCAGGCCCAGCAGCCCGGAAGCCGGTGTCGCGGCCAGCAGCGCGGCGGCGATCAGGCCGGCGCGTTCGCTGCCCATCGCGGCGCCGAGGCGCCAGAGTACGGCCGAGGCGAGCAGCCAGGCCACCATCGTCAGCGCCTTGACGCCGAGCAGGCCGTGGCCGAATAAATCGGTCGAGAGCCGGATCAGCCCGACCAGCAGCGGCGGCTTGGAGAAATAGCCCCAGTCCAGCGGTCGTGACGACCAGTACCAGTATTGCGCCTCGTCGACATGCAGGCCGGCGCCGCTGTGCAGCACCTGCCAGCAGCGCCAGGCCAGCAGCAGCGCCAGACCCAGCGCGACCGCCAGCGCTGGCTTGAGCCGGCTGCCGATCATGGCTGCGGCTCCGTCAGCCGGCGTACCAGCAGCAGGCCGCGCTGCTCGAAAACGACTTCATGCGGGTAGGGGAAATCGCCCAGCCGGTGCCGCTTGACCAGCGCGAGTTCGCCAGCCGCAGGATCACGCTGCGGCGTCGGGATGCCGCGGTAATAGGCAAAGCTGGGCTGGTGCATGCGCCACTGGACCATGGTCTCGCTGCGCCCGCTGGCCCAGACGCCGGCGGCCTTGAACGGCCCCTGCAGCGTGTCGGACAGCCAGGGAATCACCGCGCCGACCCACAGCAGCGCGACCGCCAGCACGGCGGCGCCGTAGCGCTGGCCGAAGTCGAAGCGGCGCAGCAGCAGCGCCGCCAGGGCCAGCACAGCTGCCAGCCCGGTCCAGAGCGGCAGCCAGCCAGCGCCTGGGGCGGTCTCGAACAGGCCACGCACCCAGACATCCTTGACCTGGGGTGCCAGTGCCGGCAGCAGGGTCGGCAGCGCGGCGGCCAGCGCCAGCTGCAAGGCCAGCGCGGACCAGAGCGCGGCGCGGCCGAAGCGGCCGATCGCCCCGAGCTGGCGCGCCATCAGCAGCGCCAGCGGTGCCACGCCATACAGCATGTAGTGCGGCAGCTTGGTGCCCGACGCCGAGAACAGCAGGAAGACGAAGCCGGCCCAGATCAGCAGGAAGCGCGCCAGCGGCTCGCGCCACAGCTCGCGCGCCCGCGCCAGCACGGCCACCAGCAGCGGCGACCAGGGCAGCAGCAGCAGTGGCAGCACGACCAGGTAGTAGGCGAAGCCGCCGCCATGGCCTTCGAGCGTGCCCGAGAAGCGCTCGACGTTGTGCTTCAGGAAGAAGCCGTCGATGAAGGCCTGGCCGTGGCGGTTCAGCGCGTACAGGTACCAGGGCAGCGCGACCGCCAGTGCGATCAGCCAGCCCAGCGGCTCCCAGGCCGCGCGCAGCGCGGTGCGGCCGCGGTCGCTGAACAGCGACCACAGCACCAAGGCGCCACCCGGCACGATCACCGCGACCGGCCCCTTGGCCAGCAGCCCGAGGCCGCACCAGAAATAGGCCCAGCGCAAGGGCTTGCGCGCGCCGCTTTCGGCAAACTGCCACAGCGAGAGCGAAATCGCGACCAGCAGCGCGTTGAGCAGGCCGTCGGCGGTCGAGGCGCGGCCGATCGAGAGCAGGCCCAGGCCGCTGCCCAGCACCAGCGCGGCCAGCGCACCCGTGGGCTGGCCCCAGCGCCGGGCGGCAAAGCGGCCTGCGGCCCAGGTGGAGGCCAGCACGCACAGCGCCGACGGCAGGCGGGTTGCCCACTCGTTGACACCGAAGACCGCCATAGACGCCGCCTGCAGCCAGTAGACCAGGATCGGCTTGTCGAAGCGGTCGGTGCCGTTGAGCGTGGTGTGGCCCCAGTCGCCCGAGCTCAGCAGCTCGCGCGTGGCCTCGGAGAAAGCGCCTTCATCGACATCGAACAGCGGTGCCGCGCCGAGCTGCCACAGATAGAGCAGGACCAGCGCGAGCGCCACGGCCCAGAGCCGGGGTGCCGCCCGCTCAGACGGCTGCATCGGCAGCATCCTGGTCATGCCAGCCCTCTTCGGTGCTGCGCGGGTCCGGTCGCATCACCTGGTAGGAACGCGCACCGGACTGGTCGAAGTAGCTGCGCATCAGGATCTCGGCCAGCACGCCGGTGGTCAGCATCTGCACCCCGGCCAGCACCGAGAAGAAGCCCAGCCAGAGCAGCGGTCGGCCGCCGACATCCTCGCCCAGCAGCTTGAGCACGCCGAGATAGGCCAGCATCAGACCGCCGATCGCGGACAGGATCAGGCCGAAACCGCCGAAGAAATGGCCCGGGCGGGTGCCGAAGCGCAGGAAGTAATGCATCGCCAGCAGATCGACGATGACGCGGAAGGTGCGCGAGATGCCGTACTTGGACTCGCCCATGCGGCGCGCATGGTGCCGCACCGGTTCCTCGGCCATGCGGCCCGGCGAGGTCACGGTGGCCAGCCAGGCCGGGATGAAGCGGTGCATCTCGCCATAGAGGCGGACCTGGCGCAGCACATCGCCGCGGAAGGCCTTCAGGCTGCAGCCCAGATCCTTGAACTCCAGCCCCGAAACCTTGCGGATCAGCCGGTTCGCGATCATCGAGGGCAGCTTGCGCAGCAGGAAACCGTCCTGGCGCTTCTGACGCCAGCCCGCGACCATGTCGAGGTCCTCGTTCAGCAGGCGCGAGACCAGCTTGGGGATGTCGCGCGGGTCGTTCTGCAGGTCGCCATCCATCGTCACGATCACGTCGCCGCGCGCGGTGTCGATGCCGGCCTGCATCGCGGCGGTCTGGCGGAAGTTGCGCCGCAGCTCGACCACATGGACATGGTTGCCGAGTTCGGCGGCGCGCTGGCGCAGCGCGCGCGGTGTGCCGTCGGTGCTGCCATCGTCGACCACGATCAGCTCCCAGGGCTGCGGGTAGTCCTGCAGCGCTTCCTGCACCGCGTC
Organism: Malikia spinosa; assembly: GCF_002980625.1. Classification (GTDB taxonomy): domain Bacteria; phylum Pseudomonadota; class Gammaproteobacteria; order Burkholderiales; family Burkholderiaceae_C; genus Malikia; species Malikia spinosa. The sequence continues at coordinate 2,771 of NZ_PVLR01000032.1, read as the reverse complement.
GATCTGCAGCTTGGCGTTGTCTTTCTCGTTGTACATCGGCACCACGACCGACAGACGGTGGGGCGGCAGGAGGAAGGTCGGTTCGGACATGGATAGCAATCTTGTGTTGTCAGGCCGGACCAGGTCCGGAATGGGGCAGGCGCAGGTCGCGGTGACTCCAGCCCAGCAGGCGGGCCAGGACCGACGAGCCGACCGTGACGGCCAGTGCGAGCAGATGCACGACCAGCGCCGCGACGGCGATATCGCTCCAGGCGACTTCGGCTGCGCTGCGGATGGCGGCGATGACGCCCGCCTCGTAGGGGCCGAAGCCGGCCGGTGGTTGCACCGGCAGCGCGGCGGCCAATTCGCCGCCGGCCGCGCCCTTGAGCGCGGCGTCGAAGTCGAGCGGCAGCAGGCTCAGCAGCGGCCAGGCGATGGCGGCGAGTTTAACGACCCAGTTCGACACCGCATAGGCCCAGCTGGCCCAGGCCGGCGCGGGCAGCTTGCGTCCGCTCTCGCCGCTGCGGCGGATCGCGCGCTCCTGCGCGATGAACCAGACCATGGGCAGCAGCCAGACCGCTGCCACCAGCATGGCCAGCAGCAGCAGCAGGCGCAAGGGCCAGTCAAAGGGTGCAAACAAGGCCAGCGCCAGCACCGCCAGCACCGCCATGTCCTGCAGTCGCAGCCGCAGCAGGCTCAAGCCGGCTTGGCGCAGCGGCACGCCGCCCTGGCGGTGCAGCGCCCAGACATAGATCGCTTCGCCGCCGCGCATCGGCACCAGCACGACCCAGGCGCTGTGGCGCACCATCAGCCCCCAGGCCTCGCGCCAGCCCATGCGCAGCTGGCTGCGCCATTCGGCGCGCACCCGGCCTGCGCGCAGCAGATGGCTGGCCGCCATGCCGAGCGCCGACAGCAGCCAGACATGGAGCGGCACGCGCGCGCCGGCCTGCGCCGCCTGCTGCCAGTCGACCTGGCGCAGCATCCAGCCCAGCGCGAGCACGGCCACCAGCGTGACGAGCAGGCTGAGCCAGAGTTTCTTGCCTGATTTCTTGTGTGGTTCGCTCATCGCTGCCTTGTGTCACTGCCTGCTGTCGCTGTCGGCCGCCATCAGCCGTGGCTGCGGCGTTGACCCAGATGGCTGGCCAGCCGCCAGCCGGCGCTGGCCAGCGCGGCCAGGCCGAGCGCCCATTGCAGCGCCTGGACCTCGGGGTAACCTTCGCGTGCCGTGAAGGCGGCCAGCGCGCCGAGCAGCTCGACCGCCAGCGGAATCCAGAGCGACATCCAGCCGCCCTGACGCAGCCAGCCTGACTGCAGTTGCCAGCACAGCGCGGCGACCGCGATGCCGAGGCCGGCGCCGACCAGGATGTCGGCCGGCCAGTGCGCGCCGACCGCGACGCGCGAAAACGCCATCGCCGCACCCAGCGCCCAGGCCAGTGCCTGCAGCCATTGCGGCCGGCCGTCGCGGCGCAGCAGGCAGACCCAGAGCGTCGCGATGCTGAACGCGGCCAGCGCGTGACCCGACGGCATGGCCGGGCTGCCCAGCACCGGACTGCCGATGAAATGCAATGCGCCCTCGGGCAGCACCAGTCCCGGCCTGGGTTGGGCGAACCAGTTCTTGAGGACCTGCGCCAGTCCGCCGCCGAGCAGGAAGGCCAGCAGCACGGCCCGGCCGCCTTCGGCCCCGCGGTCAGCCCCGGCCACCAGGATCAAGGCCGACCAGCCAAAGGCCAGCAGCGTCAGCCCGGCCCAGACCGTATCGGGCAGCAGCCCCAGCCCATTGCCCCACAGCATGGCCGCCTGGTTCCAGGGCGAGCCTTGCAGCAGCGCACCGGCCAGCATCAAGGCCAGCGCCAGCCCCCACCAGTGGCGGGGAACAGCCTGTGCAGCCCGGCCTGGGCGGGCGCTGGGCGCCGGTTTCGAGGGAGCGGGCATGGCGGTGCTGGCTGAAAACAAGGGAAATTGATTTTATCCCTTGCCAGCTGTATCAGTTTTTAGCGGATCCCGTCAGTCGCTGCCGAACAGGTCGCGCGTGTAGACCTTCTGGCTCACATCGTCGAGATCAGCGGTCTGGCGATTCGCGACGATCACATCGCAGTCGCGCTTGAAGCGGCCCAGGTCGCGCACCACCTCGGAGCCGAAGAAATCGTCCTGCTCGAGCACCGGTTCGTAGACGATGACCTTGACGCCCTTGGCCTTCAGCCGCTTCATCACGCCCTGCACGCTGCTGGCGCGGAAGTTGTCGCTGCCGGCCTTCATGACCAGGCGGTAGACCCCGACCACCTTGGGTTGGCGGCGCAGGATGTCGTCGGCGATGAAGTCCTTGCGCGTGCTGTTGGCGCTGACGATCGCGCTGATCAGCGTTTGCGGCACATCCTGGTAGTTGGCCAGCAGCTGCTTGGTGTCCTTGGGCAGGCAGTAGCCGCCATAGCCGAAGCTCGGGTTGTTGTAATGGCTGCCGATGCGCGGGTCGAGGCAGACGCCGTCGATGATCTGGCGCGTGTCCAGGCCGTGGCTGGCGGCGTAGCTGTCGAGCTCGTTGAAATAGGCCACGCGCAGCGCCAGGTAGGTGTTGGCGAACAGCTTGATCGCCTCGGCCTCGGTGCTGCCGGTGAACAACAGCGGGATGTCGGTCTTGATCGCGGCGGCCTGCAGCAGGCCGGCAAAGACGCGCGCGCGCTCGGAGTCCTCGCCGACCACGATCCGGCTCGGATACAGGTTGTCGTGCAGCGCCTTGCCCTCGCGCAGGAACTCGGGGCTGAAGATCAGCTGACTCGTGCCGTACTGGGCGCGCG
>NZ_PVLR01000031.1 GCF_002980625.1 Malikia spinosa | reverse complement strand
ACCCCCGCCTCGACGAAAGGCCGGTCCAGCACGTCACCGCGCTCGCAGATCACGGGCTGGCCGGTGATGCGCTCGAGCCGCTTCAGCACCTCGGGCTGGCTGTTGGCGAAATTGTCCAGGATCACGGGCTGATAGCCCGCCTCAAGCAGTGCCACATAGGTGTGGCTGCCGATGTAGCCGGCGCCGCCGGTCAGCAGGATGTTCATCGGTTCACCCCCGCGCCGCGTCCGCCATGCGTTCAGCCAGCGCCTGCGCCTGGGCCGCATCGCGCGCCTCGACCATCACGCGCAGCAGCGGCTCGGTGCCGCTGGCACGGATCAGCACGCGCCCGGTCTGGCCCAGCTCGGCCTCGGCCGCTGCAATAGCCGCCTGCAGCGTCGCGTTGTTCTTCCAGTCCTGGCCCGGCTGCAGCCGCACGTTGATCAGCACCTGCGGGAACAGCTCGACGCCAGTCAGCAGCTCGGCCAGGCCCTGGCCCGAGCGCGCGATCGCCTGCAGCACCTGCAAGGCCGACACCAGCGCGTCGCCCGTGGTCTGACAGTCCAGCACCAGCAGGTGGCCCGAACCCTCGCCGCCCAGCAGCCAGTGGTGGCGGTGCAGCTCTTCCAGCACATAGCGGTCGCCGACCTTGGCGCGCACGAAAGCCACGCCCTTGGCCTTGAGCGCGAGCTCAATCGCCATGTTCGTCATCAACGTGCCGACCACGCCCGGCACCACCTCGTCGCGCGCCAGCCGCTCGGCTGCCAGCAGATAAAGCAGCTCGTCGCCGTTGTACAGGCGACCCTGGGCATCGACCATCTGCAGCCGGTCGGCGTCGCCATCCAGCGCAATGCCGATATCGGCACCGTGCTGCTTGACCGCTGCCACCAGCGCCTCGGGATGGGTCGCACCAACACCGTTGTTGATGTTTAGCCCGTCCGGGTTGCAGCCGATCGCGATCACCTCGGCACCCAACTCGTGGAACACCTTGGGCGCGATCTGGTAGGCCGCGCCGTGTGCGGCATCAATCACGATCTTCAGGCCCTTGAGGCTGAGCTCGCGGTCGAAAGTGCTCTTGCAGAACTCGATGTAGCGCCCGGCCGCGTCTTCCAGGCGCCGAGTCTTGCCCAGGCTAGCCGAATCGGCCCAGACCGGCGGTTCTTCGAGTGCGGCCTCGACCGCCAGTTCCCAGTCATCGGGCAGCTTGGCGCCGTGGTCGTTGAAGAACTTGATGCCGTTGTCGCCAAACGGATTGTGGCTGGCCGAAATCACCACGCCCAAGCTGGCGCGCTGGGCCGTGGTCAGGTAGGCCACGGCCGGGGTCGGCACCGGGCCGAGCAGCACGACATCGACGCCAGCCGAGTTAAAACCCGACTCGAGCGCGGATTCGAGCATGTAGCCCGAGATCCGGGTGTCCTTGCCGATCAGCACGGTCGGGCGCGCCTCCTTTTGCTTGAGCACGCGGCCCACCGCATGCGCCAGCTTGAGGATGAAGTCAGGGGTGATCGGGCTGTGGCCCACGGTGCCGCGGATGCCGTCGGTGCCGAAATATTTGCGGGTCATATCAAGTTCTCGTTGTATCAGGCCAGGCCGCGTTCCTGCAGCCAAGCCATAAAATCAGTGCCGACTTCGGCGTGTTCGCGTCCCAGATCGACGGTGGCCTGCAGGAAGCCGAGCTTGCTGCCGCAGTCGTAGCGCTGGCCCTGGTAGCGGTAGGCAAACACCTTCTCGCGCCGCAGCAACTGCGCGATGCCGTCAGTCAACTGGATCTCGCCGCCGACACCACGCGGCAGACTCTCCAGCTCGGCAAAGATGCCGGGCGTCAGGATGTAGCGCCCGGCCACGGCCAGCGTGGTCGGCGCGACTTCGGGTGCCGGCTTTTCGACGATGCCCGACATATCGACCATGTCGGCAGCGATCTGCTGACCCGACACAATGCCGTAGCGCTTGGTGTGCTCGCGCGGCACGTCCTGCACCGCCAGCAGGCTGGTGCCCCAGTCGGCGTAGCGCTTGACCATCTGCGCCATGACCGGTGGCTGGCCGACCATCAGGTCGTCGGCCAGTAGCACGGCGAAAGCCTCGTTGCCGACCAGTTCCTTGGCGCACAGCACGGCATGTCCCAGGCCCAGAGCGCGCGGCTGGCGCACATAGACGCAGGTCATGTCGTCGGGCGCGATCGAGCGTGCGACTGCGAGCAGCTCGGTCTTGCCGGCGGCCTCGAGTTCGCTTTCGAGTTCGTAGGCGGTGTCGAAATGGTCCTCGATGCTGCGCTTGGTGCGGCCGGTGACGAAGATCATCTGGCGGATGCCGGCGGCATAGGCTTCCTCGACCGCGTACTGGATCAGCGGCTTGTCGACCACGGGCAGCATCTCCTTGGCGCTGGCCTTGGTGGCGGGCAGGAAACGGGTGCCAAGACCGGCAATCGGGAAAACAGCCTTACGAATAGTTACAGTCATTTTTAATCCGGTGGGTTAGTGAGAGTTTGACAGAGGTGTTGAATCGGTAGCGCCATGTCTTTGGCTCAGCCCTAGACGAGCTGCGTAGTAGGCGCGCCCCAGCAATTCGCGCCAAGCCATTTCTGTAGAACGCCATGCGCCAGCCGATGGCAGCAGATTCATAGCAGTAAAACTGTCACTTGCGCTGACCTTGAAGTCGACGGGGTAGGGCTGTACGGTAAGACCCGCTTGTTCGAACAGACGCTGAGCGCGTGGCATGTGGAAGGCAGAAGTCACCAACAAGATGCTCTGGGGTTTGGCAACTGCGACCGAAGGTAGCTTTGGCAACAATGCGACTACGGCGGCGGCTTCTTCAGCCGTATTCATTGCCATGCCCGTGATTTGGATGGCTGAACTTGGGACGCCCTGCGACTTTGCCCACGTTTGCAGCACTTCACCTTCAGGTGCCAATTCTGGCTGCCAAGGTGTCCAGCCGCCAGTGAAGATCAGCCAGGGCGCTTTGCCTGCCTGGTACAGTTCAATGCCTCCCCAGAAGCGGTCGCCATCGTTCCATTCGCTCTGGGTCGCAGGGCCGGGTGCAAGCACTCGGCCTTCGCTGAGGACGACTATTGCCCGTGCCTTGTCCATTGAGCTTGCAGCTTGTCGCACGGCGTTGGCCTCGGACCAGCGAACCAGATGGCCGCTGATCCATGGCGTGCTTCCCAGCCAAAACAGGCTTAGCGCTAGCCAGATCGGCCAGCGCCGCCGCAACAGTAAGGCGACAGCCATCAGCAATAGCAGCAGTCCGGTGGGCAGTGCCAACAGCGGAAGCAGTTTGTGGAAGTAGATGCTCAAGTCTTACTCTGCTAAAACGAGATCAATCAGCGAACAATCGCAAACAACGTTGCAAAAATGATCCTGATGTCTCCCCAGAAAGACCGGTTTTGAACATAGTCGATGTAGTAGCGAATCTTGACCGGCAGTACTTCGTCAACGTAGGCCTTGTGGGGGTCCACAGCCTTGCCCAGGATTTCGTTCTCGTCCTTGTACTCGATCGAGGCCCGGTCGGTAATGCCGGGCTTGACCGACAAGACGATCTCGCGTGCCTCGGCTGGATAGCAGGCCACGTAACGCGGCACCTCAGGGCGTGGCCCGACCAAGCTCATGTCACCGACAAAAACATCGATCAATTGCGCCAGTTCGTCCAGCTTGTACTTGCGTAGCACTGTACCTACCTTGGTCACCCGAGCATCAACCCCCACAGTGATCTGCAAGCCGCGTCGCTCCGCATCCGTCACCATGGTGCGGAACTTGTGGATGCGGAAAGTATTGCCGAAGCGCCCAATCCGTTCTTGTCGGAAGAACACTGGGCCATGCGATTCGAGTTTGATTGCCAGCGCAATGCCCAACAGTATCGGTGTCAGCACCAGAAGTCCTATCCCGCTGGCCAGCAGATCGAACAAGCGTTTGGCAATCACTTGAGCGCTTCCTTGACTGCAGACACTACGCGCTTGACATCGTCATCTGTCATGCGGGTGTAAAGGGGCAGGGACAACGTGCGTTCGTAGATCCGCTGGCTGACCGGGAACATTTCAGGCGTCAGCTTGTAAGTGTCGCGCCAGTAGGGATGCAGGTGCAGAGGAATGTAGTGAACGCTACAGCCTATGCCTTGGGCAAACATGCGCTCGACAAACTGATCGCGGGTTATGGCTACCGAGTCATCCAGTTGGATGACGTACAGGTGCCAAGAGTGGATGTCGCCTTCGGCAGACTGAGGCGGTTTTACAATCGGCAGGTCTGCCAAAGCCTCATCATAGAGCGCTGCGATATGGGCACGCTTCTGCTGGAAAGCATTTGCCTTCTTCAGCTGATGTATGCCCATGGACGCAGCGATGTCCGTCATGTTGTACTTGAAGCCTGGCGCTACGATTTCGTAGTACCAACTAGGCGCCTTGGCCGTGAAGCGATCGAAGGCGTCGCGGTTGATGCCGTGTAGGCGCATCACGCGTGCACGTTTGGCAATTTCGGGATCACGGGTCACCAGCATGCCACCTTCGCCTGTGGTGATGGTCTTGTTCGCATAGAAGCTGAATACCGTTACATCGCTGTCCAAGGTGCCGATCATCTTGCCGCTGCAAGTGGTTGGCAGAGAGTGTGCGGCATCTTCCATCACGCGCAAATCGTGCTTTTTAGCCATGGCAAGCAAACGGTCCATATCGGCAGAACGACCTGCAAAATGAACTGGGATGATGGCTTTGGTGCGCGGTGTGATGGCAGCTTCGACTGCGTCCACATCAATGCAAAGCGTGTTGGCATCGACGTCTACGAACACAGGATCGGCACCGAGGTAGCGAATGATTTCAGCAGTGGCTGTGAAAGTGTGGGTGGTCGTAATTACCTCGTCGCCAGGGCCTATGCCCATGGCTTCGAGTCCCAGGTGCAAGCCAGCTGTGGCCGAGTTAACCGCAACAGCTTCCAAGCCCCCTCCCAGATATTCAACGAAATCACTTTCAAACTGCTTTGCTTTAGGGCCGGTAGTTACCCAGCCAGATCGCAATGAGGAAACTACTTCGGCGATCTCTTCTTCGCCAATTTCAGGTAATGCAAAAGGCAAGAAATTCTGATTTGTCATAATTTGTTTTGAATGGTTAATTAATCGAGTTATTGCAGATCCTTGAGCATTAGGAGCATTTTACGGTTCTTGTCCTGGCTGAATTCTTGTGCAATATGATATCCATGTTTTCGATAGAATCCCACGGCTCGCTCATTGTCCAAGGCATCAGTTGTCAGGGCTACAGAAGTAGCTCCCTTGGCACGCGATAGTCGTTCAAATTCATCCAGTAGACGACTGGCAACGCCGCTGCCCTTAGCATCAGGTAATACGCCTATACTGCGCAGTATGACGGAATTGTTCGGTACTTCGGGCTCTTCACCCACTGAAAAAAATTGTGCGGCAACACGCCTCATTACTTTGACTGGATTTCGGATTAATCCGGGGGCAAGCGCTGCTATGAATTGTGGCAGAAATCGAATCGCCAAATTTCTGTCTTTTCCCGCCGATTTCAAGATGCCGACTGCAAATCCGTCAAGTCTGTTGTTTTGTTCATTTATAACAAACACTCCGCCCACATTGCTTATGAAAGCGCGGTACATGGTCCGTAGGAAGCCTGGCCCCAGTGTCGTCAAGAAGAATCCAGGAAAAGCTGCTGAATGCACATCAGCCACTTGGCTTACATCTTCAGTTCTCGCTGGGCGACAATTTGCAATAGTCGAATTCATCTTTTGGTTGCTACAGCTTTTAGTAGAGAGTCTATGCAGCTTACGCCATTTTCCATGCTCATATTTTTTTGATAAAAATTCAGTCCGCATTCAGCCATTTTTTGTAGTTTGTCTGAGGGGAGTTGGCTCATTTTAATGGCAGCAATTGCCAATTGTTGAGGCTGGCAAGGTTCTACGACTAGTCCGGCGCCAGCTTGGCGTATGATTTCGCTTGCCTCGCCCCTGACCGCCATCAATATCGGGCGTCTTGCCAGCAGGTAGGCCTGGGTTTTCTGGGGAATAGTAATTTCAAAGACAGGTTCGTCTGCCAAGTGAACCAGCAACACATCAGCTGCTGCCAAGTAGTCACCAACTTGGTCCACTGTGACGCGAGGTAAGAACTGGACATTTTTCAAGCCCAACGTTTGTGCCTTATTTTTTAGAGCAGTCTCCGCTACGCCTGCACCCAGGAATAAAAATCTGACACGGTTTGAGTCTTGTTGTTGTACAAGGTAGGCTGCTTGAACAACATGTTCCAGTGCTTGTGCTGCCCCGAGGTTGCCTGCGTACAGAATGTTGAAAAAGCTGCGATCGATTGTTTCTGGTGATTTAGAAACTTCGGTTTGCATTCGACTTTCATCACACCAATTGAATATACGTTCGATTTTTTCGGGTGCGACTTTCTTGGAAATTAGTGCTCGTCTGTAACCTTCTGATAGCACCACAATCCGTGATGCATGACGGTATACTAGTCTGCAACACCTGTCTACCCAGCGCACAATCCGTCCATCAGGCTTAGCGCTGCCAGTTGCCACCAGTGCGTCAGGCCAAAGGTCCTGTACATCGTATACATAGGGTATGTCCCGAACCTTCCCGACCAGTAAAGCCGTCAGACCAACTATTACCGGCGGGTAATAAGCGTAAATTACGTCAGGCTTCTTGGCAGAAAAAAGAGCATAAAAGCTGGCAGTCAAACCAAAAGAAAGATAGCTCAGCATTCTCTTGGCCGCTGAAGTGCCGTGGCTGATAAAGGTCGGAAGTCGTACGATACGAATTCCATCAACAATGTTGACTTCCTTGCAGCGTTGCTTGTAGCCAGTGTAAACTTTCCCGCCTGGATAGCTCGGGAAAGTGGTCACTACCTCGACTTCATGACCCAAGGCTTTTAGTCGCCTTGCGAATTCCAAGCCTTTGATCGAGTTTTCAGGGTCGAACAGTTGAGAAATGAAAAGAATGCGCAAGGCTATTTACCTAAAATTTTAGTATTTCTTCCACACCACGCGATTCACGTAGTCGGTGTAGCTGTGGATGATGCGCAGCACCTTGTCTGACACATTGGGCATGCTGTAGTCGTAGACTTGGCGCAACATGCGCTCCTGGCCGCGCGGCTGGCTTTCCAGGATGGCCAGGCCCTGCATGACGCGTTCGACTTCCAGGCCGACCATCATCACGGCGGCTTCTTCCATGCCCTCTGGACGCTCGTGCGCCTCGCGCAGGTTCAGCGCCGGGAAGTTCAGGATCGACGACTCCTCGTTGATCGTGCCGCTGTCCGACAGCACCGCCTTGGCCGACAGTTGCAGCTGGTTGTAGTCGGTAAAGCCCAGCGGCTTGAGCAGTTGCACCTGCTCGTGGAATCTGGCGCCGGTAGCCTCGACGCGCTTGAGCGTACGCGGGTGAGTCGACACGATCACCGGCAGGCCGTAAGTTTCGGCCACGGTGTTGAGCGTCTGCACCAGCTTGCCGAAGTTGGTGTCGGAGTCGATGTTCTCCTCGCGGTGCGCGCTGACTACAAAGAACTTGCCGGCTTCCAGGCCCAGACGCTCCAGCACATTCGATGCCTCGATGCCCGCGCGGTAATGGGTTAGCACCTCGAACATCGGGCTGCCGGTCTTGATGACCTGATCCGGCGGCAGTCCCTCGCGCAGCAGGTATTCGCGTGCGATCGAGCTGTAGGTCAGGTTGATGTCGGCGGTGTGGTCGACGATGCGACGGTTGGTTTCTTCCGGCACGCGCAGGTCGAAGCAGCGGTTACCGGCTTCCATGTGGAAGATCGGTACCTTGCGTCGCTTGGCCGGGATCACCGACAGGCAGCTGTTGGTATCGCCCAGCACCAGCATGGCGTCGGGCTTTTCGCTCACCAGCACGCCGTCCACAGCAGCAATTATCTTGCCGATCGTCTCGGCTGCGCTGCCGCCAGCGGCGTTCAGGAAATGGTCCGGCTTGCGAATGCCCAGATCGTCAAAGAAGATCTGGTTGAGTTCGTAATCGTAATTCTGGCCGGTGTGGACGATCACATGCTCGCAATGCTCGTCCAGCCGTGCTAGCACGCGCGACAGGCGGATGATTTCGGGTCGGGTACCGACCACGGTCATGACTTTGAGTTTTTTCATGTTCTGTTGTGGGGCAGGGCAGTTCAAAGCGGGCAGGCGAAGGTGTCAGGCCGTTGCCGGTCGAAGATCTCGTTGGCCCACAGCATAACGATCATCTCGTCGCTGCCGATATTGGTGATGTCGTGGGTCCAGCCCGGCACGGTTTCGACGATCTCGGCCTTGGCGCCGCTGGTCACGAGTTCGTACGATTCTCCGGTCTGCATGTGACGGAACTTGAAGCGCGCCTGGCCCTTGATCACCAGGAACTTCTCGGTCTTGCTGTGGTGGTAATGGCCGCCGCGCGTGATGCCCGGGTGCGCCGTGAAGTAGCTGAACTGGCCGCAGTCGGGTGTCTTGAGCATTTCGGCAAAGACGCCACGCGGGTCGCCATACATCGGCACGGTGTAGGTGAAGGCCTCCACTGGCAAATAGCTCACATAGGTCGCGTAGAGCGCGCGCACCAGGCCGGTACCGACGCGTTCGCTCATCAGAGTCTGACGGCTGTCCTTGAAAGTCTGGATCAGTCCCGCCAGTTCGCCCACGGTGGTGCTGTACTGCGGGGTCACGGTGGCAAAGCCTTCCGCATCCACGGCGGCATCAGCGCCATCCATCAGCTGCACGAAGCGGTCGATCACATCGTCGACGTAGACCAAGGTGACCGGCGAAGCAGGATCGTTGATCTGGATCGGAAGATCACGCGCGATGTTGTGGCAGAAGGTGGCGACTGCCGAGTTGTAGTTGGGCTTGCACCACTTGCCGAACACGTTGGGCAGCCGGAACACATGCACCGGCACGCCGTGGTCGCGTTGCAGTGCTAACAGAGCATCTTCAGCTCCGCGCTTGCTTACACCATAGGGGTTGTCGCGTGCCGCCTGGGTCGACGAGGTATAGACCACCGGCACCTTCTTGCCGGATGCCTTAGCGATTTCAGCCACGGCGTTGCACAACGCCTGGGTCAGATCGGCGTTGCCGGTGGCGAATTCCGCCGGGTCCTGCGGGCGATTGATGCCTGCCAGGTGAAAGACAAAGTCCACGCCCTGCAGCAGGGCGGGCAGTTGCGCTACTGAATGCTCGCGCGTGAAGCAGACAACCTCGACGTCCTTTCGTTCGGCCAGGTGCAGTTGCAGGTTCTTGCCGACGAAACCGTTGGCGCCAGTGATCAATACCTTCACGGACTTACTCCTCGGCCACGGCGTGTTCGCCGCGAGCGATCTTGTGCATGAAGTCGAGCTTGAGCAGCAGTTGCTTCATGCCGGCTACATCCAGGCGTTGGGTGTTGTGCGAGTTGTAGTCCTCGCCGTGCGCGGTCTGGGTCAGTTTCTGCTCGCCTTGTTCGACGAACTTGGCGTAGTTCAGGTCGCGACCATCGGCCGGCACGCGGTAGTAGTCGCCCATGTCCTGCGCACAGGCCATTTCCTCGCGGCTCAGCAGCGCTTCGTAGAGCTTTTCGCCGTGGCGGGTACCCATGACATGCACCGGATGCTCGGGCCTGTTCATCAGGTCAAGAATGGCCTTGGTCAGCACCTCAACAGTAGCAGCCGGGGCCTTCTGGACGAAGATGTCGCCGTTGTTGCCATGCTCGAAGGCATAGAGCACCAGGTCCACCGCATCGGCCAGCGTCATCATGAAGCGAGTCATGCTGGGGTCGGTGACGGTGATCGGCTTGGCCGTAAACACCTGGTCGACGAACAGCGGGATCACTGAGCCACGCGACGCCATCACGTTGCCGTAACGGGTGCCACAGATCACGGTGTTGGTGCCTTCGAGGTTGCGACTGGCGGCGACCATGACCTTTTCCATCATGGCCTTGGAGATGCCCATGGCATTGATAGGGTAGACCGCCTTGTCGGTGCTCAGGCAGACCACGCGCTTGACGCCGGCGCCAATCGCGGCTTCGAGCACGTTCTCGGTACCTAGCACGTTGGTGCGCACCGCCTGCATGGGGTGGAACTCGCAGGATGGCACCTGCTTGAGCGCGGCGGCATGGAACACGTAGTCCACGCCACGCATGGCTTGTTCCACGCTGCGCGAGTCGCGCACGTCACCGATGTAGAACTTCAGCTTGGCGTTGTTGTAACGCTTGCGCATGTCGTCCTGCTTCTTCTCGTCGCGGCTGAAGATGCGGATTTCCTTGATGTCGGTGTCGAGGAAGCGTTTGAGGACGGCGTTGCCGAAGGAACCGGTGCCACCAGTAATAAGGAGGGTTTTATTTTTGAACAAAATAGAATACTTTCTGTGTGATGGATTTAATAAATTCTATGAGTGCCCTGGACTTCATTGTGTAATTTGATCGATGAAATTTCTGCTCGATTCTGATTGCTGTGAGATACCCGAAATAATTTATTTGTATCGCAACATATAGGGGTTGGCTGCATGAAATTGAAAAATTTTACTTTAACAATTGTCTTGGAGAATTTAAAATCTCTGACTTGATTTCATGCTCCTCTAAAGTATTTCGGATTATATCAAGGTAACGCTCAGCGCGACCGCGTGCATTAGAAAATTGTAAGACATGCGCACGTGCTTTTTCTAAACGATCAGTATCATTCCTTATTCTTTTTTTGATGTATGTTGCAATTACGTCGGCAGCAGACTCAGGGTTAAGTGGATCAAAATAAAAAGCAAAATCTTTGCATACATCTCGTACAAAGCCACGGTCGGAAGCAAATAGAGGTTTTCTCATGACCATAGCTTCGAGCGGTGTGGCAGAAAAACACTCGAGTAGGCTTGGAAAAATAACTGCATCAACTGCCTGATAAAAACTTGGGCACTGCGAAACAGATAGTTCACCTATATTAATAATATTTTTTTTGAAATCAGATGTTTTATTTAACCACTCGTTGTTAGTTAAGGTGACGCAAAAGTCAACATCTAGGGCGTATTTGTTTTTTAGAATTTCCTTGATAAATGGGAGTATATTTGTGTTCTTGTGAGGGTAATCTCGCCCAACATAGCCGACAGTAAAGTTATTCTTGTTTATTCTATTTTCAATTGGTTCCCAACTGTTTGCGTTTAAGTAAAGTGATGAAATACAATTGCGTACAACTTCGATGCTTTTTTCGTCAGCAATTTTCGCTTTGATTAATCCATGTTTGACATGCTCCAATTCGACGACAAGTTTGTCTGCATTTTTAAAGAAAAGTGCTTGAATGGCGTACTTGATCATCCAATTGAATTTATCTTTTATGCTGAAAATCTGGTAAGCACTTTTATCTATAATCCATGGTTGTGCGAATCCAACGATCTGAATTTGTTTTTTACTCCGCAGATAATTTGGGCCGAAAATCGTAAAAATAATCTTATAGTTGACTAGTTCGGAATTTAATTTTGAGAAAAAACCAGAAATTCCAAATGTGTCAATTGTTGTGATTTTCAAACTCTGAAGAGACGGAGAATTAATTTTTTTTAGATTGTTTGTGACGGCTGTAGATGCAAAAATTGTTAAATTTAAATCACAAGAGCCCAGTTGACTAATTTCATGAATAAAAGATGTGGCTACTTGAACTCCGCCCCCTGTATGTAAGTTAGATGCGTTAATAAGAATTCGATACTCATGAATTTTTGGGGAGTGCATTTCTTTTGGATATGGTGTGAGATGAAATTATTGGGTAAATCAAAAATAAAGCAGCGGCAATTGAGGTGAGTGAAGTGACGGCAACTAAAAAATCCCCGCGAAGAAACATCAAAAAAAAGCCAATCATGAACATGTAAAAATATGTATTTGCTATGCCTGCAGTAATTAAGTTTTCTTCAATTCTTTTTATTGCGTAAAGAATTGCTAGTGTGTATATTATTACTCCAAAGTATCCGAAATTTATATAACCTTCGGCGAAGTAGGCCATTGAGATATTATCAAATCCATAGTTTAGTTTTCTTGCTATAAAGGCGCCGCTACTTATTGGTTTGTCGTTCCATAATTCTCTGGGTATAAAAAACAATAAATTTCCAAATAGCTGATCGCCATTGGTGACAATATTTTTCTGGATAACTCGCATGAAGTTTTGATATGAGTCGAAATGTCCAGCGATAAAAAAATCCGAGGATAAATTTGTATTAAAAGAATCAAATGAACTTGCGCGCCTAAATTTATCCAATATTGGGAATATTGTAAATAGTGATGCCAGTAAAGTATATGCAATTTTTTGCCCGTACCTCAAGTTTGGAAAAATTACAATAATTACTGGGACATATATGGCTGCCACAAAAAACCTAGACATACCAGTTGGAAAGCAGCAAAATATTAAACCAATGAATGAAAAAAATTTATATTTCCAGTTTTTATTTGATGTATAAAATAATATAAATATAAATAAAGACGATATCCTCGAAAGATTCGATACAACAAGGGAGATTGGAGAGTATCTTTCTGTAAGAGATTCTCCTTCAAGGCCGCCTCTGAAAAATACACCTACTAGTGAAAATGAGTTTGTATATAAAACTCCTATGATTGATAAAATCAATAGCGATATTAAATAAATAGTATTTTTTCTAGAGATGTAAACTTGTTCTAATTGGAGTACTGAGCGTTTATTTTTCAATAAAAATCTTTCGGTTACATAAAAACTAAAATTAATCATAATAATAATTAAATTCAAACTTAAGTAATCTGATGAATCGAAGCCAAGTGTTGTGCCGTGAATTTTTTCGTTAATATATTCTAGCGATGGCGCATATCCAAAAAATATAAATGCAAACACATAATATATGCCAAATAGGGAGACATTTCTTTTTGGTAATATAAGTAGAAATAGTGATTGTATTATTATTATCGCGAAAGAAAAGGCTACTATTGGATAGTCATTATAATTTCTTCCATCAAATAGGTGTTTGATGGAGAATATGGAAATTATTAATGCAAGAAGAAATTTTTTTAGCATTTTTGATTTTGATTGTTTGGATTTTTAAATAATTGTCACATCCGAGCGTACGGAGTGAGTTTAATATTGAGTGCAACCCATTTTTTAATGGATTAGGGCGGTGTGTTTATAGCTTTCCATGAGCAGTTCGTAGTAATCAGTCAAGGATTATCTTGACCCAAGTTCTTTGCGCGACCGGTTATTGATTTTCTCGTTAATCGCATCAAGATGCTTCTGACTGCTTCTGACTGCTTCTGACTGCTTCGACTTCACTGTCAAGTCGACAAGTTGAAGCTAGAGACATCCTGGTTAAACACCCTGGGTTTGTACAAATTTAACCGAAAGAAACTCACGATTCGGCAACTTTTGCAGCGGGAGATGCAGTGCTCAGCCACTAGGCACTCCAACGCTGCTTTCTTAGCTGTCGGCGTTACAACTTTCGCGACAGCACATCCTTGATCGCCTAGTACATTAGCGCCTGTTCCGCACACATCCGCTCTAGGCGACTGTTCTCGGCCTCCAGGTCCTTGACCCGTTTGAACTCGCCCACCGAATGTCAGCGTACTTGTTCTTCCATTGTGGTATCTGTTCAGCCCACTGCACAGCCCCAGCGTCCCTGCACTGAGTTGTAGTTAGACTGACCAGCATGACCCGCAGCGTCATCCCACTGCCCGAACTGCCCGAGAACGTGCCTGCGTGTCACAACATGATCCTGGAGTTGCTGCGCAGCCAGAACCACAGTTGATGGACCGGCTCAGCGCCTTGGAAGAGCGGGTCATCTGGACTCGCGCAACTCGTCCAAGCCCCCGTCGAGCGACGGTCCAGGTATGCCCGCCCCGACCACGGCCCAAGAGCGGCAAGCGTGCGGGCGGTGAGCCTGGGCACAAGGGGACTCACAGGGAGATGCTGGCCGAGGACTAGGTTCATCACCGGGTCGAGTGCCCGCCGCCTAGTCAATGTGAAGGCTGTGGCGCACTGGTCGAGGTGGATTCGGGCAAAGCGATTCGGCACCAGGTCTTTGATTTGCCGCGCATCGATCCGGTGGTGATCGAGTACGTTCTTTAGCGTTTTAAAAAGTAACTTTGAGATCACCCCTCGTGGGTGAGAAGATGGTGTTCAACTCTTGCTCATGCCTAGCAGATTGGATTTGCCTCCAGAGGAGTGCTGCCTTGGCACGAGGCCCAGCCATGCAGCCACCTGACGGCCGCTATGGAAGCTCTTGGCATCTCCGATGGAGGCAAGCAGCGCACTGGCGGTGATCGGTACTATGCCGGGGACTTGCGCGAGCTTGCAACTGAGTTTGCTGCTGCGGTGCCACGCCTGGAGTTGCGCCTCGAGTTCGTCAACCTGGCGATCCAATTCCTTGAGATGATCCAGCAGGCGTTGCACAAGCATGCGAAACGTACCGGGCAACTTGTTGCTGGCATCCTCAATCAGGTCAGGCACCCGTGATGCTATGTAGCCGATGCCCTGCGGAATGATGATTCCGAATTCACCGAGCAGTCCGCGGATCTGGTTGGCCTGTGCAGTTTGGGCCTTCACGAAACCTTGGCGCACTCTGTGCAAGGCGAGCACTGCCTGTCACTCGACATTCTTGACGGGAACGAAGCGCATGTTCGGGCGGCCTACTGCTTCGCAGATAGCCTCTGCGTCGGCTGCATCGTTCTTGTTGGTTTTGACATACGGCTTGACGAACTGGGGGGCCATCAGACGAACGGTGTGGCCTATGCCCTGCAGTTTGCGGGCCCAGTGGTGGGCACTACCGCAGGCCTCCGTGCCGATCAGGCACGGTGGCAGGTTGACGAAGAAGATGGCTATCTGGTCACGCCGCAGTTGCTTCTTCAACGCGACCTTGCCATGCTCGTTCAGGAAAGTCTACGCTTCTATTATAACTCCCGAGTATAGAGTTCGATGGACGCGAAAACTATTCTGACGCAGGGGGTGGCAGGTATTGCACTTCAGTCATGAATATTTTTTGATTTCACGAAGTGACGCTATTTTTGGAAATTCAGTAAATACTAGTTTTTATCAAAATGCAGTACCGAATTTAGAAAGCGATTTGCCATTTGGTCGGTATTAAAAAAATTATCGACTTGATTTATAGATTTATCTGACATATCGTTTAGTTTTTTTTCATTAAACAAAATTAATTTTAATGTTTTGGCCAGATCCAAGTGACTATCTTTGATGAAGCTCATTCCAGTCAGGCCGTCAATAAATGCGGAAATTTCTGGCATATGCTTTGTTGTGTCATTGTGAACTACTGCTGGAAGACCGTATGCCATTCCGTGTATAAGGCTAAGGCCAACGCTGCCTGGATAAACAAAAATGGAGCACTTATTTGCAATACTTGCTATATTATGTTCATCGGTAGTTGCTCCGTGCCAGAATATTCTATCGGATAAATTTAATTTAATTATTAGTTGCTTTATATTTTCTGATTCTGAGCCTTCGCCAATAATATGCAGTTTTGTGTTGTTTAGTGCGGGTTCTGTGAGTGCGTCTATAAGTATTTTTAAGTTTGATTTGGCTGTAACCCTACCGATAAATAAAATTTCTTTATCCCTATTTTTTGATTCATACTTTAATCTTATTTCTTTGATTGGTTTTATGTCGATACCATTGTTTAGTGCATTAATTGGTCTGGCGTCTTTATTTCCATATGAGTTTAAATATTGCGCCACTTCTTTGTCAGTGTAAAATATGATAGAGTGTGCTAATTTCATTAAAAGTAGCCTGATGAAGAATCGGTGCTTTTTTGTACTTGCACTCCATAGTTGCCCCCACCATATGGTTTTCAAACCAATAATTCTTGCTCGAACAAGTAGTAAAATTGTTGATATGCATCGAGCATCACCTGACACAATTAAAATATCATTTTTCCTGAGTTGAATAGTGAGTGCATCTTTTTGCCAAAATACTCCAGGAATTATGGTTTGCATTTTCCCTATCTCTAATGCCCACTTTTTTTTTGATTTTTCACTTGTTAATATACCAAGATCGGAGTTGGAGTAGTAAACCTTGAGTCTTTCATCTAATTTTTCATATAATTTATCAAAGAAATTTATTCTGTATGCGGGTAGAGCAGGCTGGATAACAATAATGTTATTCTTTGATGTTTGCATGATGTTTATTGAATGAAAATTTCAATGAAATCGAGAATTTGTTACGCAATTCTTAGAGGGTGTCCAAAAATCACAGCCAAAGCAAGTTTGAATACGCAACTTGCACTATATGCTACTGGTTGATCTCCGGCGCGCGTCAAGGTAGATGTCGTCCATTTCATGCAGCCAATCGCTGTTTATCGTGATTCAACTGGATTCTTTCGACCACTGCATCGCGCTCAGGGTTACTAAGGTTTCCGCAAGTAAAGTCACTTTCGTAGAATCGTGGGATGACCACCGACAAGAAGACCGACGCCCGCAAGCTTGACCATGCCACCCTTGAAGTCATGCGCCTGCGTGCCATCGAAGCGACCAAAGCCGGTATGAAGGCGACCGACCTCGCTCTCGCCTACGGCGTGCATCGTCGCACGGTCTTTCGTTGGCTGGCCGACTACTACAAGGGCGGCGAGCAAGCGCTCAAGGCCAAGCCGATTCCGGGTCGCCCGCCCAAGCTCGCCGAACCCCAGATGCAGTCGCTGGCACAGGCCGTAACGGACCGGACGCCGCTGCAGCACGGCTTCGAGGTCGGGCTGTGGACGCTGTCGATCCTGCGCGAGTTGATCCGACGCCAGTTCGGCCAGACGATGGCCCTGTCCTCGGTCAGCCGTGTGATGTCGCTGCTGGGTATCACCGTTCAGAAACCTTTGTACCGTGCCTGGCAACAAGACCCCGAGCGGGTGCGGAAATGGGAAACCGAGGAGTTTCCTGCCATCAAGAAGCAAGCCAGAGAACAAGGCGCAACGGTATTCTTTGCCGATGAGGCAGGCATCCGTTCTGACTATCACACGGGCACGACCTGGGCACCGGCGGGACAGACGCCCGTGGTGACGGCCACCGGCCGGCGCTTCTCGCTCAACATGCTCTCGGCGGTGAGTCCCAAGGGCGAGTTCCGTTTCATGCTGCACGACGGCACCGTCACCGCCCCGGTCTTCAAGACCTTCCTGCAACGCCTGATGGTGGGTGCTACGAATCCGGTGTTCGTGGTGGTCGACGGCCACCCCGTGCACAAGTCCGCGTTGGTGCGGCAGTACATCGAGAGCCAGACCGGCCAGCTTCAGTTGTTCTTCCTGCCGCCGTACTCGCCCCAGCTCAACCCCGACGAGCAGGTCTGGGCGCATGTCAAGCGACGCGTCAGCAGCCAGTTCGTCGAATCCAAGGACGAGATGAAGCGACTGGCTCTGGGCGCCTTGCGGCGCATCCAGAAGTTGCCAAAGCTGGTCAAGTCGTTCTTTGGGCATAACGAGTGCCTGTACGCTCGGATGTGACAATTCTTTCCGAAAACTTAGTAAGTTTGACGGCGCCGATGGGTTACCAACTGCGCGTATGCTGACGCCAGCGCGACGGGTGCCGCTGACGGTCGCGTTCATAGACCCCATCTGGCCGCCAGGATCTGGTGGTCATGCCCTTCGTGTCGTGCCGCAGGGCTCACGTAGCGGATACCTGCTGTGCAGGTGCCCGTGGTTGTTGTACCAGTGCACGAACTGCGCCGCCCAATCCCGCGCCGCCTGCAGGTCGGCAAAGCCGCGCATTGGGAATTCGGGCCGGTACTTGGCGGTGCGGAACAGTGACTCGATGAAGGCGTTGTCATCGCTCATGCACGGACGCGAGTACGAAGGCTTGACGTCACGCCAGTGCAGCATCACCAGCACCGTGGTGGCCTTGAGCGTGGAGTCGTTGTCGTCGTCCAGTAAGGGCTTGTGGTCGAGTGCTGCCATTCGCCCTCGTCCTTTGGGAAGATCGCCTCGAGTTTTTTTGATAGCACTGGCGCTATGGATCATAGCGATCAGTCAAAACGCAACTCGGTGCGGGTTCGCTGGGCCTGCAGTGACGGGACTGAACAGATACCGGGCCCCAACCTTTGACTGTACCACTTAGGCCAAAATTAGAAATTGCTGATCAGCGTTGCTTTGCTTTAGGCTTGCGAGTGCCGGTTTTTCATCGATATTCATATCAAGAGTCCATAAAAATTTTTTTAAAATTTAGTAGTAATTTTTTCCTTACATCATTGATCTTTTTAATAAAATCTAACGGTAAAAGTGTAATAATGATGAGCGATATTTTATTCTTGATAGATAGCCTATTTTTATATTTTCTGAATATATCTAGTTTTTCATTTATACGAATTTGTGGCGAAATGGCTGTGCTCAATATTCTCTTTTCTATCGCCGATTTTAGTGAAGAGGAGTATATTCTATTTGAAATGTTGTCAAGAGATTCAAATGCGTTTATTGCTGAATCTAGATGCCCCATTCTTTTTGAAAATGAATTATTGTGCGTTTCTGTCCATGACCCGGGCGTGAGAACTCTATATACACTTTTCGATGCATTCAAATAAAATGCTCCATTGGGGTGCGCACCAAAAAAATGTATATAAATATCACCTACTGTTAAATGCTTATTTGATTTTTCAAAATCGATGAAGCTATCTATAGCAGATTTTTGAATAATAGTGGATGCTGTTGGTATTTGCCCGAATTTTTTTTGAATTATTTGATCAACTGGGACGATTCCTGAGTCATTTCTGTATTTTCCAATCTCTCTTTTAAAGCTTGTTTTTTCGTTCACAAGGATTGCAGAATGAAAAGACATTTTAATGTCAGGATTACTTTCGTGTATTTGAATTTGGATTCTTAGTTTATCGTCGCATGTCCAGTAATCATCACCTTCGCATAGAGCTATGTATTTGCCTTTTGCTCGTTCGTAATTAAAAATAGATGGTCTTATGCCTTTTGAGTACTGATTTTCTATTTGATATATTGCTTTGATAATATTTGGGTATTTTAATTCATAATCTTTTATGATTTTTGCGGTGTCATCTGTTGATGCATCATCATGAATTAGTATTTCGTAAGGAAATTCTGTTTCTTGCTCTAAAAATCCTCTGATAGCATCTTCAATATACGACTCGTGGTTGTACGTAATACAGCATATGCTAACTAAAGGCTCTTGATATTTTTTGTTCCAAGTGGCTATTATTTTTTCTTGTGTGCGCAAATTTCTCATTTGGATTTATGAAATAGTTTAGCCTTGATAATCGAAAAAGCAAGAATGCAAGCTTGTAACCGCAAAAAGTATGCGGAGATCACGTACATTGCCGCGCCCAATCCGCCAAGTAAGATTAATTGCAAAGTAGGCGGTAGTCTTATTGTAGTTGCGGAATAGTGAACTAAAATTCCTATAGATAATGATAAAGCAAGTGCAGGAACGAAGTCCGCTATTTGTTCCTTAATTGAGTAGTTTATTAATTTTGATGAAAAATAGCTATTGGG
Source organism: Malikia spinosa (assembly GCF_002980625.1). Classification (GTDB taxonomy): domain Bacteria; phylum Pseudomonadota; class Gammaproteobacteria; order Burkholderiales; family Burkholderiaceae_C; genus Malikia; species Malikia spinosa. The sequence continues at coordinate 9,053 of NZ_PVLR01000031.1, read as the reverse complement.
TATGTATGAGATAATTGAGGTCAATATTTGACCAATTAATATAATTTCAATGTTGTGCTTGTACGTAAAATATATCATTGCGGCGATCAATATTTTTTTAATTATTTCTAGTTGCAGAAATAAATCTGATCTGCCTTTTACCTTTAATATATTTAGATTTATACTGTGCAGTGGATATAAAAAGCCGGAAAAGCAGAGTAGTTGAAGGTATGGAACGGCAGGCAACCATTTGCTTGGCAAAAGTATCTCAAACAAGGGTTGTGCAAGTGCGGCTAATAGTGATAATGTTGGAAAAAGCACAAAGGTGGTTATCGCAATAATTTTACGATATCCTGATTTTAACTTTTCATTATCATCCTGAATTTTCGAGAGCGCGGGATAGGTTACGTTTTGAATTGCACCTACTAGTTGACTTAATATTAGCTCTCTTATTTTTTCTGCAAAAAAATATAATCCTGCAACTGATGTTGTGAAAAATTTTGCTATTATTATTATATATAAATTTTTAAAGATTGTATCTAATATACCTGATAGAAACAATTTGTAACCAAAGCTATACATGTTACATAGTGATGCATAAGTGAAATTCCTACCGGGGCGCCATTCGCTTATTCTCCATAGAATTAATACTGTTATTAGACTCGATGTAAGCATTTGAAAAACCAACGACCATACGCCGGCTCCCAATATGGCTAGTCCGATAGAAATTAATGATGAGCCTAGAGCGGCTGGGAAACTTGCTTTTAGTTGATTCTTGAAATTCAGTTGGCGGTGTAAGATTGACTGTTGAACTACCTGAAAGGCATCAATTAATACTGTCAATCCCATTATTTTAATTAAAATCGTTAGTTTTGGTTCTTGGTAGTAATTTGAAATATGAGGCGCTGATAAATATAATAATAAATAGGCGATAACACCAAGTATCAAGTTTGCATAAAATGCCGTGTCTAAGTCAACGTCTGTTACAGTTTTCAGTCGTATTATGGCTTGGCGAAATCCTGAGTCCATTAAGCCTGTCGCGATGGCAGTAAATACTGCGATAATCGAGATGAGGCCATAAGATTCCGGCGAAAGAATATATGCCAGCAATAATGTTGTGGCTAATGTTATTCCTCGTCGGAGCAATTGATCTGTAAAATTCCAAAATATTCCGAGCGTTGTTTTTTTTGTTAGTGACATTTTAATTTTTATATGTTTTTACTGAATTTTTAATATTTGAAATGAGTTATAGATAGTGTTTGGGATTCAGCTTTCGTAGTGAACGACCCAGTCTGAATCGATAGACAATGAGAACATGAAGCAACAAAAGTTGAATCAGAATCTGAGCATGCACCGATACGCAATGCGGAGGTCTATGTCGTGATGTAACTCGTGGGCCTTGGCGTGATTGATCTCGCCGATCACGAAGCTGGAGCAGCTTGAGATAGATTCCGGCTTGTTTGGCCGTCTTGAACAGTTTTACTAGTGCCGTCTCCAGCAACTTACTGTCGGTCAGGTGTGCCCACCTCATTTTTTGCACCGTGCTGTCGATGATCCGGCCTCAGGCTTTTCTTGGCGATCAGCCTGAGCGCGGCGGCCACGTTAATTGTTAGTGCGAGTAACTCCTCGACGCCTTCCTTCGCTAGAAGCGGCGTAACTTGTCAATGGCCGCCGGTTCGCAGGATCAACGGTGCTTGAAATACTCCAGCCTCCAAAGGTACAGTCAGGGGTTGGGGTCTCGGCCCAACGCTCGACCCTTCCCTTGTTACTCTCGTTGAGGGCGTGCTTCAGATATAGCAGCGAGATCATCATGCGCAGCGACGGCCGTGGACGGTCCGCCTTCGGCATCCCGGCACCCACCAAACTGGCGGCGGAGCCGAACAGATTGACATCGACTAGATCTCACGCTGCGTGTAAAGAGGTGAGCCACTGAAGCCTCGATGTTTCACCATGGCATGCGCGAGTCCAGAATGACTAGCGGAGGGCCTAGGTTACTAACTTTTCCGAAAGTAAAGTTACTTCCGTAGAATCGTGGCATGATCAGCGAAAAGAAAACCGATGCCCGCAAGCTTGACCATACCACGCTCGAAGCCATGCGCCTGCGTGCCGTCGAAGCGGCCAAAGCCGGCATGAAAGCGACCGACTTGGCATTCGCCTACGGCATGCGCACAGTCTTTCGCTGGCTGGCCGACTTCTATAAGGGCGGTGAGCAAGCGCTCAAGGCCAAGCCGATTCCGGGTCGACCGCCCAAGCTCGACGAGCCTCAGATGCAGTCGCTGGCACACGTCGTGACGGACCAGACGCCGCTGAAGGACGGCTTCGAGGTCGGTCTGTGGACGCTGTCGATCCTGCGCGAGATGATCCGACGCCAGTTTGGCCACACCATGTTTCTGTCCTCGGTCAGCCGTGTCATGTTGCTGCTGGGTATCACGGTGCAGAAACCGCCCTACCGTGCCTGGCAACAAGACCCTGAGCGGGTGCGCAAGTGGGAAACCGATGAGTTTTCCGCCATCAAGCAGCAGGCACGAGCGCTCGGTGCGACGGTGTACTTTGCCGATGAGGCGGGCATCCGTTCGGACTATCACACGGGCACTACCTGGGCACCTGCGGGACAGACGCCCGTGGTGACGGCCACTGACCGGCGCTTCTCGCTCAACATGCTCTCGGCGATGAGTCCCAAGGGCGAGTTCTGCTTCATGCTGCACTCGAGAGCCAGGCCGGCCAACTCCAACTGTTCCTCTTGCCGCGGTACTCGCCCCAACTCAACCCGGAGGCGCAGGTCTGGGCTCATGTCAAGCGGCGCGTTAGCAGCCAATTCGTCGAATCCAAGGACGAGATGAAGCGGTTAGCTCTCGGCACCTTGCCCCGCATCCAGAAGTTGCCGAAGCTGGTCAGATCGTTCTTTGGCCATAGCGAGTGCCTGTACGCTCGAATGTAACAATTTTTTCCGAAACCTTAGTAATCATCTGGTCGAGATGGCTACGGAAAACGTCGGCCATGTTGCTCTCCACAAAAAAATGACAAATGAGTGGGGTATGACTGTTCCATAAGTTACTAAAAATGGCACCAATATAAATATTAATTAATTGCTGTTATTTTTGGCGTAGTAACTTCCCAGGATTTCCTATGAAGATAGAGTTTGATGGTACATCATTCAAGATTACGGACCCTGAGCCTATTAGTGCAAAATCGCCTACTCTTATTTTTTCTCGTATTGTAGCGTTGCTGCCAACATGTACTGCCTTTCCTACGTGAACGTTTGCACCTACTACGCCATTTGTAGCTACATGTGCAAAGAAATCTATAGTGCTATCGTGCCCTACGAATGAGTTGGCCAAAAGGATGCAGTGATCATTTAATGTGACGTCAGGTGATAGTTGTGCAAGTGGTGCTATCAAGACCCCATTACCAATAGAGCAAAAATTTTTGGGTATGATAGCTGATGGATGTATTAAGGTTGCCCATCTTTCTTTTGGTATTTTAAATTCTTTTATTTTTTCAAAGGTTTCTTTCTCGTTCTGCAGTCCAACGTAGGCAATAAAAAACTCAATACTTTGGTCGGCAAGGAGTTCTAGATATTTTTCAGTTTTTCCTATTACTGGATATTTCTTGTATTTTCCTATTTTGTTTCCTTCGGGAATTACATCGTTTAAGAACCCAAGGACCTCATGTGATCCAATGTCTTCGGCTATGCTTGCTGCGATCATGCCTATTCCACTGCCACCAAATATAACCAATTTTTTCATTCAATAGCCCCTTTGTTATTTATCAAATAATTTTTATTTAAAATTTTCTTAGCACCCTGCAGAAGAGGTGGTCCAACAAATTTTCCTTTGATAATTGCTACCCCGACTCCGCTCAAAATTGATGCTTCAGCTAATTCAACTATTTCCTTGGCTTTTTCTACTTCCTGATCTGTAGGTGAGAAGTACTGATGTACAAGTGGTATTTCCTTGGGGTTCAATACGAGCATCCCCTCAAAACCAAGAGTTTTGGCAATTTTAAGGTTTTTATTTAAATCTTCAAGATCATGTACTTGTATGTGTACGGTATCTATCGGCGTTACGCCTGCAGCGCGTGCAGCCATTGCTATCATTGACCTAGGAACTTGCAATGCCATTTCTTCCAGATCATGTGTGCCCTGAAGGTCTGTTAAAAAATCTTCGCATCCATATGCAATTGCGACAATTCTTTTTGAGGATTTTGCAATGCTTAATGCATTTAATACGGCTCCAGAAGTTTCAATGAGTGGAATTAGTTTGAATGTCCCTATTTCAAGTTTTTTTTTGTATTCTATTGATTCAAGTAATTTGTCAATAAAAAATATATCTTCCGAGTTGTTGGATTTTGGATATACAAAACCTTCTATGCCACTTATGGTCATAGATAGAATATCATCTATTAGTTCCCCGCTTTCTCTATCGTTTATTCGGATGAAAATTTTCTTGTTCGCAAATATTCCGTCAGTATGTAATTTTTCTATTAGTTGCCTTGCTAATATTTTGTTACATCTTGGTTGAACAGAGTCTTCTATATCTAGCAATAAAACATCTGCTTCGCTTGTTGCTGATTTTCTTAAAAGTTGTTCATTGTGTCCGGGTACAAACATTAAACTCCGCATTAAGTAATTAGAACTCATGCCGCCTCCCTCTTTTTGACTAGAACTGATCTTGTGAAAATTAAAATTATCATGTTTTCTTGGTTGAAAACATTTGTTCTTACTTTTATTATTCCGCGGTCATTTTTTGTGTTGGACTCTCTTTTTTCAAGAACTTCAGTTTTGGCATATATTGTGTCGCCAATAAAAACTGGTCCCTTGTGTAGAATTTCCTCGTAATTTAAATTGGCTATTGCTTTCCCGCTTATGTCGGGGACAGTAAGGCCAACTGCTAAGCTAAACACAAGTGTGCCAACTACGAGTATTTTTTGGTGTTGCTGTCTGGAAGCGTAGTCTGCATTTGTATGAATCGGATGATGATTCATGGTTAGCAGAGAAAATAAGTTATTATCTGATTCAAATATTGTTTTTGAGAGTGCGTGGCTTATATTTTGGCCCACATCGAAGTCTTCGTAGAAATTTCCGAAATCACTTTTTATCATTAATTTGCCCCTTTGACTATTTCTTTTGCTATTCTTGTCGCTTCTATGTCTGTTAGGTTTGGATAGATCGGAAGGCAGATTACCTGATTTGCTGCAGTGTTGGCTACGGGAAGATTCTTGGGTTCTGCTGAACTGATGCCCCGATACATGCTAAAGTTGGAAATTAGTGGGTAGAAGTATCTTCTTGAATTTATTCCTACATCTTTTAATTTTTGATATAGATCATCCCTAGATATTGGGTAATTTTCATTGACTAAAATAGGAAAATATGAGTAGTTGGCTACTTTTTGTCCAGCTTGAGGTAAGCACTTAATTCCTGGAACTGCCTCTAATTCATTTCGATAAATTGTATCAATGGCGCGCCTTCGTTGCATGACATGATCGATATGCTTCAACTGCAGTAGTCCAAAGGCTGCGTTGATTTCGCTCATTTTTGCATTTATTCCGGGTGCTACTACAGTTGTCTCGTTTACGAATCCGAAATTCTTTAAGTGATCTATTCGTTGTTTTGTTTTTTCATCTGGACAAATTATTGCTCCACCTTCGAAGGTGTTGAACACTTTTGTGGCGTGGAAACTCAGGACCGATAAGTCACCATGACGGAGAATGCTGCCACCTTCGTCTTTTACACCAAAAGCATGTGCCGCGTCATATATGACACGCAAATTGTAGTTGTCTGCAATTTTTTGGATACTGACTACATCGCATGGATTCCCGTAGCAATGCACAGGCATGATTGCTGTAGTTTGTGGTGTAATAGCTGCCTCAATCTTGCTTGGATCTATATTTAACGTATTTGGATCTATGTCTACAAATACTGGTTTGTTTCCGTGCCAGAGTAGCGAGTGTGCTGTTGCGACAAACGAATACGGTGTGGTGATAACTTCACCTGTTATTCGCAATGACTGAAGAGCAGTGATGAGTCCTAAGGTTCCGTTGGAAAACAGTGCCACATGTTTGACACCTAGATATTCACACAAGGCCTGTTCCAGTTGTTGGTGGAAAGGGCCACCATTGGTCAACACTTTGTTGGCCCAAATTTTTTCTAGGTAGGGAGTGAATTCTTCCAGCGGTGGGAGGTAGGGTTGAGTAACGTAAATAGGTTTGTTCATGATTTTTATTTATTAGTATGAATATTTTTATTTATTGAGCAAAGACAGCATGTATTTACCGTACCCGTTCTTCTTCAGTGGATCGGCCAGGCATTGAAGCTGTGCATCGTCGATCCAGTCGCTGCGCCAGGCGATCTCTTCTGGACAGGCTACCTTCAGGCCTTGGCGCTTCTCAAGCGTAGCGATGAACTGACCCGCCTCAAGTAGACTGTCGTGGGTGCCGGTGTCGAGCCAGGCGTAGCCTCTGCCCATGGTCTGCACCGTCAGGCTACCTTGCTCAAGATAGGTTTGGTTGATCGAGGTGATCTCGAGCTCGCCACGCGAACTGGGCTTGACCGCCTTGGCGATTTCAACCACTTGGCTGTCGTAGAAGTAGAGGCCGGTGACGGCATAGCTGGATTTGGGTGTGACGGGTTTTTCTTCGATGCTGATGGCTTTGCCTGCAATATTAAATTCGACTACGCCATAGCGCTCTGGATCGTTTACATGGTAGGCGAACACGGTCGCTCCATGCTGCTGTGCATCGGCTGATTTCAACAGCGGTTGGAAATCGTGACCATGGTAAATATTGTCGCCCAGCACTAGCGCGCTAGGTGCCTCGGCCAGGAAAGACTCGCCTATGATGAAGGCCTGAGCCAAGCCATCAGGGCTGGGCTGGACTGCATACTCGATGTTCATGCCCCATTTGGAACCGTTGCCGAGCAACTGCTGGAAGCGCGGCGTGTCCTGCGGTGTGCTGATGACCAGTACCTCGCGGATCCCCGCCAGCATCAGCGTGCTTAACGGGTAGTAGATCATTGGCTTGTCGTAGACCGGCAGCAACTGCTTGCTGATCGCAAGCGTGGCCGGGTGCAGTCGGGTACCGGAGCCTCCGGCGAGAATGATGCCTTTACGTTGCTTATTCATGTTGTTCCCTATTTTTTCTTAGGCGGCGTATTGCTTGGCGACCCAGTCGCGGTAGCTGCCGCTTTGCACATGGGCGACCCAGTCCGGATTGGCCAGATACCATTCGACCGTCTTGCGGATGCCGGTCTCGAAGGTCTCGGCCGGCTTCCAGCCCAGCTCGCGCTCGATCTTGCGCGCGTCGATCGCGTAGCGGCGGTCATGGCCCGGGCGGTCGGTCACATAGGTGATCTGGGTCGCGTAGGAGTTGCCGTCGGCCTTGGGGCGCAGCTCGTCGAGCAGGGCGCAGACCCGCTGCACGATCTCGATGTTGGGCTTCTCGTTCCAGCCGCCGACGTTGTAGGTTTCGCCCAGGCGGCCGCCTTCGAGCACGCGGCGGATCGCGCTGCAATGGTCCTTGACGTAGAGCCAGTCGCGGATCTGCATGCCGTCGCCGTAGACCGGCAGGTGCTTGCCGGCCAGGGCATTGACGATCATCAGCGGGATCAGCTTCTCGGGGAAGTGGTAGGGGCCGTAGTTGTTGCTGCAGTTGGTGGTCAGCACCGGCAGGCCGTAGGTGTGGTGCCAGGCGCGCACCAGATGGTCGCTGGCTGCCTTGGAAGCCGAATATGGGCTGTTGGGCTCGTAGCGGTGGTCCTCGGCGAAGGGCGGATCTTCCTTCGACAGCGTGCCATAGACCTCGTCAGTGCTGACGTGCAGGAAGCGAAACGCCGCCTTGTCATCGGCTGGCAGCGCCGACCAGTAGGCGCGCACCGACTCCAGCAGGCGGAAGGTGCCGAGGATGTTGGTCTGGATGAAGTCCTCGGGGCCGTGGATGCTGCGGTCAACATGGCTTTCGGCGGCGAAGTTGAGCACGGCGCGCGGACGGTGTTCGGCCAGCAGTCGGTCGACCAGCTCGCGGTCGCCGAGGTCGCCCTGGACAAAGACATGGTTGGGGTTGCCCTGGAGCGAAGCCAGGTTCTCGAGGTTGCCGGCGTAGGTCAGCTTGTCGAGGTTGATGACGGGCTCATCAGATGCGCTAAGCCAGTCGAGTACGAAATTGCTGCCGATGAAGCCGGCGCCGCCGGTGACAAAGATCATAATATTTTTTGAAGTAAATGTATTGGTTGCTTCAGTTCTGCCATTTGACAGCAGGTATTTAGTAGTCGTTGGCTACTGATATCATGTGCGTCTAGTCGTTGCCGAACAGGTCGCGCGTGTAGACCTTCTGGCTCACGTCGTCGAGATCGGCGGTCTGGCGATTCGCGACGATCACGTCGCATTCGCGCTTGAAGCGGCCCAGGTCGCGCACCACCTCGGAGCCGAAGAAGTCGTCCTGCTCTAGCACCGGTTCGTAGACGGTGACCTTGACGCCCTTGGCCTTGAGTCGCTTCATCACCCCCTGCACGCTGCTGGCGCGGAAGTTGTCGCTGCCTGCCTTCATGACCAAGCGGTAGACTCCGACCACCTTGGGTTGGCGACGCAGGATGTCGTCGGCGATGAAGTCCTTGCGCGTGCTGTTGGCGCTGACGATCGCGCTGATCAGCGTCTGTGGCACATCCTGGTAGTTGGCCAGCAGCTGCTTGGTGTCCTTGGGCAGGCAGTAGCCGCCGTAGCCGAAGCTCGGGTTGTTGTAGTGGCTGCCGATGCGCGGGTCGAGGCTGATGCCGTCGATGATCTGGCGCGTGTCCAGACCGTGGCTGGCAGCGTAGCTGTCGAGCTCGTTGAAATAGGCCACGCGCAGCGCCAGGTAGGTGTTGGCGAACAGCTTGATCGCCTCGGCCTCGGTGCTGCCGGTGAACAGCAGCGGGATGTCGGTCTTGATCGCGGCGGCCTGCAGCAGGCCGGCAAAGACGCGCGCGCGCTCGGAGTCCTCGCCAACCACGATCCGGCTCGGATACAGGTTGTCGTGCAGTGCCTTGCCCTCGCGCAGGAACTCGGGGCTGAAGATCAGCTGATTCGTGCCGTACTGGGCGCGCG
>NZ_PVLR01000030.1 GCF_002980625.1 Malikia spinosa | reverse complement strand
CGGAGACTTTGAACACGTTCTCAGGCTGCGACCGCGTCGATCAGGCCCATCTCGGCGCTCGACATCAGCTTGTCGATGTCGATCAGGATCAGCATGCGCTCGTCCTGGGTGCCGATGCCGACCAGATAATCGGTGCCGAAGGCTGCACCCATCTCCGGCGGCGGCTTGATCTCCTCGGACTTGAGCGTGATCACGTCCGAGACCGTATCGACCACCATGCCGACGATGCGGCCGCTGATGTTGAGGATGATGACCACGGTCAGCGGGTCGTAGGTCGGCGTACCCAGATTGAACTTGATGCGCATGTCGATGATCGGCACGATGATTCCGCGCAGGTTCACCACGCCCTTGATGAATTCAGGGACGTTGGCAATCCGGGTCACCGCCTCGTAGCCACGGATTTCCTGCACCTTCAGGATGTCGATGCCGTACTCTTCCTTGCCCAGGGTGAAGGCCAGGAACTCCTGCCTCGGTCCATCGGTGGTGTTGCCGCGGCCCCAGTTGCTGATCGCTGCGTCATTCTTTTCACTTTGAATCATCACTGCTTCTCCATTTATTCAAAAATTGTCAGACCCGCATTGACGCGCCGGTTCAACGTCCGCCTGCGAGCAGGAAAGCCACATCCAGGATCAGCACCAGACTGCCCTCGGCCGAGCGCGCCGTGCCGGCGATGCCGCGCGCGGGCATGGCCGTCAGCGGCTTGATCACCAGATCGGCCGTGCCCTCGACCAGACAGACCCCAAGGATATAAGGCTTGGGACTCGCGACCACGATGCCGAGCCGCTCCTCGCGTGCCGGATAGCCCAGCACCGTGGCCAGCGAACGCACCGGCAGGGTCCGGCCCTGGTCGCGGAACACCGGCTGACCACTCACGCTCATGAGCTCTTCGGGCAACTCGATCACGCGCTCGACCGCCGACATCGGCATGCCGACCAGCACCTCGCCGGCGCTGACCAGCATGGTCGGGACGATCGACAGCTCGATCGGCAGCCGGATCGAGAAGCAGGTGCCCTGCCCCAGGGTCGACTCGATGTGGATCGTGCCGCGATGCTTCTCGACCGTGGTCTTGACCACGTCCATGCCGACGCCGCGTCCCGACACGCTGGAGGCCTGGGCCTTGGTCGAGAGTCCGGGCAGGAAGGCCAGTTGCAGCGCATCCTCGTCGCTGATGACCAGATGCTCGCCGATCAGCCCCAGGGTCTTGGCCTTGTGGCGCAGGCGCTCGGGGTCCATGCCGGCGCCATCGTCGGCGACCTCGATCACGACATTGCCGGCTTCCTGCCAGGCGCGCAGCGAAATCCGGGCCTTTTCCGGCTTGCCGGCGGCCAGCCGCCGTTCGACCGGCTCGACGCCATGGTCGAGCGAGTTGCGCAGCATGTGCACCAGCGGGTCGTAGAGGCTGTCGACCACGATCCGGTCGACCTCGGTCTCGGCACCCTCGATCACCAGTTCGACCTGCTTGCCCAGATCACGGGCGAGCTCGCGCACCAGGCGCGGAAAGCGCTGGAACAGGCGACCGACCGGCTGCATGCGAGTCGCCAGCGTGGCGCGCTGCAGCTCCGAGGTGTAGCGCGCCGCGCGCTGCAGCGTCTCGGCCAGGGCCGACATCAGCAGCATCGCCTCGTCTTCCTGCTTGAACAGCATCAGCTTCTCGAACAGCGCACCGGCCTGGTTGGCGGCCTGCACCGACTCACCAGCGACTTCGAGCAAGGCATCGAGCTTGTCGGCGCGCACGCGCAGACTGTCTTCCTTGGCGACAATATGCGGCTGGCCATCGGGGACCGGCAAGACATCGGCAGTTTCACGCCGATCAGGCTGCTCGCGCCGATCGGACTGGGCGGTGCGGCGCTCGGGCTCGCTCGCCGGCTGGACCGGCTCGACGCTCGGAGCTGTACCGAAATCGTCCAGCATCGCCGCGAGAACCGACGGCGGCAGCAAGGCCTCGTAATAAGCCTGCCAGTCGATCTGACCGGGCAGGTTGTGCAGGCGCGGGACGGCGGCAGCCAAGGGCTCGGGTGCCGGGTCAGATAGCGGCGGCAAGGACGCGGCAGCAGCAAGGGCCGCGGTCGCGCCTTGGCCGATACTGGCCATCACCTCGGTCAGCCGATCCTCGAGTACCGCCGGCATGGCCGGCAGCTGGTCGGGGCTGACGCCCTCGGCCAGCGCGGCGAGCTGATCGGCGACAAATCCGCTGGCTTCGAGTGCCACGTCGATCGCCTGCTGGGTCACGGCCGCGGTATCGGTGCGCAAGGCATCGAACAGGTTCTCGGTCAGATGGCAGGCAGCCACGACCGAGCTCAGGTTCATGAAGCCAGCGCTGCCCTTGATGGTGTGGAAGGCACGAAACACCGCGTTCAGGATGTCGTGACTGTCCGGCTGCAGCTCGAGTGCCAGCAGATTGTCTTCAACTTGCGCCGCCAGGTCCAAAGCCTCGACGACGAACTCTTGCAGCATGTCGTCGTCCATCAGAACCCCAATTCGCCAAGCAAGCTGTCCACATCGGTCTGCATCATCGAGGCCGTCGGCACATTGGGGCCCGACAGCAGATCGACTTCGGCATTGCGCGTAATCATCGGCGCGTAGTCGCGCAACAACTGCGTCAATTGCGTCTCCAGGTTGCCGGTCAGGGTCACCACCTTCTTGATGATCTGACCCGTGATGTCCTGGAAGTCCTGCGCCATCATGATGTCCATCAGACGCGCCTTCTCGGCCTCGGCATTGGTGGCCACCAGGGCAGAGAAGTCGCGCGAGTCGGCCGCCAGCTGCTTGAACTCGTCAATGCTGAGCTGGCCCTCGAACATGGCCTGCCAGCGCTGCGACATCTCCTGTGCCTGGCGCGCCAGCGCGTCCTGGGCCGGCAGGCTCTCGTCGACCGCATTGAGCACCTTGTTGGCAGCCTGTTCGGTCAGCGAAGCGATGTATTTCAAGCGCTCCTGCGAGTCGAACATCTCATGCACGGCCTCGAACAGCGGTCGGTCCTGCCCGAGATGGCGCAGCGCATCGTGCAGTTCGCGCACGATCAGGCCCAGGCGGGTATACATCGGCAGCTGCAGCTGATCGGTCGACTCAGGCGGATTGCCCACGGCCTGTGGCTCCAGCGCCGCAGGCGTGGAGTCTGCCTCCGGTTGCGCAGGCACCGGGCTTGCTGCTTCGCTGACCGCTGCCGCCGGGGGCTTGGCGCTCATTTCAGCCTGATGCTGGGCGGCTGCCGCTTCGAACAAGGCGTCAAGATCGTCCAAATCGTCGCTCATCCATTCACTCCTGATTAGCTGCTCACGCGACGGCGCGAGCGAGCTTGAACACATTCATTGCCTGGCGCAGCTGATGGGCCTGCTGCACCAGACTTTCCGACGCCGTAGCGTTTTCCTCAACCAGTGCCGCGTTTTTCTGGGTCACCGAATCGAGGTGCACCACGGCGGTGTTGATCTGGTTGATACCCTGATTCTGCTCCCGTGTCAGGACGGCCAACTCGCCCATGATCTGCGAGACATCCTTGACCGACTTGACGATCTCGTCCATGGTGGCAGTGGCCTCGCCGACCTGGCGGGTACCCGCCTGCACCTTGGCAATCGAGTCCCCGATCAGCTGCTTGATGTCCTTGGCCGCTGCCGCCGAACGTCCGGCCAGACTGCGCACCTCGCCGGCGACCACGGCAAAACCGCGGCCTTGCTCGCCGGCACGCGCGGCCTCGACCGAGGCGTTGAGCGCGAGGATATTGGTCTGGAACGCAATGCCGTCGATCAGGCCGATGATGTCAACGATCTTTGACGCCGAAGCGCTGATCTCGTTCATCGTGCCGCCAAAGTTCGAGATCACCTGGCCGCCCTGCGAAGCGACGCCCGACGCCTTGGCCGCGAGCTGATTGGCCTGCTGGGCGCTGTCGACGCTCTGGTGCATGTTGGCGACAAACTGCTCCAGGCTGGCTGCTGTTTCCTCAAGGCTGGCGGCCTGCGCTTCGGTGCGCTGGGACAGGCTGAGGTTGCCGGCGGCGATCTCGGTCATGCCGACTTGCATGGTATCGACGTTGTCGCGCACGTCCCCGACGATGGTGTTGAGGTTGAGCGCCACCTGCCGGAGGGCACGCAGCAGCTGGCTGAACTCGTCGGTGCCCGGCACCTCGAGCTTGACATTCATGTCGCCACCGGCAATCGTGCGCGCGACCCGGGTCGCCAGCGCCAGCGGTCCAACGACCCGTTTGCCCAAGGTGATCCAGAGCCACAGTACTGGCAGCAGCCCGCCGAACGACAGCAAGGCCAGCAGGCCCGGCCCGGGCGCAAAGCCCAACAGGGCCGACAGCCCCAGGGCGGCCAGACCGGCGCTCGGCAGACCGAGCCCCAGTGCCAGTCTTGCAGCCAGACCGAGCTGACCAAGGCGGGCCCAGGCACCGCGCAGGCCGCTGCGCACCACCTGGCCCTGCTTGATGAGCAGACCCTGGGCCCGGCCCTCGCGGAACTGGGCATAGACGGGCTCGACGGCCTGGATCGCTTCGCGCGTGGGCTTGACGCGCACCGACACATAGCCCGTGATCTGGCCATTCTCGTAGACCGGGGTCACGTTGGCGTTGACCCAGTAGAAGTCGCCGTTCTTGCAGCGATTCTTGACCAGACCGGTCCACGGCACGCCCTGCTTGAGGGTGGACCACATGTCCTCGAAGGCCTCGGGCGGCATGTCGGGGTGACGCACGATGTTGTGCGGCTGACCCACCAGCTCCTCCTCGGAGAAACCGCTGACTTCGACAAAGTAGGGGTTTACATAGGTGATCCGGCTCTGAGTGTCGGTCATCGACACGATGGACTTGGTGTCGCTGATCAGGTATTCGCGCTGGGTGACGGGCTGGTTGACGCGCATGTTCTTTTTGTTCTTTGAAAACGGAGCAGACTGACTGATAGTAACGGCAAAAATTTGCCGAAATTTATACTAAATACTCAAAACCCCAAAATTATCGCTGCATCAGGAATTACCCAATGTGATAGTTTTCAAGCGCCCTTCGTTGATGGCGGCATCCTCAGCCCGCTTGTTGAGCAAGATGATGCTGATGCGGCGGTTGGTCGGGTTATGCGGTTCGTCGGGCTCGAGCAGCACCGCCGAGGCCAGGCCGATGACGCGGATCAGCCGGCTCTCATCGAGGCCTCCGCCGACCAGCACGCGGCGCGCCGTATTGGCCCGATCGGCCGACAACTCCCAGTTGCTGTAGCTCTTGCCACCGCCTGCATAGGGCGTGGCGTCGGTGTGGCCTGCCAGGCTGATGCGGTTCGGCATGCCGTTGAGCACCGGGGCGATCTCACGCAGGATGTCTTGCGCATAGGGCTGCAGCGTGGGACTCGCGAGCGCGAACATGGGACGATTCTGCTCGTCGACGATCTGCACGCGCAAGCCCTCGGAACTGACATCGAGCAGCAACTGCTTCTTGAACGGCTTGAGCTTGGGGCTGTCCTCGATCAGGGCCTCGAGCTTCTGCTTCATTTCCTGCATCTTGCTTTTTTCGGCCTGCTCCTGGGCCTCTGTCTGGTCGGACGCGCCTGGCTTGCGCACCGGACTGGGCCCGTCGCCCGCACGCATGCCCTGCTGCATCAGGTCGCGCCCGCCGCCCGCGATCATGATGTTGCTCGCGCCGCTGGACGGCCCGCCGAGCAGCGAGGTCTTGAGCGGGGTCTGGAAATACTCGGAAATGCCCTTGAGCTTGTCGCCATCGACCGACCCCAGCAGCCACATCAGCAGGAAGAAGGCCATCATGGCGGTCACGAAGTCGGCATAGGCGATCTTCCAGGCGCCGCCGTGGGCGCCGCCCGACACCTTCTTGATGCGCTTGACGACGATAGTGGGGGTTTTCTTGTCGGCCATCGGCTTACTTGGACTTGGCCTGCTTGATCTGCTCTTCGAGCTCAGCGAAGGAGGGGCGCTCGGTCGAGAACAGCACCTTGCGACCGAACTCGACCGCGATCGTCGGCGGATAACCGTTGAGGCTGGCGAGCAAGGTCACCTTGACGCACTGAAAGGTCTTGGACGATTCGTGCAGCTTTTGCTCGAGCAGGCCCGCCAAAGGCCCGATGAAGCCATAGGCCAGCAAGATGCCGAGGAAGGTTCCGACCAGGGCATGGGCGATCAGGATGCCGAGCTCGGCCGGCGGCAAGCCGACCGACTCCATGGTGTGGACCACGCCCATCACCGCCGCCACGATGCCGAAAGCCGGCAAGCCATCGCCGAGCTTGGCGATGCAGTGCACCGGCACCTCGCCTTCGGCGTGGTGGGTATCGATCTCGTTGTCCATCAGGTTCTCGAGCTGGAACGGGTCCATATTGCCCGACATCATCAGGCGCAGGTAGTCGGTGATGAACTCCAGCAGATGGTGGTCAGCCAGCACCAGCGGGTACTTGGAGAACAGCTCGCTTTGCTCGGGCTGCTCGACATCGCCCTCGATCGCCATCATGCCGTCGGTACGGATCTTGTTGAGCAGCGCAAACATCAGCAGCATCAGGTCGAGGTAGAGCGCGCGGTTGTAACGCGAGCCCTTGAACAGCGTCGGCAGCGCCTGCAGCGTCGCCTTGATCGACTTGCTGTTGTTGCCGACCAGAAAGGCGCCCAAGGCCGCGCCGCCGATCATCAGCACCTCAAGCGGCTGCATCAGCACGGCGATGTTGCCACCTGCCAAGGCAAAGCCGCCCAGGACCGAAGCGATCACCACGATATAGCCAATAATCACGAACACGGCAATGTCTCCAAAAATACAGCAGTCAGATCAGGACCCAGACCAGCCGCCAGCACGCCATCAGTCCCCATGCGCCAGACATAGAGCGGTGGCACACCGTCCTGACCCGAACCCGGCAGCGCGACGGCGGCCTGGTCGGGAACGGCGAACTCGCAGCTGATGAAGCAGGCGCCCGGCTTGAGTTGCGACACAAGCTGCTGCCACAGCGTCGGCATCGCTGCCGGCGACAGGTAGGCCAGCACCAGATCGTAAGACGACAGATCATGACACCGGTAATCCTGGCGCCGAAACCGGCAGGCGCTGCGGCGCCAACGCGCCCGCCAGCAGCTCAACAGCCAGGGCAGCGGCGCCAGTTCAAGCCCCAGCACCGCCGGCGCGCCGGGCTGGTGCGCCAGATGCAGCGCCAAGCCGCCCAAGCCACTGCCGAGATCCACCACGCGTGCGCCAGACTGCGGCGGCAGACAGCGCGCCATCAGGCGCCAGACCGCGGGCCCCGAAGCATACAACGGCACCCGGGTCGAAAAAGTCGTCCAGTAAATCAGCGTCAGCACCAAAAAGGCGCCCAGGAACACCAGCGGCGACCAGTGCAGCGCAACGGCGCCATGCAGGGCGACCGGAAACACCGCGTTGATCGCCCACCACCAGATCGGCAGGCGCAGCCAGGCACTCAGCAAGACACCGGACAAGGCCTGGCAAGCCAGCCCCACCGCAGCGGACTGCGGCTGCAAGCCCCAGGTCACCAGCAACCAGCCGGCCAGCAACACGCCGGCCGAAGCCCATTGCGGATAAGCGCGGGACCAGACGGCCCGTGCCGGCCCAGGCTCAGTCAGGCTGGGTCGATCCGGCGCGGGCATCGAGCACCTTGCGTGTCTTGCCCGCGCGCGAAGGCACGCGGCAGAGCCCGCAGACGAAGCGCTGGCGGCGCTGCGGCTGCACGATGAAGTCGCCACCGCACTGGCGGCAGCGCGCGATCTCGAGCATCGAACTGTTCAGGAAACGCAGCAAGGTCCAGGCCCGGGTCAGCGACAGCACCGGCTCGGTGCCCGGCTCGGGCGGCAGTTGCTCGAGATAAAGGCGATAGCCCTTGACCAGGGCATCGATCGATTCGAGTCCGGCATGCTGCATCAGCTGGCGATGAATGCCAACGAAGAGCGAGGCGTGGATATTGGGTTGCCAGGTCAGGAACCAGTCGGTCGAAAACGGCAGCATGCCCTTGGGCGGCGAGACACCGAGCAATTCCTTGTAGAGCTTGAGCAGGCGGTCGCGCGACAGCGAGGTCTCGGTCTCGAGCAGCTGCAGCCGCGCGCCCAGGCGGATCAGGTCGATCGCGAGCTGGATCTCGCGCGACTCGCCCAGCACGGTCTTGGCTTTCTTGCCCGGACGCGAACCAGCCGCCGCAACGGGCGGGCCGGCATCGCGGGTCAAAGAATCTCCTCGACCGGCTGGCCTGCCAGCAGGATGGCGGAATGCGCATGCGCGAGCTGGCGCTCCTTGCTGTCGTGCGTGAGCATGCCAAGGATCGCGCCATCGTCGAAACGAAAACGCGTCAACATCATCGGGCTGCTGGCCAGCTTGAGAAGCTGAGCCGTGCTCAGACGGTCGATCAACTGCGCAATCTCCTGGCTGATGCCGAGGCGATACACGGCCATGGCCTGGTCCTCACGGACCATGCGCTGAGCCAGCATCAGATAGCTCAGGTTGATGTCCCTCACTTCATCCATCAAGTTGCAATGATCCATCTCTCCCCCACTCCAAGCGTTTGTTGCAACCGCCATGCAAGCGCAACAATGTTCAAATAGAATGATAAGCTAACTTTTCTTATCCGTCTTTTGATCAAATATATCATAAAATACAAAAATCAAGGTCATTTTCGGCAACGAAACAACATAAGCACAAATTGCCATGATTTCTGCGCTTGGGGGGAACTCACCCGCAGCGCTAGAGTCTTAACTTGTCCTGTATAGACTACTTTCCAACCATGTCACAAGCCCCCCCAAGACGCCAGCTGCTGGGCGTCAACCTGTTCGGCTTGCTGCTGCTGCTCATCGTAGGCGCCAGCGGCCAAGGGGCCTTGTACTGGATGGAGGCGTTCGACACCAACGGGCAAGCACTCCGGCAGGCGCTGCAACACCAGCAACAGGCGCGCCAGGCGCTGGACGGACTGCGCACCGGCATCGAACAGGCGCTGCTACCACAAGCCAACGTCGAGCAGGAAGCGCTGACGCAGGACGAGGCCAGCCTGTTTCTCGACGCGCATGCGACGGAGCTCGGCGCCGCGCTGACCGCGCTCGAAGCCCTGCCACTGAACGAACGCAGCCGCAGCGCGCTGCAAGCCATGAAGCCGACCCTCAAGGGCCGGCTGGTCGATATTCAGGGCGTGGCCCTGATCGGCCTGAAAACCGGCAGCACCAATTACCTGCCCGCCATCCGGCGCGCGCTCGACCGGCTGACGCATGAGCTCGACCAGTTCCAGGCCCTGTTGCTGGCCGAACTGCAAGCCGGGCAACAGGCGGCAGCCAGCGCGCGGCAGCAGGGCCAGGTCGCGCTGGCGGCTCTGATGGCCTTGGGCGCGCTGCTGCTGCTGGCACTGGGCCAGTGGCAGCGCCGCCAGCTGCAGGGGCTGGAGCGGGAGTTGACCCGCGAGGACGCCGCGCCGCGGCAGACACAGGCACAAGCGCCCTCATCGGCGGCCGAAAAGCCACGCCCGGCCACCCCCGAACGGGCCGACGACCCGCAGCAGCACGAAACCCTGACCATGCTGCGCCAGCTGAGCCAGAGCACCGACCAGCTGACCCGACTGGTCAGCCAGATCAAGACACCGAACCCAGCCGCCAGCGCTCCAGCAGCCCCGGCTCAGCCGGCCCCCCCCCAGATCGCGCGCCCGCCAAGCGCCGACAAGCCGACGACACGCGGCGCCCCAGTGCCGCACCCGATGGCGGACCTCGCGGGCGCGATTGACGACATCGCCTTCCAGAGCAGCATGCTGGTCATGAACGCCGAGACAGCAGGCAGCAGCGAACCCGGTCAGGGCTACGCCCAGCTGCTTAACGAGGTGCGCCTGCTGGCCAGCCGCTCGGCCCAGACCGCCAAGGCCTTCAAGAGCCGCATCCAGCCCCAGCCGGTCACAGAACCCGTGATCGAAGCCGTCAAGCCAGTGGTCGAGCCGGACGATGACGATGATGCAGGCGGCGTGGTGGTGCAGATCCGACAGGCGGTCGAAGCCCCCGCACCGACTCCGGCACCGATTGCGGCGCCAGCCCCCGCCATCGCGCTCAAGCGCAAGGACAAGGTAGTGGCACTGGAGCCGCATCTGACGGCGCGCCAGGACGAAGTCCCCCCCCAGGAGCCGCAGACCGCCAAGGCCAAGCCCAGCGCGACCGTGCTGCAAACCGGGCGTCTGCTGCGGACCCGTGGTTGAAATCAACAGTCCCCAGCTTGATCAGGTCCGCAAAAAGCCATAGACCTTCTCCAAGCCGTCCCAGCCGCTGTTCCTGAGCGCGGAATTGACCTGGGCGGCCCAGTTGGGGTCATGCTGAAAACGGCGACAGAAGACTTGCACCGTCTGGCTCAGCTCCAGCGGGCTGGGCAGCTCGGAATCGGCGTTGCAGCGCGCCGCCAGCATCAGCCGCAGCAGCCCGAAACGCGAGATGAGTTTCAAGTAATCATCGTAAGGCGTGATGCCCTGGAACGGAAACAGGTCGCGGAAGATCTCATTGAGCAGGTAATGCTCGAGCAGTTGGGGCGCCGCCTGCAGTGCCTCAGCCAGCCGGCCCAGGCCGCTGTGGTAACGCGCGACCAGTTCCTGCTCTGTCACCTGCCCGGTCTCGGGGTCTGCTCCCAGGCCACGCGCGACGGCATGCTGTACCGCTTGCTGCCCGGACGACAGCCTGCCGCCCACCTTGCCCTGCCAGAACAGCGCAAAGACACGGGCCTGGATCTCATGATTGGGCTGGAGTTCGCGCAGCGCGTCGAGCACCAGACCCTCTTCGACCATGACCACGAAATCCTGCAGCAGGGCCGGTATACCCGCATGGCCACCCTGCTGCAGGGTGGCGGTCAACCGTTCGCAGAACACGCCCAGCACGGCCAGCTTCTGCCACAGCTCCAGCCCGTCGGTGCGCAACAGCTGAAGACAGAAGACACGGATCTCGTTCATGGCTGACAGCGACAGGCCCAACTTGGGCTTGATGACATCGAACGTCCCGACGCGGACCTGCAGCGGCGCCTCGACGAAGTCGAAGGCATCGGGCTGCAGCAGCGCCTGGCGCGCGGCTTCGGGACAGGACAGGGTCAGCGACTGCTCGAACTGGCCATTGAAGTCGCGCGAGGCGCGCGGGTAAGTGGCACAGGTATTCGACAGATAGTCCTCGCCCAAGTCGCGCTGGACCGCGCACAGGCGCTGCTCCAGGAACGGGCATTCACGGCTGACGGCGTTGAGTTCGATGCGCGCGTAGTTGGCGTCGCTGGCCTGGCTGCGCTGGCGCTTGACCTGATGCTCCAAGCGATCGGCCAACGCCGGCAGCTTGGCCTGGCGATAGGCGTTGAAGGTCTTCTTGTCCAAATTCACGCGCCAACCGGTGCAGCAGTTGTCCTCGCAGTCCGGGCCGATGCAGCCAAAGCGGCTGACATACAGGGGAACGAGCGCCGTCAAGGCGCGCTTGGGGTGCAGAAGGCTCATGGCAGGAATCTTGGACAGGGTCTGGAATGCTGCCGAGTTTGACACAGGCAGGGGCTGAAAATTTTTGCAAAAAAAACGCCGATCACCCTCAAGTCCAGCCCCGGGCCGCCGTAACCCAAATCAACGGCGGCAGAAACCCTGCTACCGCAAGCAAGCAGGCCCACAGGGCGGTGCTTGCAGGAACAGCGTAACAACCCAGACCGGAGAACCACCATGGCTTCTTACATCAACACCAACCTGTCGTCGATGCAGGCTCAGCGCAGCCTGGGCACCGCACAAACTGCACTGAACACCTCGGTCCAGCGCCTGTCTTCGGGCCTGCGCGTCAACGGCGCCAAGGACGACGCCGCCGGTCTGGCCATCGCCACCGGCATGGACAAGACCGTGCGCGGCCAGTCGGTTGCCATGCGTAACGCCAACGACGCGATCTCGTTCAGCCAGACCACTGAAGGCGCGCTCGGCAAGGTCAGCGACACCATGCAGCGCATGCGTGAACTGGCCGTGCAGTCGGCCAACGGCACCAACAGCAGCGATCAGCGTACCGCGATGGACACCGAGTTCAAGGAACTGCAGGCAGAAATCGGCCGTGTCACCAAGAACACCGAGTTCAACGGTCTGAAGGTGCTGGGTGACGGTGCCTCGCAGAAGTTCCAGATCGGCTCGAACACCACTGCTGACAACCAGATTGAAATCAAGGGCACCGACCTGAGCACGACCGCTGCGACCAAGAGCGAAACCTCGAAGCTCGCCATCGACGCGGACCAGACCACTTCGACCTTTGACATCACGGACGTCGCCAAGGCTAGCGCAGCGATCGACCAGATCGACCTGGCGCTGAAGGAAGTTTCTGGTCAGCAGACCATCCACGGTGCAGCACAGAACCGCATGAGCTCGGTGATCTCGACGCTGCAGGTTTCGAACGAGAACCAGTCTGCCGCCCGCAGCCGGATCATGGACACCGACTTCGCGTCGGAAACCGCCAACCTGGCGCGCAACCAGATCCTGCAGCAGGCCAGCACGGCGATGCTGGGTCAGGCCAATCAGCTGCCCAACGGCGTGATGCGACTGCTGGGCTAATCCCGACAGCGGGCCAAGCCAGGGGAGCGGCCGGCACGGCGCTCCTTCAACCCGCGCCCTGGGTCTGGCCCCAGGCGCGGGTTTTGGTGTTCAATCACGGGTAAGCATAGGGTCACGCCATGTCCATATCCCCCATCACTACCAACCCAGGCAGCCTGCCCGCCACGGTTCGCATGGCTCCCACCTGGCAGCCCGTCATCGAGCGGCCGGTCCAGCCCACCCAGACCAGCACAGAATCCGATCCGCTGGCTCGCAACGGCGCCACGGCCAAAACCGACCCGCCAGCGCCAGACAAGCCGGAATCGGCACAGGAAATCCGGGAGGCGGTGGAAAAACTCAACGAACAGCTCAAGCCGGTCAGTGCAGGAGTACGATTCAATGTCGATGACGAGAGTGGCAGGCTCGTGATCCAGTTGATGGACATTGCCAACGACACCGTGATCCGGCAGATTCCGAGCGAGGAAGCGCTCAAGCTGAGCCGCGAGCCGGAACTCAAGCGCAGCGGTCTGCTGGTCGACACCAAGGCCTGAGCGCCCTACTCCTACAAGCGAGGCCAACATCATGGGACTTTCTTCCGCCGGCATAGGCTCGGGCCTGGACGTGACCAACATCGTGTCACAGTTGATGTCGATCGAGCAAAGGCCGCTGACTGCGCTGACCACCAAGCAGAGCGACTACAGGGCCAAGTTGAGCGCCTTCGGCAGCATCCAGAGCGGAATCTCCAGCTTCCAGAGCACGCTCAAGAAGCTCAGCGACCCGAAGAACCTGCAGACTATCAAGGCCACGGTGGCCGATACCGCCGTGCTGGGCACCAGCGGCGGCGCCGGTGCGGTGCCGGGCGACTATTCGATCGAGGTCACCAAGCTGGCACAGTCGCAAAAGCTCGCCAGCGCCGGTCAGCTCAATGCCCAGGCGGTGGTCGGCACCGGCACGCTGACCTTCGACTTCGGCACCATCAGCGGCGGCACCCTGGGCACCGATGGCAAGTACAGCGGTTCGGCTTTTAGCAGCAACGGCGCGGGCAGCAAGCAAGTCACGATCGACAGCAGCAACAACACGCTCAACGGCATCCGCGACGCGATCAATTCCGCCAGCATCGGCGTGACGGCCAGCATCATCAACGACGGCAGCAACACGCCCTACCGGCTCGCTTTAAGCAACAGCCAGACCGGCGAAGCCAGCAGCATGAAGATCTCGGTCAGCGGCGACGCGGCACTCGGCAACCTGCTGAACCACGATCCATCTGGCAGCCAGGCGCTGACGCAGACGGTGGCGGCGCAGAACGCTGCGCTCAAGGTCGACGGCCTCGACATCAGCAAGCCCAGCAACAGCTTCAGCGACGTAGTGCCTGGCGTGACGCTGACGTTGAAGAAAACCAACGCCGGCAGCCCGACCAACCTGTCGGTGACGCGCGACACCGATGCGGTCAAGGCCAATGTGCAGGAATTCGTTGACGGCTACAACAAGCTGACGGGCTCGCTGAAAAGCCTGACCAGCTACAACATGGAAAGCAAGAAGGGGGCAGCACTGTACGGCGACTCGTCGGTGCGCAACATGCTGACCCAGCTGCGCGGCGTGGTCACCGGCACCGTCACGGGCGGCGCCAGCAGCCTGACCCGGCTCAGCGATGTCGGTGTGTCCTACCAGGCCGACGGCACGCTCAAGCTCGACGCCACTAAGCTGCAAAAGGTCATCGACACCCAGTTCGACCAGCTGCCGGGGCTGTTCGCGGCCAGTGGCGCCAGCACTGACAGCCAGGTCAGCTATGTCGGCTCTACTGCCAAGACCCAGTCCGGCAGCTATGCGCTGGAAGTCAGTCAACTGGCGACCCAGGGCAGCCAGACCGGCTCGGGCGCGGCCAGCCTGGACTACAGCGGTGGCAACAACGCGCTGCAGGTGTCGCTCGACGGCCTGAGTGCCAACATCAATCTGCGCGATGGCAGCTATGCCTCGACCAGCGAACTGGTCAGTGACCTGCAGACCCGCATCAACGGCAATTCGACCTTCACCCAGGCCGGCTCGGCTGTGACCATCAGCGCCGACGCCAGTGGGGTGCTGAGCATGCTGTCCAACCGTTTTGGCTCCAGCTCCAGCATCAGCCTGGGCGGTACGGCGGCCAGCCTGCTGCTGGGCGGCACAGGCAGCGCAACAACGGGTCTGGCGCTGACGGGCCAGATCAACGGCGCTGCCGCGACCAGCCTGGGCCAGACCCTGACCGGCGCCAGCGGCAATGCGGCCGAGGGGCTGAAGGTCTCGGTCAGCAACGGCAGCACGGGCGCGCGTGGCAATGTGCAATACAGCCAGGGATTTGCCTACCAACTCGATCAATTGGCCAGCAGTTTCCTGGGTGAAAATGGCATGATCTCGATGCGCACCGACGGCATCAACAGTTCACTCAAGAAGCTCGACAGCGACAAGCTCAACCTCGAAGCCAAGCTGGGCCGAATCCAGAAGCAGTACCAGGACCAGTTCACCAAGCTGGACACGACGATGAGCAGCATGAACTCGACTACGGCCTACCTGACCACCCAGCTGACGGCTCTGGCCAACAACAGCAACTAGAACTGAACTTCAAAGCTAGGCAAGGACACCATGTTTGGATCGAACCGATCGGCCGCCAAGGCCTATGCCCGGGTGGGACTGGAAACCGGCGTGACGGCGGCCAGCCCGCACAAGCTGATTGCCATGCTGTTCGAGGGCGCGATGATCGCGATCCTGCGGGCACAAAACCACATGCAGGCCGGGCAGATCGCGGAAAAGGGCCAGGCCATTTCCAAGGCCATCAGCATCATCGACAGCGGGCTGCACGCCAGCCTGAACCTCAAGGCGGGTGGCGAGGTGGCAGAGAACCTCGACGCGCTCTACGGCTACATGACGCAGCAGCTGGCGCAGGCGCACCTGAAGAACGACCCGGCCATCCTGCAAGAAGTCCACGGTCTGCTGAGCCAGCTGAAGTCGGCCTGGGACGCGATCGACCCGCAGGCGGCGGCACGCGCCGAAGTCAGTGCCGGCCAGGCTGCCAGCGGCCAGGTCTTTGCCAGCGTGAAGGCCTGACCATGCTGAATGCCGAACAGGTGCTGGGCATCTACGAAAACGTATCGAGCCTGACGCGCCAGATGCTGCTGGCGGCCCAGGCTTCGGACTGGGACCAGTTGTCCGAGCTGGAATCGCGCTGCGCGCACGAGGTCGGCCTGCTGCGCAGTGGCGGCCAGCCACCAGTGGCTTCGCTGAGTGCCGAATTGCGCGAGCGCAAGGTGCAGATGCTGCGCCAGATCCTCGACGATGACCGCGCCATCCGCGACATCACCCAGCCCTGGCTGCAGCGGCTGCAGGGCCTGATCCAGAACACCGGCCAGCAGCGCAAGCTCGAGCAAGCCTACGGTGGCTTCTGAGTCGATTCGGCCGGTTGAGCCACTGAAGCCCGGCTTGGCATGCTGCCCCGGCTAGATTCGGCTGCTGCGGCCCAGGTCACTGCGGTCAGCACCCTGCGCGCGACCACGGTGGTGGCCGATCCGCGCCAGGACGGTGCCGCGCGGCTGGAGCAGGTCGAGATCGGACGCACGCTGCAGGGCAAGGTGCAGGCTGCGCTCAGCGACGGCAGCGCGCTGGTACGGTTCGGCAGCGAAGCGCCGCCAGCTCGCCCGCTCGAGTTGCGCCTGCAACTGCCAGCGGGTTTTGCCGTCGGCGACACGCTGGCGCTGACGTTGCTGGCACGCGAGCCCAGGCTGACCTTCGGCCTGCAGGGTCAGAACGGCTCGGTGCAGACCCATTTCAGCGCAGCCGGCGAGCTGATCGGCCGACTGCTGCAGTCAGAAGCCGGACAACCGGCACGCCCGCTGCAAGGCAGCGCACCGCTGCAGGCCACGCCTGGCGCCGAGGTGGCTCAGCTGACACAGAACCTGCAACAGTCGCTGGAAGGCAGTGGGCTGTTCTACGAGTCCCATCTCGAGCAATGGAGCCGCGGCGAACGCACGCTGGACCAGATCAGGCAGGAGCCGCAGAACCGCCCCGGTGGCGATGCACTGGCGGCGCAATTGCTGCCGCAGCAACTCGACACGCTGGAGCAGCGCCGCCTAGTCTGGCAAGGCGAGCTCTGGCCCGGCCAGCCGATGGAGTGGGAGCTGGTACAGGAAAAGGACCAGCAACAGCAGCCACGCGAGCCAGGCCAGCCGGCGGCCTGGGAGACGGTGTTGAAGCTGGAGCTGCCGCAGCTCGGCCAGGTCAATGCCACCATCCGCCTGCAGGGCGAGCAGGCCCAGGTACGGCTGCGCGTGCTGGATGAGGCCGCCGCCGCTGCACTGCAGGCCGACCAGGGCCGGCTCGACGATGCGCTGGCAGCCGCCGGCACGGTGCTGGGCGGCTTCCTGGTCCAGCGCGATGCGCTACCGCCTGACGCGGTGGAATCCGGTGCAATCCCCAATGAGCCGCAAGCCTGAGGCCATGCGCCAGGCGGTCGCCCTGGCCTACCAGGGCGGCAAGGCGCCCAAGGTAGTGGCCACGGGCAAGGGCGCCGTGGCCGACAACATCGTTGCACTGGCGCGCGAGCATGGTGTCTATGTGCACGAGTCGCGCGAACTGGTCGCGCTGCTGAGTGAGGTCGAACTCGACCGCGAGGTGCCGCCCCAACTGTACCGGGTGGTGGCGGAACTGCTGGCCTGGCTGTACCGGATCGAGGCGGCGCTGCCACCCTCGAAAAAACCGGCGGCCAAACTGCCGCAAAAAGGTCACTGAACTTGTCTGGCTGGACCGGCCCGACCGAGGCCGACCAGTGCCGCGCTCAGACCTGCATGTTCATGATGTCCTGGTAGGCCGACACCAGCTTGTTGCGCACCTGCACCGTGGCCTGGACCGCGATGCCGGCCTTCTGGCTCGCGACCATCAGATCGGACAAATGCACGCTGTCATCGCCAAGCGCAAAGCGCTTGCCGAGCTGGTCTGAGGTCTGCTGCAGCGCATTGACCTGGTCGAGCTGGGCCTTGAACGCCTTGGCGAAATCGGGCTTCTCGGTCTGGGCCGCGCCCGCAGCGGCCGTGGCAGCGGTTGCGCCGGCGGCTTCCTGTGGCCCCTGCACGCGCGCAACGGCGGCGCGCAGCTGCGCGGTCATGGCGGCGATCTGGCCGCTGTCGATGGCGATCATGGTGTTCGGTGGGCGGCAAGCGCCGTGAATTTGGCGTCCATGCCGCAAAGGTAACACAGGCCGGCACAGAAGCCCAGATCAAGCAAGGGTTGTTTTACCGATCTGTTCGCGCAAATAAGCGCTTGAAAAACCACGACAATATCGCCAGCTTAGCCTTGCTCCGACCTTGCCTCGACCCTGAATGCCCTGACTGCACGTGCGTTACTCCCCCCTGACTCCTCCTGGCCGCCCCGTTGCGGCAGATCGCCATGGCCACTGCAGTTGAAACCGCGCCCAAGCCCAACGCGCTGACGGCCTTCTTCCAGAGCCCGCAGGGCCGCTACCTGGCGCTCGGAGCCGGCATGGCGCTGGTGATCAGCATCATGGCCTCGATCTGGATGTGGAACCAGAAACCCGAGTACCGGGTGCTGGTCAGCAATTTCTCGGACCGCGACGGCGGCGCGATGATTGCCGCCTTGCAGACGCTCAACGTGCCCTACCGCTTCGCTGAGGGCGGCGGCGCGATCCTGGTGCCGGCCGAACAGGTGCATGACGCGCGGCTCAAGCTGGCGGCGCAAGGTCTGCCCAAGGGCGGCAACGTCGGCTTCGAGCTGATGGAGAACCAGAAGCTGGGCTCGTCGCAATTCCTCGAACAGGTCAACTTCCAGCGCGCGCTCGAGGGCGAGCTGGCACGCTCGATCAACTCGATCGGCGTGGTGCAGGCCGCGCGCGTGCACCTGGCGATCCCCAAGCCGTCGGTGTTCGTGCGCGAGCGCCAGCAGCCGACCGCCTCGGTGCTGGTCAACCTGCATCCGGGCCGTACGCTCGACGCGCAACAGGTGTCGGCGATCGTGCACCTGATCTCGAGCAGCGTGCCCGAGCTGACCGCCAAGAACGTGACGGTGGTGGACCAGAACGGCAGCCTGCTGTCCGACCCCGAGCGCCAGGCCGACGCGAATCGGCTCGACCCGGCCCAGGTCAAGTATGTGATGGACCTGCAGGACGGCATCGTCAAGCGCATCGAGTCGATCCTGACCCCGATGGTGGGTGGCGGCAATGTGCGCGCCGAGGCCACCGCCGAGGTGGATTTCTCGCGCAGCGAACAGGCGGCCGAGACCTTCCGCCCCAACAGCCCGCCCGAGGCGGCGGCGATCCGCAGCCAGAGCACGAACGAGAGCAACAGCGAGGTCAAACCGGCAGCGGGTCTGGTCGGCGCCGCGTCGAACCAGCCGGGCGCCGAAGCGTCCGGCGCCCCGACCGAGCCCGCACCGGGTCAGGCCGCCGCAACAGGCAACACGCAAAAAGGCAGCACGACCAACTACGAGGTCGACAAGACCGTGCGCTATGTGCAGCAACCGATGGGCGGCATCAAGCGCCTGACGGTGGCGGTGGTGGTCAACCACAAGCGGGTCGTCGATGCCGAGGGCAAGGTCAGCCTGCGCGCGCTGACCGAGCAGGAACAGCAGCAGATCACCGACCTGGTCAAGGAGGCGATGGGCTTCAATGCCGAGCGCGGCGACTCGCTCAACGTGGTCAACAGCCCGTTTGCCGAGCCTCCGCGCGAAGTGATTCCCGAGCAGCCGTTCTGGCAACCCTATGCCACGCTGGACAACGCCAAGACAGCGGCGCAATATCTGTTGACGGCTGCGGTGCTGCTGTACTTGTATTTCTCGGTGCTGCGACCGATGATCAGGATGCTGCCGGGCAACAAGGCCAAGGAAGAGGAAGCCAAGCGCCTGGCCGAACTCAAAGCCGAGCTCAAGGCTGAACAGGAAGCGCAGCAAAAGCTCAAGCAAGAGGCCCAGGAGGCGCAGGAAACCAAGGCAGAGGACAAGCCGGGCGAGACGCCGGCAACAGCCACGGCGGCGGCGCCCGGTACGGCAGCAGCAGCCCCGCCAAACGGTCTGAGGATCAGCAGCTACCAGGACAACCTGCAGGTGGCCAAGCAGATGGCGCTGCAGGAGCCCAAGGTGGTCGCCAACGTGGTCAAGAACTGGGTGAACGGCAATGAGTGAAGACGGCGTACACAAGGCAGCGGTGCTGATGCTGGCCCTGGGCCAGGACGAGGCGGCCGAAGTCATGAAATACCTCGAGCCGCGCGAGGTGCAGAAGCTCGGCACGGCGATGTCGACCATGAAGGCGGTGTCGGGCCAGACGCTGGAAGCGGTGCTGCACGAGTTCATGCAGAAGACCCAGCACAACACCGAATTCGGCATCGACTCGGACGAGTACATCCGCAGCGTGCTGACCAAGGCGCTGGGCGACGACAAGGCCGCTTCGCCGATCAACCGGATCCTGGTCACGCGCGACGCCAGCGGCATCGAGAGCCTCAAGTGGATGGACGGCAAGTCGGTGGCCGACCTGATCCGGCAGGAGCATCCGCAGATCATCGCCACCATCCTGGTCCACCTGGAGCGCTACCACGCCAGCGAGGTATTGTCCGAGCTGACACCGCGGCTGCGCAACGACGTGGTGCTGCGGATTGCGACGCTCGAGGGCGTGCAGCCGGCGGCCTTGACCGAACTCAACGATGTGCTGACCAAGCTGCTGACCGGCAACGACAACCTGCGCAAGAAGGCGATGGGCGGCATCCGGACCACGGCCGAGATCATGAACTTCATGAACGGCGAGAACGAGAGCAAGATCATGGCCAACCTGCGCGAGTTCGACCCCTCGATCGCGCAACAGGTGATGGACCAGATGTTCGTGTTCGACAACATCATGGATGTGGGCGACCGCGACATCCAGTTGATCCTGCGCGAGGTGCCATCGGAGGCGCTGATCATCGCGCTCAAGGGCGCCAAGGACGAGATGAAGGAGAAGTTCTTCCGCAACATGTCGCAGCGCGCCGCCGACATGATGCGCGAGGATCTGGAGGCCAAGGGCCCGGTGCGGCTGTCGGAAGTGGAAAAGCAGCAAAAGGAGATCCTGCAGATCGTGCGCCGCCTGGCGGACGAGGGACAGATCTCGCTGGCCAGCTCGGACGACGCCTATGTCTGATCCCAGGCCGCAGACGGCCTACCAGCGCTGGGAGCTGGCCTCGCTGGCGCAGGAGCCCGGGCACAAGGTGGTCGACGAGGCCGCTGCGGCGGCGGCCGCCGCCGAGCAGCTCGCGCGCGAGTTGCGCAGCGCGCGCGAGACCGGCCTGCAGCAAGGCCAGCAGCAGGGCTACCAGACCGGCCTGCGCGAGGGTCGGCTGCGCGGCTACGACGAAGGTCATGCCGAAGGGCTGGCCCAGGTGCAGGCCGACAATCTGGCGCTGCAGCAGGAGCTGACGCAGACGCTGACCCAGCTCGGGCAGCAGTTCGGCCAGGAACTGACCCAGGCGCGCGAAGCGCTGGCCAGGCAGCTGCTCGATCTGGCGCTGGACATGGCGCAAGCCATGCTGTGCCAGACGCTGGAGCTGCAGCCCGAGCGGCTGCTGGGCGTGATCGACCAGGCGCTGCAGGAGCTGCCGCTGGTGCGCCCACCAGCGGTGCTGCGCCTGCATCCGCAGGACCTTGAGCTGGTCAAGGCGGTGCGCGGCAGCGAGCTGCAGGCTGCCGGCTGGCGGCTGCAGGCCGATGTCCAGCTCGCGCGTGGCGGCTGCCTGATCGAGACCTGTGACCAGCAGATCGACGCCAGCCTGCCGGCGCGCTGGCGGCGGCTGCAGCATTCGCTCGGGCGCGACACTGCCTGGCTGGAGCCCGCAGCGTGACAGCCGGTGCAACCGGCTGGGACAGCTACTTGCTGGCTTGCCGCCAGCGCGTGCAGCATTGCGCGCCGCTGCAGGCCTATGGCCGCGTGACACGCGTCGCCGGCCTGGTGATGGAGGCCGTGGGCCTGCGGCTGCCGGTCGGCAGCCCCTGCCATGTGCCGCTGCCGAGCGGCTTTCGGCTCGATGCCGAGGTGGTGGGCTTCGAGCAGGAGCGCCTGTTCCTGATGCCGCTGGGCGATGTCGAGGGCGTGCAGCCGGGCGCACCGGTGATTCCCACCGTCGCGGCCAGGTCCCAGCCCCGGCTGCATGATCGGCGCGCCCAGGCCCGGCCGACCTCGGACGGCCGCACCCTGCCGGTCGGCGCGGCCCTGCTCGGTCGCGTGCTCGACGCCACCGGCCGCCCGCTCGACCAGCTCGGGCCGCTGCAGGGCCATGTGATGGCGCCGCTCTACGCGCGGGCCATGAACCCGCTGCAGCGCGAACCGATCTCGCAGACGCTCGATGTCGGCGTGCGCGCGATCAACAGCATGCTGACCGTGGGCCGGGGCCAGCGCATGGGCCTGTTCGCGGGTTCGGGCGTGGGCAAGAGCGTGCTGCTGGGCATGATGGCGCGCTACACCGCAGCCGACGTGATCGTGGTCGGGCTGATCGGCGAGCGCGGACGCGAGGTCAAGGAATTCATCGAGCAGATCCTGGGCGAGGAAGGCCTGGCGCGTTCGGTGGTGGTGGCGGCACCGGCCGACAACCCGCCGCTGCTGCGACTGCAGGGCGCGGCCTACACGACGCTGATCGCCGAGCATTTCCGCGACCAGGGCAAGAACGTGCTGCTGATCATGGATTCGCTGACGCGCTACGCGATGGCGCAGCGCGAGATCGCGCTGGCGATCGGCGAGCCGCCCGCGACCAAGGGCTATCCGCCCTCGGTGTTCGCCAAGCTGCCGGCGCTGGTCGAGCGCGCCGGCAATGGTCGCGCCGGCGGCGGCTCGATCACGGCCTTCTATACCGTGCTGACCGAGGGCGACGACCAGCAGGACCCGATCGCCGACTCGGCGCGCGCGATCCTGGACGGCCATATCGTGCTGAACCGGGTGCTGGCCGAAGCCGGTCACTATCCAGCGATCGACATTGAGCAGTCGATCAGCCGCGCCATGCACAACATCACCGACGAGACGCACCAGAAGCGCACGCGCCGGCTCAAGCAGCTGATGTCGGGTTATCAGCGCAACCGCGACCTGATCAACGTCGGCGCCTACAGCCCGGGCAGCGACCCGCTGATCGACGAGGCGATCCGCATGCACGAGCGCATCGAGCATTTCCTGCAGCAGAGCATCCACGAGCGCGCCGGGATGGAGCAGAGCTGGCGCGAACTTTCCGCTCTGTTTGCCTGATCGGGCAGCTGGGCGGCAGCGATAATCAAGCATGGCAAATCCGAGCGTGATCGAGACGCTGATCGAACTGACGACGCAGCAATCCGAAGAGGCCGCCAAGCGGCTCGGCCAGGCCACCCGCCAAAGCGAGCAGGCCCAGGAAAAGCTCGACCTGCTGCGGCAGTATCGGCAAGAATATGTCGATCAGCTGCAGACCCAGATGTCCAACGGCCTGAGCGTGGCGGGCCATGCCAATTTCCTGCGCTTCATCCAGGGCCTGGACCGGGCGATTTCGCAGCAGGATGCCGCCGTGCTGCAGTCCAAGTACCTGGTCGAGCGCGAACGCGACAGCTGGCGCGAGCATGAGCGCAAGCGCCTGTCCTACGGCACGCTGGTGCAGCGCGCCCAGCAGCAAGCCCTGCGCCAGGCCAACCGCCAGGACCAGAAACAGACCGACGAGCGGGCGGCGCGCCGCCGCTCACAGCTGGGCTAGTCATCATGAGCTGGAACGATTTGTCCCTGTCCGCGACAGGCAGCGTCAGCGCCAATGCCGGCGTCACGAGCCCGGCAACGCCTGGCTTGCGCGAAGCCGGCTCGGGCTCGTCTTTCGAGCAGGAGCTGCGGCGCCAGACCGAAGCGGGCGACTCGTCCGAAACCACAAAAGCCCAGGTAACGGCCACGCCAGCAGCGGCCAAGCTCAAACCGGGCAATGCCGCCGAGCCAGCGGCTGACGACGCACCGTCCGACTGGCTGACCCTGCTCGACGGGATGCGGGCCAGGACCGCAGCCAAGCCGGCGGAGGCGGTGACCGAGCCGCTGGCTGCAGCAGCGAGTGCAATGGCTGCAGTTGCCCAGGCGATTGCCGAACCCGTTATCGAGCCAGTGACGGCCTTGGCCGCGTCCGGTGCGGGTGAACCGGTAGTGGTCGCGTCCCATGCTGCGACCCCGGCTGCAGACCCCGCCAGCGCGCCAGCCAAGGAAACCGAACAGGACCGCGTGCAGCTCGATGGCACCCCGCCCCCGTTTGCGTTGCTGTCGACAGCAGCGCCTGCACTCCAGCCCGCCGCACCGGTGATCGACACGGCGGCAGCGCCATCCACCGCCGCGCTGGAGTCCACCACCGATGCCCCGGGCCAGCGGGCGCAGCAGCAGCCGGACTTACCCGAACCGGGTCAACTCGATGCAGTTGCCGCGCGCGCGCTGGCTGCTGCCGCGCCTCAGCTGACGCGTCCCGCTGCAGTCCCGACCGGCGCTGCAACCAACACGCCCGACACGCCGCCGGCATTCGAGGCCCTGGCCCAAGCCCTGCCCGCAGCCACTGGCCTGACCCCTGCAACGGACCGCCTGCCCGAATTGGTGCCGGTACAGCGCCATGTGGCGACGCCGCTGGGCCAGCGCGGCTGGGACCAGGCCGTGAGCCAGCAGGTCAGCTGGCTGGTGCGGGACCAGTTGCAAAGCGCCAGCCTGAGCCTGAATCCGCCGCACCTGGGTCCGATCCAGATCACGCTGCAGCTCGACCAGCAGCAGGCAACGGTGCAGTTCGTCTCGGCCATGCCCGAGGTGCGCCAGGCGCTGCAGGATGCATTGCCGACACTGCGCGCCATGCTGGGCGAAGCCGGGATCGAGCTTGGGCAGGCCGATGTCGGCTCGCATCAGTCCGAGCGTGAGCGCCCGGCCTTCCAGCGCCAGGACCGCCGCAGCGACGCCGCCGAGGATGAGCCGGTCGAAGCCCTGGTGCAGCCGCGCGCGCAGGGCGGCGGCCTGCTGAACCTGTTCGCCTGATTTTTTTCATCTCTCATCACAAGCTGAAGTCACATGGCCACTGCCGACCCCAAATCCTCCGATGCCGATGCCAGCGCAGGCAAGAAGCCGGCCTGGAAAAAATGGCTGCCGATCGCGCTGCTGGTCCTGGTAGGCGCTGCGGCGGCGGGCGGCTGGTTCTACTGGCAGCGCTCCGCCGACAAGGCCCCGCATCAGGAGGTGCAAAAAGCGGCCGCCCCGCAACCGCCGGTGTTCCATCCGCTCGAGCCCTTCACCGTCAACCTGAACGGCGACGGCCTGTTCCTGCAGACCGCGCTGACGCTGCAACTGGGCGGCCAGAATGACGTGGAGCAGTTGAAGCTGTACCTGCCGCAGGTGCGCAGCCGTCTGCTGATGCTGATATCGTCCAAGACCGGTGAGGAGATTTCGAGCACCGAGGGCAAGCAGCAACTGATCGAGGAAATCATGGCCCGCGTGCGCGAGCCCTTTGCCCCCGGCCTGCCCGAGATCCAGATCAGCAACGTCTTCATTACCTCATTCGTGATCCAATGAGCGTGACTGAGAAATTCCTGTCCCAGGACGAGGTCGATGCCCTGCTCAAGGGCGTGACCGGGGAGCAGGACGAGACAGGCCCAGCCCCGCAGACCGAGGGCATAAGACCGTACAACCTGGCCACGCAGGAGCGCATCGTGCGCGGCCGCATGGCCACGCTCGAACTGCTCAACGACCGCTTTGCCCGCTTCCTGCGCATCGGACTGTTCAACTTCCTGCGCCGCAGCGCCGAGGTACTGGCCGGCAGCGTGCGGGTGATCAAGTACAGCGAATTCCTGCGCCACCTGGTGGTGCCGACCAACCTGAACCTGGTGCAGATCAAGCCGCTGCGCGGCACGGCGCTGATCGTGATGGACCCCGACCTGGTGTTCCTGTTCGTCGACAACTTCTTCGGCGGCGACGGACGCTTCCAGACCCGGATCGAAGGCCGGGACTTCACCCAGACCGAGCAGCGCACGATCCAGCGCATCCTGGCCATCATCTTCGAGAACTATGCCAAGTCCTGGGAGTCGGTCTACCCGATCGAGTTCGAATTTGTGCGCTCGGAGATGAACACCCAGTTCGCCACCATCGCGACGCCCAACGAGATCGTGGTGGTGACCACCTTCAGCGTCGAACTCGGGGTGGTCGGCGGCGAGATGCATATCTGCACGCCCTACTCGATGATCGAGCCGATCCGCGACCTGCTGACGAGCAATATGCAAGGCGAGTCGCTGACGCTCGACCAGCGCTGGGTGCAGCAGATGAAGCAGCAGATCCAGGTTGCCGAGGTCGAGGCGGTCGCCAACCTCTGCACCGCTCCGTCGACGCTGCGCGATGTGCTGAATTTCAAGGTCGGCGATGTGATCCCGGTCGAGCTGCCGTCAACGGTCGAACTCAAGGTCGAGGAAGTGCCGGTGCTCGAATGCAGCTACGGTCAACTCAACGGCCAGTACGCACTACGGGTCGAAAAGCTGCTGCAAGGCGGCAAGAGCATGTTATCGCAAGGAGTCCAAGATGAGCAATGAGGACAAGGAAGGCGGTATCACCGCCGACGACTGGGGTGCCGCGCTGTCCGAGCAAGGCCAGGCCGAGGCGCTGCAGGCCAAGCCGGCAACCGCCGATGTGTTCCAGGACTTTTCCGAGCGCAGCACCAAGTCCAGCACCACGCACGACATCGAATTCATCCTCGACATCCCGGTGCAGTTGACGGTGGAGCTGGGTCGGACCAAGATCGCGATCAAGAACCTGCTGCAACTGGCCCAGGGCTCGGTGATCGAGCTCAACGGCCTGGCCGGCGAGCCGATGGACGTGCTGGTCAACGGCTGCCTGATCGCCCAGGGCGAAGTGGTGGTGGTCAACGACAAGTTCGGCATCCGGCTGACCGACATCACGAGTCCGGCCGAACGAATCAGAAAGCTCAACCGATGATGTCGAGTCTGCTGCAAATCACGCTGGCGCTCGGCCTGGTGCTGGGCCTAATCGCGGCGGCCGCCTGGCTGCTGCAGCGCCTGTACCAGCCGCGCGCGGGCCAGGGCGCGCTGATCCAGCTGCACGCCAGCGCCGCGCTGGGCGCGCGCGAACGGGTGGTGCTGCTCGAGGTCGGCGGCCAGTGGCTGCTGGTCGGCGTGGCGCCGGGCCAGGTCAATACCCTGCTGCAACTGCCGGGGCCGCCGACGAACCTGCCGGCCCCATCCGCCGACTCGCGCAGCGCCGCCAACAACTGGCTCAACACCTACCTGAACCGACACCATGAGCAGCGCTGAACCCCAATGGTGCCAGCTGGGGCGCCGGGTCCGGCTGGCGGGGCTGCTGCTGTCGCTGGCCTGTCTGCCGCTGGCCGCCCAGGCCCAGGCCTTGCCAGGGCTCGAGCTGGCACGCTCGGCCAATGGCGGCCAGAGCTACAGCCTGAACCTGCAGATCCTGCTGCTGCTGACCTCGCTGACCTTCCTGCCGGCGGTGGTGCTGATGATGACCTGCTTCACGCGCATCATCATCGTGCTGTCGCTGCTGCGCATGGCGCTGGGTACCCAGTCGACACCGCCGAACCAGGTGCTGGTGGGGCTGGCGCTGTTCCTGAGCCTGTTCGTCATGAGCCCGGTACTCGACCGCGTCTATGTCGAGGCCTACCAGCCGCTGGCCGAGAACAAGATCTCGGTCAGCCAGGCACTCGAGCAGGCGGCCGAACCGCTCAAGGGCTTCATGCTCAAGCAGACCCGCCAGGCCGACCTGGCCTTGTTCATCAAGCTGTCCGGCCAGCCGGCGCCGCAGGACGCGGGCGAAGTCCAGCTGCGCGTGCTGGTGCCGGCCTTCGTCACGAGCGAGCTCAAGACCGCGTTCCAGATCGGCTTTGCGGTCTTCCTGCCGTTCCTGATCATCGACATGGTGGTCGCGAGCGTGCTGATGTCGATGGGCATGATGATGGTCTCACCCTCGATCGTCTCGCTGCCGTTCAAGCTGATGCTGTTCGTGCTGGTCGACGGCTGGCAGCTGCTGCTGGGTTCACTGGCCGAGAGCTTCGCCTGAAGGAGACCCGATGACACCCGAAAACATCATGACGCTGGGCCGCCAGGCCATCGAGGTGACCGTCATGGTCGCCGCCCCGCTGCTGCTGGTCGCGCTGGTGGTCGGCCTGATCGTCAGCATCTTCCAGGCCGCGACGCAGATCAACGAGGCCACGTTGTCCTTCATCCCCAAGCTGCTGGGCATCTTTGCCACGCTGGTGCTCGCGGGCCCCTGGATGCTGGGCGTGCTGACCGACTACCTGAGGTTGATGCTGACCAGCCTGCCCAGCCTGGCTGGCTAAGCCATGGTCGAATTCACGAGCACCCAGCTGTTTGGCTGGGTCAGCGCCTTTCTCTGGCCGCTGACCCGCATCCTCGGGGTGATCGCCAGCGCACCGCTGCTGAGCCACAGAAGCATACCGACCCGCGTCAAGCTGGGCCTGGGCCTGCTGCTGGCAATGCTGGTCGCACCCGCGCTGCCGCCGTTTCCCGAACAGGACCCGCTGTCCTGGGCCGGCCTGCTGATCCTGGCTCAGCAGATGCTGATCGGGCTGGCGATCGGCTTCGTGCTGCGCATCATCTTCACCGGCGTGGAACTGGCCGGCGAGATGATCGGCATGACGATGGGGCTGGGCTTCGCGACCTTCTTCGATCCGGGCTCGCAGGGCCGCTCATCGGTGATCAGCCAGTTCCTGTCGCTGCTGCTGCTACTGCTGTTCCTGGGCAGCGACCTGCATCTGCTGCTGATCGAAGCCCTGGTCGAGAGCTTTACACTGCTGCCGATCACGACCGAACCGGTACAGCGCGGCGGCCTGCAGCAAATCGCCTACTGGGGCGCCCGGATCTTCGGCCTCGGGCTGCAGCTGGCCATGCCGGCACTGACGGCGCTGCTGATCACGAACATGGCGCTGGGCGTGCTGACCCGGGCCGCGCCGCAGCTCAACCTGTTCGGCATCGGCTTTCCGGTCACGATGACCGTGGGCTTCGTGATGATCATGCTGAGCCTGCCCTACTGGAGTCAGCCTATGCTCGAAGCCCTGCGCGAGGGCCTGGCCATGGTGCGCCAGGTCACGCTGGCGCTCAGTCCGGCTTGAAGCCGGTTTTGATCCCGGCCTGGGCCGGGACTCCGACGCGCCGGCTTCAGGCCGACTTGAACACCTTGACCGCCTCGACCAGCTGCACCGCCTGATCCTGCAGGCTCTCGGCAGCGGCCATCGACTGCTCGACCATCGCGGCATTGCGCTGCGTCATCTCGTCAATCTGCGAAATCGCCTGGTTGACCTGGCCGATGCCTTCCGACTGCTCGGACGACAGGCGGTTGATGTCGCTCATCAGGGTGCTGACGCGGCGGGAATGGCTGACCACGTCGGCGATGGTGCTGCCGGCGGACTGCACCAGTCGAGCCCCCTGCTCGACCTTGTCGACGCTGGCGCCGATCAGGTCCTTGATTTCCTTGGCCGCCAGGGCGCTGCGCTGGGCCAGGCTGCGCACCTCGGTCGCCACCACGGCAAAGCCGCGGCCCTGCTCGCCCGCGCGCGCGGCCTCGACTGCGGCGTTGAGCGCCAGGATATTGGTCTGGAACGCGATGCCGTCAATCACGCCGATGATGTCGCCGATCTTCTGGCTGCTCTGGTTGATCTCGTTCATGGTGCTGACGACCTGGCCGACGACCTCGCCGCCACGCTGCGCGACCTCGGCGTTTTCCACTGCCATGGTCATGGCTTCGCGGGTGGCGTCGGCGGTCTGGCGCACCGAACTGGTCAGCTCCTCCATGCTGGCAGCGGTCTGCTCGATGCTGCTGGCAGCGCTCTCGGAGCGCACGCTGAGGTCGCGGTCGCCACTGGCAATCTCGGCGCTGGCAATACGCATGCTGGCGGCCACCTGGTTGACGGTGCTGACAGCGCCCTGCATGCGCTGCAGCGCCTGTTCCAAGGCCTGGCCCAGGGCCGTCTTGGCCTGCAGGTCGTTGAGTTGCAGCGAGATGCCATCGACCTGGTTGATGCGATGGACCATCTGTTGCAGCTCCAGGCCCTCGCTGGCCGCCTGCGCCATGCCGCGCACCAGCATCAGCTCGAGCGCCGTCTGGACGATCACATAGAAGGCATGCAGCAGGATGCGGCCGAAATCGGGTTCGTTCAGGCAATAAAAGCCCAGACCCGCTGCCATCAGGCGGTCAAACAGGATGTGGTGCAGTGCGAACAGGCCGGCCGCCAGCAGGATCGGGCGCCAGTCGAGGTAGACCATCACCAGCGCCAGCGAGGCGAAGACGCCGAAGTGGTATTCGGTGGTGCCGCGCGAGAGCTGGATATGCAGAATGACCAGGCCCACCAGGCAGGCGGTCAGGACCAGGCGTGAAGTCAGGGTGCCGCGCGCCAGCGCGAAGGCCAGTCCCGCCACGCCGACCAGCAGGGCGACCCCGATGAAGGCGGTGGTCGCCTCGACGAATTGAAAGCCCAGCACGATCGCGCCCAGGGCGCTCAAGGCAATCGCGATCAAGAGCACCTGGTCCCCCAGCAGCTCTCGGTGACCAAGAGTGGGGGCGCGATCAGACAGCTGGTTCATTGAGGGGTATCGGGTTGCAACAGAAGATCATGACATCCTAGTAGGATAGGATAACCAATATCAGCCTAGGTAATTGAACAGGCTCAGGCTGCTGACCATCTGGAAGGATTTCTGCGCCGCCTGCAGCGAGAGCTGCTGGCGCGACAGGTCGGACAGGGTCTTGTTGTAGTCGAGGTCCTGCAGGGCGTTCAGCTCCTGGGTGTTCTGCAGCAAGCGCGCGCCGCTGAGGTCGTCGAGCCGGTCGAGTTCGCCCAGATGAACACCGATGGCGGTCTGGCGACTACTGAGCGCGACCTGGGTCGACTCGATCGACTGGCTCAGTGTCTTGAGCGAATCCGCACGCTGCGCCGGGCTCAGGCTGCCATCCTCCAACTGGGCAATGGTCTGGCCCAGCAGCGCGAACAGGTCCTTGTCATTGCTGTCCTTGGGAAACAGCGATCGGCCCCCCTCGCGGATCGCCATCTCGCGCCCGGTCTCGACCTGCACCAGTTGCGGCTGGTCATCACCGAGATAGCTGACACCGCTGGCATCACTCTGGAAAGGCTGGGTCGTTGATTTCTGGCCGGCGAACAGGTAGTTGCCGCTGCTGTCGGTGCTGTTGGCCAGACCGAGCATCTGCTCCTGCTGGCCCTTGAGCACAATCGCGATGCTGGCCAGGTCCTCGCTGGTGCGCGTGCTGTTGTTGGCCAGAATGACCTGCTCGTTGATGCCCGCCAGATTGTCCTGCATGCTGGTCAGCGTGATGTCGGCCAGGCCCATGTTGCTGCGCAGGCTCTCGCGGTTCTTGCCGAACTGCTCGCGCACCGCCATCGACTGCGTGACGTCGAGCGCGCGCACGGCGGCAGCGGGGTCCTGTGACGGCGTCAGCAGCTTGCTGCCCGAGGCAATCTGCTGCATCGTCTGGCCGACCTTGGCTTGCAGGTCGGACAGGCGGGCGCCACTGCCGCTGTAGAAGTTCTGGGTGCTGATACGCATCGCGGGTGTTCCTTCCGGGCTCAGCGGCCCATGTCAAGTACGGTGCTGAACAATTGCTGGGCCATCTGCATGACCTTGCCTGCGGCCTGATAGGCCTGCTGATAGCGCATCAGGTCAGTGGCCTCCTCGTCGAGGTTGACGCCCGAGGCGTTCTGCAGGGCGGTTTCAGTCTGGGCATTGATCTGGCTGGCCGACTGGCTGGTGAGCTGCAACTCGCGCGTCTGGCTGCCGATGCGCCCGACCATCTGACCATAGGCCGACTGGATGCTGCTGGTGCCGCCGTTGAGCGTCTTGGCGTTTTGCTGCCCGATCATCTGGCGCAGGTTGCCGCTATCGCCGGCCGCTGCCGTCTCGGCCGAGGCCAGGGCGAGGTCGCGCCCATCCTGCAGCGCCACACCGATGCCGCGGGCCGCGTGGGCCGTGGGCCGGATCAGGAAGCTGTCACCGGCCTTGAGTTCGCCGCTGAGCTCAAGCGTGAAGCCCTGCTCGGCGCTGGCCGCCAACACCTCATCGGCATTGGCCGAGCTCGCAACGATCTGCTGGTCCGGGCTGCGCAGCAGCTGATACTGGTCGCCCGCAAGGCGGAAAGTGAAGTCGCTGGCCGTCAGCTTGGAGATATCGCCGAGCTCGGCCCCCAGGCTGGCCACGCCCTGGTTGCTGCTGGACGCGGCGACACCGACGGGGGGCAGATCGAACAGCGGCTTGCCGGCGACGCCGGTCTGGTCATAGCCCTTGACCTGCTGGGCATTGATGCCGCTGGCCAGCCCGATCGCCACCAGGCCCAGCGCGTTCTGCGCTGGCGCCAGCGTCTGGTCACGAAAGGCGAGCAGGCCGCCGAGCGCCCCGCCCACCGGCTGCTGACTCGACAGGGGAGCCCCAGCCTGGTTGCCGAAATCCTGCACCACCTCGAGGCGGCCACTGTCGGTTTTCGACGGCTGGGTCTTGAACTGATGAGCCGTGGAGCCCGTCACCAGGGGCTGGCCATTGCCAATGAAAACGTTGACCTGGTCGTCTTGCTCATTGACGGAAATCTTGACCACCTTGCTGAGGTCGCGCAGCACCTGGTCGCGCTGATCGAGCAGGTCATTGGATTGGCTGCCAGGCATGCCCTTGGCATTGACAATCGCCTGGTTCAGGCCTACCAGATGCTGCGCGGCGGAGTTGAGATCCTGCACGCTCGATTCGATCTGGCTGTTGACGCCCTGGCCGATCTCGTCGAGCTGGTTGCTCATGTCCTTGAAGCGCGTCGTCACCGACTCGGCACTGAACAGCACGCTCTGGCGCAGCGTGGCATCGGCCGGTGCGGTCGAGACATTCTGCAGGGTATTGAAGAAGTCCTGCAGCGCCGGCGCCACGCCGACCGAACTGTCGGCCATCATGTTGTCGATCTGCTGGATCTGGCCGTACTGGACTTCGAGCTGGCTCTGTTGCGACTGGGTCGACAACAGCTGAGTGCCGAGAAAGCTGCTGTAGTTGCGCTTGACCTCAGCCACCTGCGCGCCCATGCCCACAGTGGCCGCGGCCTGGGCACCAGCCTGGCCCGCCACCTGGACCACGGTCTGGCGGTTGTAGCCGGGCGTGGCGGCATTCGCGATGTTGTGAGCGGCCGTGTTGACGCCTGCCTGCGCCACAGTCAGCGCGCTTTGTCCGATGGAGAAGATATTGGCCATGATGATGCTTTCAGGGACGCCCTACTGCTGTAACGGCAGGAAACGGCCAAACATGAGCCGCCAGCGGCAATCAGGTCGACATCGTGCGCCGGATCACCCGGGCCAGCTTGTCGGCATAGGCCGGATCGGTGGCGTAACCGGCCTTCTGCATGCCCTGGGCAAAGCCGGCCACGGTCTGCCCCGAGGCCAGC
The DNA here is from genome assembly GCF_002980625.1 of Malikia spinosa. GTDB lineage: Bacteria > Pseudomonadota > Gammaproteobacteria > Burkholderiales > Burkholderiaceae_C > Malikia > Malikia spinosa. Next base: position 42,431 of record NZ_PVLR01000030.1, on the reverse strand, counting down.
ACCGACTGGTAGCGGGGATTCTTGAGCAGCATCGAGGCGTAGTCGTTGAAGGCCTCGGCGTAGGAATCGTAGGCACGGAATTTCGCCACCTTGCGCTGTGCGACGCCACCGACATACTCGGTCGTGACGACCTCGGCCACCTTGCCCTTCCAACTGGGGCCGGCCTTGATGCCGAACAGGTTGTGGCTGGTCGAGCCGTCTGACATCTTGATCTGGCGCCGGCCCCAACCGCTTTCGAGTGCGGCCTGACCGACAATGAAAGAGGACGGCAGGCCGGTGCGCTGCGAGGCCTGCTCGGCATGCTGGCCCACGCCCTGGAGAAAACTCTGCACCCGCGCGACCACGCCGGAAGCCGGCGCACTGGCCGACCGGAGCGGACGCTTGGCGGCGGCCGCAGCGCCGACCGCCGAGGCATTGGCATCGACAGTTGTACCGGTACTGGCGCTCGGACTGCCGACGCCGGGCTGCTGGCCTGGCACGGCGGCAGCGCCGCCAGCAGGATTGGCGCCAGCGGCATTGGCGCCGGACAGCGCGCCCGGCTGGCGCTGCATCTGGCGCAACATCATGTCGGCCAGGCCGATGCCGCGCTGTGCCATGGTCTGGCTCAGCTGCTGGTCCAGCATCGAGGTGTAGAGCTGACTGTCCTGGCTCTGCTCCTGGCCCGCAGCCGCCGTGGCCTGGCGCATGCTCTTGAGCATCATGTTGATGAACAGGCCCTCGAACTGCTGGGCCGAAGCCTTGAGCGCCTCCGGCGAGTTCTGCTTGGCGGACTGGCGCAGCGAGTTCAAGCCCTGCACGTCAAGCGCCAGGCTGTTGGGATCGTTCAGTGGCTTCAGGCTCATGATGGGACTCAGATCACTTCAAGTTCGGCCCGCAAGGCGCCGGCGGCCTTCATCGCCTGCAGGATGGCCAACAGGTCCTGCGGCGTGGCACCGATCGCGTTGAGGGCCTTGACCACATCGGCCAGCAGGACGGCGCGCGGCAGCAGCATGAGCTGGCCGGGCTCCTGCTTGATCTCGATATTGGTGCGGGTTGTCACCACCGTCTGGCCCTGCGACAGCGGAGCGGGCTGGCTGACCTCGGCGCTGCTGCCGATCACGATCGAGAGGTTGCCGTGCGCCACCGCGCAGGCCTCGAGCGTGACGGCCTGGTTCATCACGATCGAACCGGTGCGACCATTGAGCACCACCTTGGGCGCTTGCTGGGTCGGCGTGACCTCGAGCGCCTCGAGCGCGCCCAGGAAGGCCACGCGCTGGTCCTGCTGCTGCGGCGCCTGCACCTGAATCACGCGCCCGTTCTGCGCCGTGGCGGTGGCCGGACCGAAACGCCGGTTCAGCGCCTCGACCACCCTACTGGCGGCGCCGAAGTCGCTGTCCTTGAGTTCCAGCGTCACGGTGTCGCCCTGCCCCAGTTCGGTCGGCACGCTGCGCTCGACGGTGGCGCCGCCGCTGATGCGTCCGACGTTGAGGTGATTGACCTGCGCCTTGGCGCCAGCCGCCGCGGCACCGGCACCGCTGACCAGCACATTGCCCTGCGCCAGGGCATAGACCTGGCCATCGGCGCCCTTGAGCGGCGTCATCAGCAAGGTGCCGCCGCGCAGGCTCTTGGCGCTGCCCATCGAGGAAACGGTCACATCGAGCGACTGGCCAGTCTGGACGAAGGCCGGCAGGCTGGTGGTGACCATCACGCCGGCGACGTTCTTGGCCTGCAAGTTGACGCCCGGCGGCAGGGTCATCCCCATCTGCTGCAGCATGTTGACCACCGCCTGGACCGTGAACGGCGACTGGTCGCCAGTGCCGTCGAGGCCGACGACCAGGCCATAGCCCAGCAGCGGGTTGTAGCGCACGCCCTGCAGGGTCGCGAGGTCCTTGATGCGCTCGGCCTGGGCCGGGCCTGCCAGCAGCAGGCACAGGACGAACAGGCCGCGGCGCAGACCGGGCAGCGAGAACAAGGTAGGCAGTGACATCAAAGCGGCAGGATGCTGTAGAACAGGCGGTTGAGCATGCTGGCGAGCTGGGACTTGTCGATCTGGCTATTGGTCCGGTACTCCAGCCGCGCATCGGCGACCTGGGTCGACGGGACCGTGTTGCCGGCGCTGATCGAAGCCGGCGCCACGACGCCGGAGAAGCGGATGAACTCGGACCCCTTGTCGAGGCCGATCTGCTTTTCTCCGCCGACGAGCAGGTTGCCGTTGGGCAGCACCTCGATCACGCTGACAGCCAGGGTGCCGAGGAAGTTCGAACCGGCCGCACCCGCCTCCTTGTTGCTGGAGGTATTGCTGCCGCCGGCCTGCAGGCCCAGCCAGTCCGACACGGTGGCCGGCAACAGCGACAGCTTGCCGGCCTGGCTGTTGACGCTGGCGGAATTGGTGGCCGAAGCCGAGGCGCGCTTGTCGGCCTGGGCCTTTTCGTTGATGACGATGGTCAGCACATCGCCGACCGCGCGGGCGCGCCGATCCTCGAACAGCGGGCGATAGGCCTGGGCCTGGAAGATTGCACCCGGGCTGGGACTGGTCAACGCGGCCGGCTGGGCGCGCGCACTGGTCGGGTTGGGCACGATGGAGCTGGGCTGCACCGCGCTGCAGCCGGCCAGAGCCAGGCAGAGGAGAGCGGTCAAAGGCTTGAACATGGACATCACCGGATCAAAGCTGGGCAATTTTCTGCAGCATCTGGTCGGACGCGGTGACGGCCTTGCTGTTGAGTTCATAGGCGCGCTGGGCCTGCACCATGTTGACCATCTCCTCGACCACGTTGACGTTGGCCGCCTCGACAAAACCCTGCGACAGCTGGCCCAGGCCGTTGGTGCCGGGGTCGTTGACGATCGGCGCGCCCGAAGCACCAGTCTCGTAATACAGGTTCTCGCCCCTGGCCTCGAGACCGGCCGGGTTGATGAAGGAAGCCAGCTGCAGCGTGCCGAGCTCCTGTGCCGCGGCATTGCCCTGCACCGTCACGCTGACCTGGCCGCTGCGCGACACCGTCAGGACCTGGGCGTCGGCCGGCACGGTGATCTGGGGCAGCAGCAGGTAGCCGCTGGAAGTCACGAGCTGGCCCTGGTTGTCCACGTGGAAGGAGCCGTCACGGGTATAGCCGACCGTGCCGTCGGGCATCTGGACCTGGAAGAAGCCCTTGCCATCGATCGCGATGTCCTTGCTGTTGCCAGTCTGCATCAGGTTGCCCTGGGTGTGCAGCCGCTCGGTCGCGACCGGCTTGACGCCGGTGCCGAACTGCAGGCCGGTGGGAAACTGGGTCTGCTGCGAGGATGGCGCGCCAGGTTGACGCACGGTCTGGTACAGCAGGTCCTCGAACACCGCGCGCGAACGCTTGAAACCGTTGGTGTTGACGTTGGCGATGTTGTTGGTGATGACGTCCATCTGCGCTTGTTGCGCTTCCAGACCCGTCTTGGCCACCCAGAGTGAGCGAAGCATGACTTGTTCCTTTTATTTGGTGAGGAGATCGCGGGCGGTCAATTCAGGCTCAGCACCTGGTCGGCCTTGCTGGCATTGCCATCGGCATGCTTGAGCAGGCTCATCTGGGTGTCGAACTGGCGCCCCAGGTCGATCATGCGCACCATCGCGTCGACCACGCTGACGTTGCTGCCCTCGAGCGCGCCCGACTCGATCATGACGGCGGGATCGGCCTCGGCGTCGGCGCCACTGCGCAGCCGGAACAGTCCGTCATCGCCGCGTGCCAGACCGGCCTGCGGTGGGTTGACGAGCTTGAGGCGGCCGATCTGCTCCGCCACCGCCGGGCTCACGCCCGGCTGCAGCGCCGAGATCGTGCCATCGCGGCCGATCAGGAGTTCGACATCGGCCGGCAGGTTCAAGGGCCCGCCCTCGCCCAGCACCGGCAGGCCGGACTGAGTCAACAGCGCACCGTCGGGACCGAGCTTGAGCGAGCCGCTGCGGGTATAGGCTTCGCGGCCATCGGTGCCCAGCACCGACAACCAGCCCGCGCCTGGCAGCGCCAGATCGAGCACGCGACCGGTCTGCTGGATCGCTCCTGGCGTGAAGTCGGCCGCCACGGTGCTGCTTTGCACCTGGGCGCGGGTGGGTTTTTCACCGCCCGGCACCGGCATGGCGCGAAAGGCGTCGATCTGGGCACGAAAACCACCCGTCCCGACGTTGGCGAGGTTGTGCGCCACCGTGGTCTGCTGCTCGGCGACCTGCTTGGCGCCGGTCATGGCGGTGTAGATCAGACGGTCCATGGCTTAGTCCAAAAGGTTCAATGCGCTCAGCGACCGATGTTGACCACGGTCTGCATGGTCTCATCCTGGCGGCGCATCATTTCGGCCGCAGCCTGGAAGCTGCGCTGGGCCGAGATCATCTTGATCATCTCGAGCGTAAGGTCGATGTTGGCCGATTCGGTCGAGGACGACTTCAGCGAGCCCAGCACGCCGACGCCGGGCTGGTTGATCTCGGCCGAGCCGGAAGCCGAGGTCTCGAGCCACTGGTTGTTGCCCACAGCATGCAGGCCGTTGATGCTGCGGAAATTGGTCAGCACCACCTGGCCGAGCACCTTGCTGTTGCCGTTGTTGTAGCGCGCGGTGATGATGCCGTCCTCGGCCACGCTGTAGTTGAGCAACTGTCCGACGCCGCGGCCGTCCTGGCTCACGCGCACGGTGAACTTGGAGCCGTACTGGGTCGCGCTGCCGAGATCGAGCGCCATCTTGGTATTGTCGACCGTGATGCCGAATTCGCCCTTGGTGGTCGCAGCAGTGCTGGTGCCGGTGGCGCTGTCATAGACCGTCGAGGCCTGGACCTGACCCTTGGAATCGAAGGTCAGGCCGCCGAGCTTGGCGGGCTTGTCAGCTCCGCCCTGCCAGGCATAGACATCCCAGGTATTGTCGGCGAGCTTGACGTAGAAGGTCTGGACCCCGACTTCCTTGCCCTGCGCGGTATAGACCGTGGTGGTGGTGGAATGGGTATAGGTGGTCGGATCGGTCGGCTTGAACGCGGCGTAGGCGTCGTCAGACACCGTCTTGAGGGCCGCTTCACCGGCCGGCGCATCGACCGCCGCTGCCGCGGCGGCAGCAGCAGCGTCGGTGGCGGCAGTAGCTGCTTCGGCGTCGGCTGCGGTCTTGTCGGCCGCCGTGGCGTTCGGGTCGAGCGCGAGGGCTGCCGCCTTGGCGGCCGCAGTGTCAGAAGCCGCCTGCGCCGCCACGGCAATCGCCTGCGAGGCACCCGCCTTCGCGATCGCGGCCTTGTCGGCGGTCGAGGCGGAAGCGGCTGCGGACACCACTTCGGAGCGGGTGTCGAGCATCAGCTCGAGCGTGGCCTTGGCGGTCGGCTTGGGCGCATCGTTGGCCTGGCTGATCGTCAGCGGCACGGGCTTGCCGGTCTTGATCAGACCGCTGGCCGGATCGGCCAGGAAGCCGGTCAGCTTGTCGCCCATCGAGTTGACGATCTCGCCTTCCTTGTTGAGGTTGAACTGGCCGCCACGGGTGTAGGCCACCCGGTCGCCGCTTTCGACGCGGAAGAAGCCGGCACCGCTGATCGCGATGTCGAGCGGGTTGTTGGTGGCGCTGATGTCGCCTTGCGAGAAGCTCTGGCGTCCGCCCGTGGACCTGATGCCGGTCTCGGTATTCAACGCGGATGCCAGCGCATCCTCGAAATCCGAGCCCTTGAAACCCACGGTGTTGACGTTGGCGACGTTGTTGCCAATGACCTCGAGCCGCTTGGCGGAGGACTTGACGGCTGAGTTGTCAATCAGAAAGGCCATGACCGTAACCCCTTAAAAATATGAATGAAGATCAGCGCACCTGGCGCACGTCGGCCAGGGCCACATCGCCCATGCCGGGCAGGCTCAGGCGTACGCTGTTGTTGTTCAGCGAGACACCGCCGACCTGGACCGCCGACAGGGCAGTGGCCGTGACCGACTGACCATTGCGCAAGGCCTCGAGCTTGAAGCTGTAGCGGCCGTCGGCGGCAGCCGCACCGGCATCGGTGGCGCCGTCCCAGTCGAGCTGGACCAGGCCGGCCGACTGCGGTCCGAGATCGATGCTGTGCAGCGCCTGGCCGGCGCCATCGAGCACGGTCAGCTTGAGGCTGTCGGCCGACTGCGCGAGATCGGCCCCCATCTTGGCCTGGCCTTCGCTGAGCTGCAGCGTCGAGCTCGGCACCAGCACCTCGCGCCCGATCAGGCTCGAGGCCTGCATGGCCTGGGTCGCCTGGAAGCCCGACAGCGCCGAGGACAGCGTGCTGTTGAGCTGGTTGATGCCGCTGACCATGTTGAGCTGGGCCATCTGCGAGGTCATCTGCGCATTGTCCATCGGGTTCATCGGGTCCTGATTCTGCATCTGGGCCACGAGCAGCTTCATGAAATTGGACTGGGCGTCGTCGACGCTGCCGGTGGCGCTGGACGCGCTGGTCTGGGCCGTGACCCCAGTGTTCGAACTGATGCTGTTGACTGCCATAGGATGGACTTTCTCACTGACCGATGGTCAGTGTCTTGAGCGCCATGGATTTGGCGGCGTTGAGGGTATCGACGTTGGTCTGGTAGGAGCGCGAGGCCGACAGCATGTTGACCATTTCCTCGACCACGTTGACATTGGGCATCGCCACATAGCCCTGCTCATTGGCCTGGGGATGCGAGGGGTTGTAGAGCAGACGCGGCGGGGTCGGGTCCTCGACCACCGGGCCGGCCTTGACTCCGGTCGCGCCACCGGGCAGCGCGGCGGCCATGAACTCGAGCTGCTTGGCCCGATAGGGCTGACCACCGGGGCCGCTGGTGCTCTCGGCGTTGGCGAGGTTGCTGGCCACGACGTTCAGGCGCTGCGCCTGCGCGGTCATGGCCGAGCCGGCGACCTGGAAAACATTGAGCAAGGACATGGCGATCAACCCTGGATGACGGAAGACAAGCCCTTGAGCTTGGAGGACAGGATGGTCACGCCGGCTTCGTAGCGCAGCGCGTTTTCGGTGAAGGCACTGCGCTCGACGTCGAGGTCGACCGTGTTGCCGTCGCGGCTGGCCTGCACGACCGCACGCGGCTGGGCCTGCGGCATGCCGTCCGAGGCCAGCCCCTGGTGGGCGGCATGGGTACGCTGCAGCTGCTGCGCGTTGCCGGCAGCACCCGCCATGGCGGCCTTCATGGCCTGGGCAAAATCGAAATCCTGCGCCTTGTAGTTGGGGGTATCGGCGTTGGCGATATTGGTCGCCAGCAGCTGCTGGCGCTGCGCCCGCAGTCGCAGGGCCTGCTCATGAAACCCCAGTGCTTCGTCCAGTCTTCCTGCCATCTAGGCCTCCGTTCAAACCCAGAATCCGCCCGCTTGCAAGGACGCACGGGCAGTGATAGGGATTGTCTTACTTTACGCAGGTTATGACACATGCGATCGAACAAACAAAGCCCAAAACCGCGTTCAGCTTGGCTGTTAGAGCCTCGCACCCGGCCTGGGAATCCCTCTACACTTGGTGCCAACCATGAAGCGACCCTACCGTCTGCTGCAAGGCTGCCTGCTGCTGGTCAGCCTGGCGGCCCAGGCACAGCCCTCGACCCGGCACAATCTCGACGCGCTGCGCGCGCAGGTCGCGAGCGCCGTCGAGGCACAACTGCCGGCCTCCAGCCGCGTGCGGGTCAGCCCGCCAGACCCGCAACTCCAGCTACCGGCCTGCCCCAAGCCCGAAGTCCTGCTGCCTTCGGGCCAGCAGCCGCTGCGCGGCCAGCTGCGCATCGGTGTGCGCTGCCACAAGCCCCAACCCTGGACGGTCTACCTGAGCGCCACGATCCAGGAATCGCGCAGCTACTATCTGGCCAAGACAGCGCTGCAGGCCGGTCATCTGTTGCAAGCGCAGGACCTGACGGTCGAGCAGACCTATGCCGAGAACCTGCCGCCGGGCGCCGTGACCGACGAGAAGCAATGGCTGGGCCGCAGCCTGACGGCAGCCGTGGCGGCCGGCGCACCGCTGCGCCAGCAATGGCTGCGCAGCGTCCATGTCGTCACGGCCGGACAAACCGTCAAGCTGGTGCTCGAGGGCGCGGGCTTCCGGATCGACTCCGAAGGCCGGGCGCTGGGCAACGCCGCCGTGGGACAGTCAGTCCAGGTGCGCGTGGCGTCGGGCCAGACCGTCAGCGGCAAGGCCCAGGCCGGCGGCTGGGTCGAACTGGAACCGTGAAGCCGCTTGCCAACACACTCAAGTTTGCGGCACCATGACCGTAAACAGGGCAAAGCAAGGCAGCACCAGTCACCACATGTCAGGATACCCCCGTGAAAATTGAACCATCGATCGGCAAAATGCCCGGGCTGGGTGTAGGCAACGCACCGGCCAGTCCCAAGCCCCTCGAGGCCAGTTCGGCCGCGCGCAGCCAGACGGCAACGGTCCAGATGTCGGGTCAGTTCCAGCAGCTCGAGCGTCAAGTCGGCGGCGGCAGCTTCGACGCCAAGAAAGTGCAGTCGATCAAGGAGGCCATTGCCGATGGCCGCTTCCAGGTCGACTCGAGCAAGGTCGCCGACGGCCTGCTGAGCACGGTCAAGGATCTGATCCGCGGCAACTCGCGCTCGGCCTGAACATGAACGCCACCGATGCGGCAATCGCGCAAAGCCTGGCGCAGGAGCTTGCCCTCGCAACCCAGCTGCACGAGGCCATGAGTCGCGAAGAAGCGGCCTTGCTCGACAACGATGCCGATGCCCTGTCACAGGCCGCGCATGGCAAGTCGCAGCTGATTGCCAGCTTCGTCACGCTGCACCAGCAGCTGCGCCGCCTGCTCGGCCAGGCCGGTCTGCCCGAGCAAGACAGCAGCATGGCGAGCTGGGTCGAGCGTCAGACCGATCCGGCGATACAGCAGCAGTGGCAGCAATTGCTCGATTGCGCCCAGCGCGCGCAGGAGCTCAACCGCACCAACGGCTTGCTGATCCAGCGCCTGTCGGTGCGCAACCAGGCAGCCCTCGCGGCGCTGCGCGGTCCGGGGGAGTCCGCCTTGTACGGACAGGGTGGCTTGACGGGCTTGCGCCCCCAGTTCAGGACCATCCTGGGCTGAGCAGCTCCAATACCTTCGGCCGAATCCGACGACGGCCGCTGCCTGCAGGCCACGCCAATCAGGCGCAGACGCCAGCGATTCGATCAGGCATCAGCAGTTTTGTGCCATCGATCAGTATTTTTCATGAATATTTCAAACTAATGTGGAAATATTAGGGCATCGACCTAACATTTTTCACATTGCATGTCATTTCACCAATATAGCCGCAATCTGAAAATTGGGCAACGGCTCGCTCTGAGCTCGGCCTTGCTCCTGCTCCTGATTGGCGGCATGGCCTTGCTCGGCACACTGTCAAACCTGCACCTGAACGACAAGACGCGGGTGATCTACGAGGAGCGAGCCGTCCCGGCGCAGCAGCTCGCGAGCCTGAACCAGCTGATCCAGCGCAACCGCATCCTGGTGATGGAAATGCTGCTGAGCCCGGACCGCTTCACGGTCGAGCCCAAGAGTGCTGAATTCGATCGTAACCTGACTGCGATCACCGGCCTCTGGAAGGCTTACATGGCGCTGCCGCAAGACGCAGAATCCAGGACGCTGGCGCAGGCGTTCGACCAGCACCGGCGAGTCTTGTTCGAGCAAGGGCTGGTACCGGCCAACCAGGCCATGACCAGCGACCGCTATGACGATGCCCAGGATCTCTATATCCGGATCATTACCCCGAATGCCCCGAAGGCCCAGGCACCGCTTGACCAGCTGATCCAGCTCAAGATCAAGCAGGCCGAAGAGGAATTCCAGGCCTCGAACACCAGCATGAAGCTGGTCAACACCATCCTGGGGCTCACGACGCTGGGCTCCTTGCTGCTGGGCATCTGGCTGTCCTGGGTCGCGACGCGCTCGATCACAAGGCCGCTGGCCGAGGCGGTGCGCATGGCCGACCAGGTGGCCAGCGGCGACCTGACGGGCGAGATCGTCGGCAGCGGCAGGGACGAGGCCGGTGCGATGCTGAACGCGCTCAAGACCATGCATGACAACCTGATCCAGATCGTGTCCCGGGTCCGCCATGGCAGCGAAGCGATCGCCAACGGCTCGCGCGAGATCTCGGAGAGCAGCGCGATGCTGGCCGAACGCACCGAGGAGCAGTCGATCAACCTCGAGCGCACGGCGGCGGCGATGGCCCAGATCACCAGCGCGGTCGACAGCAATGCGGAGAGCGCACGCCAGGCCAGCGAACTGGCCCAGCAGACCAGCCAGGCCGCCAGCCATGGCGGCGAGGTGGTGGCCCAGGTCGTTTCGACCATGGAGCAGATCAGCCAGAGCAGCCGCCTGATCACGGACATCACCGGCGTGATCGACGGCATCGCCTTCCAGACCAATATCCTGGCGCTCAATGCCGCGGTCGAGGCCGCGCGCGCTGGCGAGCAGGGCCGCGGCTTTGCCGTGGTCGCGACCGAGGTGCGCCAGCTCGCCCAGCGCAGCGCCTCTGCGGCCAGGGAAATCAAGTCGCTGATCGCCGAAAGCGGCGAGCGCGTCAGGGTCGGCACCGAGCTGGTGGCACAGGCCGGCACCAGCGTGAACAGCATTGTCGCGCAGGTGCGCTCGCTGTCGCAGCTGATCGAGAGCATCTCGCGCGCCAGTCTCGAGCAGTCGGGCAGCGTGTCCGACATCAGCCAGTCGATCTCGAGCATCGACAACATGACGCAGCGCAACGCCGCGCTGGTGGAGGAAAGCGCTGCCGCCGCCGACAGCCTCAGGCAACAGGCGGTGCAGCTCGAAGAAGTCGTGCGCGTCTTCAAGATCGCCTGAAAGTTCAGCCAGGGGGCTCGAGAGCGGCCAAAGCGGCAAGCAGACACTCATTAGCCGTACTGCTCCGGATCTGAGCGCTGCTTGCTGGCGGCGATAATCTTCAATCCCCGGAGCCCCCACTTGGCAGAAGACAGCGACCTCGAAAAGACAGAACCCGCCTCACCCCGACAGCTAGAAAAAGCACGCGAGCAGGGTGATGTGCCGAGGTCACGCGAGATCGGCACCTTCACGGTGCTGGCAGCGGCGGCGCTTGGCTTCTGGATCAGTGGCGAGGCCATGGTGCGCCAGCTCAAGCACATGTTGCTGATGGGGCTGCAGTTCAAGCGCGAGCAGCTGTTCGACCCGCAACGGCTGGGCGTGGACTGGGGCCAGCAACTGTTCGACCTGCTGCTGGCCTTCCTGCCCATGGCGGGCCTGCTGCTGCTGGCGGCGCTGGCCTCGCCGGCCTTGATCGGCGGCTGGCTGTTCCATACCCAGGCACTGGTGCCCAAGTTCAGCAAGCTCAACCCGCTCAAGGGCCTGGCCAACATGGTGTCGATGCGCTCGCTCAGCGAGCTGCTGAAGGCGATCGCCAAGACCCTGCTGGTCGGCAGCGTGGCCTGGTTCGTGATCAGCCAGCAGCTCGACGCCCTGCTCGCGCTCGCGAGCCAGTCGCCGCGCGAGAGCACGGCCGAACATGTCCGGCTGCTGCTGGCCTGCTTCATCGGGCTGGTCGCGGCGTTGGCCGTGATCGCGCTGATCGACGGCCCCTACCAAATGTGGAGCTACACGCGTAAGCTCATGATGACGCGCCAGCAACTGCGCGACGAAGCCAAGGAGTCCGATGGCAACCCCGAGATCAAGGCCAAGATCCGCGCCCAGCAGCGCGCCATCGCGCGTAGACGCATGATGGCGCAGGTACCGACGGCCGACGTGATCGTGACCAACCCGACCCACTACGCGGTCGCGCTGCAATATCCGGAACAGGGCAACCACGCGCCCAAGGTGGTGGCCAAAGGCGTCGACGAGGTCGCGGCCCGCATCCGCGAGCTGGGGGCCGCCAACGGGGTCACGATCATCGAGGCGCCGCCGCTGGCACGCGCGCTCTACCGCCATACCGAACTCGACCAGGAAATCCCGGCGCCGCTCTACACCGCCGTGGCACAGATACTGGCCTATGTGTTCCAGCTGCGGACCTACCGCAGCCAGGGCGGTTTCGCGCCGATACGCCCGGAGCCGGTCGCGTTGCCGGCCGGCTTCGATCCGCTCGAGAGCGCAGACAATGAGACCGGAGGCCGGGCATGAACTGGAAACTGATTCTGGGCCGCATGAACGGCAAGGCGCTGGCCGCCCCGATGCTGGTGGTGATGATGCTGGCGCTGATGATCCTGCCGGTGTCGTCCTTCATCCTCGACATCTTCTTCAGCTTCAACATCGCGCTGTCGATCATGGTGCTGCTGACGGCGCTCTACACGGTGCGACCGCTCGATTTCATGGCCTTCCCGGCCGTGCTGCTGATCACGACCATGCTGCGGCTGTCGCTCAACGTGGCCTCGACCCGGGTCGTGCTGACCAATGGCCATACCGGACCGGACGCGGCAGGCAAGGTGATCGAGGCCTTCGGCCACTTCCTGATCGGTGGCAACTACCTGATCGGCGTGGTGGTGTTCGTGATCCTGACCGTGATCAACTTCGTGGTCGTGACCAAGGGCGCCGGACGGATCGCCGAGGTCGGCGCACGCTTTGCGCTCGACGCGATGCCGGGCAAGCAGATGGCGATCGATGCCGACCTCAACGCCGGCCTGATCGGCGAGGCCGAGGCGCGCAAGCGCCGCACCGAGGTGTCGCAGGAAGCCGAGTTCTACGGCGCGATGGACGGTGCGAGCAAATACGTGCGCGGCGACGCGGTTGCCGGCATCGTGGTCACCGTGGTCAACATGATCGGCGGCCTGCTGGTCGGCATGCTGCAGCACGATCTGCCGTTCGACCGCGCCGTCGAGACCTACACGCTGCTGGCGATCGGTGACGGCCTGGTGGCGCAGATCCCGTCGCTGATCATCTCGGTGGCCGCCGGTGCCGTGGTCTCGCGCGTGGCCAACGACCAGGACGTCGGCTCGCAGATGATCAACCAGCTGTTCATGAAGCCGCAGGTGCTCTACATCACGGCCGCCATCATCGGCAGCATGGGCCTGATTCCGGGCATGCCGCATCTGGCCTTCGGCCTGCTGGCGCTGCTGATCGGCGGCTGCGCCTATTATGTGCCGCAGCTGCTCGCACGCGAGCGCAAGGCCGAGGAGCCGGCACCAGCCCCGCTGCCGGCACCCGAGACGGAAGAAGCCAGCTGGCAGGACGTCAGCCCGATCCAGGCCCTGGGCCTGGAGGTCGGCTACCGGCTGATCAGCCTGGTCAACAGCAGCCAGGACGGCGAACTGCTGCGCCGCATCAAGGGCATCCGCAAGAAGTTCGCGCAGGAAGTCGGCTTCCTGCCGCCGCCGGTGCATATTCGCGACAACCTCGAGCTGCCGCCGTCAGGCTACCGCATCACGCTCAAGGGGGTGGAGATCGGCAGCGGCGAGTCGCATCCGGGCCAGTTCATGGCGATCAACCCCGGCATGGTCTCGGGGCCGCTGCCGGGCCAGCCGGTCACCGATCCGGCATTTGGCTTGCCCGCAGTCTGGATCGATGCAAACATGCGCGACCAGGCCCAGTCGATGGGCTACACGGTGGTCGATGCCGGCACCGTGGTGGCCACCCACCTGAACCACCTGCTGGCGCAGCACGCGGCGGAATTGCTGGGTCGCCAGGAGCTGCAGGCGCTGATCGACCACCTCGGCAAGGAAAGCCCCAAGCTACTCGAGGACCTGGTACCCAAGCTGCTGCCGCTGTCGACGCTGCAGAAGGTGCTGCAGAACCTGCTGGCCGAGGGCGTGCATATCCGCGACATGCAGACCATCGTCGAGACCCTGATCGAGCAAGCCGCCATGAGCCTGGATGCCTACAGCCTGACTGCCGCAGTGCGGGTCGCACTGGGCCGAGCCATCGTGCAGGAGATCGTGCCGGGCCAGCAGGAGCTGCCGGTCATGACGCTGGACCACCGGCTCGAGCGGCTGCTGCTGCAGGCGCTGCAGACCGGCGGCGCCGAGGGCGGCGGGATCGAGCCCGGACTGGCCGAGACGCTGGTCAACCAGACCGTGCAGGCCAGCCAGCTGCAGGAGCAGATGGGCTACACCCCGGTGCTGCTGGTGCCGGCGCCGCTGCGCGCCATGCTGGCACGCTTCCTGCGCCGCACCCTGCCGCAGCTCAAGGTGCTGTCGCACGCCGAGCTGCCGGACAGCCGGACCATTAAAGTCACCCACCTCGTTGGAGCCTGAACATGAAGGTTCACCGTTTTATTGCCAGTAGCGCACGCGAGGCACTGGGCCTGGTGCGTGAAGCCCTGGGCCCCGAGGCCATGATCCTGGCCAACCGCAGCGCGGAGGCCGGCATCGAGATCCTGGCCTGCAGCGAACGGGACTACGCCACGGTCATCGAGCAGTACCGGGATGACGATGCAGACCCGGCACTGGCAGCGCCGGCGCCAGCCCCGGTGCCGGCAGCCGACCCGGGACCGGGCATGAGCGTGGTGATGGAGGAGATCCGGGCCATGCGCGAGGCGCTGGCCAAGCAGATGAACGAGCTGGCCTGGTCGGGCCAGCAGCAGCCGAAGAACCCGCTCAAGTCGGCAATGCTCAAGCATCTGCTGAGCCTGGGCCTGAGCCCGAGCCTGACGCGCTACCTGACCGAGAATGCCCCGGGCGAGGGTGACCTCGAGCAGGCGATCGAATGGTCCAAGGGCATCCTGACGCGCAACATCAATGTGCTGCAGGACGAGGACAGCTTCCTCGACGAGGGCGGTGTCTATGCGCTGATCGGACCGACCGGGGTCGGCAAGACGACGACGACCGCCAAGCTCGCGGCGCGCTACGTGATGCGCCACGGTCCCGGCAAGCTGGCCCTGATCACGACCGACGGCTACCGGATCGGCGCGCACGAGCAGCTGCGCATCTACGGCAAGATCATGGGCGTGATGGTGCACTCGGTCAAGGACGAGGTCGACCTGCGACTCGCGCTCGAAGAGCTGGCGACCAAGCACACGGTGCTGATCGACACCGTCGGCATGAGCCAGCGCGACCAGATGGTGGCCGAGCAGATCGCCATGCTCGCCGGCACCCAGGTGCCGGTCAAGCGCTTGCTCTGCCTCAACACCACCAGCACGATCGAGACCTTGAACGAGGTGGTCCATGCCTACCGCGGATCGGGGCTGGAAGGTGTCATACTGACAAAGCTTGACGAGGCGGTCACGATCAGCAATGCGCTCGACGTGGTGATCCGGCAGAAGCTGCGGCTGTTCTACCTGGGCACCGGACAGCGCGTGCCCGAGGACCTGCAGCTCGCGCAGGCGCGCCCGCTGGTCGAGCGCGTGTTCGAGTTGCGCAGCAGCCAGAGCAGCAAGCATTACGAGGACAGCGAGCTGCCGGTGCTGATGAGCACCGATGCCGTGCGCCTCGACACCAGTGTGCAAGGAATAAAAATTGCTTGACCTGTCCAATGACCAGGCCGCCGGCCTGCGCCGCATCCTCGGCGCCAGGAAGTCGCGCTATGTGAGCGTGCTGACGGCGCTCGAACCAGCGCAGAAGAACCTGGTACTGCTCAATCTGGCGGCCGCACTGGTGCGCGCGGGCAACGAGGTGCAGCTGCTCGATGCCAGCCTGAACGCCGACGGCATCGCCTCCTGCGCGGCCCAGCTGCCCACGCCTTCGCTGTGGCAATTGGCCTGCCGCCAGGGCGATGCGCAGCAAGCGGTGCAACCGCATGGTCCGGGCGTGCGGATCGCCCGCCTGGCCAACCGCCCGCTCAGTGAGCTGCTGGGCCAGCCCGACGATGCGGCCAAGCTGTCGCAACAGCTGCAGACGCTGAGCCCGGCCGGTCAGTTCTGTCTGGTCGACACCGACTTGCAGCGCGACAACCCCTTTGTGCTGCCCGAGCTGGCACAGGGCGAAATGGTGGTGCTGACCGCCAGCACGGCGGACTCGATCAAGCATGCCTACGCCCAGATCAAGGCCCTGCATGGACAGCTCGGACGGCGCCCGTTCCTGCTGATGGTGGTGGGCGCGACGCTGGCGCAAGCCGAGAAGATCCAGCAGAACATCGCGCAGGCGGCCAACCACTACCTGGCGGTGCCGGTGCGTTTCCTGGGCCACCTGCCGCAAGACGAGCATCTGGCGCGCGCCCTGCAGCTGGGACGACCGGTGGTCGAGGCCTTTCCGATGGCCGGCGCCTCGATAGCCTTGCGCGAGGTGGCGGCGCGGCTGCTCAACGTCGGCCAGTCACAACAGACGGCGGCCTCTTTGCTGGAGCGCTGAACCATGTACGACGCCAAGGGTCGAGCCCCCAAGGACCGGGTGATCGAGCAGCATATCCCGCTGGTCAAGAAGCTGGCCTACCAGCTCAAGGCCAGGCTGCCGGCCAACGTCGAGGTCGACGACCTGATCCAGGCCGGCACGATCGGCCTGCTCGACGCCATGAGCCGCTACGAGGTGACCCAGACCGCCCAGTTCGAGACCTATGCGGTGCAGCGCATCCGCGGTGCCATGCTCGATGAGTTGCGCAGCCAGGACTGGCTGCCGCGCAGCGTGCGCCAGAACATGCGCCAGATCGAGGGCGCGCTGAGCGAGCTGCAGCAGGAACTGCTGCGGGCGCCGAGCGAAGCCGAGATCGCGGCCCGGCTCGATCTGACGCTGGCCGACTACCAGCAAAAGCTCAGCGACGGCGCCGGCCACCAGCTGATCTATTTCGACGACTTCAAGTCGGCAAGCGACGACAGCAGCGACCATTTCCTGGACCGGCATTGCCAGGACAGCTCGCATGACCCGTTGCAGGAGTTGCTGCAAGAGGGTTTTCGCGCCGCACTGATCGAGGCCATCGATGCCCTGCCCGAGCGCGAGAAGCTGCTGATGGGGCTGTACTATGAGCAGGAACTCAATTTGAAGGAAATCGGCGCCGTGCTCGGTGTCACCGAGTCGCGCGTGTCGCAATTACATAGCCAGGCGGTGGCCCGTCTGCGCAACCACCTGAGGAGACAGGAATGGACTGGGGCAGTTTAGCCGGCCTGGTGCTGGCGTTGGCGGCGATCGCGGGTGGCCAATGGGTCGAGGGCGGCAAGCTCGCCGCCCTGGTCCAGCCGGCGGCGATGGTGATCGTGCTGGGCGGCACGCTGGGCGCCGTGCTGCTGCAAAACGGCATGGGTACGCTGTGGCGCGGCCTGCGACTGGCGGGCAAGGCCTTTGCGCCGCAACCCCCCTTCTACGAGGCCCTGATCGCCTCGATCCAGGGCTGGAGCAAGACCGCCCGCGCCGACGGCTTCCTGCAACTCGAGCGCTACCTGACCGACCAGCGCGACCCCTTCATCACCAAGGGCATGCGCATGCTGGTCGACAACGTCGATGCCGAGACCCTGCGCTCGATCCTCGAAACCGACATCGACAGCTACGAGCGCTGGGAGCGCCAGTCGATCCGGGTCTGGGAGGCTGCCGGCGGCTATGCGCCGACCATCGGCATCCTGGGCGCCGTGCTGGGACTGATGCGGGTGATGGACAACCTCGGCGAGCCGGCTCTGCTCGGCAGCGGCATCGCGGTGGCCTTCGTTGCCACGGTCTATGGCGTGGCGCTGGCCAACCTGGTCTGCCTGCCGATCGCCAACAAGCTCAAGAAGCAGCTGGCGCTGGAGCTGCTCAAGCGCACCATGCTGGCTGACGCACTGGTGAGCATCGCCCGCGGAGAAAACTCGGGCGTGATCCAGGAGCGCATGAACAGCCACTGGCAGCAAGGCGGCTGAGATGAGGCGCCGCAGAAACAGACGCCAGGACGACGATACCGACTCGGCCGAGCGCTGGCTGGTGTCCTATGCCGACTTCATCACGCTGCTGTTCGCCTTCTTTGTCGTGATGTATGCGCTGTCGCTGCAGGGCGGCAAGTACCAGGACCTGACGGAGTCGTTCGACCAGGCTGTCGGCAAGGAGCAGCCCCCCGCCGGCTCCGACGCCCAGGCATCGAACGCCACCGGCGCGCCGACCGAAGCGGCCCCCGAGGTGGACGAAATGCAGCAGATCGCCGAACAACTGGCCAAGCGCCTGTCGATCACGTTCCAGCAAGGCGCGGCGCAGGTGCGGCACCTGCCGCAGGCGATCCATATCGAGTTCGATGCCGGCATCCTGTTCCCGCCGGCCGAAGCCAACCTGAGTCCGGCCGCCTTGAGCGCCTTGCGTTCAGTGGCCGACGTGCTGCAGGCCTACCCGCAGCACACCGTCCAGGTCATCGGCCACACCGACACGCTCGACATCCGGTCGCTGCAATACCCGTCGAACTGGGAGCTGTCGGCGGCCCGCGCCAGCAGCGTGGTGCGGCTGTTCGTCGAAGCCGGAATCAGCGACCAGCGCCTGGTCGCAATCGGCCGCGGCGCGACCCAGCCGGTCGCGAGCAACACCAGCGCCGAGGGCCGCTTGCGCAACCGCCGAGTCGAGATCCAGATCCTGCCGACCGCTGCGCCGGCTGCCCCGCCAGCGGCGGCACCCGCTGCGCCAGGCAGGCAGGCGCCCCGTGCGCCGGCCGCCAAGCCTGCGCCCAAGCCGGCCCTCGAGCCGGCCCTCGAGGTGGCTCCCGAGGCTGCCCCCGAAGCGGCCGCCGCGCCGACGACATGAAAGCCGGCATGACTCGCCGCTGCGCTACCATCCTGGCCTGAAGATGACCAAGCAAGCCGCCCCTTCCTCCACTGCCTCCCCCCTACCCACCCCCAGCCTGCGCCGGCGCCTGGCCTGCTGGCTCTACGAGGGGGTGCTGCTGTTTGGCGTCGTCTTCGTCGCCAGCCTGCTGTTCAGCGTCGTGACCCAGACCCGCCACGGCCTGCAGAACCGCCCCGAGCTGCAGGCCTTCCTGTTCCTGCTGCTGGGGCTCTACTTCACCTGGTGCTGGACCCATTCGCACACGCTGCCGATGCGGACCTGGCATATCCGCATCCAGGGTCCGGACGGCCGTGCGCCCAGCCCGGGCCGGGCGCTGCGGCGCTATCTGCTGAGCTGGATCTGGCTGCTGCCGCCGCTGGCACTGGGCTCGCTGCTGGCGCTGCCGGGCGGCCAGTTGCTGGCGCTGACCCTGGGCTGGGTCGGCTGCTGGGCCGCACTGTCCTACCTGCACCCGAAGCGCCAGTTCTGGCATGACGCCTGGGCCGGCACCGAGCTGGTGTTCGATCCGTCCCAACCCGGCAAGGCCGGTCGCGGCCGCAAGTCATGAGCGCCTCGCCCCCGCCCGCCACGCACGAGTCGCCGCAAGCACAAAAGCAGCGCCACGGCCTGGCCAGGCTGCGCCATGCGCTGGGCTACTCGCTCGCGGGCCTGCGCGCGGGTTGGCATGAGCCGGCGTTCCGCCAGGAGGCGATTGCGGCGATCGTCATGCTGCCGGCAGCGGTCTGGCTCGGACGCAGCTGGGTCGAGACCAGCCTGCTGATCGGCGGCGTGGTGCTGGTACTGGTGGTCGAACTGCTCAACACCGGCATCGAGACCGCGATCGACCGCATCGGTCCCGAATGGAACGAACTGTCCAAGCGCGCCAAGGACATGGGCAGCGCTGCCGTGTTGCTGAGCCTGCTGCTGTGCGCCGGGGTCTGGCTCGCGGCGCTCGGTCACCGACTGCTGGCATGATGACGACCATGAACCTGCAGGAAAACCATTCTTCCCGGCCGCTGACGGTCTGCGTCTATTGCGGCTCCCGTCCCGGCCATGATCCCGCGCATGCGGCGCTGGCGCGTGAGGTCGGTCACTGGATCGGCGCCCACGGCGCGCAGCTGGTCTACGGCGGCGGCCACCATGGCCTGATGGGCGCGGTGGCGGACGCGGCGCTGGCGGCGGGCGCACGCGTGATCGGGGTGATCCCCGAGGCGCTGGTCGAGATGGAAGCCGCGCATCGGGGCTGCACCGAGCTGCATGTGGTCGCCAACATGCACCAGCGCAAGCAGATGATGGCCGAGCATGCCGATGTCTTCCTGGCCCTGCCCGGCGGCATCGGCACTTTCGAGGAGTTGTTCGAGGTCTGGACCTGGCGCCAGCTCGGCTACCACGACAAGCCGATCGGACTGCTCAACGCCGGCGGCTATTACGACAGCCTGCTGACTTTCCTGGACTCGAGCGTGCAGGCTGGCTTCATGGGCCAGTGGCAGATGGAGCTGCTGCGCGTGAGCGACAGCGCCAGCGAGCTGCTGCCGGCGCTGCTGAAGGCGGCCCGGCCGGACGCGCCGGACCGGCTGGAACAGATCTGATCCAGGCCCGAGCGAGGACCCGCCCGACCCCGTGACGGAGCCAGGCGGGGCGGGTCAGACTGCCGACTCGTCCTGCTCGCCGGTGCGGATGCGGATCACGCGCTCGACCGGGGTGACGAAGATCTTGCCGTCGCCGATCTTGCCGGTGCGCGCGGCGCGGATGATGGCGTCGACGCAGCGCTCGACATCATCGCCCTTGACCACCAGTTCGATCCGGACCTTGGGCAGGAAATCGACCACGTATTCGGCGCCACGGTAGAGCTCGGTATGACCCTTCTGGCGGCCGAAGCCCTTGACCTCGGTCACGGTCAGCCCCGTCACTCCCTGCTCGGCCAGCGCCTCGCGCACTTCCTCGAGCTTGAAGGGTTTGATGACGGCGGTGATTTGCTTCATGGATAAGGCTCCGGGAATGGGGGTTGAAAACTCTCAGGTCAAAACTGTATCACGCCCCGCCCGGTGGCCCGGGCAGGCCGGGCTTCAGGCGCGATAGCGGTTGGTGTTCGGGTAGCGCCAGTCCTTGCCGAAGCTGCGATGCGTGACGCGGATGCCGACCGGCGACTGGCGGCGCTTGTACTCGTTGAAGCGGATCAGGCGCACCACCTGCTCGACCGCCGCCTGCGGATAACCGGCGGCGATGATCTCGGCCGGCGACTGGTCTTCCTCCATGTAGCGTTCGACGATGGCGTCGAGCACCTCGTAGGGCGGCAGGCTGTCCTGGTCCTTCTGGTCCGGGCGCAACTCGGCGCTGGGCGGACGCGTGATGATGCGCTCGGGGATCGGATTGGCGCCGGTGCCGTAGGGGTCGTTGGCATTGCGCCACCAGGCCAGCCGGAACACCATGGTCTTGACCAGGTCCTTGATCACCGCGAAGCCGCCCGCCATGTCGCCGTAGAGCGTGCAGTAGCCGGTCGCCATCTCGCTCTTGTTGCCGGTGGTCAGCACGATGGAACCGAACTTGTTGGAGAGCGCCATCAGCATCGTGCCGCGGATGCGGGCCTGGATGTTTTCCTCGGTGGTATCGAACGGACGGCCTTCAAACAGGGGCCCCAGCGAGCCCAGGAAGGCATCGAACTCGGGCTGGATCGCGATCTCGTCGTAGCGCACGCCCAGACGCTGCGCCATCTCGCGCGCATCGATCCAGGAGATGTCGGCCGTGTAGGGCGAGGGCATCATGACCGCACGCAGCTTGTCGGCGCCGAGCGCATCGACCGCGATCGCCAGCACCAGCGCCGAGTCGATGCCGCCCGACAGGCCCAGCAGCGCGCCTGGAAAGCCGTTCTTGCCGACATAGTCGCGCACGCCGAGCACCAGCGCATGCCAGAGATCGGCTTCGAGCGAGGCCTCGGGCGCGATCGGACCCACGACGCCAAAGCGCGACGGGCTGGCAGCGGCCTCGGCTGGCGACTGCAGCGTGAGCGCGAACAGGTCCTCGGCAAAGCTCGGCGCGCGCGCGGCCAGCGCGCCATTGCGGTCGAGCGCGAAGCTGCGGCCCTCGAACACGATCTCGTCCTGGCCGCCGACCAGATGGGCATAGACCAGCGGCAGGCCGGTCGCCAGCACGCGCAGGCGCATGGCCTGCTCGCGCTCGTCGCCCTTGCCGGCGTGAAACGGCGAGGCATTGATCACGGCCAGCAGCTCGGCGCCGGCGGCCTTGGCGGCAGCGGCCGGCGCCTCGAACCAGGCGTCCTCGCAGATCAGCAGCCCGACCTTGACCTTCTGGCCGTTGGCGCCGGCAAGCTCGAACACGCAGGGCGCGTCGCCCGGCACGAAGTAGCGCCGCTCGTCGAACACCTGGTAGTTGGGCAGCTCGCGCTTGGCATAGCGCTGCGTCATTTGACCCTCGAACAGCACGCTGGCGGCGTTCAGGCAGGGCGCACGCGAGACGCTGCGGCCGCGCTCGCCGCCCGCTGCCGACGCCGGATGACCGACCACGATATGCAGGCCGCAAAGCCCCGCGGTCTCGCGGGCCACGGTTTGCAAGGCATCATCGCAGGCAGCGACGAAGGCCGGACGCAGGTAGAGGTCCTCGGCCGCGTAACCGCACAGGGCCAGCTCGGGCGTCAGCAGCAGGCTGGCACCCTGGACATGGGCCTGGCGCGCGGCGTCAACGATTTTTTGCGCGTTGCCGGCCAGGTCGCCGACGACGAAATTGAGCTGCGCAACGCAGATCTGGAGGGTCATGGAGATACCGTGTATGGAGAGCGAAAACGTTGGCGAGGATTATGTCATCCGGGTGCTGGATCAGCCCTCGGAAATCGATGCCGGGGCCTGGAATGCGCTGCTGGCGCGCCAGCCTGGCGGTGCGGGCGGCCCCTTCATGCGCCACGACTACCTGGCCGCACTGGATGAGAGCGGCTGCGCGGTAGCCGCGACCGGCTGGGGCCTGCAGTGGCTCACGCTCTGGCGCCAGGACCAGCTGCAAGCGGCCGCCCCGCTCTACCTGAAAAGCCATTCGCGGGGCGAGTACGTGTTCGACTGGGCCTGGGCCGAGGCCTATGAGCGCCATGGCCTGGCCTACTACCCCAAGGGACTGGTGGCGGTGCCGTTCACGCCGGTGCCGGGACCGCGCCTGCTGGCCCTCGACGCCCGGGCGCGCGCCGCGCTGCTACAAGCGCTGATCGCACACTGCGAGCAGCTCGGGCTGTCCTCGCTGCACCTGTTGTTTGCTGCGGAGCAGGACATCGCCGCCTGCCGCGAAGCCGGCCTGCTGCTGCGCCAGACGGTGCAGTTCCACTGGCAGAACCCGCCCGGTACTGGCTATGCCGATTTCGACGATTTCCTGGCCACGCTCAAGCAGGACAAGCGCAAGAAGATCCGGCAGGAGCGACGCAAGGTGGCCGATGCCGGCGTGACTTTCGACTGGAAGCGCGGCAGCGACATCCAGACCGAGGACTGGGACTTCTTCTACCGCTGCTACGAACGCACCTACCTCGAACACGGCAACCGGCCCTACCTGAGCCGCAACTTCTTCGCTCGCCTGCAGCAGGCGCAGCCCGGGCTGTGGCTGCTGTTCATCGCGCGCAATGCGGCGGGCGAGCGCATCGCGGCCAGTCTGCTGGCCCTGAGCGACGACAGCGACCGCCCCGAGGCCGCCTACGGCCGCTACTGGGGCGCGTTGGAGCGGGTCGACTGCCTGCATTTCGAGGCCTGCTACTACCAGCCGCTGGACTGGTGCATCGCGCAGGGCGTGCAAAGATTCGAGGGCGGGGCCCAGGGCGAGCACAAGATGGCGCGCGCGCTGCTGCCGGTGACCACCTGGAGCGCGCACTGGCTGGCGCATCCGGCGTTTTCCGACGCGGTCGAGCGCTACCTGGAGCAGGAGGGCGAACACATCGGCGCCTACCTGGAGCAGCTGGAAAGCCGAAGCCCCCTGAAATCCGACGCTTGAGCGCAGGACTGCAGGGGGCTGACAGGGGAAGCGTCAGCGGGCTGGCGCCTGGATCAGATCAGATCAGATCAAGGCCGCCAGCCAGGGACTCAGGCCTGTTCCTTGTCGTAGGCGGCGATGCCGTCGGTGATTTCCTGGTGGGCGGCTTCCTTGCCTTCCCAGCCCAGCACCTTGACCCACTTGCCGGCGTCGAGGTCCTTGTAGTGCTCGAAGAAATGCTTGATCTGGGCCAGCTGGATCTCGGCCAGATCTTCCAGCGATTCGATCTTGGCGTACAGCGGCAGGATCTTGGCAGTCGGCACGGCGATGACCTTGCCGTCGACGCCGCCTTCGTCTTCCATCTTCAGGATGCCAAGCGCGCGGCAGGGCACGACCACGCCCGGGGGCAGCGGCACCGGGGTGATGACCAGCACGTCGACCGGGTCGCCATCGCCAGCGATGGTCTTGGGCACGTAACCGTAGTTGGTCGGGTAGTGCATGGCGGTGTTCATGAAGCGGTCGACGAAGACGCAGCCGGAGGCCTTGTCGACTTCGTACTTGATCGGGTCGCCGTTCATCGGGATCTCGATGATGACGTTGAACGCTTCGGGCACCTTGCTGCCGGGGGTGACGTGGTCGAGGGACATAGTGTCGATCTGAAATAGGTTGATGAAAGCCATGCGCCTGGTGCGCAAGCATCAAAATCATTTTACCGGGCCAACCTACCCCCTCCTTACGGCGGATGCCGCCGCAGTGCACCTTGGTGTAATCTTGACCTCATGGCAGAACGCGTGATCCCCCTGGTCGACCTGCGCAGCAAGGCGCTGTCGGCCCCCCGCCCTATCCAGGCCATCCCCACCAGCGGGCCATGGCTCGACCTGCTGGGCCGGCCGCTGCGCGACCTGCGCATCAGCGTGACCGACCGCTGCAACTTCCGCTGCAGCTACTGCATGCCCAAGGAGGTGTTCGACCAGGGACATCCCTACCTGCCGCATTCGGCGCTGCTGCGCTTCGAGGAGATCACCCGGCTGGCCAAGGTCTTCGTGGCCCATGGTGTGCGCAAGATCCGGCTCACAGGCGGCGAGCCGCTGCTGCGCAAGGACCTCGAGCAACTGGTCGAGCAACTCGCGGCGCTACGCACCCCGGACGGCCAGCCGCTGGACCTGACGCTGACGACCAATGGCAGCCTGCTGGCACGCAAGGCGCGCGCGCTCAAGGACGCGGGCCTGCAGCGCGTCACCGTGAGCCTGGACGCGCTCGACGACGCCATCTTCCGGCGCATGAACGATGTGGATTTTCCGGTGCGGGCGGTACTCGACGGGCTGGAGGCGGCGCAGGCGGTGGGACTGGGTCCGATCAAGGTCAACATGGTGGTCAAGCGCGGCACCAACGAACAGGAGATCCTGCCGCTGGCGCGCCATTTCCGCGGCAGCGGCGTGACGCTGCGCTTCATCGAATACATGGATGTCGGCGCGACCAACGGCTGGCGCATGGATCAGGTGCTGCCGAGCGCCGAAGTGGTCGAGCGGATCGGGCGCGAGCTGGCGCTGGTGCCGCTGCAGGCCTCGGCCCCGGGCGAGACCGCCGAGCGCTGGGGCTATGCCGGTGCCGACGGTCTTCATGATCCGGCGTTGGGCGAGATCGGCGTCATCAGCAGCGTGACCCAGGCCTTCTGCGGCGACTGCAACCGTGCCAGACTGTCGACGGAGGGCCGGCTCTACCTCTGCCTGTTTGCCTCGCAGGGCTACGACCTGCGCACGCTGCTGCGCGATGAGGCGGCGGACGAGGCACAGATCGCCTCGGCGCTGGGCGCGATCTGGCAGGGGCGCACTGACCGCTACTCCGAGCTGCGCGCCTTGCTGCCAGCCGACAGCGCGGCGGCCGGAAAGCGGATCGAGATGAGCTACATCGGGGGCTGAAGGCATGGCGCAGGCGGAACGGGACGCAACATTGGACACACAGACCAGCACAGAGGCAAGCACATCGGTGGACGCGCTGATCCTGGCCGGCGGCCGGGGCTCGCGCATGGGCGGGGTCGACAAGGGACTGCAGCACCTCAACGGGCAAGCGCTGGTCGAGCACGCGCTGGCGCGGCTGCGCCAGCAGGCCGGCGGGCGGCTTGGCACCATCATGGTCAACGCCAACCGGCACCTGGACGACTACCGCGCGCTGGGACTGCCGGTCTGGCCCGATGCCCTGGCCGACTTCCCGGGTCCGCTGGCGGGCTTCCTGGCCGGGCTGGAGCACAGCAGCCGGCCCTGGCTGCTGACCGTGCCCTGCGACTCGCCGCTGTTTCCGCTCGACCTGCTGGAGCGGCTGGCGCAGGCGGCCGAGCGCGAGGGCGCCGACCTGGCGCTGGCGCTGGGCCGCGACGAGGAAGGCCTGCTGCGCCGCCAGCCGGTGTTCTGCCTGCTCCGGCGCGAACTGGCCGGCAGCCTGCACGCCTACCTGCAGGGCGGCGGACGCAAGATCGACCACTGGATCGGATCGCAGCGCCATGTCGCGGTCGCCTTCGATGCGCCCGGCGACGACCCGCGCGCCTTCTACAATGCCAACACCCTGGCCGAACTGCGTGCGCTCGAAATCGGTCTCTGACCCCAATTGACCGACCCCCATTTCCTGCTTGAAGATGAAGACACTGGACCAGATCGCGGCCGAACTGCAAGGCTATGACCCGAACGCACTGCCGGCCGATGCGGTCGACGAGTTCCTGTCGCGGCTGGTCGAGCCGGTGGTGCAGACCGAACGCGTCGGCCTGTTCGACGCGCTCGACCGGGTGCTGGCGGCAGACCTGATCGCGCCGCTCAGTGTGCCGCCGCACGACAACTCGGCGATGGACGGCTTCGCCTTTGCCGGCTCTCAATTGCAAGCCGGCCAGGCGCTGGCGCTGCGCGTGGTCGGCACCGCCTATGCCGGCGCAGCCTGGCAGGGCGAATTGGGGCCGGGCCAATGCGTGAAGATCATGACCGGCGCGGTAATGCCGGCCGGACTCGACACCGTGGTGCCGCTCGAGCTGACCCGGATCGAAGGCGAGTTCATCCAGATTCCGGCCGATGCACTGCGCGCGGGCGACAACCGCCGCCTGCTGGGCGAGGACCTGATGGCCGGCCAGCCGGCGTTGCTGGCCGGCAGCCGGATCGGGCCGGCCGCGCTCGGGCTGATCGCCAGCCTGGGACTGGCCGAGGTCACGGTATGGCGGCGCCCGAAAGTGGCCTTCTTCTCGACCGGCGACGAGATCCTGAGCCTGGGTCAGCCGCCGCGCGAAGGCGCGGTCTACGACAGCAACCGCTACACCCTGTTCGGCCTGCTCAAGCGCCTCGGGGTCGAGCTGATCGACCTCGGCGCGGTGCCGGACCGGGCCGACAGCCTGGAAGCGGCCTTCCGGCAGGCCGCGTCGATGGCCGACGCGGTCATCACGAGCGGCGGCGTCAGCGTCGGCGAGGCCGACCACACCAAGGCGGTCATGCGGCAGCTGGGCGACATGGCGTTCTGGCGCATCGCGATGCGTCCGGGCCGCCCGATGGCGGTGGGCCGGCTGCAACAGGCCGGTCGCAGCGCGCTGCTGTTCGGCCTGCCCGGCAATCCGGTCGCGGTCATGGTGACCTTCCTGGCCTTCGTGCGCCCCGCCCTGCTGCGCCTGATGGGCGCGAGCCAGACCCAGCCGCTGCGCGTGACGGCGCGCAGCGAGCAGGCGATGCGCAAGAAGCCGGGCCGCACCGAATTCCAGCGCGGTATCGCAAGCCGCACCGCCGACGGCAGCCTGCAGGTGCGCAGCACCGGCAGCCAGGGCTCGGGCGTGCTGCGCTCGATGGCCGAGGCCAACTGCCTGATCCGGCTCGATCACGGCCAAGGCAACGTTGCCATCGGCGACCCGGTCGAGCTGCTGCTGTTCGACGGCCTGATCTGAGACGCTGGTTTAGCGGGTGGGCACGCCGCGGTTGGCCAGCGCATCGGCGCGCTCGTTGCCCGGGTCGCCGGCATGTCCGCGCACCCAGTGCCAGTCGATCCGGTGACCATGCCCCTGCACCACCGCGTCGAGCTGCTGCCACAGGTCCTGGTTCTTGACCGGCTCCTTGGACGCGGTCTTCCAGCCGCGTGCCTTCCAGCCCGCCATCCACTCGGTGATGCCCTTGCGCACATACTGGCTGTCGAGGTAGAGGCTGACATGGCAGGGCCGCTTCAAGGCCAGCAGGCCCTGGATCACGGCAGTCAGCTCCATGCGGTTGTTGGTGGTCTCGCGCTCGCCGCCAAAAAGTTCCTTTTCGGCCGCGCCCGCGCGCAACAGCACGCCCCAGCCGCCCGGACCCGGATTGCCCTTGCAGGCACCGTCGGTGTAAATGGTGACAGGATTCATCGATTCTTAGATAAGGGATGTTTTTGCGCCACCGCGACCGGCTTGAGGCCGGCGCGGCGCGGCTTCCAGGCCGGGCCCAGCAGGTGCATGCCGCGCACGCGCTTGACCGCGACCAGAAAATAGACTGCGCCCGGCAGCGGCCAGCCATGCGGGCCGATGCGGTCGATCCAGGCCCAGCGCTGCAACCAGGTTTCGCTGCGCACGGCCGGACGCCAGCAGCCCTGGGTCTGGAATTCGGGCTCGAAGCTCAGCAGGTGCAGCCAGTCATGCACGCGCCAGGGCGCGATGAAATCGCCGGCCTCGGGCAGGAACAGCTGAGCGGAATCGCCCCGCAAGCCCAGGCGGGCAGCCCAGCGCGCGCGCCACTGGCGCCAGCCCCAGAGGCTCAAGGGGTGAAAGCCCGAGATCACGACCCGGCCCTCGGGCACCAGCACGCGCTCGACCTCGCGCAGCACGGCATGCGGGTCAGCGCTGAATTCGAGCGTGTGCGGCAACACCACCAGGTCCAGGCTGCTGGCCGCAAAGGGCAGCGCGGCGGCATGGGTCACGAGCGCGACCGCGGGGTCGGCGTCCGGGCCTACGCTCGCCAGCCCGGCGGCCTCGGCGGACTCAGGCAGCGCCAGCCAGCGGTGCGGCATGCGGTTGGCGCGCAGCGTGGCGAGCTCGGGCAGGCCGAGCTGCAGCGCGTGGTAGCCGAAGCGATCCGCCACCGCCCGGTCGAACTGCTCGCGCTCCCAGTCGAGCAGATAGCGCCCGGGCGGGGTCGCGAACCAGGCCGCGAGCTCCTGGCCGGATGCGCTCCTGTCGTTCATGACCGGCCCGGTCCCGCTCAGGAGGTGACCGGCAGGTCCTGTGCCGGCGCCAGCACGGTGGCTCGGATCAGCTCGCGCATCGCCTTCTTCTCCTGGAAGCTCAGCGTGCGCGCCAGCTCGCGGCGCACGCGCAGCAGCAGATGGCGGTCGGTCTCGGGCGGCACGCCCTGGCTGTTCTGCATCTCTTCCTGCAGATCGAGACGGGCGTCGGGGGTCTCCTCGGACCACCAGGACTGGATCACCTGCCTGACCTGCTCAAGCCAGTCGTCCGAGGGCAAGGCGTTGCTGAAATAACTCTCGCCGGCGTCACTATCGCGCTCGGACTGCTGCGCCGGCAGCTGGGAGACCGGGGGGCGGCTGGACTGCAGCACGGCGCCCGGCACGGTCAGCGCCTCCCAGGCGGTCGATCCCAGCGCGAGGCGGCGGTCGGCCTGCAGCAGCAGGCGGGCCCAGCTCGGGTCCTCGGTCATGAGCTTGGGCATGTCGAGGCTGCCCTCGTCGCTGACCAGCGCCACCTTGAGGCCGCGCCACTGTGCTTCATCAATATAGGGAATCAGGCGCTCGTCGTCGCTCAGGATCAGCACCAGGCCGGCGCCGCCATGCTGGGCCAGCTGGTTGAGCTCGAGCCCGAGCGAGCGCACCAGGCCCAGGCCGCCATCGATCGCATGCTGCGGCACGCCGCGCACGACGACGTCATCGCACAGGTCGAGCACCTGCTGATCGGAAAACACATAGGCGCGCAGCAGCTGGGTATCGGGCGCACTCTGGCGCAGCAGATCGACCAGCACCGGCTGCAGGTTGTGGCGCTGCAGCTGCAAGGGCGCGCTGGCATGCTGGGCCGCCAGCCATTTGAGGTAGCGCTCGTCGACCAGCGCGACGACCTGGGTGATGCCGCCACCGGGCTGATGGGAATGGGGATGGCGGGGCATGCTGCGCTTGCCCAGATGAAACTTCATTTTCATAAAAGTAATGGCCCGATAGGTGGGCTCTGATAGGAATAAGAGGCAAGATTGTGACATGGTTCATACAGGGATCGCAGAGCAAGCATTTATGCTTGCGGGGTGAACTTCTTCCCACTGCTGCTACCCGACTTCGTGCTGATCCTGTGCGGCTATCTGCTGTGCCGCCACAGCGCGCTGAACCGCCAGGTCTGGGACCAGGTCGACCGGCTGGTCTACTACTTCCTGTTCCCGGTGCTGCTGTTTCACTCGATCGTCAAGCACCCGCTGGACTGGCAGGCGGCCCGGCCGCTGATGGGGGCCGGCCTGTGCATGGCGGCAGCCGGCATCGCACTGGCCTATTCGCTGCCGCGCTGGCCGCTGCTCGGGAGCCGGATCGAGCACCGGCTGCATGCCGCGGGGGCCCAGGTGGCGTTCCGCTTCAACTCCTTCATCGCGCTGGCACTGATCGAGAGGGTCGCAGGGCCTGCGGGCCTGCCGCTGCTGGCGCTGCTGATCGGCTTGCTGGTGCCGGTGTTCAACATCGGCGCGGTGCTGCCGATGGCGCGCCACGCCGGCGGGCGACTGTCGCGCGAACTCGCGCGCAATCCGCTGATCCTGGCCACGGCCAGCGGGCTGTGCGCCAACCTGCTCGGGCTGCAGCTGCCCGATGACCTGACGCCCACGCTGACGCGCATCGGCCAGGCGGCGATCGCGCTCGGCCTGCTGGCCGCGGGTGCCGGCATGCAGCTCGGCGCCATGCGCGAGGGCAAGGCGCTGAGCCTGGCGCTGCTGACGATCAAGCATCTCGGGCTGCCGCTGCTGGCGCTGCTGATGGCGCGGCTATGGCAGCTGCCCGAACTGCCGACCCGGGTGCTGCTGATGTTCTCGGCCGTGCCGACCGCCACCAGCTGCTATGTGCTGGCCGCGCGCATGGGCTACAACGGCGCCTATGTCGCAGGACTGGTGACGGTCTCGACGCTGCTGGGCATGCTGAGCCTGCCGCTGGCGCTGGGCCTGTTGGCCCATTGGTAATGGCTGGTGAGGCCGGTCCCAGGACCTGCGGCTAGGACTGCGTCAGGGCCCAGGCCACATGCTCGCGCACCAGCTCGCTCGGGTCGTCCATGGCGGCCTGCAGCGCCGCGCGCAGCTCTGCCTTGACCGACGCAGCGGCAGAATCGGCCGGATCGCTGCCATCGGTACTGCCGGCCGTGCGCAGCGCATTGCCCAGTGCCACGGCCAGGTTGCGCCGCCAGCGCTCATGGCCGATGCGCCGGATCGGGCTGCCCTCGGTCTGGCGCAGGAACTGCTCCTCGCTCCAGCCGAACAGCTCGATCAGGCCGCGCCCGGTCAGCGGGGCGCGCGCATCGAAGTCGGGCAGGACGGCGCGCTGGGCGAACTTGTTCCAGGGACAGGCCAGCTGGCAGTCGTCGCAGCCGTAGATGCGGTTGCCCAGCAGCGGCCGGAATTCGAGCGGAATCGGCCCGCCATGCTCGATCGTCAGGTAGGAGATGCAGCGCCGCGCATCGAGCCGATACGGCGCGATGATGGCCTGGGTCGGGCAGGCGTCGAGGCAGGCGCGGCACTGGCCGCAATGCGCGCTGGCCGGCTCGGTAGCGGGCAGCGCGCGGTCGACAAAGATCTCGCCCAGGAAGAACATCGAGCCGGCGTCACGGCTCAGCGTCAGGGTGTGCTTGCCGCGCCAGCCCAGGCCGCTGCGGCTGGCAAGCTCGACCTCGAGCACCGGCGCCGAATCGGTAAAGGCGCGGTGACCGAACGGCCCGAGCTGCTCGGCCATGCGGTCGGCCAGCTGCTGCAGGCGCTGGCGCAGCACCTTGTGGTAGTCCCGGCCGCGGGCGTAGAGCGAGACCAGGCCCTGGCCCGGATCGTCATGGCGCTGCCATTCGACGGCCTGCCAGCCCGCGGGCGTGGCGCGCGGCAGATAATCCATCCTGGCCGTGATCACGCTGAGCGTGCCGGGCAGCAGTTCGGCCGGTCGCGCGCGCTTGACGCCATGGGCGGCCATGTAGTGCATGTCGCCATGAAAACCCTGTTCGAGCCAGGCCAGCAAGCCGGGCTCGGCGGCCGAGAGGTCGACAGCGGCCACTCCGATTTGGGAGAATCCGAGTTCCCGGCCCCAGGCCTGTATTTGCGAGACGAATTGAGCAGCATCGACCATCAGACCCCTATTGTAGAAAGCGCGGTGGAAAGCGCGCAGCCGGCCCGGGCGGCCAGTCTGGCGCAGCGCACGGTCCTGTGTGCCGGCGAGGACGACACGCAGGCGCTGGCATGCGCGCTCGCGCTGAGCCCCGCACTGGCCCATGCGACGCTGACGCTGCACGGTGACCTCGGCGCCGGCAAGACCACCTTCGTGCGCCATCTGCTGCGCGCGCTCGGCGTGGCCGGACGCATCAAGAGCCCGACCTATGCCGTGGTCGAGCCGCACCAGGCGCCGCCCGCACCGGCCTGGCCCGCCGGACTCAGCGTGTCGCATTTCGACTTCTACCGCTTCGGCGACCCGCGCGAGTGGGAAGATGCCGGCTTTCGCGAAGTGTTTGCCGACCCAGGCCTGAAGCTGGTCGAATGGCCCGAAAAGGCGCAGGGCCTGATGCCGGCGCCCGACCTCAGCCTCGAACTGGCCACGCAGGAAGACGAGAGCCGGATCGTCACGCTCAAGGCGCACAGCGCGACTGGCCTCAAGCTGCTGGAGGACATTGCCCCATGAAACGACGTCATCTGCTCGGCGGCGGCCTGCTCGCACTCTGGCTCGGGCCGGCGCAACTCGCGCGCGGCGCCAGCCTGCTGGCAGTGCGGGTCTGGCCGGCGCGCGACTACACCCGACTGACGATCGAATCGGACCGCCCGCTGGTGGCACGCCAGCTGGTCCTGCCCGACCCGCCCCGGCTGGCGGTCGACATCGAGGGGCTCGATCTGCTGCCCGGCTTGCGTGAGCTGGTCAGCAAGGTCCAGCCGCATGACCCCAATATTTCGGGCGTGCGCGTCGGACAGAACGCGCCCAATGTGGTGCGGCTGGTGGTCGACCTCAAGCAACCGGTCGCGCCCCAGGTCTTCAGCCTCAAGCCGGTCGAGCCCTACCAGCACCGGCTGGTGCTCGACCTCTATCCGACACGCGCGGTCGATCCGCTGGAAGAACTGATCCAGCAGCGGCTGCAGGGCCTGGAAGCCACGATCGCCGCCGGCCCGGGCGCCAAGGCCGTCACATCGGCCCCTGCTGGCGCTTCGGCTGCCTCGGCCTCCTCCTCACCTTCCTCCGCCTCCTTGGCTTCCCCGCCCTCTGGCGCCGCCAAGCCGGATCTGCTGGGCGAACTGATACAGCAACAGGCCGGCAGCGGCAAGGCTGGCGGCCAGAAAACCGACAGCAGAATCGAGGCCAGGGCCGAGCCCAGAACCGACATCCGTGCTGACGGCAAGGTCACTGCGCCCTCGGTCGCCAGCGAGCCGCGCAAGACGGCCGCCGCGCCGGCGCGCGCCGAGCCCGAGCCACGCAGCGACAAGACCGACCGCCTGATCGTGATCGCGCTCGACCCGGGCCATGGTGGCGAGGACCCGGGCGCGATCGGACCGGCCGGCACGCAGGAAAAGGATGTGGTGCTGCAGATCGCGCTCAAGCTGCGCGACCGGCTGCAGGGCCTCGAGATCAAGGGCAACCCGGTGCGCGTGTTCCTGACCCGCGATGCGGACTTCTTCGTGCCGCTGCAGGTCCGGGTCGAGAAGGCACGCCGCGTGCAGGCCGACCTGTTCGTGAGCCTGCATGCCGATGCCTTCTACACCCCCGACCCGCAGGGCGCGAGCGTCTACGCGCTGAGCGACCGCGGCGCCTCGAGTGCCGCCGCGCGCTGGATGGCGAACCAGGAAAACAAGTCCGACCGGGTCGGCGGCATCAATGTCAAGGTGCAGGATGTGCATGTGCAGCGCGCGCTGTTCGACATGAGCACCACGGCCCAGATCAACGACAGCCTCAAGCTCGGCGGCGCGCTGCTGGGCGAGATCGGCCGCGTCGGCCGGCTGCACAAGCCCCGGGTCGAGCAGGCCTCGTTCGCAGTGCTGAAGGCGCCCGACATCCCGAGCATCCTGGTCGAGACCGCCTTCATCAGCAACCCGCAAGAGGAAGCCCGTCTGCTCGACTCGGGCTTCCAGGACCGGCTGGCCCAGGCGCTGCAGCGCGGCATCACGCGCTACTTCGCGGCCAATCCGCCGCTGGCGCGCAGCCGCCAGCTCTGACGTCGGCCAGCCGCCCCGGCCGCTCGCCGGCCCGCATAATCGAGTCCCCGGCCTGATGCCGGACAGCCAAAGAGGAAAGAATTTGTTCAAGAACGTGATGGTCTACCGCATCGCCCCGGGTTGGGCGATGGAAGTCGAAGCCATGGAGGCCGCGCTGGCCAAGATGCCGTTCCAGCCCTGTGGCGCCACGCAGCCCGAGTCCTACGGCTGGGCCCCGCCGCGCGGCCAGGCCCATGGCGCGCTGGTCGAACTGGTCGCCGGCCAGCGCATCCTGCGCTTCATGCACGAAAGCAAGGCCGTGCCGGGCTCGGTCGTCAAGCGCCGACTCGAGGAGCGCTGCGCCCAGATCGAGGAAAAGGAAGGCCGCAAGCCGGGCCGCAAGGAAAGCCGCGAGCTGCGCGACGAGATCGTGCAGGAGCTGCTGCCGATGGCCTTTGCGCGCACCGCAAGCATCCTGGTCTGGCTCGACCTGGAGCAGGGCCGGCTGGTGCTGGACTGCGCCAGCACGGGCAAGGCCGATACCCTGGTCAGCGCGCTGGTCGAATGCCTGGCCGGACTGCAGGTGTCGCTGCTCAACACCCAGGTCTCGCCGCAGGCCGCGATGACGCAATGGCTGACCGGCAACGCCGACGAGTGGCCGGCGCATTTCGCGCCCGGGCGCGAGGTCGAGCTCAAGAGCGGCGACGAGATGAACTCGGTCGTCAAGTTCACCCGCCATCCGCTCGACGACGAGGAGATGAAGCGCCATATCGCGCAGGGCAAGCTGCCGACCCAGCTCGCGCTCGACTGGGAAGGCCGCGTCAGCTTCGTGCTGACCGAGGGCACCCAGCTCAAGAAGGTCGCCTTCCTCGACGGCGTGTTCGAGGAGCAGGCCGGCGCCGAGGACAACGGCGGCTTCGACAGCGATGTCGCGATCGCCACCGGCGAACTCGCCGCGCTGATCACTGACCTGACGACGGCGCTCGGCGGCGAGCTGGCCTGATCCTGGCACCGAGCCCGCCGTCGCTGGCGGGCCGGGCGCTCAACGGACGGCGTTCGGGAAGAACAGCTGCTCGCCGTTGATCTTGTAGCTGGCAATCGACGCCTGGCCGGCCGGCGACAGCACCCAGTCGACGAACTTCTGGCCCTCGGCCGATTTCACATGCGGGTGCTTGGCCGCGCTGACCAGCATCACGCCGTACGGGTTGAACAGGCGAGGGTCGCCCTCGACCAGCACCGCCAGGTCGGCCTTGTTCTTGAAGCTGAGCCAGGTACCGCGGTCGGCCAGCAGATAGCTGCCGGTGGCGGCCGCCATGTTGAGCGCCGGGCCCATGCCGCAGCCGCATTCCTTGTAGCCCGATCCCTTGTCGGCCCCGGCCTGCTGCCAGAAACGCAGCTCGGCCGCATGGGTGCCGCTCTTGTCGCCGCGCGAGACGAATGGTGCCTGGGTAGCGGCCACCTTCCTGAGCGCCGCCACGATGTCCTTGCCGCGCAGCTGGGCCGGATCGGCCTTCGGGCCGACCAGCACGAAATCGTTGTACATGACATCAAAGCGGCGCGGCGCGAAGCCGTCGGCGACGAACTTCTCCTCGGCCGCCTTGTCATGCACGAACAGCACATCGGCGTCGCCACGGCGCGCCATGTCGATCGCCTGGCCGGTGCCCAGCGCCACCACCTTGACCGCGATGCCGCTGGCCTGGGTGAACTCGGGCAGGATATGGCCGAACAGGCCCGACTGCTCGGTCGAGGTGGTGGAGGCCACGACAATCGACGGCGACTGCGCGGCTACTGGAGCCATCGGTGCCACCCAGCCCAGGGCGCCCAGCAGGAGTGCAGCGGCGCTGACACCCCAGCCGCGACGGGTAGAAAACAGGACAGTTCCGGACCACTTCATGCCACTTCTCCTCGGACAAAAGCCTGCGCCTCGGGGTAATTGCCCGCCAGCAGCGCATCGTTGAAAAAATCGTTGACGGGCAGATCGGCCAGGATGCGACCGCCCTCCAGGTAAATGACTCGGCTGGCCAGGCGCTTGACCTGGCCCAGGTTGTGGCTGGCAAACACCAGCGTCATGGGCTCGGGCTGGGTGGCGTCGCGGCTGATCTGGCCCAGCAAGGCCTCGACCTCGCGCTTGGCATGCGGGTCCAGGCTGGCGGTGGGCTCGTCGAGCAGCAGCAGCTGCGGCTCCAGCGCCCAGGCGCGCGCCAGCGCGACGCGCTGCTGC
The DNA here is from genome assembly GCF_002980625.1 of Malikia spinosa. Lineage (GTDB taxonomy): Bacteria > Pseudomonadota > Gammaproteobacteria > Burkholderiales > Burkholderiaceae_C > Malikia > Malikia spinosa. The sequence goes on along the minus strand of NZ_PVLR01000030.1, from coordinate 6,481 downwards.
TGGCCGCCCGACAGCGCCGAGGCGCGCCGGTCGGCCAGCTCGGCCAGGCCGACCCGCTCCAGCGCCAGCAGCGCGCGCTTGCGCGCCTGGCGCCAGGACTGGCCGGCCAGCCACAGGCCCAGCGCCACGTTGTGCCGGACCGAGCAGCGCAGCAGATGCGGGCGCTGGAACAGCATCGCCTGGCGCAGCGGCTGGCGCCAGCTCAGGCTGCCGGCGCTGGGTGGACGCAGGCCGTTCAGCACGCGCAGCAAGCTGGTCTTGCCGCTGCCGTTGGCGCCGACCAGGGCCAGGCGCTCGCCCGCCTCCAGGCGCAGGTTGAGGTCGCGCAGCGCCCAGACCGGACCCAGGCGCAGCGACAGGCCGCGCAGCTGCAACAGCGGGACCGCGTTCATGAAGCCTCCTGCAGCACGCTGGCCGGCAAGGCCGCCATCGCCAGGCCGGAACGATCGCGCCAACGCCGCAGCCCGGCGATGCCGGCATTGAGCAGCAGCACCACCGCCAGCAGCACCCAGCCCAGGCCGAGCGCCAGCGGCAGGTCGCCCTTGCTGGTTTCGAGCGCGATCGCCGTGGTCATGACGCGGGTGAAGCCCTCGATATTGCCGCCGACCACCATCACCGCGCCGACCTCCGAGATCGCACGCGAGAACGCCGTGATCAGCACCGTCAGCAAGGCATAGCGCTCATCCCAGGCCAGCAAGGCGCCGCGCAGGCCGGCCCGGGCACCGAGCGAAGCGAGCTGCTCGCCATGGCGGCGCTCGGCGTCATCGACCAGCTGGCGCGTCAGGGCCGTGACCACCGGCAACACCAGCAGGGCCTGCGCCAGCACCATGGCCTTGAAGCTGAACAGCCAGCCCAGGAAGCCGAGCGGACCGGAACGCGACAGCAGCAGATAGACCACCAGCCCGACCACCACCGAAGGAACCGCCAGCCAGGTGTTGAGCAAGGCCAGCAGCGCCTCGCGGCCGCGAAAGCGCGCCACCCCGAGCCAGGCACCCAGCGCCAGCCCAAGCACGCAGGCCAGCACGCAGGCCGTGGCGCTGACCGCCAGCGAGCGGCCGACAATCGCCCACAGCGCCGGATCGCGCTCGACGAGCAGCTGCAAGGCGCCGAGCGCGGCATCGGTGAAGGCGGCCATGGATCTCCTGTTTTATGGTGTCGCGACTCATCCTAGCCTGGCCATCACCCGGCAAGCGCCAACGGGTCCAAGTTATGCAGCTCCATGCATAAGGAGGCAGGCTGCCGGCCCTGGATCGGGCACACTGTCGCGACATGCGCAAGATAGAACTCAGCTACCGGCTCTGCAGCGAGCGCGAGCCGGCCGCCCTGATCCGCAACCCGCTGTTCGAGCTGCTGCTGGCCGTGCGCGACAGCGGCTCGATCTCGGGTGCGGCGCGTCAGCTCGGCCTGTCCTACCGCCATGTCTGGGGCCAGCTGAAGGACTGGGAGCAGACCCTGGAGCAGGACCTGATCTTCTGGGAGCGCGGCCAGGCAGCCAGGCTGACCCCGTTTGCCGACCGGCTGCTCTGGAGCGAAAGGCTGGCCCAGGCCCGGCTCGGGCCGCAGATCGAGGCGCTGCGCGCCGAACTCGAGCGTACGCTGGCACTGGCCTTCGACCCGCAGGCGCTGGTGCTGATGCTGCATGCCAGCCATGACGACGCGCTGCCGCTGCTGCAGGACCATGCGGCCAGCCAGGCCGCGCTGCACCTGGACATCCGCTTCAGCGGTAGCGTCGAGGCGATCCGGGCCCTGAACGCGGGCGACTGCGTGCTGGCCGGCTTTCATGTGCGCGAGGGCGCGGACGGCGCTAGCGTGACGGCCCGGACCTACCAGCCGCTGCTGCAGCCGGGGCTGCACAAGCTGATCGGCTTTGCCCGCCGCCAGCAGGGCCTGATGGTCGCGCGCGGCAATCCGCTGCGGCTCGACAGCCTGGCGCGGGTCGCGCGCTGGAAGGCCCGCTTCGTCAACCGGGCGCTGGGCTCAGGGACCCGGGTCCTGCTCGACGAGCTGCTGCAGCAAGCCGGACTCGAGCCCGGCCAGATCCAGGGCTATCTGCGCTGCGAGCCTTCGCATGCGGCGGTGGCACAGGCCGTGGCCTCGGGCAGCGCCGACTGCGGCCTGGGCACCGAAGCGGCAGCGCGCGCGCAGGGGCTGGATTTCGTGCCGCTGGCCAGCGAGCGCTACTACCTGGCCTGCCTGAAGAGCGCGCTCGAGCAGCCCGAGCTGCGACGGCTGCGCGAGCTGCTGGCGCAACCGGCCTGGCAAAGCCGGATCGCGCAGCTGCCGGGCTATGCGCCGCAAGCCAGCGGCCAGGTGCTGTCGCTGCGGCGCGAACTGCCCTGGTGGCAGCTGGCGCCGCGCACGCCGGCAGGCCAGGGGCAAGATTGACGACTTGGCGGCTTCAGCCTGCCACGGGCAGGCGGCGTGCGATCTCGGCCACCAACTGGCGCGCCAGCTCGGTCTTGCTGCCGTGGGGCAGCTCCTGTGCGCCCTGCGCGTCGACCAGCAGCAGCGCGTTGTCGTCGCGGCCGAAGGTGGCCGGACCAATGTTGCCGACCAGCAGCGGCACCCGCTTGCGCAGGCGCTTGGCCTGGGCATTGGCCAGCAGGTCCTGGCTCTCGGCGGCAAAGCCGACACAGTAGAGCTCGCCGCGGCTGGCGCGCGGGTCGGCCGCGACGCCGGCCAGGATGTCGGGGTTCTCGACGAAATGCAGCGCGGGCGGCAGGCCCGAGCCGTCCTTCTTGATCTTGTGTTCGGCCGCCGCGGCCGGGCGCCAGTCGGCCACCGCGGCTGCCGCGATGAAGATCGTCGCAGCACCGACTTCGGCCTGGACCGCCGCTTGCATCTGCAGCGCCGACTGCACGTCGACGCGGCGCACGCCCAGCGGCGTCGGCAGATGGACCGGGCCGGCCACCAAGGTGACCTCGGCACCGGCCTCGCGCGCGGCGCGCGCAATCGCGAATCCCATCTTGCCCGATGAATGGTTGGTGATGCCGCGCACCGGGTCGATCGCCTCGAAGGTCGGGCCGGCGGTCACCAGCACCTGGTGGCCGGCCAGCCGCTTGGGCTGGAACGACGCGACCAGGGCCTCGAGCAGCTGGGCCGGCTCGAGCATGCGGCCGTCGCCGGTCTCGCCGCAGGCCTGCTCGCCCTGCCCGACCGGCAGCACGGTCGCGCCGTCGGCCTGGCATTGCGCGATGTTGCGCTGCGTCGCCGGATGGGCCCACATCTCACGGTTCATCGCCGGCGCCAGCAGCAAGGGCGCGCGCTCGAGCGGGCGCGCCAGGCAGGTCAGCGTCAGCAGGTCGGCCGCGCGGCCCTGCGCCAGTTGGGCCAGCAGGTCGGCGCTGGCCGGGGCGACCAGGATCGCATCGGCCTCGCGCCCGAGGTTGATGTGCGGCATGTTGTTGGGCTCGCGCGCATCCCACTGGCTGATCACGACCGGCCGGTTGCTCAGCGCCTGCATCGTGACCGGGGTGATGAACTGCGCGGCCGCCTCGGTCATCAGCACCTGCACGGTCGCGCCGGCCTTGACCAGCAAGCGACACAGCTCAGCCGACTTGTAGCACGCGATGCCTCCCGAGAGGCCCAGAACGATATGTTTTCCTGCCAGATCCGTCATGGCGAGCAATGTACACCAGCCACGCAGGCACCGGCCCCGAGCCAAAACCCGGCACCGGCTTTTATAATCCCCATTTCACACTCCTGCGAGCCTCACAGGCTCGTCTGCGACATGACCAAATTTGTGTTTGTTACCGGCGGCGTAGTGTCCTCATTGGGCAAGGGCATCGCCGCCGCTTCCCTGGCCGCCCTGCTCGAATCGCGCGGCCTCAAAGTCACCCTGATCAAGCTCGACCCCTACCTCAACGTCGACCCGGGCACGATGTCGCCGATGCAGCACGGCGAAGTCTTCGTGACCGATGACGGCGCCGAGACCGACCTCGACCTGGGCCACTACGAGCGCTTCATCACCACCCGGATGAAGAAGACCAACAACTTCACGACCGGACAGATCTACATGTCCGTGCTCGAGAAGGAACGCCGCGGCGACTACCTCGGCAAGACCGTGCAGGTGATCCCGCATGTGACCAACGAGATCCAGGACTTCGTCAAGCGCGGCGCCGGCTACAACACCACGGAAGCGGTGGATGTCGCGATCGTCGAGATCGGCGGCACCGTCGGCGACATCGAGTCGCTGCCCTTCCTCGAAGCGGTGCGCCAGATGAGCCTGCGCTTAGGCCCGAACAACGCGGCCTTCGTGCACCTGACCTATGTGCCGTGGATCGCCGCCGCGGGCGAACTCAAGACCAAGCCGACCCAGCACACGGTGCAGAAGATGCGCGAGATCGGCATCCAGCCCGACGCGCTGCTGTGCCGCGCCGACCGCCCGATCCCCGACGACGAGCGCGAGAAGATCAGCCTGTTCACCAACGTCGCGCAATGGGGCGTGATCTCGATGCCCGACGTCGACACCATCTACAAGGTGCCGCGCGTACTGCACGAGCAGGGCCTCGACGGCCTGATCTGCGACAAGCTGCGCCTGAACACGCCGCCGGCCAACCTCAAGCGCTGGGACGACCTGGTCTACGAGACCCAGCATCCGCAAGGCGTGGTCAGGATCGCGATGGTCGGCAAGTATGTCGAGCTGTCGGACAGCTACAAGTCGGTCAACGAGGCGCTGCGCCACGCCGGCATGAAGAACCATGTCAAGTCCGAGATCACCTACGTCGACTCCGAGACGCTGGAATCCGGCGACGTGGCGAACCAGCTCGGCGGCTTCGACGCCATCCTGGTGCCGGGCGGCTTCGGCAAGCGCGGCGTGGAGGGCAAGATCGCCGCGGCGCGCTTTGCCCGCGAGCATGGCGTGCCTTATCTGGGCATCTGCCTCGGCATGCAGGTCGCCACGATCGAGTTCGCGCGCCATGTCGCCGGCCTGACGCACGCCAACTCGACCGAGTTCGAGCCCCAGACCCCGCACCCGGTGATCGCGCTGATCGACGAGTGGCAGGACGCCGACGGCAGCATCCAGAAGCGCGACGCCAACTCCGACCTCGGCGGCACCATGCGCCTGGGCGCGCAGAGCTCCGACGTGGCGCCCGGCACGCTGGCGCACGCCATCTACGGCGATGTCGTGACCGAACGTCACCGCCACCGCTACGAGGCCAACACCCAGTATCTGGACCGGCTGCGCGCGGCCGGCCTGGTGATCTCGGCGCTGACCCAGCGCGAGCACCTGACCGAGATGGTCGAGCTGCCGCAGGACGTCCACCCCTGGTATGTCGGCGTGCAGTTCCACCCCGAGTTCAAGTCCACGCCCTGGGACGGCCACCCGCTGTTCAACGCCTTCGTCAAGGCCGGCCTGATCCAGCACAAGTCCAAGAAAGGCTGAGCATGAAACTCTGCGGCTTCGATGTCGGGCTGGACCAGCCCTTTTTCCTGATCGCGGGCCCCTGCGTGATCGAGTCCGAGCAGCTCCAGATGGACGTGGCCGGCGAGCTCAAGGCGATCACCGCCGAGCTCGGCATCCCCTTCATCTTCAAGAGCAGCTACGACAAGGCCAACCGCTCCAGCGGCAGCACCTTCCGCGGCCCTGGCATGGACAAGGGCCTCGAGATCCTGGCCAAGGTCCGGCGCGAGCTGGGCGTGCCGGTGCTGACCGATGTCCACACCGAAGCCGATATCGCGGCCGTAGCCAGGGTGGTCGACGTGCTGCAGACCCCCGCCTTCCTGTGCCGCCAGACCGACTTCATCCGCGCCGTGGCGCAGTCGGGCAAGCCGGTCAACATCAAGAAGGGCCAGTTCCTCGCGCCGCACGACATGAAGAACGTGATCGACAAGGCGCGTGCCGCCGCGCGCGACGCGGGCCTGCCGGAAGACAACTTCATGGCCTGCGAGCGCGGTGCGAGCTTCGGCTACAACAATCTGGTGTCCGACATGCGCAGCCTGGCGATCATGCGCGAGACCGGCGCACCGGTCGTCTATGACGCCACCCACAGCGTGCAGCTGCCGGGCGGCCAGGGCACGAGCAGCGGCGGCATGCGCGAGATGGTGCCGGTGCTGTCGCGCGCGGCAGTGGCCGTCGGCGTGGCCGGCCTGTTCATGGAAACCCACCCGAATCCGCGCCAGGCCATGAGCGACGGCCCCAACGCGGTACCGCTCAAGCATATGCGGGCGCTGCTGGAAACCCTGGTCGAGCTCGACCGCGTGACCAAGCGCCACGGCTTCCTGGAAAACCGCTTCGGCGAGTTCTGACCCTGCCCTCCGGCCCGGTCGCCCGCTGCGGCCAGGTCCCAGTATTTTTCAACTCCAAAGGTAAGACATGAGTGCAATCGTTGATATCGTCGGCCGTGAAGTGCTCGACAGCCGCGGCAACCCCACCGTCGAGTGCGACGTGCTGCTCGAAAGCGGCGTCATGGGCCGCGCGGCCGTGCCGTCGGGCGCCTCCACCGGCAGCCGCGAAGCCATCGAGCTGCGCGACGGCGAC
>NZ_PVLR01000003.1 GCF_002980625.1 Malikia spinosa | reverse complement strand
TGCGCTGTGGGTGGCCAAGGGCCGGGAAGTCAAATGCAAGGTGGCCGACAAGCCGCTGCAGAACTTCAAGGTCCGCATCCGGCAACTCACGAGGCGTTCTGGGGGACGCAGCATGAGTGAAGTGGTGGAGAAGCTGCGGCCTTACCTGCTGGGCTGGAAGGCCTATTTCGGGCTGTCGCAAACACCACGAGTCTGGCGTGAACTGGACGAGTGGCTGCGCCACAGACTGCGAGCCATCCAGCTTAGGCACTGGAAGCGGTCGGGGACGATTTACCGCGAGCTCAAGGTCTTGGGGGCCAGGGAAGATGTAGCCAGACAGGTGGCGGGCAACTGCCGCCGCTGGTGGCGTAACAGTGGACTGCTGCTCAACAGTGTCCTGACCCTTGCCTACTTCGACCGACTGGGAGTGCCGCGACTGTCCTGACCTCAAGCTCTCGAACCGCCCGGTGCGGACCCGCATGCCGGGTGGTGTGGCAGGGGTGCCTCCAATGATGGCGGCCCCCTATGCCGATCACAGGACCGAGGAATCAGGACTGCTGCAGGCGCGCGATGCGCTCTTCCAGCGGCGGATGGGTCGAGAACAGCTTGCCCAGGCCGCCGGCAATGCCCATTGCCGCCATGCTCTGCGGCAGCGCGCCCGGCTCCAGACCGCCGAGGCGGGCCAGCGCATTGATCATCGGCTGCTTGCGGCCCATCATCTGGGCCGCACCGGCATCGGCGCGGAATTCGCGCTGGCGGCTGAACCAGGCCACGATGATGCCGGCCAGGAAGCCCAGCACGATCTCCATCACGAAGCTGGTGATCATGTAGCCGATGCCGGGGCCGCTGCTCTCGCGCTCGTCGCCCTTGCGCAGGAAGCTGTCGACCGCGTAGCCGACCACCCGGCTCAGGAACACGACGAAGGTGTTCATGACGCCCTGGATCAGCGTCATCGTCACCATATCGCCGTTGGCGATATGCGCCACCTCATGGCCGATCACGGCCTCGACTTCCTCGTGCGTCATGCCATGCAGCAGGCCGGTCGAGACCGCCACCAACGAAGCGTTCTTGCTGGCGCCGGTCGCGAAGGCGTTGGGCTCGCCGTCGTAGATCGCGACCTCGGGCATCGCGATGCCGGCCTGGCCGGCAAACTTCTGCACCGTGTTGACGAGCCAGGCCTCGTCGGCGTTGCGCGGCTGGTTGATCACCACCGCGCCGGTGCTCCACTTGGCCATCGGCTTGCTCATCAGCAGCGAGATGATGGAGCCGCCAAAGCCCATGATCAGCGAGAAGCCCAGCAGCGCGCCGAGGTTCAGGCCGTTGGCGGTCAGGAAGCGGTCGACTCCCAGCAGTCTGGCGGTGACGCTCAGGACCAGCATGACCGCCAGGTTGGTCAGGACGAAAAGCGCAATGCGTTTCATGACAGGAAAAACTCCCAGGTTGAAAAGATCGATCGGGCCGCCAGCTCTCCGCTCAAGGCCAAGGCTGAGATCCCTTTCGCCAGGATATGGGGACGAGCGCAGAGCGCTTCAAGCCGCCAACCTTAGCATGCGCAGGTGAATGGCGTGCAGGCTCAGGGCTGGCGCGCCGGCCGGAACACCTGGGCATCGGCGTAGAAGGCGGGGTCCTCGTTGGCCGGCCACCAGCCTGGCAGCCCCAGCACCGGCAACGGCGTGTAGGGCTTGGTCGCCAGCCACTCGGGCGTCAGCTGGCCGGCCAGCCAGTCATCCCAGGGATGGACTACGCCTGCGCCCGCATCGGCTGGCCAATCAGCGGGCAGATCAGCCGGCCAATCGGTCGGCACCGGCAGCCGCAGCACATGGGCCGTGATCGACTTGTAGGGCGCGACCAGCTTTTCGGTCAGCGCGTGGCCGAACAGCAGCAGCGTGGACTGGGCCCAGAGCGGGCGCAACTCGACGAACAGCAGGCTCCAGTCGCGCGCCAGCAGCGCCTGCCAGATCGGTTCTGGCGCCTGCAGCAGCGCGGCATTCTCGTCGAACAGCGTCAGCGCATCGCGCAGCGGACCGCGCCGGGTGCCGACGCCGCCAGCGGCCTCGATCGCCTGCGCCTGCAAGCGGTTCAGCCGCAGCTTGGTGGCGGGAAAGCGCATCCAGCACAGCGCGTTGAAGAAGTCGTGCAGGCCTTCGCGCGTCGGCACATCGCCGGTCGCAAAGATATGCGCCTCGTAGGCCCGCCCCTCGGGCAGCTCGGCCTGCGGCACGAAGTTCCTGGGCGCCAGCGCGACAGCATTGAGCGCCGCCGGCAGGTCGCCGCCGGCCAGCGCATCGACCGCAATCGGCTCGCCCAGCCCGCGCCAAGGCGCCAGCCAGGGTTCGGACCAGTCGATCAGGCGCGAAAAATGGCTCAGACCAGCTTCCAGGGCAGCGCCTCGCCCGCGCGCAGCGGCTTGAGCTCGGCCTCGCCGAAGGCGAACGACGCCGGCGGAGTCCAGCTTTCCTTGCGCAGCGTGATGCGGCCGGTATTGCGCGGCAGGTTGTAGAAGTCGGGACCGTTGAAGCTGGCAAAGGCTTCGAGCTGGTCGAGCGCACCGGCGGCGTCGAAGGCCTCGGCGTACATCTCGATCGCGGCGTGCGCGGTGTAGCAGCCGGCGCAGCCGGTCGCATGCTCCTTCAGGTGCGCCGGGTGCGGCGCGCTGTCGGTGCCGAGGAAGAACCTGGCATTGCCACTGATCGCCGCTGCCACCAGCGCCTGGCGGTGCGTCTCGCGCTTGAGAACCGGCAGGCAGTAGTAATGCGGGCGGATGCCGCCGGTGAAGAGAGCGTTGCGGTTGTAGAGCAGGTGGTGCGCGGTGATGGTCGCGCCCAGGAACTGGTCGGCCTCGGCCACATATTGCGCGGCTTCCTGGGTCGTGATGTGCTCCATCACGATCTTGAGTTCGGGGAAGTCGCGGCGCAGCGGCGCGAGCTGCTGTTCGATGAACACCGCCTCGCGGTCGAACAGGTCGATCGCGGGGTCGGTCACCTCGCCATGCACCAGCAGCAGCATGCCTTCGCGCTGCATGGCTTCGAGCGTCTGGTAGGTCTTGCGCAGGTCGGTCACGCCGGCGTCGCTGTTGGTGGTGGCGCCAGCCGGATAGAGCTTGACCGCGACCACGCCGGCCGCCTTGGCACGCGCGATTTCCTCGGGCGGCAGGTTGTCAGTCAGGTAAAGCGTCATCAGCGGCTCGAAGCTCATGCCGGGCGGCACGGCGGCCAGGATGCGCTGCTTGTAGGCCAGAGCCTGCTCGGCCGTGGTGACCGGCGGCTTGAGGTTGGGCATGACGATGGCACGGCCGAACTGCGCGGCCGTGTGCGGCACCACGGTGTGCAGCGCGGCGCCGTCGCGCAGATGCAGGTGCCAATCGTCGGGGCGGGTGATGGTGATCTGTTGCGTCATGCTGCGATTGTCCCAAATCCACCGCCCCTTGGGGCCATCCCGGTCTCAGACCAGGTATTCGCCGCTGGCTTCAGGCTGGTACAGCAGGGCCAACAGATGGGCGGAACGGGCCTGGCCCTGCGGGGTGAGCCAGCCCGCCTCAGCCCCGACGGACAGTCCCAGCAAGCCCAGGCCCAGGGGCGACAGCACGGAGAGGCGACCGCTGTTGGGATCGGCATCGCGCGGGTAGCACAGGGTCAGCTCGCGCTTGCCGCTGGCGTCCTCGAGCAGCACGGTGGAGTTGAGCGTCACGACATCGGCAGGCATGTCGCTGGGCGCCAGCAACTGGGCGTTGTCGAGCAAGTCGGCCAACTCCTCGCCGGCAGGGCCGGCGGGAATCAACTTGCTGAGACGGGCGTGGTCAAGTTCGTTGAGCGTACGCAGGCTCAAGGGAATAGTGGACATCGAAAGCACTCCGGGACAAAAGGGCCCGCGGAGCGGTCCACGGGCCAGTCGCGCCTGATAGCGTGCCCGACGGTCCTGGAAATGGCGCAAGAAAGAGGAAGGGGACCGCCGGGCTCAGGAAAGTGCGACCGGCGGGCGCAGCAGCGGCGCCTGACCCGCAGCGAGAAACGCCTGCGCCCACCCTGCCAGCAGGCGGGTGATCAGGCGGCGGATCGAAGCGGTGGACATGGAACCATTGTAGGCCGCCCGCCCAGTTCATGCCCAGGCGGTCAATGCTGCAGGATCTTGTTCAGGAAATCCTTGGTGCGCGGCTGGCGGTTTTCCGGCTGGCTGAAGAACTCGCGCGTGCTGCAGTCCTCCAGGATCTTGCCGCCGACATCCATGAAGATCACCCGGTTGCTGACCTTGCGCGCAAAGCCCATCTCGTGCGTCACGCACATCATGGTCATGCCCTCGCCGGCCAGGCCGACCATGACGTCGAGCACCTCGCCGACCATCTCGGGGTCGAGCGCCGAGGTCGGCTCGTCGAACAGCATCACGATCGGGTCCATGCTGAGCGCGCGCGCGATCGCGACCCGCTGCTGCTGGCCGCCCGAGAGCTGGCCCGGGAACTTGTCCTTGTGCGCGCTCAGGCCGACGCGGTCGAGCATCTTGAGGCCGCGCTGCCTGGCGTCATCGAGGCTGCGGCCCAGCACCTTGACCTGTGCCAGCGTCAGGTTCTCGGTCACGCTCAGGTGGGGGAACAGCTCGAAATGCTGGAACACCATGCCGACATGGCTGCGCAGTTTCGGCAGGTTGGTCTTGGGGTCGTGAACGGCCTTGCCGTCAACCCAGATCTCGCCCTGCTGGATCGGCTCGAGTGCGTTGATGGTCTTGATCAGCGTCGACTTGCCCGAACCGGACGGGCCGCAGATCACCACCACCTCGCCCTTCTCGATCCGGGTCGAGCAATCGTTGAGTACCTGCACCGGGCCGTACCATTTGGACACATGCTTGAGTTCAATCATTGGATTCTCCTTCGGTACCGGCTGTCAGCGCACGATGGCGATCTTGCGGTGCAGGCGCTTGACGCCCGCCGACAGCGCATAGCAGATCGCGAAATAAAGCACGGCCGCCGCCAGATAGGCCTCGATCGGACGACCGAAGTTCTTGCCGGCGACCTCGAAGCCCTTGAGCATGTCGTAGGCACCGATCGCATAGACCAGCGAGGTGTCCTGGAACAGGATGATGGTCTGCGTCAGCAGCACCGGCAGCATGTTGCGCAGCGCCTGCGGCAGCACGACCAGCCGCATGTTCTGGCCATAGCTCATGCCCAGCGCCATGCCGGCCTGAACCTGGCCGCGCGGAATCGACTGGATGCCGGCGCGCATGATCTCGCTGAAGTAGGCCGCCTCGAAGGCGACGAAGGTGAGCACCGCCGACAGCTCGGCCCCGATCGGGCGACCGATCAGCAACGGCACCAGCAGGAAGAACCACAGGATCACCATCACCAGCGGGATGCTGCGCATGCCGTTGACATAGACCATCGCGGGCGTGGCGAGCCAGGGCCGGCCCGACAATCGCATCAGCGCCAGCAGGGTGCCAAACAGCACACCACCGAGCGTCGCGACCAGGGTCAGCATCAGGCTGAAGCCCAGGCCCTTGAGCACGAAGTTCTGCATCAGGTCCCAGTTGTAGAAGGACCAGTCGAGTTGAAGACCCATCTCAATGCCCTCCCGTGCCAGCGCTGGCAATGAAGCCCGGTACCCGGGCGCGCCGCTCGATGAAGGCCATCACGCGGTTGATCGCGAAAGCCGACAGCATGTAGAGCCCGGTCACGGCCAGATAGACCTCGACGCCGCGCGCGGTTTCTTCCTGCGCCTGCATCGCGAACATGGTCAGCTCGGCGACCGAGACCGCGAAGGCGACCGACGAGTTCTTGAAGATGTTCATGGTCTCGCTGGTCAGCGGCGGGATCACGATGCGCAGCGCCATCGGCAGCAGCACATGGCGGTAGGTCTGCGCCGTGGTCAGGCCCAGCGCCATGCCGGCCATGCGCTGGCCGCGCGGCAGCGCCTGTATGCCGGAGCGGACCTGCTCGGCGATGCGGGCCGAGGTGAACAGGCCCAGCGCCAGCACCACCAGCACGAAGCCCGGCACCGCCTGCAGGGTCGGAAACAGCGTGGGCAGCACGTGGTACCAGAGGAAGATCTGCACCAGCAGCGGAATGTTGCGAAACAGCTCAACCCAGGCATTGCCGAGTCGCACCACCCAGGGGCTGTCGGGCAAGGTACGCAGCGTGCCGACCAGGGCACCCACGAACAGCGCCAGCAGCAAGGCCAGCAGCGAGACCGACACCGTCCAGCCCCAGGCCGACAACAGCCAATCCAGGTAGGTGATGTCACCGCCCTGACCAAAACAGCTCGAACCCGCCTCGCGCGTGAGGGTGTCCTCGCAGAATACCTGCCAATCCCAGCTCATGCGGACCTCCCCATGCTGTGAAATGAAACCAGCCCCGACCAGCGGGGCTGCACTGGGTGCGAAGCTTACTTCTTCGCGTACTCTTCCATCGGCTTGTCGTTCGGGCTGGCCCAGGCGGCCTTGGTGCTGTCAGTCAAGGGCATCTTGAGGTTGACGTTGGCCGGCGGGATCGGCTGCATGAACCACTTGTCGTACAGCTTGGCCAGCGAACCGTCCTTGATCTGGCGCTTGATGCTGTCATCGACCGCCTTCTTGAAGGCCGGATCGTCCTTGCGCAGCATGCAGGCGATCGGCTCGACGCTCAGCACCTCGTCGAGGATCTTGAACTCGCCCGGGTTCTTCGACTTGGCGATGTTGGCTGCCAGGATGGACTTGTCCATCACGAACGCCTCGGCACGGCCCGACTCAAGCAGCAGGAAGCTGTCGGCATGGTCCTTGCCATAGACTTCCTTGAAGTCGATGCCGGCGGCGCGCTCGTTCTTGCGCAGCGTCTGGACCGAGGTGGTGCCGGTGGTGGTGGCGACCGACTTGCCGTTCAGGTCCTTGACCTGGTGCACGTTCGAGTTGGTGCGCACGGCAATGCCCACTTCCTCGACATAGGTGGTGACGGCGAAGGCGACATCCTTCTGGCGCGCGGCGTTGTTGGTGGTCGAGCCGCACTCGAGGTCGACGGTGCCGTTCTGCAGCAGCGGAATGCGGTTCTGCGAGGTCACGGGCTGGTATTTCAGTTCGAGCTTGGTCAGCCCGAGCTGCTTTTGCAGGTCGGCCGCGACGCGCTCGCCCATTTCGGTGTGAAAGCCGACGTACTTGCCGTTGCCCAGGGTGAAACCCAGGCCCGAGGATTCGCGCACGCCCAGGGTCACGCTGCCGCTGCCCTTGATCTTGGCCAGGGTGTCATTGGTCTGGGCCCAGACGGAACCGGCACAGGCGGCCGTCAGGGCAATGGCCAGGAGGCTCTTCTTCATGTCAAGATCCTTTATCGGTCGAGGGGAAATAGTTGTGCCCCATTCTAGGGCGCGTATCGCGGGACCGCCATAGTATCTACCCGGCCCCGGACTGCACAAGGGTATTGAGCAAAAATCGCGCCAGCGCAGCGGGGCTTCAGTTCGAGCGGGCCTGCGCGGCCGCCACGTCGTCCCAGAACTTCTGCGCCGCGCGCTTGGGCCGGCGCGCGCCAGGGCGTTCGCGATAGAGCCGGATGTCCAGCCGCGCCTCGCAGGCGACGTCGGGACCGGCGGCGCTGACCAGCTGGCCCTCGCGCAAGGCTTGCTGGACCGAGCTGGCCGGCAGGAAGGCCACGCCATGGCCGGCGATCGCCATCGCCTTCAGGCTCTCGGACATGTCGGTCTCGTAGACCCGCTCGGGATGAAAGTTCGCCCCGCCCTGCTGCAGCACCCAGTCAACCACGCGCCCGAGATAGGCCCCCGGCGCGTAGGCCAGATAGGGCCAGGGCTGCTCGGCGCAGCCAGGCAGGCGGTGCAGCGGCGCGCCGTCGTCGCCGGGGCGGACATAGGGCGCCAGCACCTCCTGCCCGAGCGACAGCATCTCGTAGCGCTCGGCATCGAGCTGGATCGGCTGCGAGGTATGCTGATAAGTGATCAGCAGGTCGCAGCTGCCCTCCATCAGGCGCAGCACTGCATCATGGACATTGAGGGCGATCAGCCGGGTCTTGACCGGGCCGACCACCTCGCGCAGGCCCGACAGCCAAGCCGGAAAGAAGGTGAAGCCCAGCGTGTGCGGCACCGCGAACGCGATCTGGTCCTGGCCGGTCGGGCAATACTGGCGCAGCATGGTGCGGGTAGCCTGCAGCGCGTGCAGCATTTCGAGCGCCTGCTCGTAGAGCGTCTGCCCCGCTGGCGTGAGCCGGGTCGGGTAGCTGCTGCGGTCAACCAGGTCGGTGCCGGCCCAGGCCTCGAGCGACTGGATCCGGCGCGAGAACGCCGGCTGCGTCACATGGCGCAGCTGGGCCGAGCGGCTGAAACTGCGCGTCTCGGCCAGGCTGACGAAATCCTCCAGCCATTTGGTATCCATCTCAGGCGTCCGCTTGCATCACGACGGCTTCCTCGGCGCCGCTTTGCTGCAGCGCCCACATCTGGGCATAGCGACCGTTGCGCGCCAGCAGTTCGGCATGGGCGCCGCGCTCGACGATCTGGCCCTGCTCGAGCACGATGATCTCGTGCGCGTCGACCACGGTCGAGAGCCGGTGCGCGATCACCAGCGCGGTCTTGTCGCGCGCCGCGCTGCGCAGTTCGGACTGGATCGCGCGCTCGTTGGCCGAGTCGAGCGCCGAGGTCGCCTCGTCGAAGATCAGGATCGGCGGGTTCTTCAGCAGGGTGCGCGCGATCGCGACGCGCTGCTTCTCGCCGCCCGACAGCTTGAGGCCGCGCTCGCCGACCACGGTGTCGTAGCCCTTGGGCAGCTTCTCGATGAAGTCGTGGATATGCGCGGCCTGGGCGGCGGCGACCATTTCCTCGCGGCTGGCGTCCGGGCGGCCGTAGCGGATGTTGTAGCCGATGCTGTCGTTGAACAGCACCGTGTCCTGCGGCACGATGCCGATCGCGCGTCGCAAGCTGGACTGGGTCACCTGGCGGATGTCCTGGCCCGCGATCCGGATCGCGCCGGCCGCATCAGGCGCCATGGCAGCGCCGCCGACATCGTAGAAGCGGTACAGCAGGCGCGCCAGCGTGGACTTGCCGGAGCCGGACGGTCCGACCACCGCCACCGTCTTGCCGGCCGGCACCGTGAAGCTGATGCCATGCAGGATCTCGCGCGCCGGCTCGTAGGCGAAGCGCACCGACTCGAAGCGGACCTCGGGCGGCCCGTCCAGCGCCAGCTCGGGCGCGCCCGGCGCATCGGCGATCTCGCGCTCGCGATCCAGCAGCGTGAACATCTTGTCGAGATCGGTCAGGCTCTGCTTGATCTCGCGGTACAGCACGCCCAGGAAGTTGAGCGGGATGTAGAGCTGGATCATGAAGGCGTTGATCATGACCAGGTCGCCCAGCGTCATGCCGCCCTGGGTCACGGCGCTGGTGGCGCGCCAGAGCATCGCGACCAACGCGGTCGCGATGATCAGCTGCTGGCCGGCGTTGAGCAGCGACAGCGTGGTCTGGCTCTTGACGCGGGCGCGGCGCAGGCGCTCCAGGCTCTCGCCGTAGCGGCTCGACTCGAAGGCCTCGTTGTTGAAATACTTGACGGTCTCGTAGTTGAGCAGCGAATCGACGGCACGGGTCTGGCTGGCCGATTCGAGCTCGTTCATCTCGCGCCGGTACTGGGTGCGCCACTCGGTGACCTTGACCGTGAAGAACACATAGGCCGCCAGCGCCGCCAGCGTGGTCCAGACATACCAGAGCTCGAACTTGGTGCCCAGCAGCGCCAGCACCAGCACCACCTCGAGCAGGGTCGGGAAGATGCTGTAGAGCGAGTAGGAGATCAGCGACTGCACGCCGCGGGTGCCGCGATCGACATCGCGCGTCATGCCGCCGGTCTGGCGCTCGAGGTGAAAGCGCAGGCTCAGTCCGTGCAGATGGCCGAACACCTGCAGCGCGATCGCGCGCGTCGCACCCTCGGTCGCCTTGGCAAAGATCAGCTCACGCAGCTCGGTGAACAGGCTGGTCGAGAAGCGCAGCAGGCCGTAGGCCAGCAACAGGCCCAGCGGCACCACCAGCAGCGCGGCCTGGCCCGGCGCCAGGCCGGTGCGCGGCGTCAGCGCGTCGACCAGCTCCTTGAGCAGCAGCGGCACGCCGACGTTGGCCAGCTTGGCGCCGACCATGAAGGCCAGCGCCAGCGCCACGCGCCAGCGGTACTGCCAGAGATAGGGCAAGAGGCGGCGCAGGGTGGCAGCGTCCGAGCGCTCGGGCTGGGCGGCGGTAGAACCGACAGGGGCGGTCGTGGCAGTGGCTGCAGTGGGACTGGTGTGGGCGAGGTGGCGCATCGGCAAAACGATCAAGGAACGCACCGATTGTGCGCCCATCGCCGGACTGCCGGCCGCCTCATGGCGTGATGTCCCGCATGAGGCACGGGCGTAAGCGGCAAAGCGAGCGGCAAAAAAAAACGCCGCCCAGCTGGGCGGCGGCAAGTCCTAGAGGACGTCGTTGGAATACGGTATGGCGGGGCGTGACTGGCGTCTTGGCGCTTCATCCCCCCCGCGACAACTGCCTTGTCATGGGCCAGTGTGACAGCACTTGACCCTATTGTGCACCAGCCACATGGCACGGGCCTGACAACTGGCTGGAAAATCCAGGCCAAGCGCTCTAGCCAGATGTCCTGGCCTGCACCCGGGATGCCAGCCAGACCAGCAGCAGCACCGGCAGGCCGAGCAGCGCCGTGCCGATGAAGAAGCTGCTGTAGCCATAGGCATCGACGAAGACGCCCGAATAGCCGGCCAGCCACTTGGGCGCGAGCAGCATCATCGAGCTGAACAGCGCGTATTGCGTGGCCGAATAGCTCACATTGGTCAGGCTCGACAGGTAGGCGACGAAGGCAGCCGAAGCGATGCCCGAACTCAGGTTGTCGGCGGCGATCACCGCGATCAGCGCCACCAGGTCATGGCCATGCCAGGCCAGCCAGGCAAACAGCAGGTTGCTGACGGCACTCAGCACGGCGCCCAGCATCAGCACGCGTGCGACGCCCCAGCGCAGCGCCAGCGCGCCACCGGCAAAGGCACCGACCAGGGTCATGATCACGCCGTAGACCTTGGTGACGGCGGCGACCTCGTCCTTGCTGTAGCCCATGTCGACATAGAACGGGTTGGCCATGATGCCCATCACCACGTCGCTGATGCGGTAGACCCCGATCAGCGCCAGCAGCAGCAGGGCCTGGGCGCCGTAGCGCTGCAGGAATTCGGCAAAGGGCTCGACCAGCACCTCGCGCAGCCAGGCCGCGAGGTTGCGCGCCGGCGGGATGACGCGGCGCACCGGCTCGGGCGAGAGCAGCACGGTCAGCAGGCCGATCACCATCGAGCCGGCCATGACCAGGTAGGCGCTGCTCCAGGCCGCCTGCTGATAGCCGGCCGCGATCGCGGGCGCCAGTTCGGCACGCGCGGCCAGCCAGAGCACACCGGCGCCGGACCAGATCATGCCGAGGCGGTAGCCGGTCTGGTAATAGGCGACCAGCGCGGCCTGGCGCCGGGCATCGGCCGATTCGATCCGGAAGGCGTCGAGCGCGATGTCCTGCGTCGCCGAGGCAAAGGCCACCAGCAGGGCGTAACCCACCATGGCCTGCAGGTCGGTGCGCGGGTCGGTCAGCGCCATGCCGACCAGGCCGGCCATGACGACGCATTGCGACAGCAGCAGCCAGGCACGGCGCTGGCCGACCCAGCGGCTCAGTCCCGGCAGCGGCAAGCGGTCGACCAGCGGCGCCCAGCACCACTTGAAACCGTAGGCCAGGCCGACCCAGCTCAGGTAGCCGATGGTGGCGCGGTCGAGGCCGGCCTCGCGCAGGCGAAAGCTCAACGTGCCGAGCACCAGCAGCAGCGGCAGGCCAGCGGCGAAACCGAGCGCGAACAGGCGCAGGCCAGCGGGCTGCAGGTAGGCGCGCAGGGTGGCGCGCCAGGACAGCACCGGATCGGACTGCGGTTCGGCCAGCGTGGCGGCGGGACGGGGATCAGATGGAGGCATGTACGGCTTGAAACAGAAAACCTGCGCAGGCGGCAGGCTTTTGTCTATTATTGGCGCATGTGCTGGCTTTGCGACGCGAAATCCTCCCTTTCGGCTTCGGCCGGGGTTCATGACGAACCGGGCGCCGGGCGCTGGTCGCCGCGGCGCGGCTTCCTGCTGGCCGGCGCAGCGGCCGCCACCGGACTGGTCAGCGCCACGGCGCAGGCCCAGGTCGATGTCGGCGAGGCTTCGGCGCTGCGCAATCTGGTGCCGGCCGAGGAGCTTGAAGGCGCGGCGCGACAGCAATACGGCGAAATGCTGGAACAGGCCCGGGCCAAGGGAGCGCTGGCGCCCGAGCAGCACCCGCAGCTGCAGCGGCTGCGCCAGATCGCGCGCCGCCTGATTCCCTTCACCGCACCGTGGAACTCGCGCTCGCGCAGCTGGCAATGGGAAGTCAACCTGATCGGCAACTCCCAAGTCAACGCCTTCTGCATGCCGGGCGGCAAGATCTGCTTCTACACCGGCATCCTCGACAAGCTCAAGCTCGGCGACGACGAGGTCGCGATGGTCATGGGCCACGAGATGGCGCATGCCCTGCGCGAGCATGCACGCGAGCGGCTGGCCAAGACCCAGGCCACCAGCCTGGGGCTGTCGCTGGGCGCGCGCCTGCTGGGCCTGGGCGAGCTGGGCAATGTCGCGGCCGACCTCGGCACCCAGCTGCTGGCGCTCAAGTACAGCCGCGATGACGAGACCGAGGCCGATCTGGTCGGACTCGAGCTCGGCGCACGCGGGGCCTACAACCCGCAGGCCAGCGTCTCGCTCTGGCGCAAGATGATGGCGGCCAACGGCCGCGGCGGGCCGGGCTTCCTGTCCACCCACCCGAGCGGCCCGAACCGGATCCAGGAACTGCAGGACAACCTGCCCCGAGTCAGGCAACTCTACGAACAGGCCCGGGGCTGAAGCCAGGCCAGCCCCACGACGCGATCAGGTGCCGCGTACGTAGGGGTTCACGCGCCGCTCGCGGCCGAAGCTGCTTTCGGGGCCGTGACCCGGGATGAAGACGGTGTCGTCGCCCATCGGCCACAGGCGCTGCGTGATGCTGGCAATCAACTGCTCATGGTTGCCGCCAGGGAAATCGGTGCGGCCGATGCTGCCGGCGAACAGCACATCACCGACGAAGGCGCGCTTGGCCTCGGCCGAATGAAAGACCACATGGCCGGGCGTGTGGCCCGGGCAATGGCGCACCGTCACCTCGCTGCGGCCGAGCTGCAACTGGTCAAGGTCATGCAGCCAGCGCGTCGGCGTGAAATGGCCGGCCGGCGGAAAACCGAACTTGACGCTCTGCATCGGCAGGCCGTCGATCCAGTACTGGTCACCCTCGTGCGGACCGATGATCGGCAGCTTGCAGCGCTGTGCCAGCTCGGCGGTGCCGCCGGCATGGTCGATATGCGCGTGCGTCAGCCAGATCTGGCCGAGCTTGAGTCCGAGCCGGTCGACCTCGGCCAGCACCAACTCGAGATCGCCGCCCGGATCGATCACGGCGGCCTCCAGGGTCTGGTCGCACCAGACGAGCGAGCAGTTCTGCTGGAAGGGCGTGACGGGTATCGTGAGGTATTGCAGCATGCGCCTCATTGTAGGCAAGCCGGACGACTCACATATTGGTCGCGGCGATCACCTCGGCCAGATCGGTCAGGCCTGCCACCACCTTCTCGATGCCGTCCTGGCGCAGCGTGTGCATGCCGGCGCCAAGCGCGCTGTGGCGGATCTCGCCAGCCGGGGCGCGGTGGCGGATATGGTGGCGGATCTGGTCGTCGTTGAGCATCAACTCGTAGATGCCGAGCCGGCCCCGGTAGCCGCGCTGCTCGCAGGCCTCGCAACCATGCCGCACGAAGCTGTTGAGTTGCCGGATACCGAAGGCGTCGGGCCGGCCATGGTCGCGGCGCCAGCGCTCGATCAGCGCGGCGACCTCGCGCGGGTCATGCTGGGAGTGGCCATCGAGGTACTGATTGGCCAGGGACTCGATCTCCTCGGCGGTGGCCGGTCGGACTTCGACGCATTGCTGGCACAGGCGGCGCACCAGGCGCTGGGCCAGGATGGCCAGCAACGAATCGGAGAAGTTGAACGGATCGAGTCCGATCTCGAGCAGCCGCGCGATGCTCTCGGGCGCCGAGTTGGTGTGCAGGGTCGACAGCACCAGGTGGCCGGTCAGCGAGGCCTCGACCGCGATGCGCGCGGTCTCCTCGTCGCGCATCTCGCCGATCATGATCACGTCGGGGTCGGCACGCAGGAAGGTCCGCATCGCGGCAGCGAAGGTCCAGCCGATGCGCGGGTTCATCTGCACCTGGCGCAGGCCGTCCTGGGTGATCTCGATCGGGTCCTCGGCGGTCCAGATCTTGCGGTTCTCGGTGTTGATGTCGCTGATCAGCGAATGCAGCGTGGTGGTCTTGCCGCTGCCGGTCGGGCCGCAGACCAGCATCAGGCCATAGGGCTTGAGCGCCATCCGGCGCAGGTCGGCCAGATTGCCGGCACTCAGGCCGATCGAGTCGATCGGCATCGGCTTGGAGCCGGCCAGCAGTCGCAGCACGACATCCTCGAGTCCGCCATGGGTCGGCACGGTCACGACGCGCAGTTCGGTCTTGCTGCCGCCGAAGCGGGCGAAATCGATCTTGCCATCCTGCGGCTTGCGGTGCTCGGAAATGTCCATGCCCGCCATGATCTTGATGCGCGCCACCAGCGCGTAGCGAAAGCGCGACTCGACCTCGAGGTAGCGCCGCAGTTCGCCGTCGATGCGGAACCGAATCCTGACCTTGCGCGGGGCGGGCTGGGTCTCGATATGGATGTCGGACGCCTTCTGCGCGATCGCCTCGGCGATCAGCGAGTTGATCAGCCGCACCAGCGTGTTGTCGGACTCGCTGACGACATCGGACTCGGGTTCGCGGCCCACCTCGGCGCCGGCCTGCAGGTCGTTGACCAGGTCGCGCGACGAGGCACGGTTGACCTCCTTGGGCCTGGGCAGCTCGCCCAGACCGACCTGCGGTTCGTAGGCGCGCGCGACCGAGGGCATCAGCGTGCCGGGCGCTGCCAGCACCGAGACAATCCGACGCTGGGTCATGAAGCGCAGTTCATCGAGCAGCCGCTTGTCGAGCGGGTCGGCCATCGCGAGCACCAGGATGTCATCCTGCAGCAACAGCGGCAGCACCGCCTCGCGCTCGGCGAAGCTGCGCGGCACCAGCGCGAGCGCCTCCTGGTCGAACAGGTAGACCGAGGGGTCGAGCACCCGGTTGCCCAGCCAGCCCGCGATCACATGGCGCAACTGGGCCTCGGTCAGCAGACCGCTCTCGACCAGCTGCTGGCCGAGCTGGCGGTGGATGCCGAGCGAGCGCTGCTCGGCCTGGGTCGCGAGTGCTTCGGACAGCTGCTCGGCAGTCAGGGTGCCGCTGCGCACCAGCGCGTCACCCAGATGGCGCGCGCCATGGGCGGAGGACTGCGGGTTCTGCAGCAGCTGCCAGAGCTCATCCGGCATCCTGGGCCTGGGATAGGCCGAGCTGGCAGAGACCGGAGCAACAATATCGGAAGGAAGGTCTGACAAGTTCTGGCCCGGATCGGAAACGAGCGACGGGCCCGATGCCCGACGGCTGCCCGGTTCATTGTGCCGATTTTTCACTGCCGGGTCACGATCACCCGATCCGGGCCAGCCATTCTCCGGCGGGATTGGCGAGAAAGCCCATCCGGCGGGTGCAGCCAGGCCAGGGAGCGAGGGCGCACGCGCCCTCGCCCTCAATGCGCCCCGGCCTTGCGTGTGGTCGAAGGCGTTTCGCCAAACAGCTTGCGGTAGTCGCTGGCGAACTGGCTGAAGTGCCAGAAACCCCAGTTCACGGCCACGTCCTGCACCGACTGCTGGCGCAACGCGGCCTGGCGCAGCTGGCGGCGCGCCCCGTTGAGCCGGATCGCGCGCAGGTATTGCAGCGGGCTCAGGCCCAGCACATCCTCGAAGCAGTACTGCAGGGTCCGACGGCTCACATGCAGCTGCTCGCAAAGCTCCGGCACGGTCACCGCATGGTCAGGCCGGGCCAGCACCAGTTCTCGCGCCTGGGACACGACACGTTGCCGTTTCGCCAAGCTCTGGCGCGGGCCTGGGTCGGCAATGCCGTGCTCGAGCAGGCCCACCACCATGTCAAGCAGTTCGGACTGCAAGGCCTGCGCGTGCCGTGCCTGCAAGGCGGGGCTCAGGCCCACGGGAGCGTTGACCAGTGCCGCCTGCAGCAGGCGTTGGCTGCGCGCGCGCGAAGTTCCGCCCGCCTGCAGCCAGTGAGCCTGTTGCAAGCCGGCCCAATCGATGCGACTGCCCTGGCGTTCAGCCGCGGCTTGCAGGGCCTGCTGCCGCACCACCACGCCGAAGATGCTGTGTGCCGGAGGGGTCAGCAGCTCAAAGGGCTCGTCACCCGGCCGCAGCATGATGTCGTGGCCCACATTGAGCCGGCCATTGATGCGGATATGGGCCTGGTCCGCCATGGCGGACATGTTGGACATGTCGGGCAGGCCCAGCCACAGGGCGTCGGACCACAAGGTGCAGGACTGGCGCACCGACTGGCTGACGCGCTCGCGAAACACCTGCATCTGCGGCAGCTGCAGCTCCAGCAGCTCTCCGCTGAACGCGCCGCAGCTCAGCTGGTCGTACTGCTGATTCCAGCCGGTCAGCTGGCTGGCTTGTTCGTCGGCATCGTGCACCAGTGACGACCGCAGGGCCACGACGGGCGACTGGTTGCACCAAACGGAGGCGCTCGGCGCGCGAAACGCACTGGACGGCGTGGCAGTGGGCATGGGGGCGGTTTGCAACTTTGCCGATTTCCGATAACGCCCGACTCGAGCGTTGTCCTACAGTGGCTGAAGCAATAACCATTCCCTTCATCTGCCATGACGACATCCTCCTCATCCAGTGCCCCGGCACTGCAATCATGAGCCGCGCGCGCTATCGGCACCAGGTGGGGGCGCAGACCTTCACCTTCCGTGACCTCAAGGATCTGATGGCCAAGGCCACGCCAGCCCGGTCGGGCGACTTGCTGGCGGGCGTGGCGGCTCGGACTGCGCAGGAGCGCGTGGTGGCACAGATGACCCTGGCCGAGCTGCCGCTGCGCACCTTCCTGAACGAGGCCCTGATCCCGTATGAAGAGGACGAGGTCACGCGCCTGATCATGGATACGCACAGCGCAGAGGCCTTCGCGCCGATCGCGCACCTGACCGTGGGCGACTTGCGCAACTGGCTGCTGGCCGATGACACCGATGGGGCCGCGCTGGCGGCCGTGCGCGCCGGCATCACGCCCGAGATGGCGGCGGCCGTCAGCAAGATCATGCGCCACCAGGACCTGATCCTGGTGGCCAGCAAGTGCGAGGTGCGATCGGCTTTTCGCAACAGCATCGGCCTGCCGGGACGCCTGTCCACGCGCCTGCAGCCCAACCACCCGACCGACGACAGCAGCGGCATCGCTGCCAGCCTGCTCGACGGGCTGTTGTACGGCAGTGGCGACGCGGTGATCGGCATCAACCCCGCAACTGACAACGTAGCCCAGGTCATCCGACTCGTGAGCATGATGGCCGAGGTGATCGAGCATTACGGCATCCCGACTCAGTCCTGCGTGCTGACCCACGTGACCAACACCCTGCAGGCCATCGAGCGGGGCGCGCCGGTGGACCTGGTCTTCCAGTCGATTGGCGGCACCGAGGCCACCAATCGCAGCTTCGGCATCACGCTGGACTTGCTGGCCGAAGCGCATCAAGCCGCGCTGTCGCTGCAGCGCGGCACGGTGGGCGACAACGTCATGTACTTCGAGACCGGGCAGGGCAGCGCCCTGTCCGCCAACGGCCATCATGGTGTCGATCAGCAGACCTGCGAGGCTCGCGCCTACGCGGTGGCACGCCACTTCAAGCCGCTGCTGGTCAACAGCGTGGTGGGCTTCATCGGGCCCGAATACCTGTACGACGGCAAGCAGATCATCCGCGCCGGGCTGGAGGACCATTTCTGCGCCAAGCTGCTGGGCCTGCCCATGGGCTGCGATGTCTGCTATACCAACCATGCCGAGGCCGATCAGAACGACATGGACGTGCTGCTGACGCTGCTGGCCACGGCGGGGTGTACCTTCGTGATGGGCATTCCGGGGTCGGACGACATCATGCTGAACTACCAGACCACGTCCTTCCACGACGCGCTCTATGCGCGGCGCCTGCTGGGCCTGCGCCCGGCACCCGAATTCGAAGCCTGGCTGGCCCGGACGCAGATCTTCAGCCGGCCCGATGCCAGCTTCCGGCTGCCCGATGGCCTGCCGTCGCTGTTTCAGCCGGCTCTGGCGCATGTCGGGGGAGCCTGAGCATGACAAAAGCCCAAGTCCCTCCCATGTCACTCGTCACCACCAACCCCTGGTCGGCCTTGCGCCGCTACACCGATGCACGCATCGCGCTGGGTCGCGCCGGCGTGAGCCTGCCCACACAAGCGCAGCTGGCCTTTCAGCTGGCCCATGCCCAGGCCCGCGATGCCGTGCATCTGGCACTCGACCCGACAGCCTTGCGGCAGGCCCTGGCTGAGCTGGGCCACGAGGCTGTCGCACTGCACAGCGCTGCCGCCGACCGGGACACGTACTTGCAGCGCCCCGACCTGGGCCGGCGCCTGGACGCCGAATCGCGTGCGCTGCTGCTGCACAGGCTGACCGCGACCCAGCAGGCGCTGGTGTCCCCGCAGGCCAGCATGCTGGACCAGGCGGTCGTCGAGCGCGTGCACGATGTGGCCTTCGTGGTGGCAGATGGCCTGTCCGCCCTGGCCATCTGCCGCCATGCCGTGCCTTTCTTGCAGGCGCTGCTGCCCCGCCTGCGGGACGAAGGCTGGCAGGTGGCACCCCTGACTCTGGTCAGCCAGGGCCGCGTGGCGGTGGCTGACGAGGTGGGCCAGTTGCTGCGCGCGCGCCTGGTGGTGATCCTGATTGGCGAGCGGCCCGGTCTGAGCTCGCCCGACAGCATGGGGCTGTACCTGACCTGGATGCCCCGCGTGGGCCTGAGCGACGCGAACCGCAACTGCATCTCCAACGTGAGGCCTGCAGGGCTGCCCTATGACGAGGCCCTGCACAAGCTCCACTACCTGATGACCGAAGCCCGGGCCCGTGCCGTTTCGGGTGTGGCGCTCAAGGACGAAGCACCGAGCAGCGCTGCCACCCTGGCCCTGTCCGCGCCCTCTCATTTCCTGCTGCCCGGCCAGCCGCAGCTTGATCAAACCGGATGAGGACGGCAGGCCCCGGGTCGGCTGCGGCGACAATCCCGGCATGAGATTCCAAAGCATTTTGTTATGGGCCGGCGTGGCAGCGCTGCTGGTA
The DNA here is from genome assembly GCF_002980625.1 of Malikia spinosa. Classification (GTDB taxonomy): domain Bacteria; phylum Pseudomonadota; class Gammaproteobacteria; order Burkholderiales; family Burkholderiaceae_C; genus Malikia; species Malikia spinosa. The sequence goes on along the minus strand of NZ_PVLR01000003.1, from coordinate 50,499 downwards.
CTGGCGCAATCCCAGTTCGGCTGGCCCGGCGTGGCTTTCGCGGTCGCCGGCCTCGTGATGTGGCTGCTGCTGCATTTCACGCGCCTGATGGGCGTCATGAAGCGCGCGGCCAATCGGCCGGTCGGCCATGTCGACAGCGCGGTCATGCTCAACGCGAAGCTGCAGTCGGGCCGCCCGCTGCTGCATGTGATCGCGCAGACGCGCGCGCTCGGCGAGCGGCTGTCGGCCGAAGGCGCCCAGCCCGAGATCTACCGCTGGAGCGACGAATCGGGCTCGAGCGTGAGCTGTGAATTCGAAGGCGGCAAGCTCGCGCGCTGGCAGCTGGTTCGACCGACGCAGGACTGAGACGCCAGCGCGGGGTCAGAGCGTCCAGTCGTACTCGATGGTCAGCGGCGCGTGGTCGCTGAACCATTGCTGCTTGTAGATACTGGCGCGACGCGCATGCTCGGCCAGCGCCGGGCTCGCGAGCTGGTAGTCGATGCGCCAACCGACGTTGTTGGCGCGCGCCTGGCCGCGGTTGCTCCACCAGGTGTAGCCGCCCTCGCCCTCCTCCGGGTGCAGCTGGCGGTAGACGTCAACCAGACCGGCCTCGCCCAGCAGCTTGCTCATCCAGGCGCGTTCCTCGGGCAGGAAGCCGCTGTTCTTGAGGTTGCCCTTCCAGTTCTTCAGGTCGATCTCGCGGTGCGCGATGTTGACGTCGCCGCACAGCACATAGTCGCGCTCGGCGTTCAGGCTGGCCAGATGCGGGTAGATCAGCTCGAGGAAACGGAACTTGGCCTGCTGGCGCTCCTCGCTCGATGAGCCGCTCGGGAAGTAGCAGCTGATAAGGCTGCGCTTCTGGCCGAGCGTATCGAAGCGCAGCTCGACATAGCGGCCCTCGGCGTCGAACTCAGGCTCGCCCAGGCCGACGATCACGTCGCTGGGCTCGTGCCGGCTGTAGAACGCGACGCCCGAATAGCCCTTCTTCTCGGCGTAGTGGAAGTAGCCCTGCAGGCCGGCGAGCTGCTCGAAGCGGCCGGCCACGTCGGCGCCTTGCGCCTTGAGCTCCTGCACGCCAATACAATCAGGCGCCTGGGCCGCGACCCAGTCTTCCAGCCCCTTGGAAGTGGCGGATCGGATGCCGTTGAGGTTGAGGCTGGTGAGTTTGAACAAGGAATTTCCCATGGTGGTTGAAGCGAACAAGCCGGCGTCAGACGACGCACTGGCGCTGGAATTTGTGCAATTTTCCGTCGAATCGGGCGTGTTGCGCTTTGGCGAGTTCAAGACCAAGGCCGGTCGCCTGAGCCCCTACTTCTTCAACGCCGGCCTGTTCGACGATGGCGCCAAGCTGGGTCGGCTGGCGTCCTTCTATGCCCGGCGCATCCAGGCCAGCGGTCTGGAGTTCGACATGATCTTCGGCCCGGCCTACAAGGGCATCCCGCTGGCGGCGGCGGTCGCGATCGAGCTCGCACGCCTGGGCGTCAACAAGCCCTTCGCCTATAACCGCAAGGAAGCCAAGGACCATGGCGAGGGCGGCAGCCTGGTCGGCGCGCCGCTCAAGGGCCGGGTGCTGATCATCGATGACGTCATGAGCGCGGGTACCGCCGCCCGCGAATCGATCGCGCTGATCAAGGCCGCCGGCGCCACGCCGCATGCGGTGGCGATCGCGCTGGATCGCCAGGAAATGGCGACCGAGACCACGGCGGATGGCGTGCGCGACGTGCCCTACAGCGCCGTGCAATATGTGCGCGGACAGCTCGGCCTGCAGGTCTGCGCGATTGCGCAACTGTCCGACCTGCTGCATTATCTGCAGCAGCAGGTGGGCGGCGAGATGACCGAACACCGCGATCGGGTCCAGGCCTACCGCAACCGCTACGGCGTGGCCTGAGCCCAGGTTCCGCCCGTCTTGGCGGAAGCCAACGACGAAGGGACAGGCAGCATGGCAAACCAGCCGGTCGGGTCGGGGCGCAGCCTCAAGGCGGCTGCCTGGCTGATCCTGGTCCTGGCCGGCTACTCGGGCAGCCCGGGTCTGTTGTGGGCCCAGGCCCAGGAGGGCAGCTACGCGACCGGCGGACAGCCCAGCATCTATGTCTGCATCGACCCCAGGGGTCGGCGCATCACCGCTGACCGGCCGATTCCCGAGTGCATCGGAACGGGCCAGCGCGAGCTCAAGGCCAGCGGCGACCTCAAGCGCGTGATTCCCCCGCTGCTGACCGGCAGCGAGCGGGCTCAGCAAGCCGCACGCCTGGAACAGGAAGCGAATCTGCAGGCCCAGATCAAGGAGGACCAGCGCCAGAACCGCGCGCTGGTGCTGCGCTACCCCGATCCGGCCGCGCATTACCGGGCCAGGGCCGAACTGCTCGAACAGCAAGACGGACTGATTGCCGCGGTGCGAGTACGCGCAGCCGAGCTGGACCGGCAGCGCCTGAGCCTGGCCGCCAAGCTCGAGTTCTACCGCCAGCAGCCCGACCAGGCGCCGGCCGAGCTCAGGCAGCTGGAGCAGGAAAACACACGCCAGCGTGCCTTCCAGTCAGCCCAGCTCGAGGCACAGCAGCGCGAGCGCCAGCGCATCGAACAGCGCTTCGACGAGGAGCTGGCACGACTGCGCCAGCTCTGGACGCAGGAAGCGCGCTGACACCAGCGCCAGCGGGCGCCCGGCCTGACAGGCCCGGCAGCCGCCGGGAACCGTGGCGGATCAGCCCAGACGGGCCTTCAGGACCTCGTTGACCTGGCCCGGATTGGCCTTGCCCTTGCTGGCCTTCATGACCTGGCCGACCAGCGCGTTGAACGCCTTTTCCTTGCCGGCGCGGTACTCGGCCACGTTCTTCTCGTTGGCGGCCAGCACCTCGTCGACGATGGCTTCCAGCGCGCCGCTGTCGTTCATCTGCTTCAAGCCCTTGGACTCGATCAGCGCGTCGACCTGCGCCTGCGGCTCGCCAGCGATCGCCTCGCCGGCCCACAGCGCGTCCATCAGCTGCTTGCCGGCGTTGTTGCTGATGGTGTTGTCGGCGATGCGCGCGACCAGCGCGGCGAGCTGGGCTGCGCTGACTGGACTGGCCGCGATGTCGAGCTCGCCCGCGTTGAGGCGGCGCGAGATCTCGCCCATGATCCAGTTGCTGACCAGCTTGGCTTGTCCGCTCAGCTTGGCCGCCTGCTCGAAGTAGGCGCCCATGGCCGGGCTCTGGGTCAGCGTGGTAGCGTCGTATTCAGGCAGGCCGTAGTCGGCGACGAAGCGCTCGGCCTGCACGCGCGGCAGCTCGGGCATTTCGGCGCGCACGCGCTCGACCCAGTCGCGCTCGATCATGAGCGGCGGCAGGTCCGGGTCGGGGAAATAACGGTAGTCGGCCGCGTCTTCCTTGGTGCGCATGGCGCGGGTCTCGCCGGTATCGGGGTCGAACAGCACAGTGGCCTGCTCGATCTCATAACCGTCCTCGATGCGGTCGATCTGCCAGCGGACCTCGAAATCGATCGCCTGCTGCATGAACTTGAAGCTGTTCAGGTTCTTGATCTCGCGGCGGGTGCCCAGCGGCGCGCCGGGCTTGCGCACCGACACGTTGGCGTCGCAGCGGAACGAACCTTCCTGCATGTTGCCGTCGCAGATGCCGATCCAGGTCACGATCTTGTGCAGTTCCTTGGCATAGGCCACGGCCTCGGCGCTGGAACGGATGTCGGGCTCGGTCACGATCTCGAGCAGCGGCGTGCCGGCGCGGTTCAGGTCGATGCCCGACAGGCCGTGGAAGTCCTCGTGCAGCGACTTGCCAGCGTCCTCTTCGAGGTGGGCGCGCACCAGGCGCACGCTCTTCTTCTCGTCGCCGAGGAAGAACGACACTTCGCCGCCCTGCACCACCGGGATCTCGAACTGGCTGATCTGGTAGCCCTTGGGCAGGTCGGGGTAGAAGTAGTTCTTGCGCGCGAAGATGCTGCGCTCAGCCACATGCGAGCCGACCGCCAGGCCGAACTGGATCGCGCGCTCGACCGCACCCTTGTTCATGACCGGCAGCGTGCCCGGCAGCGCCAGGTCGACCGCGCAGGCCTGGGTATTGGGCTCGGCGCCGAAGGCGACCGAGGCACGGCTGAAGATCTTGCTGTGGGTCGAGAGCTGGGCGTGGGTCTCGAAGCCGATCACGACCTCGTAGCCCTGCACCAGCAGGGAGGCTTGCTTCTTGCTCATGCGAAGTCCTTCGGAGCACGGGTGTGCCAGTCGGTGGCGCACTGGAAATGGTGGGCGGCGCCCAGCAGGCGCGCTTCCTGGAAATAGTTGCCGATCAGCTGCAGGCCGACCGGCATGCCATCAGAACCAAAGCCAGCCGGCACGCTCATGCCCGGCAGGCCCGACAGCGAGGCCGGCAGGGTGTAGATGTCGGCCAGGTAGGCCGCGACCGGGTCGTCCGACTTCTCGCCGATCTTCCAGGCCACGCTGGGCGCGACCGGACCGGCGATCAGGTCGCATTGCTCGAAGGCGGACTGGAAGTCCTGCGCGATCAGGCGCCGGATCTGCTGCGCCTTCAGGTAATAGGCGTCGTAGTAGCCGTGGCTCAGCACATAGGCGCCGGTCAGGATGCGGCGCTGCACTTCCTCGCCGAAGCCCTCGCTGCGCGACTTCTTGTACATGTCGCTCAGGTCGGCGTAGTCCTTGGCGCGATGGCCGAACTTGACGCCGTCGAAGCGGCTCAGGTTGGAGCTGGCCTCGGCCGGGGCGATGATGTAGTAGGCCGGAATCGAGAGTTCGGTGCGCGGCAGCCGGATCTCGACCAGCGTCGCGCCGAGCTTTTCGTATTCGGCCAGCGCGGCATGCACTGCGGCCAGCACATCGGGCGCGCAGCCGGCGCCGAAGAATTCCTGCGGCAGGCCGATGCGCAGGCCCTTCAAGGGCTGGGCCACCGTGGCCTCAGGCGACAGCGGCAGTCCGAGCGCGGCGGCATAGTCCTCGACCGGGCGGTCCAGGCTGGTCGAGTCGCGATCGAGGTCGGGGCCGACCATCGCCGACAGCAGCAGCGCGCAGTCCTTGGCGCTGCGCGCCATCGGGCCGGCCTGGTCCAGGCTCGACGCATAGGCCACCATGCCGTAACGCGAGCAGCGGCCATAGGTTGGCTTGATGCCGGTGATGCCGGTGAAGCTGGCCGGCTGACGGATCGAGCCGCCGGTGTCGGTGCCAGTCGCGGCCGGCACCAGGCGCGCGGCCACGGCGGCCGACGAACCGCCCGAGGAGCCGCCCGGCACCCGGGTCTTGTCCCAGGGGTTGAGCACGGGGCCGTAGGCCGAGTTGTCGTTGCCCGAGCCCATCGCGAACTCGTCGCAGTTGAGCTTGCCTAAAGTGACGGCACCGGTGGCGGCCAGCTTGGCGACCACGGTGGCGTCGAACGGGCTGCGATAGCCCTCAAGCATCTTCGAGCCGGCGGTAGTCGGGAAGTCCTTGGTGACGAAGATGTCCTTGTGAGCGATCGGCACGCCCAGCAGCGGCGCGCGCTCGCCAGCGGCCAGCCGCTCGTCGGCGGCACGGGCCTGCGCCAGGCTGGTTTCCTCGTCGAGCGCCAGGTAGGCGCCGAGATCGGCGTTCGCCTTGGCACGCTCCAGCAGGGCCTGCGTGACTTCGACGCTCGAAACCTCGCGCGCGGCCAGCTTGGCGGCCAGCGCGCTCACATCCAGTTGATACAGCTCGCTCATTCGATCACCTTGGGCACGAGGAACAGGCCGTTTTCCACGGCCGGGGCGCTCTTCTGGTTGGCTTCGCGCTGGTTGAATTCGCTCACCACGTCGTCGCGCAGGCGCAGCGCGACCTGGCCGATCACGGCAGTCGGGTGCGCGAGCGGCTCGACGCCGGCGGTATCGACCGCTTGCATCTGTTCGACCAGGTCGAAAAAGCCGTTGAGCCGGCTCAGCATGCGCTCGGCGTGCGCCTGGTCGAGCTCGAGCCGCGCGAGATGGGCGATGCGCCCGATATCTGGCAGGGTCAGGGACATTGCGGGGTCCAGAAAGTGAGACAGATCCAGCTTCGCAACCGGAACTTCGTTACAAAAAAGCTTGGCGCCAAAAGGCCTTAGAGACAGGCCATTGCGGTATTATCCTCCGTTTGGCGACCGCTGCGGCTGCCGCGTTCTCGCGCGCCAAGCACTGATATCGGCCAGCCCCCAGTCCAGCTACAACCCCCCATACTTAGGCGCTGCCGCGCCACAGCCGCCGGCAGGCCTCACAGGATATCCAGACATGTTCGAAGTTTTCCGTCGGCATTTCTCCACCGACCTGGCAATTGACCTCGGCACCGCCAACACCCTGATCTACATGCGCGACAAGGGCATCGTGCTCGACGAACCGTCGGTGGTCGCGATCCGTCACGAAGGCGGCCCGAGCGGCAAGAAGACGATCCAGGCGGTCGGCCGGGAAGCCAAGGCCATGCTCGGCAAGGTGCCGGGCAACATCGAGGCGATCCGCCCGATGAAGGACGGCGTGATCGCCGACTTCGTGGTCACCGAGCAGATGATCAAGCAGTTCATTAAGATGGTGCACCCGCGCAGCCTGCTGACGCCGAGCCCGCGCATCATCATCTGCGTGCCCTGCGGCTCGACCCAGGTCGAGCGCCGCGCGATCAAGGATGCGGCCGAGGCCGCTGGCGCCAGCGCGGTCTACCTGATCGAGGAACCGATGGCCGCCGCGATCGGCGCCGGACTGCCGGTATCAGAAGCCTCGGGCTCGATGGTGATCGACATTGGCGGCGGCACGACCGAAGTCGGCGTCATCAGCCTGGGCGGCATGGTCTACAAGGGCAGCGTGCGCGTCGGTGGCGACAAGTTCGACGACGCCATCATCAACTACATCCGCCGCAACTACGGCATGCTGATCGGCGAGCAAACCGCCGAAGCGATCAAGAAGCAGATCGGCTCGGCCTTCCCCGGCTCCGAGATCAAGGAGATGGAAGTCAAGGGCCGCAACCTGTCCGAAGGCGTGCCGCGCAGCTTCACGATCAGCAGCAACGAGGTGCTGGAAGCGCTGACCGATCCGCTGAACCAGATCGTATCGGCGGTCAAGATCGCGCTCGAGCAGACCCCGCCCGAGCTGGGCGCCGACATCGCCGAGCGCGGCATGATGCTGACGGGCGGCGGCGCGCTGCTGAGCGACCTCGACCGCCTGCTGGCCGAGGAAACCGGCCTGCCGGTGCTGGTGGCCGAAGAGCCGCTGACCTGCGTCGTGCGCGGTTGCGGCATGGCGCTCGAACGCATGGATCGCCTGGGCGGCAGCGTCCTGTCCCACGAATAAACCCTGAGCGGCTCGGGCCATGCCGAAGGCGACCGTAGACCGCAGACCTCCGCCGCTGTTCCGGCAGGGCCTGACGCCCCTGTCCAAGCTGCTGCTGCTGAGCGCGCTGTCGGTGCTGCTGATGGTGGTCGACACCCGCTTGCAGCTGGGCGCGCCGCTGCGCGCGGCCGTCGCCACCGCGCTGACGCCGCTGCAATGGCTGGCGCTGGCGCCGATCCGCGCCTTGCAGGCCGGCAGCGGCTACCTCGGCAGCCTGCAAGCCGCACAACAGGAAGCCAGTGCCGCGCGCACCGAGCTGACGCGCCAGGTCCAGCGCGCGGCCCAGGTCGAGCATCTGGGTCAGGAAAACCGCGAGCTGCGCGCCCTGCTCGGCATGCGTGAACGGCTGACGGTGAAGGCGCATGGCGCCGAAGCCCTGTATGACAGCGCCGACCCCTATACCCGCAAGCTCGTGATCGACCGCGGCGAAGCCCAGGGCATCAAGCCCGGCTCGCCGGTCATGGACGGCTACGGTGTGCTGGGCCAGGTCACCCGGGTCTACCCCTTGGTGTCCGAGGTCACGCTGCTGACCGACCGCGACCAGGCGATTCCCGTGCTCAATACCCGTACCGGACAGCGCAGCGTCGCCTACGGCCAGCCCCGGCAGGGACTGCTCGAACTGCGCTTCATCGCCGCCAGTGCCGACCTCGAGGTCGGCGACCTGCTGACCACCAGCGGCGTCGATGGCATCTACCCGCCCGGGCTGCCGGTCGCCCATATCCACAGCATCACCCACCAGGGCGACGGCGGCTTCGCGCGCGTGCTGTGCCAGCCGATGGCACGGCCGGAACATTCGCTGCAGCTGCTGGTGCTGGAGCCCTTGAACGACAAGCCCCTGCGCAACCCCGAAGGGAGCAAGCGATGATCATGCCGGCTGGCCAGCCCCTGCTGCTGCCTGTCAAGCCCTGGTTCATCGGCTTGAGCCTGGTGCTGGCGCTGCTGCTCGAAATGATGCTGGGCATGGGCCTGAGCGATCGCGCCGCCTGGGCGCCCAGCCTGCTCGCCGTCGTGCTGCTGTTCTGGGTCGTGCACGAACCACGCCGGCTCGGCATCGGAGCCTGCTTTGCCTTTGGCATCGCGCTGGACGTGCACCAGGGCGCGCTGCTGGGCCAGCATGCGCTGGCTTTCTCGGCGCTCGCCTTCCTGGGCCTGCAAGTGCACCGGCGCCTGCTCTGGTTCGCGCTGCCGACCCAGGCCCTGCATGTGCTGCCGCTGCTGCTGGCCGCGCATGCGCTGCAATGGCTGGTCAGACTGCTGACGGGATCGGGCTGGCCCGACTGGAGCGCGCTGCTGGCGCCGCTGATCGAGGCCGCGCTCTGGCTGCCGGCCAACTGGCTGCTGCTGGCGCCGCAGCGGCGCGCGCACGACCCCGACGACAGCCGTCCGCTCTGAGCCGTCATGGAGTTGCGCAACCTCGAGCAGCAACTGGCCCAGTTCCGTTCCCGGGTCTGGGTCGCGGGCCTGTTCGCCGCGTTCTGCTTCAGCCTGGTGCTGGCACGCATGTTCTACCTGCAGGTGATCCGGCACGAGGACCTGCTCGAGCAGGCCGAGTCGAACCGGATCGCGGTGCTGCCGGTGGTACCGCACCGCGGCCTGATCACGGACCGCAACGGCGTGGTGCTGGCCAACAACTACTCGGCCTACACGCTCGAGATCACGCCCTCCAAGGTCGGCAAGCTCGACGAGGTGATCGAAGGCCTGAAGGAGCTGATCGAGATCACCCCGCGCGACCTGCGCCGCTTCAAGCGCCTGTCGGAGGAGTCGCGCCGCTTCGACTCGATCCCGATCCGCACGCGCCTGAGCGACGAGGAGATCGCCCGCTTCGCGGCCCAGCGCTACCGCTTCCCGGGCGTCGAGATCCAGGCCCGGCTGTTCCGCCACTATCCGCTGGGCGAGACCGCCAGCCATGTGATCGGCTATATCGGCCGCATCAACGCGCGCGAGAAGGCGCAGATGGAGGACTGGAGCGACGAGGAAATCGCCAACTACCGCGGCACCGAGTACATCGGCAAGCTCGGGGTCGAGCAGAGCTACGAGCAGGTGCTGCACGGCATCACCGGTTTCGAGCGGGTCGAGACCTCGGCCGGCGGCCACGCGGTGCGCAAGCTGGCCGACTCGCCCGCGACGCCAGGCAACACCGTCAAGCTCACGATCGACATCAAGCTGCAGAAGATGGTCGAGGACCTGTTTGGCGACCGTCGCGGCGCGCTGGTCGCGATCGACCCGCGCAATGGCGAACTGCTGGCCTTCGTCAGCAAGCCGACCTTCGACCCGAACCTGTTCGTCGAGGGCATCGATGTCGAGAACTGGAAGGCACTCAACGAGTCGATCGACAAGCCGCTGCTGAACCGCGCGCTGCGCGGCACCTACCCGCCCGGATCGACCTACAAGCCCTTCATGGCGCTGGCCGCACTCGAGCTGGGCAAGCGCAAGGCCGAAACCGTGATCAACGACCCGGGCTACTGGGAGTTCGGCGGCCACCGCTTCCGCAGCCATGGCGACGGCGGGCTCGGGGCGGTCAACATGCGCCGCAGCATCGTGGTGTCGAGCAACGTCTACTACTACATCCTCGCCAACGACCTCGGCGTCGATGCGATCCACGACTTCATGGCACCGCTGGGCTTTGGCCAGATCACCGGCATCGACCTGCGCGGCGAGGTCCGTGGCGTGCTGCCGAACCAGGAGTGGAAGCGCAACACCTACAAACGCCCCGAGCAGCGCAAATGGTATGCGGGCGAGACGATCTCGCTCGGCATCGGCCAGGGCTACAACAGCTTCACGATGCTGCAGCTCGCGCACGCGACCGCGACGCTGGCCAACGGCGGCGTCAAGCACAAGCCGCATGTGCTGCTGGCCACGCAGGATGTCGTGACCCGGGCCGAGACCCCGGCCGAGGTCGGACCCGGCGAATCGCTCGGCTACAAGCCCGCACATGTCGCCACCGTGCTCAGCGCGATGGAAGGCGTGACGACCGAAGGCACCGGCACCCGGGTCTTCGCCGGCGCGCCCTACCGCAGCGGCGGCAAGACCGGCACCGCGCAGGCCGTGACGATCGGGCAGAAGGACAAGTACAACGCCGCGCGAATGGCCGAGCGCCAACGCGACCACGCGCTCTATTCGGCCTTCGCGCCGGCGGACAAGCCACAGGTCGCGCTGGCCGTGATCGTCGAGAACGCCGGCTTCGGCGCCGCCAGCGCGGCGCCGATCGCGCGCCGCGTCTTCGACTACCTGCTGCAAGGCCGCTACCCGAGCGAGGACGATATCCGCGCGACCCGGCTCGGCCAGTCAGGCAGCCCGATCGGGCCGTTCCGCCCGGCCAGCGAAGTCGAATGGCCCCCGGCTGCGCTACGCTGACCCCTCTGCGACCGGACTTCTGAGCCTGCTGCGGGCAGCAGCCACACAGCCGCCAGCAGAAACCTTCAGCGCGTCCAGTCCGCCAGCAAGGCTGCGGCTGCCCCGCGTAGCTGCTCCAGGCTGCCGTCATTGCACAGCACGCGGTGTTCGGCCGCCCAGTCGGCCGGGACCGCCTCGACCGTCTCGCGCTGGTGCCGCAGCACCTCGATGCCGGCATCCGACGCATCGGTACCGGCGGCAGTGCGCTGCAGCAGCCGGCGCTCCATCAAGGCCGGATCGGTGCGGCATTCGACCAGCAGGCAAGGCAGCTGGCGGCGCTGCGCCAGCTGCCGCAGCGCGGCACGCTCGGACTGGCGCAGCAAGGCGGCATCGATCACGACCGAGTGGCCGGCGGCCAGCAAGCCATCGGCCAGCTCGACCAGGCGCGCGTAAGTGGCCAGAGTCGCCGCGGCGCCGTAGAGGTCAAGCCTCGGCGTCGGCCGATCGGTCGCCGCCAGCCCATGGAGCCGCTTGCGCTCGACATCGGAGCGCAGCCTGATCGCACCCGACTGCTCGGCCAGCATGGCCGCCAGCGTGGACTTGCCGGCGCCGCTCAGGCCCATGACCAGCAGCAGGCGCGGCGGTGGCGGATCGGCCGCCAGCCTTTCTGCCAGCGGCCAGTAGCGCAGGAAGCCCTCGGTCTGCCCCGACAGCAAGGCCACCTTGGCCCGCACCAGCGCACGGTAGGCGGCAAAGGCACGCAAGCCGGTCAGGCCATCGAAATCGCCGCTGCGCTCGACATAGCCGTTGACCAGGTGCCAGGCCAGCTCGGCCTGCCCGCAGGCCAGCAGGTCCATGAAGGCAAAGGCGAGGTCGTTGATCAGGTCGATGCAGCGCAGCGCGGGCTCGAACTCGATCGCATCGAAGGCAATCACGGCTTCGCGCCACAGCACCAGATTGCCCAGATGCAGGTCGCCATGGCACTCGCGCAGGAAACCGCCCTGCAAGCGGCGCGTACGCCAGCCAGCCTGGGTTTCGAGCAGGGTCAGCAAGCGCTCGCGCAAGGCCTGGACCCGGACCCGATCGACCTCGGGCGGACGCCCGGGATTGGATTCGGCCTCATCCAGGCTCTCGCAGGTCCAGGCCACGACATCCTTGGCCGGTGCCTCGGCAGGCGCCAGCGCGGGCAGGCGGCGATGAAAGTCGGCCACATGCGCGGCCAGTGCGTCAATCTGACTGGCCTGCAACTGCCCGGAGGCGGCGAGCTCGGACAGCAGGGCCCCGGCGGGAAAGCGCCGCATGCGCAGCACCCATTCGATCGGCTCGCCTGCGCCCCCCAGCACGGGGACAGAAGCGCTGCCCGTGACCGGCAACAGGTCGAGGTAGAGCTCGGGCGCGGTGCGTTGGTTCAGACGCAGCTCCTCGGCCAGGAAATGCCGGCGCAAGGCCAGGGTCGAGAAATCCAGGAAAGGCAGCTTGACCGGCTTCTTGAGCTTGTAGGCGTAGTCGCCAGCAAGCCAGACGGTCGAGATATGGGTGTCGATCCGGACGGCACCGGGCAGGCAGAGGCTTAGGTCCATGGCTGGATTGTGCGCGCCCCGGCGATGCTTTTCCTGCCTAGCTCGGCAGCTTCTTGCGATGGCTCGTAGCGCCAGTCTGCCACGTTCCGTGTCGCCCGCACGAGCGACACCGGGCAGACAAGAGTTCACACTGGTACAGTGCAGAATCCACTCTTGCAATATACAGATAATTGATCTATAAAAATACCATAAGTCAATGATATATATATATATATTAAATTTTTTCAAAGAAAAACTTTGAGCATACTCCAGATAGTCACTGCTATGCCCATCTGCAAGCACATCGAACTCAGCCTTGTCAAACCAGCCTTCGACTCAGCTCTGGTCGACGTTTTGACAGAACTTGAACACCTCAGACGCCTCCAGCTGGGGGGCACCACCCCCGCACCAGTGTTCTACCAACTCAAACATGTTTTCCACATTCTGGAAAGCCTGGGTTCTGCACGCATTGAAGGCAACCACACCACCCTGGCAGACTATGTTGAAAGCTCGCTTGAAGGCGCCGCCACGACGGCAGACCATCTGCGCGAAATCGCCAACATCGAAACTGCAATGGCCTACATCGAGGAGTCGATGAAGCCCGGTGCGGACATATCCGAACATTTCATTCGCGAGTTGCATGTCTTGACTGTCAACGACCTGGTGCGCGAGGGTGACGACCGCCCTGGCGCCTACCGGCTGATGCCGGTACGAATTGCACAGGCAGAACATCTGCCTCCAGATGCACTGCTGGTCGGTGACTACATGCGGGAACTGGTCAGCTTCATCAACTACCAGGATGCCCCCAAGTACGACTTGATCAAGGTCGCGCTGGCGCATCACCGCTTTGGCTGGATCCACCCGTTTGGCAATGGCAATGGCCGCGTGGTGCGACTGCTGACTTATGCGCTACTGATCAAGTACGGATTCAACGTTCAGGCTGGCGGCCGCGTGCTGAACCCCACGGCAGTTTTCTGCAGCGACCGCGAGCAGTACTACGCCATGCTGGCGCGTGCCGACCGCGGGCAAGCTGATGATCTTGAGCACTGGTGCACCTATGTCCTGCAGGGCATCCTCACGGAACTGCAAAAGGTCGATCAACTGACCCGTTACGACTACCTGACACAGAAAATCCTGCTGCCAGCCCTGGCCTACGCACGCAACAGGGCTTTGCTCACGGAGCAGGAAGAGAGCATTCTGAGCACTGCAGTCCGGCTCGGCATCGTCAAGGCTGCCGACCTGGGAGTCGCCATGCCTGGTCTCAACGCGACGCAGCGCACTTACCAGATTCGCAAGCTGGTCGAGCGCAAGATGCTGCAGCCGATACAGCCCAATGCACGCCAGTACACCCTGGGCTTCGACAACAACTACCTGATGCGCGGCGTGATCCACGCGCTGTCGCAGGAGAACTTCATCTCACAGCCGCTCAAGGGGGCTTGAGCAGCACCAGCCGTACCAATCTGGGGCTGCTCTACCTGTCGGGCGCCAATACGAACAAAGCCTGACAGCTTGCGCAGTCAGGCTTTTGGGTTTCTTCAGACCAGCTGGCTCACGCCAGCGGGAAATCAGAAGACGTGACGGACGCCAACGCCGAAAGCGGTAGCTTCCTTGCTGGAGTTCTTGACTTCGTACGACTTGTAGCCAGCGTAAGCGGTGGTGCGCTTGGACAGGGCGTAGGTAGCAGCCAGGTCGAAGCCCGAACGCTCTTCGAGGGTGACACCGGCGGTGTTTTCTTGCTTGCCGTTGGCGTAGCCGAAGTAGACGGTGGTGGCGCCGAACGGTGCCGACACGCCGACTTGGTATTCCTGATCTTCAGAGCCAGCACGGTCGGCCTTGTTGTAGCCAGCCGACAGCTTGGCAACGCCGAAGTCGTAGGTACCAGCCACCAAGTTGTACTTGGTGTCGGTGCCGGTGGCAGCTTGCAGAGCCTGGTGAGCGTAGCCGACCAGCACCGGGCCGTTGGCGTACTTCACGTGCAGCGACAGGGTGTCGGTGGAGTCACGGCCCGGGGTGTAGGTGGTGCCGTTCAGGTCCTTGTTCTCGCCGAAAGCGTAGGCAACAGCACCGCTGAAGCCGCTGTAGGTGTTGCTGTCGAAGCGGACCGAGTTGTTGGTGCGGTTGGCGTAGTCGCCGCCAACTGCCCAGACGTCGCCGGTCACAGCCATGTTGGTATCAGCCGTGTTGTTGGTCGCGCCGCGCAGCGAGTCGTAGGCGGTGTAGTTGCGGCCCAGTTCAACGGTACCGAAGTTGCCCGACAGGCCGACGGTGGCCTTGCGGTTGAAGGTCTGGCCAGCCACCGAGGCGGTGCCGTCATCCATGTTCATGCCAGCTTCCAGCACGAAGTTGGCCTTCAGGCCATTGCCCAGGTCTTCGGTGCCCTTGAAGCCCCACAGGCTGTTGTTCAGGATGTTGGATTGCAGCTTGGTGCGGGTAACGCCGTCACCACCGATGCTGTCCTTGAAGCTGCCGACGCCAGCGTCAACGCGACCGTACAGGGTCACGGAGGATTGAGCGGAAGCGGCACCAGCAGCGGCCAGCAGGGCCAGAACGATCAGATTCTTTTTCATGGGGTTATCTCCAAAAATTGATTTACTTCGATCACGGCATCCTGCCGCGCCTGACTTCAAGCTAGAGAAGCTGAATGAATTAAAGCAGAGAGCCCCGCCCCCACCAAGGATTGGGGCGGCGTCATACCCGAAAAATGTTGCAAGCACACAACAAACTAGGGTTAACCATAAGCCGGATGGAGTCTGGGCAGGACGGGTCACGCCCATGAAAAAAGCCAGTCGGCAAACCGACTGGCTTTTGGCTTGTGATCAACAGCGGGCTAGCCCGCCGCAAGATCAGAAAGCGTGCTTGACGCCGACCGCGTAAACGGTGGTCTTGCCGATGTCCACGCCAGCGGCGTTCTCGGTGGTAGCTTGGGTAGCGCCAGCGTAAGCGGTGGTGCGCTTGGACAGCAGGTAGGCAGCAGCCAGACCGAAACCGTTGGTCTCGCTCAGCTTGGCGCCAGCGCCATTTTCCTTCTTGGAGAAGGCGTAGCCAGCCGACAGGACCAGGTTCGAAGCGACCGGGTAGTCAACGCCGATTTCGTATTCGTTGGTTTCGTTGTTGTTGGCGAAATCAACCAGGCCGTAGGAAGCCTTCAGCGTGGCGACGCCGAGGTTGTACGAACCGTTCAGGCGGGTAGCCTTGTCTTCGCCAGCAGCGCCCAGGTCCTTGACTGCGTAGCCGAGGCCAGCAGCGAACGGGCCGTTGGCGTACTGACCAGCCAGCGAGTAGCTGTTGGTTGCGTCAACGGTAGCGGTCTTGTTTTCGCCGAAGCTGTAGCTGGCGGAACCGGAGAAGCCGCTGAAGGCAGGCGAGATGTACTTGACGGTGTTGGCGTCATTGGTGGCGAAAGCACCGGACTCGAACACGTTGTTCATCGGGGTCAGGGCGCCGTCGAACACGGTGGCAGCAGCGCCGCTCACGTCGTCGAATGCGTTGAACTGCTTACCGAGCTTGACGGTACCGAAGTTGCCAGCCAGACCGACCGATGCTTCACGGTTGAAGCCAGAAGCTGCGACACCGGTGTCCAGAGCAAAACCCTGCTCCAGAGTGAAGATGGCCTTCAGACCGCCACCCAGGTCTTCCGAACCCATCAGGCCGAAACGGCTGCCGTCGACGCCGCCGTCGGTCAGGCCGATTTGCTTGAGCTTGGCTGCGCCCACGCCGGTTTCGGTGGAACCGAACCAGACGTCAGCGATACCGTACAGCTGCACGGAGGATTGAGCGGAAGCGGCACCAGCGGCGGCCATCACGGCCAGAGCGATCAGAGACTTTTTCATATCGAATTCCTCTTGAGGTAGGGGTTGGACGCATCGAGGTGCGTCTGGCAAACTTTCATCACAGGAAATGAAAACGCAAAGCAATTTCACCAGATAACGGGCCAAAAATCCAGGTTTACCCTTGGTTTTGCGGCGGACCGTGTCATAAAAACGACACTTTTTCGCGCTAGTGTCCCAAGGGTTTACCCGAAACCGATAAGCACCGTGACTGTCCCAGCCAAGATCAGCTGAGGCTCACCGGCAAGCGCCAGGGCTGACCTCGGGCCGGAACGTTTGAGCGGCACTCGACCCCACACTTGAAAACCCGGCGCCCAGCCCTTATGATTAGCACTCGATGGCAACGAGTGCTAACAGCATCCGAGGCCAGCCCTGACAACCCCTGTGTCTTTGAATTCGGAGTGAATCCCATGAAACTGCGTCCCCTCGCCGATCGCGTGATCGTCAAGCGCCTGGAAAACGAAACCAAGACCGCATCGGGCATCTACATCCCCGACAACGCCGCCGAGAAGCCCGACCAGGGCGAAGTGCTGGCCGTCGGCCCGGGCAAGACCAATGACAAGGGCGAGACCAAGGCCCTGACCGTCAAGGTCGGCGACCGCGTCCTGTTCGGCAAGTACAGCGGCCAGACCGTCAAGATCGACGGCGACGAGCTGCTGGTCATGAAGGAAGACGACCTGTTCGCAGTAGTGGAGTGATTTGCGGGACAGACCGAACGACGCGCGCAGCGCCCGGTCGCTCTGTCCTCAACTGACTAGGTCTCTATAAGCTTAAGTATTCAAGGAATCTGAAAAATGGCAGCAAAAGACGTTGTTTTCGGCGCTGACGCACGCGCTCGCATGGTCGAAGGCGTGAACATCCTGGCCAACGCGGTCAAGGTCACCCTGGGCCCCAAGGGTCGCAACGTGGTGCTGGAGCGTTCCTTCGGCGCCCCGACCGTGACCAAGGACGGCGTGTCCGTGGCCAAGGAAATCGAGCTGAAGGACAAGCTCATGAACATGGGCGCCCAGATGGTCAAGGAAGTCGCTTCCAAGACTTCTGACAACGCTGGCGACGGCACCACCACCGCTACCGTGCTGGCTCAGTCGATCGTGCGCGAAGGCATGAAGTATGTCGCCGCCGGCATGAACCCGATGGACCTCAAGCGCGGCATCGACAAGGCGGTCGAAGCGCTGATCGTCGAGCTGAAGAAGGCCTCCAAGGCCACCACGACCAGCAAGGAAATTGCCCAGGTCGGCTCGATCTCGGCCAACAGCGACTACTCGATCGGCGAGATCATCGCCAACGCGATGGACAAGGTCGGCAAGGAAGGCGTGATCACCGTTGAAGACGGCAAGTCGCTGCAGAACGAACTCGACGTCGTCGAAGGCATGCAGTTCGACCGCGGCTACCTGTCGCCCTACTTCATCAACAACCCGGAAAAGCAGGCTGCCCTGCTGGACAACCCGTTTGTCCTGCTGTTCGACAAGAAGATCAGCAACATCCGCGACCTGCTGCCGACGCTCGAAGCCGTTGCCAAGGCTGGCCGTCCGCTGCTGATCATCGCCGAGGACGTCGAAGGCGAAGCGCTGGCGACCCTGGTGGTCAACACCATCCGTGGCATCCTGAAGGTTGTCGCCGTCAAGGCTCCGGGCTTCGGCGACCGCCGCAAGGCCATGCTGGAAGACATCGCCATCCTGACCGGCGGCAAGGTGATCGCCGAGGAAGTCGGCCTGACCCTGGACAAGGTGACCCTGGCCGATCTGGGCCAGGCCAAGCGCATCGAAGTGGGCAAGGAAAACACCACCATCATCGACGGTGCTGGCGCTGAAGACGACATCCAGGCACGCGTCAAGCAGATCCGCATCCAGATCGAGGAAGCCACCAGCGACTACGACCGCGAGAAGCTGCAAGAGCGCGTGGCCAAGCTGGCCGGCGGCGTGGCCGTGATCAAGGTCGGCGCTGCCACCGAAGTCGAGATGAAGGAAAAGAAGGCCCGCGTCGAAGACGCGCTGCACGCGACCCGCGCAGCCGTTGAAGAAGGCATCGTGGCCGGCGGTGGCGTGGCCCTGCTGCGCGCACGCGCCCAGGTTGGCGCCCTCAAGGGTGACAACCACGACCAGGACGCCGGCATCAAGCTGGTGCTGAAGGCGATCGAAGCGCCGCTGCGCGAAATCGTCTCCAACGCTGGCGACGAGCCGAGCGTGGTCGTCAACGCCGTGCTGGCCGGTTCGGGCAACTACGGCTTCAACGCCGCCAACCACACCTACGGCGACATGATCGAGATGGGCATCCTGGACCCGACCAAGGTGACCCGCACCGCGCTGCAGAACGCCGCTTCGGTCGCTTCGCTGATGCTGACCACCGAGTGCATGGTCGCCGAGTCCCCGAAGGACGACGCTCCGGCCGGCGGCATGCCCGACATGGGCGGCATGGGTGGCATGGGCGGCATGGGCATGTAATGCCTGCCTGACGGCTGCAGCTGCGGCCGTCGCCAAGAACAACCCGCCTGGGCTAACCCGGCGGGTTTTTTTGCGTCCGGCGCTAGCGGCTAGCGGCCAGCGCCCTGGTTGACGCGGCCACTGCCGCCCTTGTGACGCTGGATACGCGGCAACTGGTCGTCGTTGTGCTGCACCACCAGGCTGGCATGGGCCTGCAGTCTTGTCAGCAGCCCGTCGAGCTGCGCCAGCTCGGCTGCGCTCAGCGGCGCCAGCAGTTCCCGGTTGATGCGTCGCGCCTCGGGCATCAGTTGCTCGTAGAGCGCCTGGCCGGCGGCAGTCAAGGCCAGTTCGGCCTGGCGCCGGTCCTGCGGCAGCGGGCGGCGCTCGAGCAGGCCCTTGTCGACCAGTCCGCCGATGGCGCGCGAGGTGCGCGCCTTGTCGAGGCTGGACAAGCTGGCGAGCTCGGTCGGCGACAGACCGGGCTTGAGCGCGAGCTGCGCCAGCAGCCGCCATTCGCGCCGGGTGATGCCGAACTGGCCTTCGCACAGCCGCACCACCAGACTGCCGCCGGTCGAAACCAGGCGGCCCAGGCGATAGAGCAGCAGGTCGTTGACCGTCTCGAGCCCGCTCAATCCGGTCGATGGCATCAGGGTTTTTTCCTAGAACAGTTGATTTGAACAAGTGATTGTTACACCCCTACATTCTGGGCACGCGCTTGATCCAAGTCAAAACATCAGGAGACAAATCATGAAACGCCCCACCTTCCGCCTGCTGACGCTGTGCCTGTCGGCCTGCTGCGCCTGGACTCCGGCCATGGCCCAGGACAGTTTTCCGAGCAAGACGATCAAGATCGTCAACAACTTCGCCGCCGGCGGTCCTTCTGACGTGCTGGCGCGCTCGATCGGGCAGGTGCTGGCCGAGAAGTTCAAGCAAGCCGTGATCGTCGAGAACAAGCCTGGCGCGGCGGGCAATCTCGGCGCCGATGCGGTGGTCAAGAGCCCGGCCGACGGCCACACGCTGCTGTTCAGCATCGACACCACCTTCACGGTCAACCCGCATATCTACGGCAAGACCATGCCGTTCAAGGCCAGCGAGCTCAGGCCGGTGGTGATCATCAGCTCCTCGGGCCTGATGGTGGCGGTCAATCCGGCCACCGGCATCAAGACGCTGAAGGACTTCATCGCTGTCGGCAAGGCCAAGGGCCTGACCCTGAGCTCGGCGGGCAACGGAGCGCCGGGCCACCTGGCGGCCGAACGCCTGACCGATGCGGCCCAGATCAAGATCACCCATATTCCCTACAAGGGCAACTCGCCGGCCGTCACGGCGGTGCTGGCCAACGAGGTCGATGGCGGCGTGCTGGCCACGTCCGGCCTGCTGCCGTTCGTGCGCAGCGGCAAGATCACCGGCCTGGCGGTGACCAGTTCCAAGCGCTCCAGGCTGGCACCCGAACTGCCGACGGTAGCCGAACTCGGCATGAAGGAGCTGGAGCAGGACATCCTCTATCTGGCGCTGGTGCCGAGCGCAACACCGGAAGCCGTGGTGCAGAAACTGCAGACGGGCATCCTGGAAGCACTCAAGCGGCCCGAGTTCGAGAGCCGCCTGGCCAACCTGGACATGGCACTTGAAGGCCAGACCGGCGCCGAAGCCAGCAAGCGCCTGGCCGAGACCTCGGAACGCTACGGCAAGCTGGTGCGCGCTACTGGCATGAAGGTGGAATGAGGCCGCGCGCCAGCAGGAGCTCCAACATGAAAAAACCCAACTTCATCTTCATCGTTGCCGACGACCTCGGCTTTGCCGACCTGGGCTGCTATGGCGGGCGCGAGGCCGAATTCGGTCAGGTGTCGCCGGTGCTCGACCAATTGGCGGCCAACGGGCTCAAGTTCACCCAGGGCTATTCCAACTCGCCGGTCTGCTCGCCGACCCGCTTTGCCATGATCACGGCGCGCTGGCAGTACCGCCTGCGCGGCGGCGCCGACGAGCCGATCAACAGCAAGAGCAAGGGCAGCACGGTGCTGGGCCTGCCGCCCGAGATTCCGACCCTGCCCTCGCTGCTCAAGGACAATGGCTACCGCACCGCGCTGATCGGCAAATGGCACTTGGGCTATCCGCCGGCCTTCGGCCCGCTCCAGTCGGGCTACGAGGAGTTCTTCGGCCCGATGTCGGGCGGGGTCGACTACTTCAGCCATTGCAGCAGCAGCGGCACACATGACCTGTATTTTGGCGAGGAGGCGCACAGCGAGGAAGGCTACCTGACCGACCTGCTGTCGCAGCGCGCGGTCGACTATGTCGACCGGATGGCGCAGCAGGATGCCCCCTTCCTGCTGAGCCTGCACTACACGGCGCCGCACTGGCCCTGGGAGACACGCGACGACGAAGCTCTGTCCAAAGAGGTCAAGGACAACCTGTTTCACCTGCATGGCGGCAACATCCACACCTACCGCCGCATGATCCACCACATGGACGAAGGCATAGGCTGGCTGGTCGAGGCGCTGCGGCGCAATGGTCAGCTCGACAACACCCTGCTCGTGTTCACCAGCGACAACGGCGGCGAGCGTTTCTCCGACAACTGGCCGCTGGTCGGCGGCAAGATGGACCTGACCGAGGGCGGCATCCGGGTGCCATGGATCGCGCACTGGCCGGCGGTGATCGCACCCGGACGCAACAGCACCCAGTCCTGCATGACGATGGACTGGTCGGCCACGATGCTGGCGGCCGCGGGTGTCGCGGCCGATCCGGACTATCCGCTCGACGGCGTCTCGCTGCTGCCGGTGCTGCAGGCCGAACAGCAGGAGTTTGCACGGCCGCTGTATTGGCGCATGAACCACCGCGGCCAGCGTGCGCTGCGCGACGGCGACTGGAAATACCTGCGCGTCGACGGCAACGACTATCTGTTCAACCTGCCGGCCGACGAGCGCGAGCGTGCCAACCTGGGCCCGCGCGAGCCCGAACGGCTGGCAGCGATGCGGGCGCGCTGGGAAGCCTGGAACGACTCGGTGCCGCCGATCCCGCTCGATGCCACCATCAGCCTGGGTTATTCCTACAAGGACATGCCGCAACGCTGATGAACCGAGCTGACGACCTACGGCCATGAAGCGACTGCAACGCTGGCTCCCCTTCCTGTCCTGGCCCAGGCCCGACGCCGCGCTGCTGCGCAGCGAGGCCATGGCCGGGCTGGCCGTCGGCCTGATGGTGATTCCGCAGGGCGTGGCCTATGCGGCGCTGGCCGGCATGCCGCTGGTGACCGGCATCTATGCCTCGATGCTGCCGGCGCTGCTGGCAGTGCTGTTCAGCAGTTCGGTCCGGCTGTCGGTCGGGCCCACCGCGCTGAGCTGCCTGCTGGTCAGCGCCTCGCTCACTGGCCTGGCCGAGCCCGGCAGTGCGCGCTGGGTCGAACTGGCGGTCTGGCTGGCCCTGCTGTCGGGACTGTTGCAGGTCGCGCTCGGCTTGATGCGCTTTGGCTGGCTGCTGAACCTGGTCAATGCGCCGGTGCTGATGGCCTTCACCCAGGCGGCCGCGCTGCTGATCATCGGCTCGCAGCTGCGCGATCTGCTGGGCATCCAGCTGAGCTGGGACCAATGGCTGCAGGCGCCCGCCCTGCATTGGCCTTCGCTGGCCTTCGGCCTGGCCAGCCTGGCGCTGCTGCAGCTGGCCAGGCGCTGGAAGCCGGCCTTTCCCTCGGTGCTGCTGATCGTGCTGGCCAGCGCGGCGCTGTCCTGGGCACTGGATTTCGAGGCCGGTGGCGGTCAGGTGGTGGGCGCGCTGCCACAGGGCCTGCCGGCGCTGTATTGGCCGGCGCTGCCCGAACTGTCCACCCTGACCCAGCTGCTGCTGCCGACGCTGATCGTCACGCTGGCGAGCTTCCTCGAGACTGCCTCCAGCGCCAAGGTCGACAACGAGCGCCAAGGCAAACGCTGGAACCAGAACCAGGACCTGATCGGCCAGGGCCTGGGCAAGCTGGCCTCGGGATTCAGTGGCGCTTTCCCGACCAGTTCGTCGTTCTCGCGCTCGGCGCTCAACCTGTATGCGGGCGCGCGCACCGGCTGGGCCACGCTGTTCTCGGTCGCGGTCGTGTTCGGCGCGCTGCTGGTCTTCACGCCGGTGCTGCGCCATGTGCCGCAGGCGGTGCTGGCCGCGATCGTGCTGGTCGCCGTGCTGGGGCTGATCAAGCCGCGCGAGTTCGCACGCCTGTGGCGCATCTCGCGCGTCGAGGCGGTGATCGCCGGCGTGACTTTTGCCGTCACCCTGCTGGCAGCGCCGCGACTGTACTGGGGCGTGCTGGCCGGCGTGCTGATGGCGCTGAGCTTGTTCGTGTTCCAGCGCCTGCGCCCGCGCATCATCGAGGTCGGACAGCACCCGGACGGCAGCCTGCGCGACCGCCTGCTCTGGAAACTGCCGCCATTGGCCGCGCGCACCTACGCGCTGCGCATGGATGCAGCGCTGGATTTCGCCAGTGCCGCCGACTTCGAGCGCGCCATCATCGAGTACCTGGCCCGGCACCCGGAGACCGAACAGGTCTGCCTGTTTGCCCAGCCGATCAACCGGATCGATGCCACCGGGGTCGAGCTGTTCGCCAAGCTGGTGCGGCAGTTGCAGACGCGCCACATCAGGCTGCACATCAGTGGCATCAAGCTGCCGGTGGAACAGGCGCTGCGGCGCGCGGACTGTCTGCGCGCCTCGCCCCAGCTGGCGCTTTACCGCACCGATGCCGAAGCGCTGACGGCCCTGCAGCGGCCAGGCCGGCTGGCGGACATGCCCTGCGATCCCTGGCCAGTGATCTGAAGCGGGCCGCCCCGGGGACGAAACTGCAACGCACAGCCCCTAGCACAAACACTAGATGTAGTGAGGAAAATAATTTCCGGCACTACATCTAGTGCCGAATCGCGTTCGCCGCTAAAATCGGCTCGCTGCCCAGATGAGCGGGCGGCAAGTTTTTCGGGCTCGGCAGTCCGAGCGGTGTCCCTGCTGGCGCCTCCCACTGCCCGCCCTGCGGCACCGGTCTACCCGGCTGCCCCCACCAGACCCAAGGATGAAGATGAAACTCGACGACCTGCATCTGTCGGCCCACGCAATGGCCCCGCAACCGATCAGCCTGGACGTGCTGCGCGAGAAATACCTCAAGGGCGACGAGTCCAGCATCGAGGACCTGTACGCCCGCGTCGCGCGCGCGCTGGCCTCGGTCGAGCAGCCCGAGCTGCGCGAAGAATACGAAGCGCGCTTCCTGCAGAACCTGCATGCCGGCGCGATCGGCGCCGGCCGCATCATGAGCGCCGCCGGCACCGACATCCAGGCCACGCTGATCAACTGCTTCGTGCAGCCGGTCGGCGACTGCATCCAGGGCGTAGACGACGAGGGCTTCCCCGGCATCTACGAGGCGCTGCGCGAAGCTGCCGAGACCATGCGCCGCGGCGGCGGCGTCGGCTACGACTTCTCGCGCATCCGCCCCAAGGGCGCGCGCGTCAAGGGCACGGCCTCGATGGCATCGGGCCCCTGCAGCTATATCAATGTGTTCGACCAGTCCTGCTCGACGGTCGAGAGCGCCGGCGCGCGCCGCGGCGCCCAGATGGGGGTGCTGCGTATCGACCATCCGGACGTGCGCGAGTTCATCACCGCCAAGCGCACCCCGGGTCGCTGGAACAACTTCAACGTCTCGGTCGGCGTGTCGGACGCCTTCATGCAGGCCGTGGTCGCTGATGCCGACTGGCAGCTGGTGCACCGCGCCATGCCGGGCGAGACCCTGCTGGCCGCCGGCGCTCACATGCGCGAGGACGGTCTCTGGGTCTACCAGACCCTGCCGGCGCGCGAGCTCTGGGACACCGTGATGAAGTCGGCCTACGACTTCGCCGAGCCGGGCATCCTGTTCCTGGACAACATCAACACCGACAACAACCTGAGCTACTGCGAGACCATCGCCGCGACCAACCCCTGTGTCACGGCTGACACCTGGGTGATGACGGAGGACGGGCCGCGCCAGGTCGCCAGCCTGATCGGCCAGGATTTCAAGGCGGTGATCGACGGCCGCAGCTACCGGCTGCAGAGCCAGGGTTTCTTCGAGACCGGACACAAGCCGGTGCTGAGCCTGCGTACCCGCGAGGGCTACCGCCTGCGCCTGACCGCCGACCACCGCGTGCGCCGTGTCGCCCGCAAGACCCGTCACAGCCTGGAACTCGACTGGGTGGAGGCCGGCCAACTGCAGGCGGGCGACGAGATCGTGCTCAACGATCACCGGGCGCTGACGGGCTGGAGCGGCCAGGGCAACGAGGCCGAAGGCTACCTGATCGGCCTGCTGCTGGGTGACGGCACGCTGAAGGCCGACAAGGCCGTGCTGTCGGTCTGGGCGCCCGAGTTGCGCCTGGTCGGCCAGGACGGTCCGGTCCTGCGCGCCGGCAATGGCATCATGCAGGCGGCCGAGGCCGCTGCCGCCACGCTGGCGCATCGTGCCGACTTCAAGGGCTTCCAGCGTCCGCTGGCCAGCCACGGCGAAGCCCGTCTGGCCAGCACTGCACTGCGCGATCTGGCCTTCAGCTTGGGGCTGAGCGTTGGCAACAAGTGCATCACGCCGGCGATCGAGCAACAATCCTCGGCTTTCGCCGCAGGCATGCTGCGCGGCCTGTTCGATGCCGACGGCAGCGTGCAAGGCACGCAGGACAAGGGCGTGAGCATCCGCCTGTCGCAGAGCGACGCCGAGCTGCTCGAAGGCGCGCAGCGCATGCTGCTACGCCTGGGCATCGTATCCACGCTGTACCGCAACCGCCGCCCGGCCGGCCTGAGCCTGCTGCCCAATGGCCAAGGCGGCAGCAGCGAATACCCCACCCAAGCACAGCACGAGCTGGTGATCAGCGGCGACAACCTGCGCCTGTTCGCCGACCGGATCGGCTTTGCCGACGAGGACAAGGCCGCGCGACTGGAGCAGTCGCTCGCCAGCTACCGGCGCGAGCTCAACCGCGAGCGCTTCATTGCCACCGTCGAATCGCTGCAAGCCGACGGCGAGGAAACCGTCTACGACGTGACGGTGGACGATGTCCATGCCTTTGATGCCAATGGCCTGGTGGTGCACAACTGCGGCGAGCAGCCTCTGCCTTCCTACGGCTGCTGCGACCTGGGTCCGGTGATCCTGACCCGCTTCGTGCGCCATCCCTTCGGCCGCGACGGCGAGGCCAGCTTCGACTTCGAGGCCTTCGAGCAGGTCGTGGCACTCCAGGTGCGCGCGCTCGACAACGTGCTCGACCTGACCTGGTGGCCGCTGCCGCAGCAGAACGAGGAATCGAAGTCCAAGCGCCGCATCGGCGTCGGCTTCACCGGCATGGGCAACACGCTGACGCTGCTGAACCTGCGCTACGACAGCGAAGCCGGCCGGTCGATGGCCGCCCGCATCGCCGAAGCCATGCGCGACGCCGCCTACCGCGCCTCGGTCGAGCTGGCGCAGGAAAAAGGCGCCTTCCCGCTGTTCGACGCCGACGGCTACCTGCAGGCCGGCACCTTCGCCAGCCGCCTGCCGGCAGACATCCAGCAGGCGATCCGCCAGCATGGCATCCGCAACAGCCATCTGCTGTCGATCGCGCCGACCGGCACCGTGAGCCTGGCCTTCGCCGACAACGCCTCCAACGGCATCGAACCGGCGTTCTCCTGGACCTACACCCGCAAGAAGCGCGAGGCCGACGGCAGCCGCAGCGAGTACCAGGTGCAGGACCATGCCTGGCGTCTGTGGCAGGAACTCGGCGGCGACCCGGAGCAGCTGCCCGAAGGCTTCGTCAACGCGCTCGAGATGAAGGCGGCCGACCACATCGGCATGATGCAGGCGGTCCAGCCCTTCGTCGACACCGCGATCTCCAAGACCGTCAACGTACCGGCCGACTACCGCTACGAGGACTTCAAGGACCTGTACCTGCAGGCCTGGAACGCACGCCTCAAGGGCCTGGCGACCTACCGCCCGAACAGCATCCTAGGCTCGGTGCTCGAAGTTACTCCGGCACCGGCTCCGGCCGCTGCCCCGGCGCCCGCCGCGGCACCGGTGCCAGCTGCAGTCCCGTTCGACCCGATGCGCACCGTGATCGAGAGCCGCCCCAAGGGCGCGCTGTCGGCGGTGGCCGAGAAGCTCGAGTACTGGACCCAGGAAGGCCAGAAGACGCTGTACCTGATCGTGTCCTTCCTGCCGGTGGCCGACGGCAACGGCAAGACGGTGGACCGCGCGGTCGAGTTCTTCATGCCGGTCGGCCAGAGCAACGAGTCGCAGCAGTGGATCACCTCGAGCATGCGCCTGCTGTCGCTGGCCGCGCGCGGTGGTTTCCTGGAGCGCGCACTGAGCGACATGCGCAAGGTGGCCTGGGACCGCGGACCGGTACGCCTGGGCACGCATGAGCGCGAGGACGGGGTCCGCATTCCGATGTGGCACGACTCGGAAGTGGCAGCGATCGCGTTTGCGATCCAGAACATCCTGCTGCTGCGCTCGCGCCAGAACGAGCAGTCCGAGCAGCTCGACCTGCCGCTGGCCGAGCAGGATGCCGCGCCGGCCTCCGAAGCCCCGCCCGTGATGGCCGGCAAGAAATGCCCCGAATGCGGCGCCCATGCCGTGATCAAGAAGGACGGCTGCGAGTACTGCACCCAGTGCGGCCACCTGGGCAGCTGCGGCTGAGCCTGGCGGCCTAAGTAGCTTCCACAATTCTCCTGTCATGGTGGCTGGTGGACAATGCGGTCACCATAAAAATCATGACAGGAGTACATATGGCGATCAAAAGCCAAAAAGATCTGCTTGCGGGGCTGATGTTCACGCTCACGGGTGCCGCCTTCACGCTGGGCGCCCGTGACTACGACATGGGCACCTCAGGCCGCATGGGACCGGGTTACTTCCCGCTCGTGCTCGGCGTCATCCTGGCGGGGCTCGGCATCCTGATCACCTTGCAGTCCTTCGGCAACAAGCCGCAGCCGGGCGGTGAGATCGGCCATTTCGCCTGGCGGCCGCTGATCTTCATCATCGGCGCCAACCTGATCTTCGGCCTGCTGCTCGGCGGCCTGCCCAGCGTCGGCCTGCCAGCCATGGGCCTGATCGTCGCGATCATCGGCCTGACCTTCGTGTCGATGCTGGCCAGCAAGGACTTCTGCATCAAGCGCGCCATCATGCTGTCGGCCATCCTGACCGTCGGCAGCTATCTCGTATTCGTCAAGATGCTCGGACTGACCTTCCAGGTCTGGCCCTGGTTCGTCGGCGCCTGAAAGGAAACATCATGACGGATCTGATTGATCACCTCTCACTCGGTTTCAGCGTCGCCTTCACGATGCAGAACCTGCTCTACGCGCTGCTCGGCTGCCTGCTCGGCACCCTGATCGGCGTGCTGCCGGGCCTGGGGCCCGTGACCACGATCGCGATGCTGCTGCCGGCGACCTACGCGCTGCCGCCGATTGCCGCGCTGATCATGCTGGCCGGCATCTACTACGGCGCCCAGTACGGCGGCTCGACCACCGCGATCCTGGTCAACCTGCCGGGCGAGGCCTCCTCGGTCGTGACCGCGCTCGACGGCTACCAGATGGCCAAGAAGGGCCGCGCCGGTCCGGCGCTGGCCGCCGCCGGCATCGGCAGCTTCTTCGCCGGCTCGGTCGGTACATTGGTGCTGGCTGCCTTCGCGGTGCCGCTGACCGAGGTCGCCTTCATGTTCGGGCCCGCCGAGTATTTCTCGCTGATGGTGCTGGGCCTGATTGGCGCCGTGGTGCTGGCCTCGGGCTCGCTGCTGAAGGCGATCGCGATGATCATCCTGGGCCTGCTGTTCGGCATGGTCGGCACCGACGTCAACTCGGGCGTGGCACGCTTTTCCTTCGACATCCCCGAGTTGACCGATGGCCTGGGCTTCATCGTGATCGCGATGGGCGTGTTCGGCTACGGCGAGATCATCCAGAACCTGGCCAAGCCGGAAGAGGAACGCGCGCTCAACACCAAGAAGGTCAGCGGCCTGATGCCGACCAAGGCAGACTTCAAGGCCATGATGCCCGCCATCCTGCGCGGCACCGCGCTGGGTTCGGCGCTCGGCATCCTGCCCGGCGGCGGCGCGCTGCTGTCGTCCTTCGCGGCCTACACGATCGAGAAGAAGACCAAGCTCAAGCCGGGCGAAGTGCCGTTCGGCCAGGGCAATATCCGCGGCGTCGCCGCACCCGAGGCCGCCAACAACGCCGGCTCGCAGACCTCCTTCATCCCGCTGCTGACGCTGGGCATCCCGCCCAACGCCGTGATGGCGCTGATGGTCGGTGCGATGACGATCCACAACATCCAGCCCGGCCCGCAGGTCATGACCAGCAACCCGGAGCTGTTCTGGGGCCTGATCGCCTCGATGTGGATCGGCAACCTGATGCTGGTGATCCTGAACCTGCCGCTGGTCGGCCTCTGGATCAAGCTGCTGTCGGTGCCCTACCGCTGGATGTTCCCGGCCATCGTGCTGTTCTGCGCGGTCGGCGTCTACTCGACCAACAACAACACCTTCGACATCTGGACCACCGGCATGTTCGGCGTGATCGGCTACCTGTTCGTCAAGTTCGGCTGCGAGCCCGCACCGCTGCTGCTGGGCCTGATCCTGGGCCCGATGATGGAGGAAAACCTGCGCCGCGCCATGCTGCTGTCGCGTGGCGACTGGGGCGTGTTCGTGTCGCGTCCGATCTCGGCCTCGCTGCTGGCCGTCGCCGCACTGCTGCTGCTGATCGTGCTCTCGCCTTCTATCAAGAAGAAGCGCGAGGAAGCCTTCGTGGAGGAGTGATTGAACTTGTCGCTCGGAGCCGGCCGCTGGTGGCTGTGGTCGGCTCTGTGCGTCCTGCTGCTGCTGCTGCTGGGCGCACTGGTCTTCCTGGCCCGGGCCTATGAGGAAAGTCGGCTGGCACGCGAGCTCGAGCAGGTCGCGGTCGACATGGTCACCGAGATCCGCTCCGACCTGAGCCACAACGTGCAGGCGCTGCAAAGGCTGCAAGCGCCCAGGCCGGACGATGCGGCCTGGCAGCGCGGGGCCACTGCGCTGCTGCTGAGCAACCGCGAGATCCTGCGCATCGAATGGCGCAGCCCCGAGCTGAAGATCCGGCTGGCACAGGCCAGCCCCTTCCTGCCTTTCCTGTTCGACCACATGCCGCGCTCGCAGGTCCAGCCTGATGTCAAGCAGGCCTGTGCCAACGCGCTGCGCTTCGCCGGTCCCGCCTACTCGACCAGCTACTTCCTGCCGCTGCAGGAAGGCCGCGGCCAGGAACTGCTCGAGATGTGCCTGCCCCTGCCCGACGATGGCGGCTTCCTGGTCATGACCTATGGCCTGACTGATCTGCTGGGCGAGCTGCAAGCGCGCGAAGCCTACCGTTCGTTCAGCGTCGCGTTGACCGAATCCGACGGTACCCGGCTGGCCATCGCCGGCCATGCCGCGCGCGACCGCAACACGGTGGAAGCGGTGCATCTGCTGGAGCTGCCCGGCAGCGCCTACACCTTGCGGGTCGACCAGGCACGCGAACTCAAGGGACTCAGGCCCAAGGCGCTGAGCTCGACCCTGACCCTACTGGCCATGGCACTGGTCGGTATGCTCGCGCTGCTGAGCTATGACGTGCGCAAGCGCCTGCAGACCGAAGCCCGGCTCGGCGAGGCACTGGCCTTTCGCAAGGCGATGGAGGACTCGCTGCTGACCGGACTGCGCGCGCGTGACATGAAGGGCCGCATCACCTATGTCAACCCGGCGTTCTGCCAGCTGGTCGGACTGCCGCCGGAGGCCTTGATCGGCACCAGCGATCCAGCCCCCTACTGGCCATCGGACCGGGTCGAGGAATACCTGCAGCGCCAGACCAGCCGCCAGGCCGGCCAGCCGCTGCCGCGCCAGGGCTTCGAATCGGAATACCTGCGCTCCGACGGCACCCGCCTGCCGGTGCTGATCGTCGAGGCCCCGCTGATCAACGGCATCGGCAAGCAGACCGGCTGGATGAGCGCGGTGCTAGACCTGAGCGCGCAGCGCAAGATCGAGGAGCAGTCGCGCACCTCGCAGGAACGGCTGGCCGCAACCGCCCGGCTGGCAATGGCGGGCGAGATGGCGTCGCTGATCAGCCACGAGCTGAATCAGCCGCTAGCGGCGATCTCGAGCTACGCCAACGGCTCGCTCAACCTGCTGCAGGACCCGGACCAGGACAGCGCCGACCTGCGGCAGGAACTCGAGGAAGCGATGCGGCGCATCGCGACCCAGGCCGAGCGCGCCGGCAAGGTCATCAAAAGCGTCAGCGACCTGGTGCGTCGGCGCGAGCGCGAGCGCAGCGCCGTGGCGCCGCAGCTGCTGTTCGACGGCATCGCACCGCTGGTGCAGCTGCAGGCGCGCAAGGTCGGCATCGAGGTGCAGTGGGACATTGCACCCGGCTGCCCGCCGGTCTGGTGCGACTCGACCATGGTCGAGCAGGTGCTGCTGAACCTGGTGCGCAACGGCTTGCAGGCCATGCCGGCGGGCGATCCGCCGCCGGCCTCGGGCCTGCGCACCTTGCAGCTGCGGGCAGCGCCGGCGCCCACGCAGGCCGGCAGCGGACGGCAATGGGTCTCGTTCAGCGTGACCGACCATGGCAGCGGCCTGTCGGACGAGGTGGCGCAGCGCCTGTTCACGCCCTTCTTCACGACCAAGCGCGAGGGCATGGGCCTGGGGCTGAGCCTGTGCCGCACCGTGGTCGAGCAGCATGGCGGAGCGCTGGGCTACGCGCGCCACTCGCCGCGCGGCACCCGGTTCAGCTTCACCTTGCCGGCCGCCCTATGATGCGGGGCATGACGAGAGACGGCACGGTATTCCTGATCGACGACGACGACGCGGTACGCGACTCGCTGGGCTGGCTGCTGCGCACGCGCCGCCTGCTCAGCATCCCCTACGCCAGTGCCGATGCCTTCTGGGCCGAAGCCCAGGGCTGGACCGGAGGTCCGTCCTCGCCCTGCTGCGCGCTGCTCGACCTGCGCATGCCGGGCATGAGCGGGCTGGCGCTGTTCGAGCACCTGCGCGAGCAGCCCTGGTTCGCCCAGATGCCGGTGATCTTCCTGTCCGGCCATGCCGATGTGCCGACCGCGGTCGACGCAGTGCTGCGTGGCGCCTTCGACTTCTGCGAAAAACCCTTCTCGGACAACGCGCTGGTGGCCCGGGTCGAATGCGCGCTGGAGCAATCGGCCGAACGGCTGAGCCAGCGCAAGCGCAGCCAAGAGCTGCAGCAACGGATTGCCGGCCTGACCGAGCGCGAGCAGGCCGTCATGCAGTGGATTGCCTCCGGCATGCCGAACAAGCTGGTGGCCGACCAGCTCGGGATCAGCGTGCGCACGGTCGAAGTCCACCGCGCCCGCATCTTCGACAAGATGGGAGTCCGGTCGGTGGTCGACCTGGTCAGGCTGCTGCACCAGAGCTGAAGCCGGGCAGCACCCCGGCCGGGGCCGGCTAGGGCATGCGACCGCTGGCCAGGTAGAGCGCCCCGCCGCACAGGGGCTCGACCGTCAGCCGGGCGCCGCGCAGCGCGAGTCCAGCCCAGGGCATGTCGAGCCCGGCCAAGGTCGTGACCGACTGGACCGCATTCCACCAGACCAGCGGATTGAGCATGCCGTACAGCGGCGGCGCCCACTTGAGCCCGCTGACCGCCAGCCGCGCACCGGGCGCCAGATGCGACAGCACATGGTCGAGCGCCGCCGGTGTCTGCAGGATGTCGTGGGTGAAGTGGAACAGCGCCGCGTCGGCCCGAGCCGGCAGGCTCGCCTGCTGGACCGGACTGCAGACCAGCTCAACCTGGCTCCAGCCGCCGCGCTCGACGCGCTGGCGCGCCTGCTCGAGCATCTCGGGGCTCTGGTCGATCGCGATCACCCGGCCCTCGGGTCCGACCGCCTGCTGCAGCAGATCCAGGCTCATGCCGGAGCCGCAGCCGATGTCGAGCACGATCTGGCCGCGCTGCAGGCCCAGGCGCTCGACCGCACAGCGGCGGATCGCCTCGTAGGGCGCGAGCTGCCAGTCGTAATAGCCACAGCGCGCCCGATACAGCGCCAGGGCGGCGGCCTCATCGGCCTGGCCCGCTCCGGGTAGTGCAAAGTCCCTCATCCGCTCCCCTTGTTGTAATGGGCACCTCCGCCAGACGGAGGCAGGCCGCCGGACCAGTGTAGGCGGCCGACAACAGGGGGGCAAGCAGCCAGGAGGCCCTGGGATACGCGGGCTGACCGGACTCAGGTGCCGACGATCTGGCCGTAGCCCTCGCGCGTCGCCGCGCCGACCGACTGCAGGACCTGGTCGTGACGGGTCTTGTGGCGTGCCAGCAGCCGCGCGCTGGCGACCGGACGCGAACGGCAGAACCAGTGGCAGCTGTGCTGCAGCAGCAGCATCTCGGCCAGCAGGGTGTAGGCACGATCCTGCGGCGAGCGCGCCAACTCCTGGCTCGCCGCCGCGGCCAGTCCGCGCGCATGCAGCGCCAGCAGCTGACGGAAATCGAAGCTGGTCTGCGGCCACCAACGGGTGGCGTAAGGCAGGGGAATGCGACTGACGCTGGTTTGGGCAGCGTCGAGGCGGGCGAAATCGTTCGCCAGCCGGCCGACCTGGTCGGCCAGCGCCAGCTCGCTGGCACCATGCTGCTGCCACAGCGACTGGCGACGCTCGGGATCGGACTCGGCCAGCGCGCGCTGGTAGCCCTCGGTCAGGCGCTCCATCAGCGGCTCGATCTGGTAGCGGCGCAGTTGCTCGGCCAGCAAGGCGATGCGCTGGCGCTGCTCGCGAGTGCGCAACTGGAAAAGGAAAAAGGCGGCCAGGGCCGCCAACAGGTAAAGGTTCATGGGTCTGTGCAGTGCGGTCGAGCGCACTGTACCACCGCCGGCCTGTCAAGGACAGCCGGCCGGACCAGGCGCTGCGTTCAGGCCAGCGTCATCAGACTGGCATTGCCGCCGGCCGCTGCGGTGTTGACGCTGACCGAGCGCTCGATCACCAGCCGCTCCAGCACCAGCTCGGACTCGCCATCGGCCAGGCTCTGGATGCCGACGATGGCGCCCGGACGTCGGGCCAGGACGGCACAGACCTCGCGCAGCTCGGCGGCATCACCATGGTGCAGCACCGCATCGAAATGCACCAGCGGCGACTGCCAGTCCTCGGCCAACGCGATCTGCTCGCGCACGAGCGGCGGCAGGCTTTCGCGCAGCGGGGCCGCAGCGGCCGGCCAGACTGCCCGGCTACCGACCGCCAGCGTGGCAGCCAGCTGCAACAGGCGGTCGGATTCCTGGCGGGCCAGGCTCAGCGTCGCCTCGCGCGCCAGCAGCTGATAGCTGTTGCGCTCGCCGGTCGGGCCGGCCAGCAGGACCGTGACACCGCTACGCGACTGCAGCGCGAAGCGGTCGCAGGCGGCAACCAGTGCGCTGCGACGACCGGTCTGCGCCCACTGGTACAAGGCCTGCAATGCCGGCCTGACCGCAGGCCGCTCGGCGCCGCCCGAGAAGTCCACGCCGCGCGCCATCGCGTCGGCCGGATGCTGCGCCAGCAACCGGTACAGGTAGAGCGGACCGCCGGCCTTGGGGCCGGTGCCCGACAGGCCTTCGCCACCGAAGGGCTGGACACCGACCACGGCACCGACCAGGTTGCGGTTCACGTACAGGTTGCCGGCATGGACCGATTCGGTCACGCGCGCGATGGTCTCGTCGATCCGGGTGTGGATACCGAAGGTCAGGCCATAGCCGGTCGCGTTGATCTGCTCGATCAAGGCACCGAGCTCGCGGCGCTGGTAGCGCAACACATGCAGCACCGGGCCGAAGATCTCGCGCTTGAGCTCGCCGATGCGCTCGAGCTCGATCAGCGTCGGCACGATGAAGCTGCCCTGGGCGGTCGCGCCTGCGGCCTGGCGGGCCTGCTGGAACACCGGACGGCCGTTGGCACGCATGGCGTCGATGTGGCGCGCGATGCCGTCGCGCGCCTCGGCGTCGATCACCGGGCCGATGTCGACCTGAAGCGCGTCGGGTGATCCCAGCTGCTGCTCGGCCATCGCGCCCTTGAGCATCTCGATCACGCGGTCGGCGATCTCCTCCTGCAGGCACAGCACGCGCAGCGCCGAGCAGCGCTGGCCGGCGCTGTCGAAGGCCGACGACACCACGTCGTTGACGACCTGCTCGGTCAGGGCCGAGGAATCGACGATCATGCAGTTCTGGCCACCGGTCTCGGCGATCAGCGGCACCGGCTTGCCGGTCGGGCTGAGCCGCTGTGCCAGGGTGGCCTGCAGCAGGCGTGCCACCTCGGTCGAGCCGGTGAACATCACGCCCTGGACCCGGGCATCGGCCACCAGCTGCGCGCCGACGCTCGAGCCGGAACCCGGCACCAGCTGAACCGCGGCGCGCGGCACGCCGGCCTGCCACAACAGCTCGACGGCGTAGTGGGCGACGATCGGGGTCTGCTCGGCCGGCTTGGCCAGCACGGTGTTGCCGGCAGCCAGCGCGGCAGCGACCTGGCCGGTGAAGATGGCAAGCGGGAAGTTCCAGGGGCTGATGCAGACTACCGGGCCCAGCGGCAGATGCGTGTCGTGGTGGAAATCGGCGCGCACCTGGGCCGCGTAGTAGCGCAGGAAGTCGATCGCCTCGCGCACCTCGGCGATCGCGTTGGCAGCGGTCTTGCCGGCCTCGCGGATCAGCAGTCCGATCAGGGTCTGGAGCTCGCCCTGCATCAGGTCGGCGGCACGATCGAGCAAGGCGGCGCGATCGACCGCAGCGGTCGCGGCCCAGTCCGGGAAGCAGGCCTGCGCGTGGCCGATAGCTGCCTCGACCTCAGCGGGGGTCGCCGAGCGCACGCTGCCGACCCGATCAGCATGATTGGCCGGGTTCAGCACCAGCTCGGCCGGCAGCTTGTCGGCGCCATCGAACGCCAGCAGCGGCGTCACGTCCCAGGACTGCTGGCAGGTACGGCGCACCGCATCGCTCAGTGCAGCCAGCGTGGTCTCGTTAGAGAGGTCCAGGCCGGCGGAGTTGACACGCTGCGCGCCATACAGTGCTTGCGGCAGCGGGATGCCCGGATGCGGCAGGCCGACAGCGCCTTCATCGGCGGCCCAGCGCTCGACGGTTGCGACCGGGTCCTCGACCAGGGTCTCGATCGCGATGCTGGGGTCGGCGATCCGGTTCACGAACGAGGTGTTGGCGCCGTTCTCGAGCAGGCGGCGCACCAGGTAGGCCAGCAGCGTCTCGTGGGTGCCGACCGGCGCGTAGATGCGGCAGGGCCGGCCGAGCTTGCCGTCGCTGGTCTTGCCGACCACCTGCTCGTAGAGCGGCTCGCCCATGCCGTGCAGACACTGGAACTCGTACTGGGTCGGGGTGTAGCTATCGGGACCGGCCATCTGGTAGATGGCGGCCAGGCTGTGCGCGTTGTGGGTCGCGAACTGCGGATAGACCGCCTCGGGCGCCGCCAGCAGCTTGCTGGCGCAGGCCAGATAGGAGACATCGGTATAGGCCTTGCGGGTGTAGACCGGATAGCCATCCTGGCCGTCGAGCTGGGCGCGCTTGATCTCGCTGTCCCAGTAGGCGCCCTTGACCAGGCGGATCATCAGGCGGTGGCCGCTGCGGCGCGCCAGGTCGATGCAGTAATCGATCACATGGGGGCAGCGCTTCTGGTAGGCCTGGATCACGAAGCCGATGCCGTTGAAGCCCTTGAGCTCGGGCGCAAAGCACAGTTGTTCGAGCAGGTCGAGCGAGAGTTCGAGCCGGTCGGTCTCCTCGGCATCGATGTTGAGGCCGATGTCGTACTGTCGGGCCAGCAGGGTCAGCTTGAGCAGCACCGGATAGAGCTCGGCCATGACGCGGCGGTATTGCGCGCGGCTGTAGCGCGGGTGCAGAGCCGACAGCTTGATCGAGATGCCGGCGCCGTCGTAGATCCCCTTGCCGGCCGCGGCCTGGCCGATCGCATGGATGGCGGCCTCGTAGGACGCCAGGTAGCGCTCGGCGTCCTCAGCCGTCAGCGCGGCCTCGCCCAGCATGTCGTAGGAATAGCGGAAACCCTGCGCTTCCAGGTCGCGGGCGTGCTCGAGTGCCAGCCCGATGGTCTCGCCGGTCACGAACTGCTGGCCCATCATGCGCATCGCCATGTCGACGCCCTTGCGGATCAGCGGCTCGCCGCCCTTGCGGATCAATCCGCCCAGGGTGCTGCCCAGACCGCGCTCGCTGTGGGTGCTGACCAGCTTGCCGGTGATCAGCAAGCCCCAGGAAGCGGCGTTGACGAACAGCGAGGGGCTTTGCCCCAGATGCGGCGTCCAGTCACCGTGCGAGATCTTGTCGCGGATCAGCGCGTCGCGGGTGGCGGCATCGGGGATGCGCAGCAGCGCCTCGGCCAGGCACATCAGCGCCACCCCCTCCTGCGAGGACAGCGCATATTCCTGCAGCAATCCCTGGACGATGCCGGCACGGCCGCCTTCGCTCTTGCGCTCGCGCAACTGGCGCGCGATGCGCTGGGCCAGTGCCTGTGCGGCATCGGCCTGCGTCTTGGGCAACCGGGCCTGGGTCAGCAGGTCGGCCACTGCCTCGGGCTCGGGCTGGCGGTAGGCGGCGGTGATGGCGGCACGCAGCGGCTCGCGCTGCAGGGGGCCATCGACGAAGGAGGTGAAGGCTGGGCTCATGGTCGGCGTCTCGGAAATGCGTGAATGACGCGATCATGCCGAAGCAGCCGAAAAATTAATCATCGTATTTGACCCAGATGACCGAATAAAATTCGGCGCATGACGCCCTCCCATGCCGAACTCGACCGCATCGACCTGCGCATCCTGAAGATCCTGCAAGATGACGGCCGCCTCAGCAACCTCAAGCTGGCCGAGCAGGTCCTGCTGTCGCCGGCCGCCGTGCTGGCCAGGGTACAGCGCCTGACGCGCGAAGGCTATATCCTGGGCTACGAGGCCAGGCTCAATCCGCTCAAGCTCGGCGCCGGCCTGCTGGTCTTCGTCGAGGTGCTGCTCGACCGCACCACGCCCAATGTGTTCGACCAGTTCAAGGCGGCGGTGCAGGTGCGGCCCGAGATCATGGAATGCCACATGGTCGCGGGTGGCTTCGACTACCTGCTCAAGACCCGCAGCGCCGACATGAACGCCTACCGCGCCTTTGCCGGCTCGGTGCTGTGGCAGCTGCCCGGCGTGCGCGAGACCCGCACCTACGCGGTGATGGAAGAGGTCAAGCACTCGACCCACCTGAACCTGGGCTGAGCGCCAAGGCGGCCAGCGCCCAGGGCCAGGCCGACCTGACCAGCCGCGTCAGCAGGCGGCCGTGACAACGACCTCGATCTTCCAGTCCGGCTTGGCCAGCGCGGCCTGCACGGTCGCGCGCGGCGGCGCATGGCCGGCAGCCACCCAGGCATCCCAGGCCTGGTTCATGCTGGCGAAATCGGCCAGATCGGCCAGATAGATCTGCGCCATCAGGATCCGGCTCTTGTCGCTGCCGGCGCGCGCCAGCAGCGCATCGATCGCCGCCAGCACCTGGGCGGTCTGGCCCCGGATGTCCTGGCTGGCATCTTCCGGCACCTGGCCGGCCAGGTAGGCAACACCGTTGTGAACCGCCATCTCGGACAGACGGGCGCCGACATCGAAACGTTGAATCATGGGAACTCCTTGTTGATCATGAAAAAACCCCGGCGGGCGGGTGCCGGCCGGGGTTTTGCAGCTTGGCAGGACAGGACTGGCGCCCTGCCCCATCAACGCTCAGCGCCTCACTCGGCCGCGGCGTCGCTGGCTTCGGACTGGTCGTTCGCCAGTGCAGCGGCATCGGCCTCGGCGATCGAACGGCGCTCTTCGTCGTCCATCTGCTCCTTGGCACGACGGGCATCGTGGAAGGCCATGCCGGTACCGGCCGGGATCAGACGACCCACGATCACGTTTTCCTTCAGGCCACGCAGCTCGTCGCGCTTGCCCATGATGGCCGCTTCGGTCAGCACGCGGGTGGTTTCCTGGAAGGAAGCCGCCGAGATGAACGAGTCGGTCGACAGCGAGGCCTTGGTGATACCGAGCAGCACGTTGCTGTAGGTCGCCGGGGTCTTGCCTTCGGCGCGCAGCGCGTCGTTGGTGTTGAGGATCTCGGAGCGCTCGATCTGCTCGCCCGCGATGTAGCTCGAGTCACCGGTGTTGTCCACCACGACCCGACGCAGCATCTGGCGCACGATCACTTCGATGTGCTTGTCGTTGATCTTCACGCCCTGGAGTCGGTAGACGTCCTGGACTTCGTCAACGATGTAGCGCGACAGTTCCTCGATGCCCAGCAGGCGCAGGATGTCCTGCGGATCGGCCGGACCGTCGACGATGCTTTCGCCCTTGTTGACCACCTGGCCTTCGTGCACCAGGATGTTCTTTTCCTTCGGGATCAGCTCGTCCCAGATCTTGCCTTCCGGATCGGTGATCTGCAGGCGGACCTTGCCCTTGGTTTCCTTGCCGAACGACACGGTACCGGTGATCTCGGCCAGCATGCCCTTGTCCTTCGGGCTGCGGGCTTCGAACAGCTCGGCCACGCGCGGCAGACCGCCGGTGATGTCGCGGGTCTTCTGGCCTTCGACCGGAATACGCGCCAGCACCTCGCCGGGGCCCACGTCCTGGCCGTCACGGACCTGGATCAGCGCGCCGACCTGGAAGCCGATCGTCACCGAGTGGTCGGTGCCGGGGATCTTGACCTCATGGCCATTGGCATCGATCAGCTTGACCTGCGGACGCACGACCTTGGCCGAGCCGCGACGCTTCGGATCGATCACCACCAGGGTGCTCAGGCCCGTCACGTCGTCGACCTGCTTGGCCACCGTCAGGCCCTCTTCCACGTTCTCGAACTTCGCCACACCGGCGAATTCCGTGATGATGGGTCGGGTCAGCGGGTCCCAGTTGGCCAGGATGGTGCCGGCCTTGATAGCCTGGTCGGCCTTGATCGTCAGGATGGCGCCGTACGGCACCTTGTGACGCTCACGCTCGCGGCCCAGGTCGTCCTGGATCACGATTTCGCCCGAACGCGAAATCACCACCAGCTCGCCCTTGGTGTTGGTCACGTAGCGCATCGTCGCGTTGAACGCGATGTTGCCGCTCGACTTGGCCTCGACGCTCGAAGCGACCGCTGCACGCGACGCCGCACCACCGATGTGGAAGGTACGCATGGTCAGCTGGGTGCCCGGCTCGCCGATCGACTGCGCGGCGATCACACCGACCGCTTCGCCGACGTTGACCAGGCCGCCACGACCCAGGTCGCGGCCATAGCAGCGCGCGCACAGGCCGAAACGGGTTTCACAGGTCAGCGCGGTGCGCACGCGCACCTCGTCGACACCGGTGGCCTCGATCAGGTCGATCGCGTCCTCGTCCAGCATCTGGCCGGCCGGGAACAGCAGCTGCTGGTTCTCCGGGTTCAGCACTTCCTCGGCCGTGGTGCGGCCCAGGATACGCTCGCGCAGCGACTCGATCACTTCGCCGCCCTCGACGATGGCGCGCATCAGCGTGCCATTGACGGTGCCGCAATCGTTCTCGATCACGACCAGATCCTGCGTCACGTCGACCAGACGACGGGTCAGGTAACCCGAGTTCGCGGTCTTGAGCGCGGTATCGGCCAGGCCCTTACGTGCGCCGTGGGTCGAAATGAAGTACTGCAGCACGTTCAGACCTTCACGGAAGTTCGCCGTGATCGGGGTCTCGATGATCGAGCCATCCGGCTTGGCCATCAGGCCGCGCATGCCGGAGAGCTGACGGATCTGGGCGGCGGAACCCCGCGCGCCCGAGTCGGCCATCATGTAGATCGAGTTGAACGATTCCTGGTCGACTTCATTGCCGGCGCGGTCGATGGTCTTCTGCTTGCGCAGGTTGTCCATCATGACCTTGGAGATGTCGTCACCAGCCTTGCCCCAGATGTCCACCACCTTGTTGTAGCGCTCGCCCGAGGTCACCAGACCCGAGGAGTACTGCTGGGCGATTTCCTTCACCTCGGCTTCGGCGCGCGCGATGATGCCGGGCTTCTCGGCCGGCACCAGCATGTCGTCGATCGCGATCGAGATGCCGGCGCGGGTCGCCAGGCGGAAACCGTTCTGCAGCAGCTTGTCGGCGAAGACAACGGTGTCCTTCAGGCCGCACTTGCGGAAGGAGGTGTTGATCAGCTTGCTGATTTCCTTCTTCTTCAAGGCCTTGTTGATGTTCTCGAACGCCAGGCCCTTGGGCAGGATTTCGGACAGCAGGGCACGGCCAGCGGTGGTGTCGACCAGCTTGGTCTCCGGCACGAATTCGCCAGTGTCCTTGTCCTTGACCCACTCGACCAGACGCACGCTGATGCGGGCCGTCAGCTCGACCACGCCGGCGTCGAGCGCGCGCTGGATCTCGGCGACGTCGGTGAAGTACATGCCTTCGCCCTTGCCGTTGATGCGCTCACGGGTCGTGTAGTACAGACCCAGCACCACGTCTTGCGACGGCACGATCGACGGTTCGCCCGAAGCCGGGAACAGCACGTTGTTCGAAGACAGCATCAGGGTGCGGGCTTCGATCTGCGCTTCCACCGACAGCGGGACGTGGACGGCCATCTGGTCACCGTCGAAGTCGGCGTTGAAGGCCGAGCAGACGAGCGGGTGCAGCTGGATCGCCTTGCCTTCGATCAGGATCGGCTCGAAGGCCTGGATGCCCAGGCGGTGCAGCGTCGGCGCACGGTTCAGCAGCACCGGGTGTTCGCGAATCACATCCTCGAGGATGTCCCACACCACCGGCGTGCCGGCTTCGACTTCCTTCTTCGCGGCCTTGATGGTGGTCGCGATGCCCATGTTCTCGAGACGGGCGAAGATGAAGGGCTTGAACAGCTCGAGCGCCATCAGCTTGGGCAGGCCGCACTGGTGCAGCTTCAAGGTCGGGCCCACGGTGATGACCGAACGACCCGAGTAGTCCACCCGCTTGCCGAGCAAGTTCTGACGGAAACGACCGGATTTACCCTTGATCATGTCAGCCAGCGACTTCAGCGCACGCTTGTTGGCGCCGGTCATGGCCTTGCCGCGGCGGCCGTTGTCGAGCAGCGAGTCGACGGCTTCCTGCAGCATGCGCTTTTCGTTGCGCGCAATGATTTCCGGTGCCTTCAGCTCGAGCAGGCGCTTGAGACGGCTGTTGCGGTTGATGACGCGGCGGTACAGGTCGTTCAAGTCGGAGGTCGCGAAGCGGCCGCCGTCCAGCGGAACGAGCGGACGCAGGTCCGGCGGCAGCACCGGCAGCACTT
Organism: Malikia spinosa; assembly: GCF_002980625.1. Lineage (GTDB taxonomy): Bacteria > Pseudomonadota > Gammaproteobacteria > Burkholderiales > Burkholderiaceae_C > Malikia > Malikia spinosa. The sequence continues at coordinate 8,957 of NZ_PVLR01000003.1, read as the reverse complement.
CGAGCACCATCCACTCGGGCTTGATGCCGGACTTCTTGAACGCTTCGAGCACCTTCAGGCGCTTGGCGTTCTTCTTGACCTTGAGCTCGGAGCCGGTCAGATCGTTGCGCAGGCGCTCGATCTCGGACTCGATGTCGATCGACTCCAGCAGGTCCTTGATGCCCTCGGCACCCATCTTGGCGACGAACTCGTCACCGTATTCCTTGACCTTGGCGTCATAGTCGTCCTCGGTCATGATGCTGAACTTCTTCAGCGGGGTCATGCCCGGGTCGACCACCACATAGGCTTCGAAATACAGCACGCGTTCGATGTCGCGCAGCGTCATGTCGAGCACCATGCCCAGACGGCTCGGCAGCGACTTCAGGAACCAGATATGGGCGCAAGGCGCGGCCAGATCGATGTGGCCCATGCGCTCGCGGCGCACCTTGGTCTGGGTGACTTCGACGCCGCACTTCTCGCAGATCACGCCGCGATGCTTGAGGCGCTTGTACTTGCCGCACAGGCACTCGTAGTCCTTGATGGGGCCGAAGATCTTGGCGCAGAACAGGCCGTCACGCTCAGGCTTGAAGGTGCGGTAGTTGATGGTCTCGGGCTTCTTGACTTCACCGAAGGACCAGGAACGGATCTTTTCCGGCGAAGCCAGACCGATGCGGATCGCATCGAAATGCTCGTCGGGCGTGAACTGCTTGAACAGGTCGAGCAAGGATTTCATGTGAATTTTTCCTTAAATTCTTTGGGGACAGAGCGGCTGGCTGTGCCTGGCTGCCCTGTCCCGCCAGCTTCCTTGGTGATCAGGAACGGTCCAGCTCGATGTCGATACCGAGCGAACGGATTTCCTTGACCAGCACGTTGAACGATTCCGGCATGCCGGCATCGATCGCGTGCTCGCCCTTGACGATGGACTCGTACACCTTGGTGCGGCCCTGCACGTCGTCGGACTTGACGGTCAGCATTTCCTGCAGGATGTAGGAGGCACCGTAGGCTTCCAGCGCCCAGACTTCCATCTCACCGAAGCGCTGGCCACCGAACTGCGCCTTACCACCCAGCGGCTGCTGCGTGACGAGCGAGTACGGGCCGGTCGAACGCGCGTGCATCTTGTCGTCGACCAGGTGGTGCAGCTTCAGGTAGTGCATGTAGCCGACGGTCGTGACGCGCTCGAAAGCGTCGCCGGTGCGGCCGTCATACAGCTGGGCCTGGGTACGGGTCGCGGTCAGGCCCTTGGCCTTGGCGATGTCGTCCGGGTAGGCCAGCTGCAGCATGTCCATGATCTCCTTCTCGGAGGCACCATCGAACACCGGCGAGGCAAACGGCACGCCGCTGGTCAGCTCCTGCGCCATGGAACGGATCTCGCCGTCGCTCAGCGCGGCCAGGTCTTCCTTGCGGCCGGTGCCGTTGTAGATCTGCTCCATGAAGCCACGCAGCTCGGTGGTCGCGGCCTCGCGCTGCAGCATGTCGCCGATGCGCTGGCCCAGACCCTTGCCGGCCCAGCCCAGGTGGACCTCGAGCACCTGACCGATGTTCATGCGCGACGGCACGCCCAGCGGGTTCAGCACGATGTCGACCGGGGTACCGTCGGCCAGGTGCGGCATGTCCTCGACCGGGGTGATCTTGGAGACCACACCCTTGTTGCCGTGACGGCCGGCCATCTTGTCGCCCGGTTGCAGGCGGCGCTTGACGGCCAGGTAGACCTTGACCATCTTCAGCACGCCAGCGGGCAGCTCGTCGCCCTGGGTCAGCTTCTTGCGCTTTTCCTCGAAAGCCAGGTCGAAGCTGTGACGGGTCTGCTCCATCGAGTTCTTCATCGACTCGAGCTGGGCCGCGACGGCCTCGTCAGCCGGGCGGATGTCGAACCAGTGGAAGCGCTCGACATCGGCCAGATAGGCCTTGTCGATGGTCGCGCCCTTGGCCAGCTTCTTCGGGCCGCCGTTGGCGACCTTGCCGACCAGCAGCTTCTCGATCCGGTCGAAGGCGTCGGCCTCGACGATACGCAGCTGGTCGTTCAGGTCGAGGCGGAAGCGCTTGAGCTCATCGTCGATGATCTGCTGGGCGCGCTTGTCGCGCTGGATGCCTTCGCGGGTGAAGACCTGGACGTCGATCACGGTGCCTTGCGAGCCCTGGTCCACGCGCAGCGAGGTGTCCTTCACGTCGGAAGCCTTCTCGCCGAAGATCGCGCGCAGCAGCTTCTCTTCCGGCGTCAGCGTGGTCTCGCCCTTCGGCGTGACCTTGCCGACCAGCACATCGCCCGGCAGCACTTCAGCGCCGACGTAGATGATGCCCGACTCGTCCAGGCGGTTGAGCTGCTGCTCGGCCAGGTTCGGGATGTCGCGGGTGATTTCCTCGGCGCCCAGCTTGGTGTCGCGCGCCATCACCACCAGTTCCTCGATGTGGATCGAGGTGTAGCGGTCCTCGGCCACGACACGCTCCGAGATCAGGATCGAGTCCTCGAAGTTGTAGCCGTTCCAGGGCATGAAGGCGATCAGCATGTTCTGGCCGATCGAAATCTCGCCCAGATCGGTCGAAGCGCCGTCAGCAATCACGTCACCCTTGGCCAGCTTGTCGCCGACCTTGACGATCGGACGCTGATGGATGTTGGTGTTCTGGTTCGAACGCTGATACTTGATCAGGTTGTAGATGTCGACGCCGACTTCGCCAGCGACAGCCTCGGCGTCATGGACGCGGATCACGATCCGGGTCGCGTCGACATAGTCAACCACACCACCACGGGTCGCGGTCACGACGGTGCCGGAGTCGACCGCGGCGACGCGCTCGATGCCGGTGCCGACCATCGGCTTTTCCGGACGCAGCACCGGCACGGCCTGGCGCGACATGTTGGCGCCCATCAGCGCGCGGTTCGCGTCGTCGTGCTCGAGGAAGGGCACCAGCGAGGCAGCGACCGACACGATCTGCGCCGGCGACACGTCCATGTACTGGACCGTCTCGGGCGGAGTCAGGATCGATTCGCCCTTCTCACGTGCCGACACCAGTTCCTCGACCAGCTGGCCGCTGGCGTCGAGCGCCGCGTTGGCCTGGGCGATCACGTACTTGCCCTCTTCGATCGCGGACAGGTAGTCGATCTCGCTCGTGACCTTGCCGTCGATGACGCGGCGGTACGGGGTCTCGATGAAGCCGTACTCGTTCAGGCGCGCATACAGGGCCAGCGAGTTGATCAGGCCGATGTTCGGACCTTCAGGCGTTTCGATCGGGCAGACGCGGCCGTAATGGGTCACGTGCACGTCGCGCACCTCGAAGCCGGCGCGTTCGCGGGTCAGACCGCCCGGGCCAAGGGCCGACACGCGGCGCTTGTGGGTGATCTCGGCCAGCGGGTTGGTCTGGTCCATGAACTGCGACAGCTGCGACGCACCGAAGAACTCCTTCAGGGCCGCGGAAATCGGCTTGGAGTTGATCAGGTCGTGCGGCATCAGCGGCTCTTGCTCAGCCTGACCCAGACGCTCCTTGACCGCCTTCTCGATCCGGGCCAGGCCGGTGCGGTACTGGTTCTCGGCCAGTTCGCCGACGCAACGCACGCGGCGGTTGCCCAGGTGGTCGATGTCGTCGACTTCGCCCTTGCCGTTGCGCAGGTTGACCAGCAGCTTGACGACCGCCAGGATGTCCTCGTTCGACAGCACCATGGCGCCGGTCGACTCGTCACGCCCGATGCGGGCGTTGAACTTCATGCGGCCCACGCGCGACAGGTCGTAGGTGTCCGGGTTGTAGAACAGGCGGTGGAACAGGGCCTGGACCGCGTCTTCGGTCGGCGGCTCGCCAGGACGCATCATGCGGTAGATCGCGACGCGGGCCGCGAACTCGTCGCTGGTCTCGTCGGTGCGCAGGGTCTGGCTGATGTAGGCGCCCTGGTCCAGCTCGTTGGTGTAGATGCAGGCCAGTTCCTGGATGCCGGAGCTGCGCAGCTTCTTGAGCAGGGTCTCGGTCAGTTCCTCGTTGGCCTTGGCGATGATCTCGCCGGTGTCGGGGTCAACGATGTTCTTGGCCACGACGCGGCCGAGCAGGAACTCTTCGGGCACGCTGACATGGGTGGTGCCCGACTGCTCGAGCTCGCGGGTGTGACGCGCAGTGATGCGCTTGTCCTTGGCGACGACGACCTGGCCCGACTTGTCGGTGATGTCGAAGCGCGCGACCTCGCCCTTGAGGCGATCGGCCACATAGGCCATCTGCGCGCCGCTGTCCATCAGACGGAAATGATCGTTGACGAAGAAGTTCGCCAGGATCGATTCCGGATTCAGGCCGATCGCCTTCAGCAGGATCGACACCGGCATCTTGCGGCGGCGGTCAACGCGGAAGTACAGCAGGTCCTTGGGGTCGAACTCGAAGTCGAGCCAGGAGCCACGGTAGGGAATGATGCGGGCGCTGAACAGCAGCTTGCCCGAGCTGTGCGTCTTGCCCTTGTCGTGCTCGAAGAACACGCCCGGCGAACGATGCAGCTGCGAGACGATCACGCGCTCGGTGCCGTTGATGATGAAGGAGCCCTTCTCGGTCATCAGGGGCACTTCGCCCATGTAGACCTCTTGCTCCTTGACTTCCTTGACGACCTTGGACTGGCTGGTCGAGGACTCGCGGTCATAGATGATCAACTGCACGCGAGCGCGCACGGCCGAGGCAAAGGTCAGACCGCGGGTCTGGCACTCGCGCACGTCGAACGCCGGCTTGGCCAGGTTGTACTCGACGAACTTCATCTCGACATAGCCGTTGTGCGAGACGATCGGGAAGGCCGACTCGAACGCAGCCTGCAGGCCTTCTGGCGCGCGCTTCTTGGGCGCGACGTCAGCTTGCAGGAAGGCGGTGTAGGCATCCTTCTGCATTTGCAGCAGATAGGGAATCGCCAAGACGTTTTCGCGAGTGCCAAAGCTCTTGCGGATGCGCTTGCGTTCGGTGTAAGAATATTGGGAAGCAGGGGCCATGAGATCTCCGGACATGAGGTCTGCGGCGACTGTCTAGTGGGCGGCGTAGGAGTACAGGCCTAGCACCCGGTCTTGGCGGCTGGCCTCTACCAGCCCATGGCGGACGGCCTGTGCCTTGCACACAGGCCCGAACCAAGTCGTCTTCTGCAGTCGGGGTCAGAAGACACTGGAAAGCGGACTGCCGGGCAATCCGCTTTTCAGCGTTTTCGAGAGCAACGCCGAAAGGCAGGTTTCGCAACCTGCCTTTGTAACCGATTTGGGGCAAAGCCCCAAATGAATTACTTGATTTCAGCCTTGGCGCCAGCTTCGATCAGCTTCTTGACGGCAGCTTCAGCGTCAGCCTTCGGCAGCGCTTCCTTGACGTTCTTCGGAGCGCCGTCGACCAGGTCCTTGGCTTCCTTCAGACCCAGGCCGGTGATTTCACGCACGGCCTTGATGACGCCAACCTTCTGGGCGCCAGCTTCGAGCAGAACGACGTTGAATTCGGTCTTCTCTTCAGCAGCAGCAGCAGCGCCGCCGCCAGCAGCGGCCGGAGCAGCCATGGCTGCAGCGGACACGCCAAACTTCTCTTCGATGGCCTTGACCAGTTCGTTGAGTTCCATGACGCTCATGCTGTCCAGAGCGGTCAAAAATGCGTCTTTGTCGAATGCCATTTTGATTTCCTAAAACTAGTTGGATTCCAGCACGCCTTAAGCGGGCTGCGCCTCGGCCGGAGCTTCTGCTTCGGCAGGCTGCGCTGCACCACGCTGCTCGGCCAGAGCGGCCAGAACGCGTGCGGTGCGCGAGATCGGGGATTGCATCAAGCCCAGCAACTGAGCCAGCAGCACTTCCTTCGAAGGGATGCTTGCCAGTTGCTTAACGCCGTTCGCGTCCAGCGACTTGCCGGCATAGACACCACCGCGAATAACCATCTTGTCGTTGGTTTTCGCGAAGTCAGCCACCACCTTGGCGGCGGCAACTGCGTCTTCCGAGAAGCCGTAGATCAGCGGACCGGTCATCTGGTCGATGCCTGCCTCGAAGCCGGTACCGGCCACAGCACGGCGGGCCAGGGTGTTCTTCAGAACACTCAGGCTCACACCTTGGCTGCGGGCAGCAACGCGCAACTGGGTCAGGGCAGCGACCGTGATGCCGCGGTATTCCGCCATCACGAGCGTTTGAGCTTTAGCTGCGAGTGCCGACACCTCATCGATGACGACTTGCTTCTCACTGCGATTCAGACTCAAGGTCTACTCCTTAAAAAGCACGGTCGGGTCACCCCTTCCATGCACCTTCTTGCAGCGATCAACCGTTTCAGGACTTATCCATCTGCGGCGGGATCGCCATCTGCGCTGGCTCTGATTAAGTGGCCCGGCCTTGCGGCCCGACCACGCCAGCGGTCTTGGATGGCCTCGGGTGACTTGCGCCGCCCGAGCCCACCAGTTTGGCGCTCCGGCCTGGGCCGGAACACCGAATCTTCAATTCGCGATCAGACCGCGATGGATGCGACTTCGACGCGCACGCCCACACCCATGGTGGACGAGACAGCGACCTTGCGCAGGTACTGGCCCTTGGACGAAGCCGGCTTGGCCTTGTTCAGAGCGTCCAGCAGTGCTGCCAGGTTGCCCTGCAGCTGCTCGGCGCCGAACGAGCGACGACCGATGGTGCCGTGGATGATGCCGGCCTTGTCGACGCGGAACTGGACCTGACCAGCCTTGGCGTTCTTGACAGCGGTGGCGACGTCCGGGGTCACGGTGCCGACCTTCGGGTTCGGCATCAGACCGCGCGGGCCCAGGATCTGACCCAGGGTACCGACGATGCGCATCGCGTCCGGGGAAGCGATCACGACGTCGAAGTCCATCTTGCCAGCCTTGATGTCGGCGGCCAGATCGTCGAAACCGACGATGTCGGCACCAGCGGCCTTGGCTTCTTCAGCCTTGGCACCCTGGGCGAACACGGCGACGCGCTTGGTCTTGCCGGTGCCGTTGGGCATCACGACGGCGCCACGAACGACCTGGTCCGACTTCTTGGCGTCAACGCCCAGTTGCACGGCGACGTCGATCGACTCGTCGAACTTGGCGTTGGCGAATTCCTTGACCAGTGCCAGCGCGTCAGCGATGGGGTACAGCTTGGTCGATTCGATCTTGCCTTCTTGGGCTTTTTGCTTCTTGGTCAGTTTGGCCATGTCACACGCCCTCCACAATCACGCCCATCGAACGGGCAGAACCAGCCAGGGTCTTGATCGCGCCTTCGATGTCGGCAGCGTTCATGTCCTTGAGCTTGGTCTTGGCGATCTCTTCCAGCTGAGCGCGGGTGATCTTGCCGACCTTGGCGCTGTTCGGAGTCGAAGAACCCTTGTCCAGCTTGATGGCCTTCTTGATGAGGGTCGTCGCCGGCGGGGTCTTGATGATGAAGGTGAAGCTCTTGTCCGCATAGGCGGTGATCACCACCGGCAGCGGCAGACCCGGCTCAACGCCTTGGGTCTGGGCGTTGAACGCCTTGCAGAACTCCATGATGTTCAGGCCGCGCTGACCCAGCGCCGGACCGATCGGGGGAGAGGGGTTGGCCTTGCCAGCTGGGACTTGCAGCTTGACGAAGCCGACGATTTTTTTCGCCATTTTGAGCTCCTGCGAGTCCAATCGGCCCTTGCCCCACGGCAACGGCCTCCTCGCTGACAGGTTCCGAAAGTATTGCAGCTGGCGTCGGAACGAAGCCACCAGTGCAAACGCCGACGCACAGCAGCACGTCGGCGAAAAGCATTAGATTTTATGCCGCCCAACCTGCGGGGTCAAGCATTTTTTACGTCAGCTCAGGTCTTTTCGATCTGGTTGAACTCGAGCTCGACCGGAGTCGCACGACCGAAGATCGTGACCGAGACGCGCACCTTGTTCTTCTCGTAGTTGACTTCCTCGACGGTGCCGTTGAAGTCGGTGAACGGACCTTCCTTGACGCGCACATATTCGCCGGTGAGGAACTCGACCTTGTGGCGCGGCTTGTCGGAGCCTTCCTGCATCTGGCTGACGATCTTCTGGACATCTTCTTCCGAGATCGGTGCCGGACGGTTCTTGGCACCGCCGACGAAGCCAGTCACCTTGCCGGTGTTCTTGACCAGATGCCAGGTCTCGTCGTCCATGACCATTTCCACCAGCACATAGCCAGGGAAGAACTTGCGTTCGGTGGTGCGCTTGACGCCGTTCTTGACTTCGACGACCTCTTCGGTCGGCACCAGGATGCGACCAAACTTGTCCTGCATGCCGGCGCGCTGGACGCGCTCAAGGATGTTGCGCTCGGCAGCCTTTTCCATGCCGGAATAGGCGTGCACGACATACCAGCGCATACCCTCTGCGGGAGCGGCATTCATGGTGGCAGCTTGTTCGTTCATTCTTATCTCCAACCCAGCACGAGGTCGTAAAGCACCCATTCGAGTGTCTTGTCGGTCAGCCACAGGAACAGGGCCATCACGAACACGAAGGCAAACACATAGGCCGTCATCTGAGTTGCCTCACGACGCGTCGGCCAGACCACCTTCTTGACTTCTTTCCAGGAATCGCGGCCATAGGCCTGCAACCGCTTGCCCGGCTCGGAAACCGCGAACACAGCCACAGCCGCGGCCAGCGCGACCAGCAGGACCGCCCACTGCGCCAGGGCACCCTGGGCAGACAGCAGGTAGAAGCCCACGAAGCCAAGCACCAGCAGAGCAACAGAGCCGGCGAGCTTGGCTTTGTCGGCGCCGGAACCAACGGTTTCTACATCAGTTGTGGCCATGAATTTGCACTCGTGAATTATGCGCTTGAAAAAACACCAGCCCACCGGAATCTTGCGACTCGGGCGGGCTTTCGGTTACCACTCGGAAGCGGGCGATAAAACTTGCCCGGATCAGGTGGCAGGGGCAGAGGGAATCGAACCCCCAACCTTCGGTTTTGGAGACCGACGCTCTGCCAATTGAGCTATACCCCTACGCTGATTCAAAATCAGTCGATGATCTTGGCAACGACGCCGGCGCCGACGGTACGGCCGCCTTCGCGGATGGCGAAGCGCAGACCTTCTTCCATGGCGATCGGGGCG
>NZ_PVLR01000029.1 GCF_002980625.1 Malikia spinosa | reverse complement strand
CCGGTGCCGGTGCCGGTGCCGCATTCAGCATGGCATCGAGTTCGGCCTCGGCGTCGAATTCGACATCGGAGCCGTAGGCACTGCTCCAGCCATCGTCCATGGCCGGTGCTGGCGCAGGCCTGGGACCCGGGCGCGCAGCGGCCCTGACCGGTGGCGCGGGTGGCGCCGATGAAGCGGGAGCGTGGTAGACCGGAGTCGGTGCCGCCTTGGGGACCGCCATCACGGGCACTGTGGGCGCTGGCTGGACGGCCGGCGCGGGACGGCGGTCAGCCGGTACAGATGCGGGTGCAGAAGTCGCTACAGGGGCCGGTGCGGGGACGGGAGCAACCCGCGGTGCGACATCTGACTGGGGAAGCGTAGCCATGCCCGTAGCCAGCGCCGTTGCAGGCACAGGCACAGGCACAGGCACAGCTGCAGCCGGGACAAGCTCTACGGCGGCCGGCTCAGCCGACTTCAGAGTTTTTTTTTCAGCCGCGCCGGCCGGCTTGAAGGCCAGCAGTCGCAGCAGCACCATGGTCAGCGCGGCATATTCGTCGGGCGCCAGGCCCAGCTCGCCGCGTCCGTGCAGGCACAGGCTGTAGAGCAGCTGGGTCTCGTCGGGCGGCAGCGCCTGGGCCAGCGCCAGCAGCTCGGCCATCTCGGGCTCGTCGCGGCTGATCGACTGCGGCACCTGCTGCGCCACGGCCATGCGCTGCAGCACGCCGGTCATTTCCTCAAGCGTCGAGGCCGCGCTGTAGCCGTTCAGGCGCAGCGCATCGACCGTCTCGACCACGGTGCGGCCGTCGCCAGCGGCCAGCGCACCGATCAGCGCGAAGACATGGCTGCGGTCGACCGCGCCCAGCATCTGGCGCACGGTGGCTTCCTGCAGCTGACCAGCACCAAAGGCAATCGCCTGGTCGGTCAGGCTCAGCGCGTCGCGCATCGAGCCGCGCGCGGCACGCGCCAGCAGGCGCAGCGCCATCGGCTCGGACGCCACGCCTTCGGACGCCAGCACCTGACCCAGATGCTCGAACACGGTTTCGGGCGCCATCGGGCGCAGGTTGAACTGCAGGCAGCGGCTCAGCACCGTGACCGGCACCTTCTGCGGATCGGTGGTCGCCAGCACGAACTTGAGGTACTCGGGCGGCTCCTCCAGCGTCTTCAACATCGCGTTGAAGGCGGTGTTGGTCAGCATGTGCACTTCGTCGATCATGAAGACCTTGAAGCGCCCCTGCACCGGCTTGTAGACCGCCTGCTCGAGCAGGGCCTGAACCTCGTCGACGCCGCGGTTCGAGGCCGCATCGAGCTCGGTGTAGTCGATGAAGCGGCCGGCGTCGATGTCGCGGCAGGCATCGCAGACGCCGCAGGGCTGGGCCGTGATGCCACCCTGCCCGTCCGCTCCGGTGCAGTTGAGCGACTTGGCCAGGATGCGCGAGACCGTGGTCTTGCCGACCCCGCGCGTACCCGTGAACAGGTAGGCATGATGCAGGCGCTGGGTGGTCAGCGCATTGCCGAGCGCCTGCACCACATGCTCCTGCCCCACCATTTCGGCGAAGTTCTTCGGGCGGTATTTGCGGGCCAGGACAACGTAAGACATGGCGGCGATTCTAAGGTCTGGGGGACCTCGGTCTTGGAAGTGAAAATGCGCGGCATCGTCCGCCAGGGACAATCAACAGGAGACCCGATGCGATTTTCCACCCCGCCCCGCCTGCTCGCCCTGCTGTCAGCCAGCCTGCTGGCGGCTTGCAGCAGCCTGGCGCCCGGCCCGGCGCTCGGCTTGCCCTACCAGGCTCCGCATCAGCCCGAGGGCCAATCCGGCTACACGGAAAAACCCGGCTGGCAGAGCAGCCGCTTTGCCGTCGCCGCCGCCAACCCGCTGGCGACCGACGCCGGCTACCAGGTCATCAAGGCCGGCGGCAGCGCGCTGGACGCCGCCGTTGCGGTGCAGATGGTGCTGACCCTGGTCGAACCCCAGTCCAGCGGCCTGGGCGGCGGCGCCTTCCTGCTGCACTTCGACGGCCGGTCGGTCCAGGCCTACGATGGCCGAGAGACCGCGCCGGCTGGCGCCGACGAGCAGCTGTTCCTCAAGCCCGATGGCCAGCCGATGGCCTTCAGCGAGGGCGTGGTCGGTGGGCGCTCGGTCGGCGTGCCCGGCACCTTGCGCATGCTGGAACTGGCGCACCAGAAGCATGGCCGGCTGCCCTGGGCCAACCTGTTCCAGCCCGCCATCACGCTGGCCGAACAGGGCTTTCGGGTCAGCCCCCGGCTGCACCAGCTGCTGGCGGCGGACCCGCACCTCAGGAAGGACCCGGTCGCGGCGGCCTACTTCTACGACGGCCAGGGCCAGCCCTGGCCGGTCGGGCATCGGCTGAAGAATCCCGAGCTGGCCCGGCTGCTGCGGGACATCGCGGCTCATGGCTCCAAGGCCTTGCACCAGGGGCCGGTGGCGCAGGCCATGGTCGACAAGGTGCGCTCGCATCCGAGCAACCCGGGCCTGCTGAGCCTGGCCGACCTGGCCGGCTACCAGCCACGCCAGCGCGAGGCGCTGTGCTTCGACCATGCGGTACCACCGGCCAAGGTCTACCGGATCTGCGGTTTTCCGCCGCCGGGTTCAGGCGCCCTCGCGATCGGCCAGATCCTGGGCATCCTGCAGCAGACGGCGGGCGCCGAACTGCCGCTGGGCCGCGACGGCCTGCCATCCGCCGACTGGCTGCATGACTACACCGAAGCGGCCAGGCTGGCATTCGCGGATAGGGCGCAATATGTCGCCGACCCGGATTTCGCCGCACCTCCCGCCGGCTCCTGGCTCAGCCTGCTCTCGCCCGACTACCTGGCCCAACGTGCGCAGCTGATCGGCCCCCGGTCGATGAAGATCGCCCAGCCTGGGCGCCCAGCAGGCCTGCTGACCAGCTTCGCCCCCATGCCCGAGCAGCCGGAATACGGCACCAGCCACATCAGCATCATCGATGCGCAGGGGCGTGCCGTCGCCATGACCAGCACGATCGAGGATGCCTTCGGCTCGCGCCAGATGGTCAATGGCTTCCTGCTCAACAACCAGCTGACCGACTTCAGCTTCACGCCGCGCGATGCCCAGGGCCGGCCGGTTGCCAACCGCGTCGAGCCGGGCAAGCGACCGCGCTCGTCGATGGCGCCGACCCTGGTGTTCGACCAGGCTGACGGACAGCTGCTGATGAGCGGCGGCAGCCCAGGCGGCGCCCTCATCATCCACTACACCGCCAAGATCTTGTGGAGCCGGCTGCACTGGGGCCTGAACGCGCAGCAGGCGATCGACCTGCCCAACTTCGGCTCGGTCAACGGCCCGACCCTGCTCGAAGCCCGGCGCTTCCCCGCTGCCACCCTCGAAGCACTCAAGGCGCGCGGCCACGAGATGCGGGAAATCGACATGACCAGCGGCCTGCAGGCGATCGAACGGGTGCCGGGCGGGTATTTCGGCGGCGCCGACCCGCGGCGCGAGGGCCTGGTGATGGGCGACTGATTCAGGCTACAATCGCACTTGACGGGCCTTCCCGCATGGGGAAGCGGCCAACCGGGTCAGGTGGGGAACCAAGCAGCCCTAACCGCGGAGCCAGTGCCGGGGTCAAGGCTCGTCACCTTATTCTGAAAAATCAATGCATGACCAAACCCGGCCTCGAGCCGGGTTTTTTGTTGCTGCGGCAGTTCGCCCAGGGCGAGGTTCACCTTGGCGCTTGACTCATGCCTTTGCCTTGGCTGATTCAAAAACCCCTGGAACTCTTTGGAATCCCAGGGGTTCTTTCATCAGAGCGCGCGGTTACTGGCTGATGTAGCCACTGACCGCCAGGCGACGGCCGTAGCTGTCGGTGCCTTCGAGCCAGATGCCTGCGCTGGTGGGCGTGCCAGAGCCCTCTTCAATCGCAAACAAGACCGAGGTGGCGGTGGGCAACAGGTCTTTCTCGACCCGGTAGAACTCGGTGCCGTTGGCACCGCTGGCCCAGATGTTGGCGTATTTGGCTTTCAGTGCCGACGGCATGGTCCAGGAGGCAGCAACCGTCTTGCCGACAGCCAAGGTAGCCAACAGGTTCGGCGTGATGGGCTGACCATCAATCGTGATCGACGTGAATTCCGGGAACATGGCAGCCGTCAACTCACTGGTCGCGTAAGGTTTCTTGGGCAACCTGATCTGGTAGCCGCTGCCATTCACGCTGCCGCCAGCGGCGTTCTTCAGGACGATGGTGTAGACCCCGTTGTCCACAGTCTCGGCAATGTTCACGCATTGTGCCGTGAGCGCGGTCGTGCACTCCGGGATCAGGTTCGTGTTGTAGGACTGTCCCGCCAGCTTGAGCCAGGTATCCTGGGTCGCCTGATCAAAAGTCACGCCAGCGCCCAGGCCTGGCCCGGTCACCAGCGCCGAAGCGATCTGGCCGCCGCTGAAGGTTCCGTTGATGACGTTGCTATTGAATTCGAACGGATCAATGAAGATGCTCAGGCCGTTTTGAATCGGATTGGCACCCGATCCCATGGAATTGGCCCAAGTACCTCTGTGCGCCTGGGCGTGAACCGAGACATCCGCCTTGAGGCCGTCGCCCTGCACCAGCCAAGCCCCACCGGACTTGACCAGCCGGAGGCGAATCCGGTCCAGCATAGCCTCGGTATTTGACGAGACCACGGCAGTCAGGATCAGCACATCGGGGGTGTTGTTGGCATCGGGCGAGATGTCGACATGGCTGAACTTGAGTCCCACCAGGTCTTGCTGGGTAGACATCTCGGTGGCGAACTGGGCAAAAGTCTGCCCGCTCATCATGAAACTGGCAGAGGTATCAAAGGTGCCGCTGTCCTTGATGGCCTGAATCGACGGCACGCTGGTCGCAAACAGTTTCGCAAAATTATCCAGTTTTGCGAGCACCAGCTGTAAGTCAGTGGCGGCCTCGGTCGTGACGCCGGTCGCGACAACCGCCTGCTTGTCGTCCGTTGCGGTCGTGACATTGTCCGTGCCCAGCACGACGCTGGTGAGCGCATTCTTGAGCGTGACAATATTGGTGTTGGTATTGGTTTCGACCTTGACCAGGTCCAGCACGGCATCGAGCCCGGTATGGTCGGCGGCAAACGAGGTGCGCAGCAGGTCGATGCTGCTGTTGACGCCGAGCGCCGCCAAGACAGGCTGCAGCTTTTCCTTCAACGCGATCTGGGCATTTGTCAATGCGGTTGGCGTGATCAACGTGCCGATATTGGCAATATTGGCAGGATTGCTGAAATAGGTCTCTGCCATTTGTGCGGCAATGTTCGAGACGATCATGTTGGTGAACGGCGTCACGTTCACGGTTCCACCCAGGTCAGCCTGGGTTGCCGCCGAGTAATAGGTCACGCTCGTGTTGCCCACCTGGCCAGCAGCCTTCAGCACGAACGGTCCGGTCATGCCACTGACATCAATCGTGTAGCGTCCGTCCGCCGCAATAGGAGCACTCTTGGTTTGTCCCTTGCTGTCCGTCACGATAACGTTGCCGATAACTGCCGCCCCACCCGCTGCAGTACCGGACAAGATGGTCGATGCAACTGGCGTTGACTCGTCGGAACCACCGCCTCCGCAGCCAGCCAAGGTTATCGCAGCGACACTGAAAAGTGCCGCAACCAACGGGGTAGTTCTGAACAGCATGGTTTCTGACTCCTAGTTATATGAAATATCTTTGGTGGTGATTAGCTCATCCACCGTGGTCAATATATCACTGAAATCAACTAGCTGACAGCCTATGACAAGCGCATGGCTCTTGACCGCATCCAGCGGCTTTGCCTCCTGGTTGGCCGAACTGGTTGGACTGAGGGCTGTTTCCTGAGTCGGCAAAATGCATGCAGTCGCGCTACGTCTGGTCTAATTCGCGATGTCTCAACAGATGAATTATCAGATCAATTAGTCCAATATGAAAGATGCATCACATCAATCATTAAAATCCGAATCTAGCCACTGGCACACCGTGCAGCCCGGCATTTGCTCATTCGTGAATTGACGCTGTCGAAGTGAGCAGATGCTGGGCAGACCGTGCGGAGCTTGAGCGGTCCATGGAGCACCCGCACAGAGTGCATCATGGCCAATCAGGCCGCATGAACCGGCGCCACCGGCGTGATGGCGCGCTTGCCGGCATCCGGCTGCTGCGAGGCCGCAGCGTCCTGACCACGCGCGAGCTGATAGGCCTGCTTGAGGACGGCCAGGTCGCCGATGTGGTTGGACAGCAGCAGCACCAGGCGCGCATTCATGACATGGCTTTGCTCGGTGCTCAGGCCCTGGTGGGCTTCGATCAGTGCCTCGTACATGTCGTCGTAGGGCAGTGTTGTGACTTGGGTGTTCAGCATCTGTGGTTTCCTTTCGGTTCAGGCGGCTACGGCAGTGCGGGACTGGGCGGTGGCGGTGGCCAGCGCAGCGCGCACGCCAGCTTCGCTCGGCTGGCGCCAGCGGGCCGCCACATGCTGGTCCGGGCGGATCAGGTAGGCGCTGCCGGGCGTCGCGTCCAGGCGCTGGGCCACCAGGCCCTGCACATCGATCAGGTCGCGGCCGATCGAGACCGTCTGGACATGCTGCAGGGCTTGCGTCCATTCAGGCGGCTCGCCGAACACCAGCAGCGTGAAGTCGGCGGCGGTCTCGCGCAGCAGCCAGCTGGCCTGGCCGTCGGCGCGTTGCACCGGGGCATCGGTCAGCGGCGCGCCCGGCACCATCTTGCCGGCAAAGCTGTCGCCATCGGGCGTGTTGAGCGGGGAGCCATGCAGCGTGGCCGGCACCGACAGGCGCCCGCTGTTGACCAGGCGGCGGGCGAACTCGTGCTCGCGGGCCAGCCCCAGCGTGACGTCGCGGAACAGGCGACTGATCTCGCTCTTGGGCGTGATGAAGTCCGTGGCGCGGGTCGAGTTGCAGATGTTCTCGTCGGCCGCGTACTCGCGCTCGGGGCCGTAGCTCTGCAGCAGCTCGACGCCGGCGCGGCCCTTGAGCACCCAATCGAGCTTCCAGGCCAGGTTGTCGGCATCCTGCACGCCGCTGTTGGCACCGCGCGCGCCAAACGGCGAGACGCCATGCGCGCAGTCGCCCGCGAACACCACCCGGCCATGCACGAACTGGTCCATGCGCAGGCAGGCGAAGGTGTAGACGCTGGCCCACTCGAGCGTGAAGTCGACATCCTTGCCGAGCAGCGCCTTGACGCGCGGGATGATGTTCTCGGGCTTCTTCTCCAGCTCGGGGTCGGCGTCCCAGCCGAGCTGGAAGTCGATGCGCCAGACATTGTCGGGCTCGCGGTGCAGCAGCACCGACTGGTTCGGGTGGAACGGCGGGTCGAACCAGAACCAGCGCTCGGTCGGGAAATCAGCCGTCATCTTGACGTCGGCGATCAGGAAGCGGTCCTGGAAGATGCGGCCCTTGCTCTCCAGGCCCATCAGCTGGCGCATGGTCGAGCGCGAGCCGTCGCAGGCCAGCACCCAGCCGGCGTCGATCTGGTAACTGCCCTCGGGGGTGTCGATGCTGAGCAGCGCGCCGTCGTCGCGCGTCTCGATCGCGGCGACCTTGTTGTCCCAGCGGATCTCGATGTTGGGCAGCTGCAGGCAGCGCTCGACCAGATAGGCCTCGCAGTAGTACTGCTGCAGGTTGATGAAGGCCGGGCGCTCGTGGCCGTCCTCGGGCAGCAGGTTGAACTGGTACAGCTGCTGCTCGCGCAGGAAGACCTTGCCGACGTTCCAGGACACGCCCTTGTCGACCATCGGCGCGCCGACGCCCAGGCGATCCCAGATCTCGAGCGTGCGCTTGGCAAAGCACAGCGCGCGGGAGCCGATCGACAGCCGGTGGTCGTTGTCAAGCAGCAGCATGCGCTGGCCGCGCTGGGCCAGGTCGATTGCCAGCGTCAGGCCGACCGGGCCGGCGCCGACGATCACGACCGGATGGTGGACCGGACGATCGGCGTCCTGGTCGAGCGAGCGCTGGTAGGCGAACTCGATTGCCTGCACCTGAGCGCCGTCGCCACGGAAGGGATGGCGGGAAAGGTCTTCGCGTTTCATGTGTTGTCTCTGCTGGGATGGAGGCCACCGGGGCGATGGCCGGACTTTTTGGCAAAGCTCCGCCCTGCCGGCTGCGCCAGACGCTGCCGGAGGCGGGGGTATCGGAACTCAGCGCGGGCTGCTCAAGGAGCCCGCGCGTCAGGCATCAGCCTTCGAGCGCGATCCACATCTGGCGATCGCGCTCTGCGGTCCAGATGCGCGGATCGGTGTACTGGGTGGCCTCGTCATAGGCGCGGGTCACGTCGAACGGCATGCAGTGGTTGAAGATGACCCAGTGGCCGTACTTGGGGCTCAGCTTGGCGAAGGTCTCCTCGTAGACCGCGCGCAGGTCCTTGCCGGCGGCGGCACCGGCCTGCACGCTCTCATACAGGTCACGGATGAAGTCGCGCGTGCCGCTCAGGCCGGCTTGCACCTGCTCAGGGGTGGTCAGTGCGGCGCCACGGCCGGGCACCAGCTTTTCGGGCTGGAGCGCGGCGACGTTGTCGAGCGTCTGCGGCCAGTCCTTGAAGTAGGCGTCGCCGGCGTAGGGGGTGGCATCGAACTCGACCAGATCGCCCGAGAACAGGATCTTCTCGGACGGAATCCAGGCCACGGTGTCGCCCTTGGTGTGGCCGCGGCCGAGCTGGATCAGCTGGACTTCGAGCTTGCCGAGCCAGATCGACATCTTGCCCTCGAAGGTCATGGTCGGCCAGGTCAGGCCATCGGGCACGCTCTCGACGTTCTGGAACAGGCGCGGGAAGCGACCGATCTCGCTGGCCTTGTCGAACTCGCCGCGCTCGACCACCAGGTCGTAGGTGTCGCGGCTGGCGATGATCTGCTCGCCGCCTTCGGCCATGTAGGCGGAAGCGCCCAGCACGCGCACCGCGTGGTAGTGGCTCATGACCACGTACTTGATCGGCTTGTCGGTGACTTCGCGGATGCGGCGGATCACGTCCTGCGCCATCACGGGCGTGGCCTGGGTGTCGATCACCATCACGGCGTCGTCGCCGATGATGATGCCGGTGTTCGGGTCGCCCTCGGCGGTGTAGGCGTAGGCATGCTCGGACAACTTCTGGAAGGTGATTTTCTTTTCCTCGAGGTCGGCGGCGGAGGCGAAGGTCTTGCTGCTCATGGCGGTTCCGGGTTGAAATTCGTCAATGACGAACTGGTTTAACGAAATGACTAGCCGCCATGGTAGCCAGAATATTCGCCATTGACAAACCAATTCGATTAGGTGAAAACCCTTGACTGCTGCGGCAGCCCCGCCTTCTGCTGGGACAATAGCCGCCATGGTCAGAACTCCCGCCCCGCAAAAACCGCCTGCCGCCAGCGACACCGCCAGCCACGATGAGGGCGAAACCCGCACCTCGCGCGGCATCCAGAGCGTCGAGGTCGGCGGCCAGCTGCTCAAGGCGCTGGCGCACACCGGACGGCGCATGGCCTTGAAGGACCTCGCGCGCGAGGCCGAGATGACGCCGGCCAAGGCGCACCCCTACCTGGTAAGCTTTGGCAAGCTGGGCCTGATCGAGCAGGACCCGGCCAGCGGCCACTACGGCCTGGGGCCGCTGGCGATGCAGCTGGGGCTGATCAGCCTGCAGCAGGTGGACCCGGTCCGGCTGGCGATTGCCGCCCTGCCGGGGCTGGCGCACAAGCTCGGCTGCACGGTGTCGGCGGCGGTCTGGGGCGGACAGTCACCGATCATCATCCGGGTCGAGGAAGGGCCAACGCCAGTGCATGTCTCGATGCGCCACGGCAGCGCGGCCTCGATGCGCCATACCGCGACCGGCAAGGTGTTCGCGGCCTTGCGCCCGGCCGAGGAAGTCGCGCTGGCGCTGGCGCGCGAGGGCCATGCCGGCGCCCTGGATGAGCCCGGCTTCGCGGCCGAATTGCAGGCCGTGCGCCAGAGCGGGATCAGCCGGGTGCAGGACGAGCTGCATCTGGGCATCAGCGGACTGGCAGCGCCGGTGTTCGACGGCTTCGGCCGGCTGGCGCTGGTGATCGCGGCGATCGGGCCCACCGCCAGCATGCAGCTCGGGCCCGCCAGCGCGCAGGCGCTGACGCTCAGGCAGGCGACGCAGGAGATCAGCGAGCGCCTGGGCGCCAGGCGGCTCGAATCAGACTGAGTCGGTGCCGGCCAGGCGGTGCTCGAGCGCCTGGCGGCCAGCGGCGTCCGCCATGATCAGCAGGATCTGGCCGGGCTGGAGCCAGAAATCGTCGCCGGGATTGAGTTCGAGCCGGCCGTCGAGGCGCACCCCCAGCAGCATGTGGCTGGCGCTGCGCCGGCCGAGCTCGGACAGGCGACACGGCGTCCAGCCCGCGGGCACGGGCACTTCCTCGATCCGGGTATTGAGCTCGGAGCGCAGCATCTCGTCGAAGAAGGACGCCACATGCGGCCGGATCATCGAGGAGGCGATGCTCATGCCACCGGTGAAGTCGGGCGATACCACCACATCGGCACCGGCCTTGCGCATCTTGTCGGCATTGCGCATCTCGTGGCAGCGCGCGACGATGCGCACGGTCGGGTTGAGCTGGCGCACGGTCAGGCAGATCATCAGGTTGCGGCTGTCGTCGCCCGTGACCGCGAACAGGCCCCGCGCATCGGCCAGGTCGGCGCGCAGCAGCAGGTCGTCGTCAGAGGCGTCGCCCTGGATATAGAGCAGGCCGGGCTGGCGCTCGAGGAAGCGCCCGAGCTCGTCGGCATTGGGCTCGATCGCGACGAAGCGGTGGCCGGTGACGATCAGCTCGGTCGCGACGTTGCGGCCGACGCGGCCGAAACCGCACAGGATGTAATGGTCTTTGAGCTTGAGTATGGCTTTTTCCATGCGGCGTCGGCGCAGCGCCTCGTTGAGATCGGTTTCGAGAAAGAAGACGGTCAGGCTGGTGAAGATGAAGGTCACCGTGCCAAAGCCGACGAACGAGACGAAGGCCGCGAACAGCCGGCCGGCGTCGGTATGGGCGAGATCGACCACCTCGCCGTAGCCCACGGTGGTGATCGTGATCGCCGTCATGTAGAAGGCATCGAAGGGTGCCGTGCCTTCCTGCCCGAAATACAGGAAGCCCAGCGTGCCGACCAGCAGCTGCAGCAACAGCGCCACGAAGGCCCAGCCCATGCGCAGCAGCACACGATGGTTCTGCCCGGCCGGGGTGATCGGTTGTGCCAGATCCATGCGATGACCCGTCTCAGATCGCCGCCGCGGCGATGTCGTCGGGCAGCACCGCCAGACGGGACAAGGCGGCCAGCGCCTCGGCGTCGGTGCGGTATTCGACCAGCCAAGGCCCGGCCTCGAGGGCGCCGGCGCGCCGCAGCGCGGTCTCGACCGGCAGCTTGACCCCGCTTCAGGTGCAGCGTGATGCCGCGCACGCCGAGCTGGCCGCGCAGCTTGGCGAAGGTGTCGACGCCGGTCGCATCGATCCGGTTGATGGCCTGGGCGAACAGGCAGACATGGCTGATGTCGGGCTGGCGCGCCAGCGACTCGACGATGGCACGCTCGAACTCGGCCGCCGCGGCGAAGTCCAGCGCCGCATCCATGCGCAGCGCATAGGTCTGCGGCGCCAGCGGCGCCAGCTGCCAGAGATGGCGGTCGCGCAGGCTGCCGTCGGGGTGCTGGCCGACCTCGATGATGCGCGGATGCAGGCGCTGGTAGACGAAATGGCTCAGCGCCATCAGCACCCCGGCCAGCACGCCCCAGTGCAGCTCGGGGGCCGACAGCAGCGTGATCGCGAAGGTGGCGCCGGCGGTACAGGCCTCGACCCGCGAGATGCGCCACAGGCGCAGGAATTCGCGCGGCCTGACCAGGCCCAGCACGGCGACCAGCACGATCGCGGCCAGCACCGCCTGCGGCACATGGCGCAGCACCGGCGTGAACAGCAGCAGCGCCAGCAACACCACCAGCACCGAAAACAACGTGGCCCAACCGGTGCGCGCACCGGCATAGAGGTTGAGCGCCGAACGCGAGAAGGAGGAACTGGTCGGGAAGGCACCGCTGAGGGCAGCGGCGATCTTGCCCAGTCCCTGCCCGATCAGGTCCTGGTTCTGGTTCCAGCGCTTGCCCTGGCGCTCGCTGTCGACCTTGGCGCTGGAAGCGGTCTCGAGAAAGCTGACCAGCGTGATGACCAGGGTCGGCAGCAGCAACTGGCTCAGGGTCTCGAGGCCGGGCCAGGACGGCCAGTAGAGCGCGGGCAGGCCCTGCGGCAGTGCGCCCACGACGCGCCCGCCGCCGGCCTCGAAGTCCAGGCCCCAGGACAGGCCGGCGCTGGCCAGCACGATCAGCAATACCGAGGGAAAGGCCGGCTTCCAGCGCCGCGACAGCAGCAGCAGCGCGAAGCTGCCGAGGCCGAAGGCCAGCGACGGCCCATGCAGGCCGGGCGACTGCAGCCACTGCCGCCAGGCAAGCTGGATGCCGAGCAGGTCGCGCAACTGCGAGGCAATGATCAGCAGCGCCGCGGCCTGGGTGAACGCCATCAGCACTGGCGCGCTGACGACATTGAGCAGCCAGCCAAAGCGCAGCCAGCCCAGCGCGATCTGCAGCAGTCCCGACAGCAGCGCCAGCCAGACCGCAAGCTCGACCCAGCGCACGCTGCCGGGTTCGGCCAGGCCGCCGAGCGAAGCGGCCACCAGCAGGCAGCTCAGCGCGGTCGGGCCGACAGAAAGCCGGGTCGAGGCGCTGAACAGCACCGCCAGCAAGGCCGGCAGCATCGAGGCGTAGATACCGGTGACCGGCGGCATGCCGGCCAGCACCGCATAGGCCACCCCCTGCGGGATCACCATCAGGCCGACCGCAAGACCGGCCAGCGCCTCGCTGCGCAGCAACTGCGCGTCAGGCCGCGGCCAGGCCAGGAAGGGGAACAGGCGCTGAAGTCGGGCGGAGGGCGGCATGGAGCAGGAGTATAGGTCGGCGCCGCAGGCCAAAGCCGGCGCTTGGCGCGGCGCCAGCCGCCGCTCAGCGCCAGGGCGCGCTGGCCCCGACCAGAGCGGCGATCGCGCGCTCGAGCGCCTCCAGCGCCGGCTCCAGCTCCTCCTGGCCGCGGTCGATCGCCTCCTCGAGCGTGGCGGCCGACTGCATCAACCCGGTCGCGCACAGGAAACCGGCGCTGCCGCGCAGGGTATGCATGCGGCGCGCAGCGGCCTCGCGCTCGCCACGCGCGAGCTCGCCCCGGACCTGGCGCACGGCGTCGCGATGCTCGGCGACGAACATCGCAAGCAGGTCGAGGAAGATCTCGCGGTCGCCGCCCAGACGCTGCGCGGCGCGCTCGCTGTCGAGGCCGGCGATGACCGGAAAACCCGTGACCTTGGCCGGCTTCGCTGCGCCGGAGCTGGCGTTTGCCGGTGGTGCGCTGGCAGCCGGCGCGGGCAAGGCAGCGAGCATGGGCCCGCTGGGCGCCAGCGATGGCGGGCGCAAGGCTTCGGTGGCGCAGCCTGGCGGCCGGGGCCGGATGCAGTCGCACAGCAGCGTGACCATCTGCTCGAGGTCCATCGGCTTGGGCAGCACCTCGTTGGCGCCGGCCGCGCGCGCGGCGGCCTGCTGCTCCTCGCGCACGCCGGCAGTGAAGGCGATCACCGGCAGCTCGCGCAAGCCGAGCTCGCCGCGGATCAGGCGGGTCGCGCTCAGGCCATCGAGCACCGGCATCTGGATGTCCATCAACACCGCGTCGAAGGCGGCCGGGCTCGACCTGAGCCGCTGTAGCGCCTGCTGGCCATCGGCCGCCAGGGTCGAGGTCGCGCCCTCGAGCTGCAGCGCGCGCTCGACCAGGTCCCGGTTCATCGCGCTGTCGTCGACCACCAGGATATGCGCGCCAACCAGGCGCGGGGCAAAAGGCCCGGGCGGCACGCGCCGGATCGAAGGCTCGCAGGCCAGCGCAGTGCGCTCGAACGGCAGCTCGAACCAGAAGTTGCTGCCCTGGCCGGGCTGGCTCTCGGCGCCGATCTCGCCGCCCATCAGCTCGACCAGCCGCTTGCAGATCGACAGGCCCAGCCCGGTGCCGCCAAAGCGCCGGCCGATGCCGGCATCGGCCTGGGTGAAGGGCGAGAACAGCCGCTCGAGCGCCTCGGGCGCGATGCCCATGCCGCTGTCGATGACCTCGAAGCGCAGCCAGAGGCTGGCGGGCTCCTGCTCGGTCACGCGCACGCGCAGCTCGACCTGCCCCTGCTCGGTGAACTTGACCGCGTTGCCCAGCAGGTTGAGCAAGATCTGCTCGAGCCTGAGCCCGTCGCCGAGCAAGGTGCCGGGCTCGGGTTGCGGGCCCTGCAGCTGCAGGCTCAGGCCCTTGGAGCGGGCGGCCTGGCCCATCAGGCTGTCGACATTGGCCAGCAGCGCGGCGAGCTCGAACGGTCGCGGCTCCAGGCGCAGCTGGCCGGCCTCGATCTTGGACAGGTCGAGCACATCGTTGAGGATGGCCAGCAGCGACTGGCCGGCGCTGCGGATGCGCTCGACCATCTCGCGCTGCTGGCCCGAGAGCGGCTCGCGCTCGAGCACCTGGGCCAGCCCGAGCACCGCATTCATCGGGGTGCGGATCTCGTGGCTCATGTGGGCCAGGAATTCGCTCTTGGCGGCATTGGCCGCCTCGGCATCGTCGTAGGCCTGCTGCAGTTCGTGCTCGTAGCGCTTGCGCTCGCTGATGTCGCGCGCCACGCCCAGCACCTCGACGAAGCGGCCGTCGGCGCTGACCAGCGGGCTGATCATGATCTCGGCCCAGATCGTGGCGCCGGACCTGTGCCGCTGCTCGATCTCGGCCCGGAAGCTCTCGAGCGGCAGCCCGGCGGCCTGGCGCTCGCGCAGCGACTGGAAATAGGCCTGCACGGTCTGGCTCGAAGCCGGCGTCAGCAACTGGTCGAGGCTCTGGCGCATGACCTCCTCGGCCGGGTAGCCGCACAGCTTCTCGACCGAGGGACTGACATAGGTGTAGCGGCCGTTGATGTCGAGCGTCACGATCACGTCGATCGCGTTCTCGGCAATCAGGCGGTGTCGCTCCTGGCTGATGCGCAGACGCTCCTCGATCTGGCGCCGCTCGGTGACATCCTCCACCAGCACCAGGCAGAGCGCGGGGCGCTGCGGCCCCGGCCCCTCCTGCACGGGCGCGCCGCTCAGGCTGGCCCAGACCAGCGCCCCGTCGGGCCGCAGATAGCGCTTGACCAGCTTGAGGCTGGAGACCTCGCCCGCCAGCAGCCGGGCCATGCCGGCGCGGCTGTCGGCGACATCGTCCGGGTGGGTGAACTGCAGCGGATCCTGGCCTTCGAGTTCGGCCGCACTGCGCCCGAGCATCTCGGCAAAGCGGGCATTGGCCTCGACGATGCTGCCGTCGCGCGCATCGACCAGCACCGCGCCGAGCGCGGCCTGCTCGAACATGACGCGAAAGCGCGCCTCGGCCGCGCGCTGGGCCTGCAGCAAGGCCAGCTGCTGCGCCTGGCGGTCGCGGCGCCAGGCCTGGTAGCCGGCGCTGTAGACCAGCAGCAGCCCCAGCCCCATGACCAGGGCCACGACCCAGGACAGGGTGCGCACGCCGGCATAAGCCTCGACCTCGTCGATCTCGGCAATCATCAGCCAGGAACTGCCGGCCACGGCGGCGGAATAGGCCAGCACCGGCTGGCGGCGGTAGTCGCGCCCGCCGGCAATGATGCCGCGCTCGCCCTTGACAGCGCGCGCGGCCGGCAGATCGGGCGTGCTCAGCGGCTGGCTCAAGGCCAGCGCGGCATCGCGCCGATGACGCAGCGGCGTCAGGAACATGACCCGCTCGCCTTCGCGCCGCACCAGATAGGTCTCGGCAGTCTGGGTCGGCACCGGCCAGGATTCGACCAGCGGATAGAGGTCGCGATCGGCACGCCAGCTGACATAGACGATGCCCAGCGGCGACTGGCCCGGGCGGCCCATCGGCGCGAGCAGGCCGTAATGGGTCGCGCCACCGGCCTGGCGCTGCAGGTCGACCAGCTCGATGCGGGGCTGGCGCGCGATGTCGCGTGCCCGCTCGGACAACTGCAGGTGCCGCACATCGCCGACCGACAGGATCATGCCGCCGCGCGGGTCGAGCACGGCCAGCCCTTCCCAGGCGCGCACGCGGGCCAGCTCGGCCATCCGGCCCTTGATCTGCTCGCGCAGCACGGCGTCCCGGCGCCCGCTGCGCAGCCATTGCTCGAACAGCAGCTCGAGCTGCGAATGACCGGAGAAATACAGCTCGGCGTCGAGCCGCCGCTCGGCCAGCGAATCCTCGATCTGCTGGCGCTTCTGCTCGGCGATCACCGCCAGCGTGCGATGGGTCTCGTCGCGCACCTGCTGGCTCAGGTAGCGGTAGCCAAAGGCACCGACCAGCACGATCAGCAGCGTGAGCGCCAGCAGGGGCAGCGCAAAGCGCAACCAGGTCTTGCGGGCCGACATCATGTCTGGCCGCCTTCAGCTGGCGCCACGTAGCCTCCGCCCAGGGCCGGGGCATGACAATCCTGACCCGGTCCGGAGGGCGACAAGACAGGCGCGATTACCAAGGCTTTTCTGCACATGTTTCCTATTTTAGCAAATCGGGGCAGCAAAAATCAGTGAAATATGCCATTAATGTCAGGCCCAAGCCGCGTCCGGCCGGCCCGATGCCGGCGCCCGCCCCAGGTCTGAGCACTCGTGCCGACAGCAACAAGGTGGCGAGGGAAATCGACTAACCGCTATGATGCCCTCCCCTTTCACCCCTCAAGCCAAAGACCACCAGATGAGCCAGGCCAGCGCAAATTTGTCCAGCGAAGCGACGGCGCCCTGCGCCACGGCACGCGCACTGATCGAAGCCGGCGATCCGGCAGCCGACGCTCGCGCGCTGCGGCGCTGCCTGGGCCAGTTCCCGACCGGCGTGACGGTCGTGACCGCGCGCAACGGCGAACGCCTGGTCGGGATGGCGGTCAACTCCTTCGCGGCAGTCTCGCTGGCACCGCCGCTGGTGCTGTGGTCGATCCGACGCGAATCCTCCAGCGCGCAGGATTTCCTGCAAGCCGGCCATTACGCGGTCAGCGTGCTGGCTGACGACCAGGTCGAACTCTCGCAACTGTTCGGCTCCTCGCACCCGGAACGCTTCGAGCGCGCGCGCTGGCAGGCCGGCCTGCAGGGGGCGCCGCTGATCGAGGGCGCGATCGCCCATCTCGAATGCCGGCTCGAGCAGGTGCACGAGGGCGGCGACCACCTGATCCTGGTCGGCCATGTCGAGCGCTACGCCCGCTTCGAGGGCGCGCCGCTGCTGTTCACCCAGGGACATTACGGCGTGGCCCAGGAACATCCGGCGCTGGCCGAAGCCACCCCGCCAGGCGACCAGAGCGCCGCGACCGAACTGTCGGACGCCGAGCTGCTGCGCCAGCTGATCTACGCCAGCCAGCGCCTGTCGCTGGACTTCGACTCGCACCGCCAGGCGCTGGGCCTGGACATGCCGATGTCGCGCCTGGTCAACCGGCTGCGCGAGGGCGCCTGCGATCCGGCCGAACTGGCCCGCGCCACCTATCTGGAGCCAGAAGAAGTCGCCGACGGGCTGGCCGGACTGGAGCAGCAAGGGCTGGTGTGCGCCTGCGGTGACGGGCGGGTCGAGCTCAGCACGAGCGGACGCGAGCGCCAGGCCGCCATCGCCGGCTCGGCCAACCATTACATGAAGGACAAGCTCGGCCAGATCGCCGAGGCCGACCTCGCTGCCTTCAAGCGCGTGCTGCAGGCCCTGGGCCACGACTGAAGCCAGACTGCGCCACTGCCGCACCCGCGTCGGCCTTGAAGCGGGACGGCAATTGCGGCCTAATGATTCTGCCCGATGAACACCTGGGGAGAAAGATCATGAGTTTTGCCAAGATTGCCGCCATGGCGCTGTGCGCCAGCGTCGTCACCGCCTCAAGCTGGGCCGAAAAGCCCGACTGGGCCGGTGGCCAGGGGCACAAGCGCGAACAGATGCGCGATCAAATGCACGAACCGGCCGGCTACGGCGCCCACCAGGACCGGGAGCGCAAGCTGCGGCAGGAGGATGACCAACCCGGCAACCGTGCCCAGACGCCAGGCGCCAGCGGTGCGCGGTTCGGCGAGCGGCATCGGGAATCGGTGCGCGACTACTTCGAGCCCCGGGTCCGCGCCGGCCGCTGCCCGCCCGGCCTGGCCAAGAAGAACAACGGCTGCCTGCCGCCCGGCCAGGCCAGGAAATGGGTGGTGGGGCAGCCACTGCCGCGCGATCTGGTGCGCTATCCGCTGCCGGTCGAGCTGCGACGCCAGCTCGGTCGCGCGCCGGCCGGCTACGAATATGTGCGGGTCGACAACGACATCCTGATGCTGATCATCGGCACCGGCATGGTCGTCGACGCGATCGAGAACCTGGGCGGCTTCTAGCGCTTCTGAGTCACCCAATGAAACGGGCTGCCAAGGCAGCCCGCTTTACCGAACGCTGCCCGTCACGGGCAGCCTGCAAGATCAGATCAGTCGCCGTGACCCGGCGCCTGACGGCGCGACTGCGACTGGTTGCTGCCGCCCACGTTGGACTCGCGGTCGCTGCGGCTTTCCGGCGTGCGATGGCCCTGGTTGAGCTGGGTGGCATCCTGCTCGCCCACCTTGTTGTGGTCGTTCTCGACCTTGCGGGCATGGGGCTCTTGCTGGTCGGCCGGGCTCTGGTGCTTTGTCATACTTAACTCCCACGGTATATGGCGCAAAAATGATCAACTGACAGCGCTAACTTACCGCAAGCCAGGCCGCGGCGCTAGCCCCCTGGTCAACCCGCAGGAAATTGCTGGCTGCGCTCAGGCCGGCTGGCGACCGGCACGCCAGGCGCCGAACAGCGCGATCAGTCCCGGCACCAGGATCAAGGCCCAGATGATCTTGCTCAGGTTGGCCTGCACCCAGGGCATGTTGCCGAACAGGTAGCCCGCCAGCGTCAGGCTGCAGACCCAGAGCAGGCCGCCGCCCACGTTGTAGGCCGTGAACTTGGGACGCGACATGGCGGCGACGCCGGCGACGAAGGGCGCGAAGGTGCGGATGAAGGGCATGAAGCGCGCCAGCACGATGGTGATGCCGCCATAGCGCTCGTAGAAGGCATGGGCCTGGTTGAAGGCCTTCTTGTTGAAGAAGCGCGAGTCCTCCCACTGGAACACCTTGGGTCCGAAATAGCGCCCGATGGTGTAGTTGAGCTGGTCGCCCAGTATGGCCGCGAGCGCCAGCAGGCCCATGGCCAGCGGCAGGCTGATCAGGCCCGCGCCCGCCAGCGCGCCGACGATGAACAGCAGCGAGTCGCCCGGCAAAAAGGGCATGACGACCAGGCCGGTCTCGACGAAGACGATCAGGAACAGCAGCGCATAGACCCAGGCGCCATAGCTGGCGACGAAAGACTGCAGATGCTTGTCGACGTGCAGGATGAAATCGATCAGGAAGGGAATGATGTCCATGATGCGAGATTATCCAGTCTCCGGATGACAAAAGCGGCAGACCGGCCGGCGACCTACAATTCGGGGGTGAATTCCAGCCCCAGCGTCCATCCCCTGCCCGACTCCGGGCTCCCTGCCCCAGCGCCACGCCGTCCGATCCGCGAACTGCCCGACGAGCTGATCAGCCAGATCGCCGCCGGCGAGGTGGTCGAGCGCCCGGCCTCGGTGGTGCGCGAGCTGGTCGACAACGCGCTCGATGCCGGCGCGCACCAGATCACGCTGCGGCTGCTGGCCGGGGGCGTGCGGCTGATCTCGGTCGAGGACGATGGCGGCGGCATCCCGCGCGAGGAACTGCCGGCAGCGCTCAAGCGCCATGCGACCAGCAAGATCAGCAACCTGGCGGAGCTCGAATCGGTCCACACCATGGGCTTTCGCGGCGAGGCGCTGGCCGCCATCCACTCGATCGCCGACGTCAGCCTGCTGTCGCGCGAGGTCGGCAGCGATGACGGCCATGCCTGGATGCTGCACGGGCGCACCGGCGAACTTGCGCCCGCTGCGCGCACCCATGGCACCACCGTCGAGGTGCGCGAGTTGTTCTACGCCACGCCGGCCAGGCGCAAGTTCCTCAAGACCGACGCGACCGAACTCGCGCATTGCCTGGAGGCGGTGCGCCGGCACGCGCTGGCACGCCCCGATGTCGGGTTTGCGGTCTGGCACGAGGGCAAACTGGTCGAGCAGTGGCGCGTCTGCCACCAGGGCGAGCCGCAGGCCGCGCTGGCGCAGCGCCTGGGCGATGTGCTGGGCCAGGATTTTCTCGCCCAGAGCCTGGCGCTGGACTGGCAGGGCCAGGGCATCCGGGTCTGGGGCCGGACCGGGCTGCCGGACGCCGCGCGCGCGCGCGCCGACCGCCAGTTCGCCTATGTCAACGGCCGCTTCGTGCGCGACAAGGTGATCTCGCACGCCGCGCGCAGTGCCTACGAGGATGTGCTGCACGGCCAGCGCCAACCCAGCTACGCGCTGTTCATCGAGATCGATCCGACCCGGGTCGACGTCAACGTGCATCCGACCAAGATCGAGGTGCGTTTTCGCGACGGACGCGAGGTGCACCAGGCGGTGCGCCACGCGATCGAGAACGCGCTGGCCAAGCCGCGCTCGGCGGCGGGCACAGAAGCGGCCGGCCCAGCCGACCCGGCGGCCCAGGGAGCGGCAACCGGCCTGGGCACCATGGCCGAGGCCGGGCCCCAGCCGGCCATGCCACGGGTCCAGCTCGGACTCGGCATCCAGCAGCCGCCCGCTGCGAACCCGAACTGGAATCCGGCCTGGAGCCGGCCCGAGCCGGTCGGCCACAAGGTCGAGGACCTGTCGCTGCTCTGGCAGTCGGGCCGTGCGCTGGAGTCGGCCGCCGCCGCAGCGGGCGAACCGGCCGCGACGGCAGCAGACGGACCGGCCGGACCGGCAGGCATGGCGACAGCCTTCGATCCCGACCAGACACCCGATCAGCGACCCGGCCAGCCGCTGCCTGCAGCTGACCCGCATGACGCCACGCCATCGACTGGTCAGCCGCTGACGGCGCCGTCCCTGCAGGCGACGAGCGCCGCCCCGGCCTCCGGCGCCGGCACCGCCGAGCCGCCAGACACCGACCACTGGCCGCTGGGCCGAGCGATCGCGCAGCTGCACGGCATCTACATCCTGGCCGAGAACGCCCAGGGCCTGGTGCTGGTCGACATGCACGCGGCGCACGAGCGCATCGTCTATGAACGGCTCAAGCAACAGTTCGAGGCCAGCCCCGACGCCGGCCTGCAGAGCCAGCCGCTGCTGATCCCGACCACCTTCGCCGCCACGCCGCACGAAATCGCGACGGCCGAGAACTGTGCCGACCAGCTGCAGCAGCTGGGCCTGGAGATCTCGCTGTTCTCGCCGCAAACGCTGGCGCTGCGCGCGGTACCGGCCGCGCTGGCCCAGGGCGATGGGGTCGAGCTCGCGCGCAGCGTGCTGGAGGAACTCAGCCAGCAGGAGGCCTCGACCGTGGTGCAGCGCGCGCGCAACGAACTGCTCGCGACCATGGCCTGCCACGGCGCGGTGCGCGCCAGCCGGCGCCTGACGCTGGAGGAAATGAACGGCCTGCTGCGCCAGATGGAAGCCACCGAACGCAGCGACCAATGCAACCATGGTCGTCCGACCTGGCGCCAGCTCAAGTTGAGCGAACTCGATGCGCTGTTCCTGCGCGGACGCTGAAACATGAACCACTCCATCCAGCGGCCGATGTCGCCCACCCTAGTCGTGCTGCTGCTGTCGCTGCTGATGGGACTGCAGCCGATCGCGACCGACCTCTACCTGCCCTCGCTGCCCGACCTGACGCGCAGCCTGAGCGGCAGCATGGCGCAGGCCCAACTCACCCTGACCTCCTTGCTGCTGGGCTTTGGCCTGTCGCAACTGGTCTGGGGGCCGCTGTCCGACCGTTTCGGTCGCCGCCCGATCCTGATCACCGGCATGAGCCTGTTCACGCTGGCCTCGATCGGCGCGGCGCTGGCCGGCTCGATGCAGGCGTTGATCGGCTGGCGTGCCCTGCAAGGCCTGGCCATGGGGGCCTCGATGATGGGCGCGCGCGCCGTGATCCGAGACCTCTACCAGCCCGCCGACGGCGCGCGCGTGATGTCCAAGGCGCTCGGCGGCCTCGGGCTGATCGCCTGCTTCAGCGGTCCGCTGGGCGGCTGGCTGGCGCAGCACCTGGGCTGGCGCGCGGCACTGGCCGGTGTCGCGCTGTTTGGCGCCGCCGTGCTCGTGATGCTGGTGTGGCGCCAGCAGGAAACGCTGCAGCAGCCCGACCGCGAAGCACTGAAACCGGCCCGCCTGCTGGCCAACTGGAAGCTGATCCTGCGCCACCCGACCTTCTGGTGCCAGGCCATGATCTCGGCCTTTTCCTTCGGCGGGCTGTTCACCTTCCTGTCGCTGGCCACCTTCGTCTTCAGCCGCGACCTCGGGCTGAGCCAGTCGGCCTTCGGCCTGGTGATGTTCTCGATGTCACTGCTCTACATCAGCGGCACCTTCGTCTGCCGCCGGCTGCTGACGCGGCTCGGACTGCGCCGCACGATCGCAGTCGCCGCCGGCTTGAGCCTGACGGGCGGCCTGGGGCTGGCGCTTGCCACCTGGCTGGAGCTCGCGTCGGCCTGGGCGGTGGCGCTGCCCTTCGGGCTCTACATCATGGCGCATGGCATCCACCAGCCCTGCGCCCAGACCGGCTCGGTCGCGCCGTTTCCCCAAGCGGCCGGCACGGCCTCGGCCTGGGGCGGCTGTCTGGCGATGGTGATGGCGTTCGGCAACGGCCAGACCCTGGGCTGGCTGATCAGCCACGACTGGATCACGCCACGCCTGGCGCTGGGCTGGGGCGTGCTGTTCTGGGCCGTGCTGGTTGCGCTCAACGCCTGGACTGCCGTGCAGCGCTACGGCGAGGCGCGCGCGCCGCTCAAGCGCCTGGGCTGATCCGACCTGATGCGACCTGACCCGACTTGATCTCCGACCCGACCGAACCGCCAGCCGACATGATCCGCGCCCCCGCTTCTGCCCCAGACCACCGGCCCGGCTGGCTGGCCATCGCCGGCCCGACCGCCTCCGGCAAGACCGCACTGGCACTCGCGCTGGCGCAGCGCTGGCCGGTCGAGATCATCAGCGTCGACTCGGCGCTGGTGTTTCGCGGCATGGACATCGGCACCGCCAAGCCCAGCGCTGCGGAGCTGGCCAGCGCGCCGCATCACCTGATCGACATCCGCGATCCGCTGCAGGCCTACAGCGCGGCCGAATTCGTGCACGACGCCACCGCCTTGCTGGGCCAGATCCGCGCGCGCGGGCGCCTGCCGCTGCTGGTCGGCGGCACCATGCTCTATTTCAAGGCCCTGTTCGAAGGGCTGGATGCGATGCCATCGGCCCAACCTGCGCTGCGTGCCGAGATCGAGGCCGAGGCCAGCCAACTGGGCTGGCCAGCGCTGCATGCGCAACTGAGCCAGGTCGACCCGGTGACCGCCGCGCGCCTGTCGCCCAACGACAGCCAGCGCATCGGCCGCGCGCTCGAGGTCTGGCGCGCCAGCGGCAGGCCGATCTCGGCCTTCCATACCCGCGACAAGGCCGCCGAGGCCAACCGTCCGTTGCAGATCGAAGGCCAGCCGGGACTGCTGTTGTCGCTCGAACCGGTCGAGCGTGCCTGGCTGCACCAGCGCATCGCGCAACGCTTCGACGCCATGCTGGCGCAGGGCTTCATTGACGAGATGACCGAATTGCGCGCGCGCGGCGACCTGACGCCCGACCTGTCCTCGATGCGCTGCGTCGGCTATCGCCAGGCCTGGGAGGCGCTCGACGCGGCCGAAAACATGGGGCGCCAAGCCCTGAACGCGCAGGAGCTGGCCGAGCTGCACGAGCGCGGCATCTTTGCCACGCGCCAGCTCGCCAAGCGGCAGCTGACCTGGCTGCGCTCGATGCCGCAGCGCCAGGTGGTGGCCTGCGACCAGCCGGGCGCCATGCAGCAGGCGCTGGAGCTGGTCGAGGCCGCGCTGCGGCCTGAAACGGCCTGAGATGGCCTGAAGCCGCCTGATTCGGACTGCCGCGCAGTCCGAACCGGCGCTTGCAGCATTACAGGGTTACAGCGCCTTGACCAGCTCCGGCACGGCCGTGAACAGGTCGGCTTCCAGCCCGTAGTCGGCGACCGAGAAGATCGGTGCCTCGGCGTCCTTGTTGATCGCCACGATCACCTTGGAGTCCTTCATGCCGGCCAGATGCTGGATCGCACCCGAGATGCCGACCGCAACATACAGCTGCGGCGCGACGATCTTGCCGGTCTGGCCGACTTGCAGGTCGTTGGCGGCGTAGCCGGCATCGACTGCCGCGCGGGAAGCACCGATGGCTGCACCAAGCTTGTCGGCCAGCGGCGTGATCACTGCATCGAACTGCTCGGCGCTGCCCAGGGCGCGACCGCCCGAGACGATGATCTTGGCTGCGGTCAGTTCCGGACGGTCGTTCTGCGCGATTTCGCTGCGTACCCAGGCGCTCTGGCCGCTGTCGGCCACGGCTGCCACAGCTTCAACGCTAGCGCTGCCGCCCTGTGCCGCTGCCGCGTCGAACGCCGTGCCGCGCACGGTCAGCACCTTGATCGCGTCCGCGCTCTGCACGGTCGCGATGGCGTTGCCGGCGTAGATCGGGCGCTCGAAGGTGTCAGCCGAGACGACCTTGGTCACGTCGCTGAGCTGAGCCACATCAAGCTGGGCCGCGACGCGCGGCGCCACGTTCTTGCCGCCCGCGGTGGCCGGGAACAGGATATGGCTGTAGCCGGCTGCAATGGTCAGCACTTGCGCGGCGACGTTCTCGGCCAGGCCATGCGCCAGGCTGGCGCCGTCGGCGTGCAGCACCTTGGAAACACCGGCGATCTGGGCCGCAGCGGCAGCAGCGGCGCCGGCATTCTGGCCTGCGACCAGCACATGCACGTCGCCGCCGATCTGCGCGGCAGCCGTCACGGTATTGAGGGTCGCGCTCTTGATCGAGCCGTGGTCGTGTTCTGCGATGACGAGGACTGTCATGTTCAGGATTCCTTTTGATTCGGTGGGGGACAGCGCTGACTGGTAGGCAGTCAGGGTCTATCCCGCAAGTCTCGGTCTAGTCAGTTGGGGGACAGAGCAAATTTGCTGCGCAAATCCTGGTCAGTCCCGCAAATCTCTAATCAGTTGGTGACAGAGCAGACCGCTGCGCGGTTCTGGTCTGTCACCAAGGAAATTAGATGACTTTCGCTTCGTTCTTGAGCTTGTCAACCAGCGCCGCCACGTCGGCGACCTTGATGCCAGCCTTGCGACCCGCCGGCTCTGCCACTTTCAGCGTCTTCAAGCGCGGCGCCACGTCCACGCCCAGATCGGCCGGCTTGACGTTCTCGAGCGGCTTCTTCTTGGCCTTCATGATGTTGGGCAGCGTGACGTAGCGCGGCTCGTTCAGGCGCAGGTCAGTGGTGACGATCGCCGGCAGGCTCATGGACAGCACTTCCAGGCCGCCGTCGATCTCGCGCGTGACCTCGACCCGGTCAGCCGCGACTTCCACCTTGCTGGCGAAGGTCGCCTGCGGCAGATTGGTCAGCGCCGCCAGCATCTGGCCGGTCTGGTTCGCGTCGTCGTCGATCGCCTGCTTGCCCAGGATCACCAGGCCCGGGGCTTCCTTGGCCACCAGCGCGGCCAGCAGCTTGGCGACAGCCAGCGGCTGCAGCTCGGCGTCGGTCTCGACATGAATCGCCCGGTCAGCACCGATCGCCAGCGCGGTGCGCAGGGTTTCCTGGCACTGGCTCACGCCGCAGGAGACGGCGATCACTTCGGTCGCGGCGCCCTTTTCCTTCAGGCGCACGGCTTCCTCGATCGCGATCTCGTCGAACGGGTTCATGCTCATCTTGACGTTGGCGATGTCCACGCCAGTACCGTCGGCCTTGACCCGCA
The DNA here is from genome assembly GCF_002980625.1 of Malikia spinosa. Lineage (GTDB taxonomy): Bacteria > Pseudomonadota > Gammaproteobacteria > Burkholderiales > Burkholderiaceae_C > Malikia > Malikia spinosa. Next base: position 6,619 of record NZ_PVLR01000029.1, on the reverse strand, counting down.
CCTTGACGTTGTAGTCCACCACGCGCTTGACGGGGACGAGAATCTTCATGTTTGACTCCTGCTGAAGGATAAGTTGGAAACCATGCCAGTAGCGACAGCTAACGAAAGTGGAATTCTATTCCAGTTTTAAGGTCTGTCACGCCCTGGCGTTGGACGGCGCGGCGGGAACAGGGGTAGCCGGTTGCGCACCGGTCACATGCAGCACCCGCTGCGGAAAGGGAATATCGATGCCCTGGGCGCGGAAAGCCGCCAGGATGGCGCAGTTGATGTCGGATTTCAGACCCAGGGTACCGACTTCGGGGTCGGCAATCCAGTAGCCGAGCGTGAACTCGAGACCATCGGCACCGAACGCCGACAGCGAAGCCAGCGGGGCCGGGTCCTGCAGCACGCGCGGCTGGGCGGCGGCGGCCTCGACCAGCAGGGCCGCCACCTGGTCGATATCGCTGTCGTAGGCGACGCTGATCACGGTCGACTGCGACACGCGCGGATCGGTCAGCGAGAGATTCTCGACCCGGTTCGTGATCAGGATCTCGTTGGGCACGATCGACTCGCGGCCGGAGGCGGAACGGATCACGGTGAAGCGGGCCCTGATGTCGGTGATGCGACCCTCGAAGTTGTCGACCCGCACGATGTCGCCGATGCGCATGCTGCGTTCGGTCAGGATCACGAAGCCGCTGACATAGTTGGCCGCGAGCTTTTGCAAGCCGAAACCGATACCGACGCCGACCGCACCGCCCAGCACCGACAGCGCCGACAGGTCGATGCCGACCGAGGTCAGCGCAACCATCAGGCCAACGAACATCAGCAGCGCGCGGGTCGCATTGCTGGCAGCCTTGCGCAAGGACAGCTCACTGCCGGAAGTGGCGCGCAGCAGGCGCGACTCGATCGCCGCCGAGATCCAGAGCGTCAGCAGCAACACCGCGCAAGCCGTCAGCACGCCCTCGATCAGGGTGCGGACCGAGAGCTTGCTGCCGCCGATCTTCCAGTGGATCTGGTCGAGCTCGTTGAGCAGCACCGGCAGCAGGCCGCTGACCCACAGCACCATGGTGAGCCAGGCCAACCAGGAGATGGTGCGCTCGATCGGGCGCAGCCAGGCTGCTTGGTGGAAGGCCACCTGCAGCACCTTGACACCGACCCGGATCACGACCAGCGCCAGCAGCACCGGTAGCGCGATGCGCAGCAGATGCACCGGATGACTGGTGGCCCAGAGCGTGCGCGCGGCAAATCCCAGGCCCAGCAGCAGGGTCGGGAACAGCACGCCATCGACCAGGCCGTGACCGAACCAGATCGAATGGCTTTCGTCAGGCGAGAAGACGCGGCGCAGCAAGGCCACCAGGCCCCAGGCCAGCAGGCCGCAACCGGCCAGGATGGCCAGCTCGAGCAGCACGGTTGGCTGGCCAAAGGAGGACAGCCAGAGCGAGAAATCGTCGATGGGGATGGGAGTGGCAGTCACGGCAAGCGGTTGCGGCGTTGGAACAAAGCCGCTAGCTTGCCACAGAATCAGCGCCTTCTTGCCAACCCGGACGGCCTCAGACGTCGGCCAGCACGCGCAGATGCGCCTCCACGCTGCGCGAGAGCGAACTCAGGTCGTAGCCGCCTTCGAGGCAGCTCACGATGCGGCCCTGGGCATGGCGCTTGGCCACGGCCTTGAGCTTGAGCGTGATCCAGGCGTAGTCCTGTTCGACCAGGCCGAGCTGGCCCATGTCGTCCTCGCGGTGGGCATCGAAGCCGGCACTGATGAAGATCAGCTGCGGCTGGTGCTGCTCCAGGCGCGGCAGCCAGCTGGCCTCGATCAGCTCGCGGATCTCCAGCCCCTTGGTGTAGGCCGGCACCGGCAGGTTGACCAGATTGGGCGCATCGGACAAGGCACCGCCTTCCGGGTAGAAGGGGTGCTGGTAGAAGCTGCACATCAGGATGCGGTCGTCGCCGGCGACGATGTTCTCGGTGCCGTTGCCATGGTGGACGTCGAAGTCCACGATCGCCACCCGCTCCAGGCCATGGCGCTCGAGCGCGTACTTGGCCGCGATCGCGACGTTGTTGAAGACGCAAAAGCCCATCGCCTTGTCGCGGCAGGCATGGTGGCCGGGCGGGCGCACGGCACAGAAGGCGTTCTCGAGTTCACCGGCGATCACCGCATCGGTGGCGCAGATCGCCGCGCCGGCCGACATCAGCGCGGCCTCGTAGCTGTACTCGTTGAGCGCCGTGTCGGCATCGACGTGGTAATGGGTCGGACCGCCGGCCAGGATGTCTTCCTTTAGGAAGTCACACAGGCCGCGCATGGCAGCAATGTGCATGCGGCCGTGGGCCAGTTCGATCTCGGCCACCGAGGCCGGCGTCGGGTCGCGCTGCTCGAGCGCGTCGAGCACCCCGGTGACCAGCAGCCGGTCGTCGATCGCGCTCAAGCGCTGCGGGCATTCGGGATGGCCTGGCCCCATCTCGTGCTTGCGGAACAAGGGATGGGTGTAATAACCTGTCGCATTCATGATGTGCGTTTTCCATTAAGGTGGGGCAGATGCGATGCAATCCACTCCAACCATGATCTCCTCTTTGCTCAGTCAGCTTAACACGGTGATGGCCGGCAAATCCTTACAGGTCAGGGATTGCGTCACCTGCCTGCTGGCGGGCGGTCATCTGCTGATCGAGGACAGGCCGGGCGTGGGCAAGACGACGCTGGCGCAGGCGCTCGCGCGCAGCTTCGGCCTGGCCTTCTCGCGGGTGCAGTTCACCTCCGACCTGATGCCGAGCGACCTGCTCGGGATCTCGATCTTCGAGCGCGCCAGCCAGAGCCTAGTCTTCCATCCCGGGCCGCTGTTCGCCCAGCTGCTGCTGGCCGACGAGATCAACCGCGCCAGTCCCAGGACCCAGAGCGCGCTGCTCGAGGCGATGGAGGAGCAGCAGGTCTCGGTCGAGGGCCAGACCAGGCCGCTGCCGCGCCCCTTCTTCGTGATCGCGACCCAGAATCCGCACGATCAGGTCGGCACCCACCTGCTGCCCGAGTCGCAGCTCGACCGCTTCCTGATGCGTATCCGGCTCGGCTATCCCGACCGGGCGGCCGAGCGCAGCCTGCTGCGCGGCCAGGACCGGCGCGGCCTGCTGCAGTCGCTGCCTGCGCTGCTCGACGCGGCGGCGTTCGCCCAGCTGCAGGCAGCGGCGCAGGCGGTGCAGGTCAGCGATGCGGTGCTCGACTACCTGCAGGACCTGGTCGAGGCAACGCGCGACGGACGCTGGTTCCTGCAGGGCCTGAGCCCGCGCGCAGCACTCGCGATCCTGCGCGCGGCCAAGGCCCATGCGCTGCTCGAAGGCCGGGACTATCTGGCGCCCGACGACATCGCCGCCATCCTGCCGCAGACCGCGGCACACCGGCTGACGCCGCTGCCGGCCTCGGGACGCGGGGCGATCGAGCAGGTGCAGGCGCTGCTGGCAGCGACGGCGCTGCGCTGAACAGGTCCGCCATGCCGACCGACTCGCTGGCCGCCGACATCAAGCTGCGGGGACCCGGACGGCGGCGACAGCCGCCTGCGCGCCACTGGCAGGACTGGTGGCTGCGGCGCCAGCCAACCAGCAACAGCCTCGAGCTGACCCAGCGCAACCTCTACATCCTGCCCACGCGCGCCGGACTGATGCTGGCGCTGACGCTGCTCGTGATGCTGGTCGGCAGCATCAACTACCAGCTCAATCTGGGCTACCTGCTGACCTTCCTGCTCGCTGGCTGCGCAGCGGTGGGGCTGCATCTGACCCATGCCAACCTCAACGGCCTGCGGCTGCAGCTGCAGCCGGGCGAACCGGTCCATGCCGGCCAGGCAGCGCTGCTGGCCGTCACGCTGCACAACCCCGGGCGACGCGCGCGCTACGGCCTCGCGCTGGGCTGGCTCAGGCCCGGCATGACCGAACACGGCAACCCGACCTCGGTCGATTGGTGCGACCTGCCCGCCCAAAGCCAGTCCACGCGGCAATTGCGCTGCACCATGCCCCGGCGCGGGCGCCACGCGCTGCCGGCGCTGCAGATCCAGGGCCGTTTTCCGCTCGGCATCTTTCGTGCCTGGTGCTGGTGGCGCCCGGATGCGCTGCTGCTGGTCTACCCGGCCCCCGAGATCCCGGCGCCACCGCTGCCAGTCCCAAGCGGCCAGCAGGAGGGCCCGGTCAGCGCCGACCAGGCTGGCAGCAGCGACGAATGGGAGGACCTGCGCCCCTGGCGCCGCAGCGACCCGCTCAAGTGGGTGGCCTGGAAGAAAGTCGCGCAGCAGGCCGCCAGCGGCAATGCACCCTGGATCAGCCGCGAATTCAGCCAGCCGCCGGGCGGGCGCTGCTGGCTCGAGCCGGCCCTGACCGGCCTGGCCGATACCGAGCGGTGCCTGAGCCGCCTGTGCGCCTGGGTGCTGGCCGCCGAAGCGCAGGGACTGGACTACGGCCTGCGCCTGGAGCAGCTCGAGATCGCGCCCGATCACGGACCGGCGCACCGGCGGCGCTGCCTGGAGGCGCTGGCGCTGTGCTGAAGCTGGCGCGCCCGCTGGCCCCTCTGGCCCAACTGCCGCGCGAGACGCGCGACACCCTGTTCCTGCTGGCCGTGGTGGCCTGGGTGCTGCTGCTGCAGGCCCCCTACCTGCCGGGCTGGAGCAGCGCGCTCGGCCTGGCGCTGCTGCTCGTACGCGGCTGGCTGGCACTGCGCCAGCGCGCGCTGCCGCATCCAGGCTGGCGCAGCGCGCTGCTGCTGCTGATCGTGGTCGCGACCTGGCTGCATTACCACACCCTGCTCGGCCAGCAAGCCGGGGTGACGCTGATCGTACTGTTGCTGGCGCTCAAGACCCTGGAGCTGCGGGCGCAACGCGACGCGCTGGTGGTGTTCTTCCTCGGCTTCTTCACGCTGCTGAGCCAGTTCTTTCACTCGCAGTCGCTGCTGACCGCGCTGGCCATGCTGCTTGCGCTATGGGGCCTGCTGACCGCGCTGGTCAACGCCCAGCTGCCGGTCGGACACCCGCCGCTGGCGCTGGCGGCCCGGATCGCAGGCCAGATGATGCTGCTCGGCGCGCCGCTGATGCTGCTGCTGTTCCTGTTCTTTCCGCGCCTGGGACCGCTCTGGAGCCTGCCGGCCGACGCGCTCGGCGGGCGCAGCGGCCTGTCGGAACGCATGCAGGTCGGCCAGATCGCCAGGCTGGCGCTCGACGACCGCATCGCGCTGCGCGTGCGCTTCGATGGCCCGCAACCAGCGCAGCAGGAGCTCTATTTCCGCGGCCCGGTGCTGAGCCAGTTCGACGGCATCGAGTGGCGCCCGAGCCGGTCTACGGCCGATGCGCAGGCGGCCGAACTGCGGGTCGAGGGCGAGCCGCTGCGCTACCAGGTCACGCAAGAGCCCAGCGGCATGCCCTGGCTGCTGCTGCTCGAGGCCAGCCCCGAAGCGCCGCTGATCCCGGGCTACCCGGCCCGGATGAGCAGCGAGCTGCAATGGCTCACGCAGCGGCCCGTGACCGAACTGCTGCGCTACCAGGGGCAAAGCTACCCACGGTTTCGCCACGGCCCCGAGACTGCCAGCCCGGCGCTGGACGAATGGCTGGCCTTGCCGCCGGGCTACAACCCGCGCACGCTGGCACTGGCCGCGCAATGGCGGCAGGAAATCGAGCAGCGCCTGCAACCGGGCCAGGAGCCGGGGATCAGAAAGGTCGAGCGCGTGCTGGCGCAGCTGCGCCAGGGCGGCTACCGCTACACGCTGGAGCCCGGCCTCTTTGGTCGCGACAGCGCTGACGAATTCTGGTTCGACCGCCGCGCCGGCTTTTGCGAACATATCGCGGCCAGCTCGGTGATCCTGCTGCGCGCGCTGGGCGTGCCGGCGCGCGTGGTCACGGGCTACCAGGGCGGCGAGCGCAATCCGGTCGATGGACTCTGGAGCGTGCGCCAGAGCGATGCCCATGCCTGGGCCGAGGTATGGCTGCCCAAGCGCGGCTGGACCCGGGTCGACCCGACCGCCGCCGTGCAGCCGGATCGGATCGACGCCTTCGAGCGCCTGCGCCCAGCGCCGGGACTGCTGGCCGATGCCATGATCCAGGTCAGTCCCTCGCTGGCGCTACAGCTGAGCCGGGTCTGGGAGGCGCTCGACTACCGCTGGAAACAGTGGGTGCTCGACTACAGCCAGCAGCAGCAGTTCGACCTGCTCCGACAGCTTGGACTCGACGGCGCCGACCCGAGCCAGCTGCTGCGCCTGCTATCGTGGCTGCTCGCCGCGCTATGCCTGACCGTGGCAGCCTGGGCGCTGTGGCGCCTGCGCTCGCGCGACCCCTGGCTCGAACTGCTGCAACGGGCGCGGCACCGGCTGCAACAGGCCGGCTATCAGGTCGCGGCGCAGGCCACGCCGCGCCAGCTGGCCCAGCTGCTGGCCGCAAACGGGCCAGCGGAGCGTCGCTTCGAGCCGCTGCAGGCCTGGCTGCTCGAGCTCGAGCGCCAACGCTACGATCCCGCCAGCCAGCGCCCGCTGGCCGAACTGCGCCGGCAGGCGCGCGCACTGGACTGGCCCCAGCCCCAGCGGGCAGTCCCCCGCCCGGATAACCTAACCTGACCTGACCTGACCTGACCTGACCTGACCTGACCTGACCTGACCTGACCTGACCTGACCTGACTTGATCTGCCATGA
>NZ_PVLR01000028.1 GCF_002980625.1 Malikia spinosa | reverse complement strand
TTCGAATTTCTCTTTTGCCATTGCTCAGCTCCGAATATGGAAATTGACTAAATTACAACGCACCGAATGATGGTGCCCATGGGCAGGATCGAACTGCCGACCTCCCCCTTACCAAGGGGGTGCTCTACCACTGAGCCACATGGGCATAATAGCCTGACGACTACTAAAAGATCACTCTACCGATACCGCACACATCATTGGAGCGGGAGACGGGAATCGAACCCGCGTCATCAGCTTGGAAGGCTGGGGTTCTACCATTGAACTACTCCCGCAACACGGCGACTGAGTTTTCACGCAGTCGCCGGTCAACAAGTATTTGGTGGAGGAGGCTGGATTCGAACCAGCGTAGGCGTAAGCCAACAGATTTACAGTCTGCCCCCTTTAGCCACTCGGGCACCCCTCCGTCAAGACCTGTATTATGCCCAACTTTCGTTGGTTCTTACAACCAGTGCAAATTTTTTTGCGCTTTTTTTTCGAGCCATTGCCGGGCCTGGCCGAAATGGCCGCAACCGATGAAGGGCCGGGGTGGCCGGCGCGCCGACAAGGGCGAGGGATGGTTGGCCTGCAGCACCAGATGGCGGCTGGCATCGATCAGGCCGAGCTTGGATTGCGCATGCGCGCCCCAGAGCAGGAACACCTTGGGCGACTCGTGGGCGCTGCAAGCGGCAATCAGCGCATCGGTCAACGTCTCCCAGCCCTGCTTGGCATGGCTGGCCGGGCTTCCCTGCTCCACCGTCAGGCAGGTGTTGAGCAGCAGCACGCCCTGTTGCGCCCAGCCCTGCAGGCTGCCACTGGCGGGCAGCACACCGCCGAGGTCGCGCGTGAGTTCCTGGAAGATGTTGCGCAGCGACGGCGGCAGCCTGACGCCGGCCGGCACCGAGAACGCCAGCCCCTCGGCCTGACCGGGGCCATGGTAGGGGTCCTGGCCCAGGATCACGACGCTGACTTCGGCCAGCGGCGTCAGTTCGAGCGCGCGCAGCGGTTGCGCCGGGTAGATCTCGGCGCCGGCCTGCAGGCGGGCCTGGACGAAGCGCGCCAGGCCCTGGCCGGCCGCGCTGGCCCAGAACGGCTGCAGCACGGGCTGCCAGTCGGCAGCTGCCGGCCAGCGCTCGGGCGCCCACTCGCGCAGCGCATTCATCAGGCCGGCAGCCCGAACAGCTCGGCCAGCGCCGCGCCCGGCTCCTTGGCGCGCATGAAGGCCTCGCCGACCAGGAAGGCGTTGACACCGTGGTCGCGCATCTTCTTGACATCGTCGCTGTTCAGGATACCGCTCTCGGTCACCAGCAGGCGATCGGCCGGCACATCGGCCAGCATGCCGAGCGTGGTGTCGAGGCTGACCTCGAAGCTGCGCAGGTTGCGGTTGTTGATGCCGACCAGCGGCGTCTTCAATTTCAGCGCACGCTCAAGCTCGGCCCGGTCATGCACCTCGACCAGCACCGCCATGTTCAGGCCGCGCGCGATTGCCTCGAGTTCGGCCATGCGGGCGTCGTCCAGGCAGGCAGCGATCAGCAGGATGCAGTCGGCGCCCATGGCACGGGCTTCGTAGACCTGGTACGGGTCGATCATGAAGTCCTTGCGCAGCACCGGCAGGTCGCAGGAGGCGCGCGCCTGCTTGAGGTAGTCGGAGCTGCCCTGGAAATACTGGCGATCGGTCAGCACCGACAGGCAGGCGGCGCCGTATTCGGCATAGCTCTGCGCGATGTCGGCCGGGATGAAGTCGGCACGGATCACGCCCTTGGACGGGCTGGCCTTCTTGACCTCGGCGATCACGGCCGGCAGGCCAGCGGCGATCTTGCGCCGCAGCGCGCCCTCGAAGTCGCGCGTCAGCAGGCGGCTTTCGGCGTCCTCGCGCATGACGGCCAGCGGGGTCTTCTGGAGTGCCAGCGCGATCTCCTCGCGTTTGGTCGCTACGATCTGGTTCAGGATGTCGCTCATGGAATGCTTTCGGTTCAGGCCGCGCTCAGCGCATGGGCCACGGTAACAAGTTGGCCGAGCTTGGCCTTGGCAGCACCCGAATCGATGGCCTGGCGCGCGCGCTCGATGCCGTCGGCGATGCTGGCTGCCACGTCAGCCGCATAGAGCGCGGCGCCGGCATTGAGCAGCACGATGTCGCGCGCCGGGCCGGTCTGGCCGTCGAGCACGCCCAGCAGCATGGCGCGCGAAGCCTCGGGGTTCTCGACCTGCAGCGCGCGGGTGCCGACCATCTGGAAGCCGAAGTCCTCGGGGTGGATCTCGTACTCGCGGATCACGCCGTCCTTCAATTCACCGACCAGGGTGGCGGCACCCAGGCTGATCTCGTCGAGGCCGTCCTTGCCATAGACCACCAGCGCATGCTCGGCGCCTAGGCTCTGCAGCGCGCGCACCAGGATGCCGACCAGGTCGGGATGGAACACGCCGAGCAGGATGTTGGGCGCGCCGGCCGGGTTGGTCAGCGGTCCCAGGATGTTGAAGAGGGTGCGCACGCCGAGCTCACGCCGCACCGGCGCGACGTTCTTCATCGCCGGGTGGTGGTTCGGCGCGAACATGAAGCCGATGCCGGTCTGCGCGATGCAGTCGGCGATCTGCGCCGGCTTGAGGTCGAGGTGGATGCCGAGCGCCTCGACCGCATCGGCGCTGCCCGACTTGCTGCTGACGCTGCGCCCGCCATGCTTGCTGACCTTGGCGCCCGCCGCCGCGGCCACGAACATGGCGCAGGTCGAGATGTTGAAGGTGTGCGCACCGTCACCGCCGGTACCGACGATGTCGACCAGGTGGGTCCGGTCGGCGACCTCGACCTTGACCGAGAACTCGCGCATGACCTGGGCCGCGGCGGTGATCTCGCCGATGGTTTCCTTCTTGGTGCGCAGGCCGGCGATCAGCGCGGCGGTCATGATCGGCGACAGCTCGCCGCTCATGATCAGGCGCATCAGGTGCAGCATCTCGTCCTGGAAGATCTCGCGGTGTTCGATGACGCGCTGCAGGGCTTGCTGGGGAGTGATGGACATGGTGTGACTCCTGTGTAAGGGGACTGGCTCGGTCGGTGCGGGATCAGTGGACGCCAGCGCTCGGCAGGGTCCGGACGAGCCGGCCGTGCGCGTGCCGGGCCAGGAAATCGCGCGTGCAGGCGATCGCGTGGTCGATGCCGGCCGCATCGACATCGAGGTGGGTCACGAAGCGCAGGCCGATCAGGCCAGTGGCGAGCACGCCGCAGGCCTGGAGATGGTCGAGCAGCGCCGGACCCTGGCCATCGGCCACGTCGACGAAGACGATATTGGTCTGCGCCGAGCGCACCGTGAGCCCTTCGATGCCAGCCAGCCCTTGCGCCAGACGCTGCGCCAGCGCGTGGTCGTCGGCCAGGCGCTCGACATGGTGGTCCAGCGCGTGCAGTGCCGCCGCTGCCAGCAGGCCGGCCTGGCGCAGGCCGCCACCGGCCATCTTGCGCACGCGCCTCGCCGCCGCGATCAGCTCGCCCGAGCCGCACAGCGCCGAGCCGACCGGCGCGCCCAGCCCCTTGCTGAAGCAGACCGACAAGCTGTCGAAGTGGTCGGCGATCTCGCGCAGGCGCGCCAGCGCCCCCTGCCCCGGCGCCGCGCTGGCGACCGCCGCGTTGAACACGCGCGCGCCGTCCAGGTGCGTGGCCAGACCGCGCAAGCGCGCCAGCGCAGTCGCTTCGGCCAGATAGGCCTCGGGCATGACATGGCCGTTCCAGGTGTTTTCCAGGCACAGCAGGCGCGAACGGGCGAAATGCGGATCGTCGGGCTTGATCGCTGCCGCGATGTCGGCGATTGCCATCCGCCCGGTCGCATCCTGGAGCAAGGGCTGCGGCTGCACGCTGCCAAACACGGCCGCGCCGCCGCCTTCATAGCGGTAGGTGTGGGCCAGCTGGCCGACGATGTACTCGTCGCCGCGCCCGCAATGCGCCAGGATGCCGCACAGATTGCTCTGCGTGCCCGAGGGCATGAAGAGCGCGGCCTCCTTGCCGGTCAGCTCGGCGATGCGCTGCTGCAGCGCGTTGACGGTCGGGTCGTCGCCGAAGACATCGTCGCCCAGCGGCGCTGCCAGCATCGCCTCGCGCATGGCCGGCGTCGGCCGGGTGACGGTGTCGCTGCGCAGGTCGACGGTCGTCATGCCTGGTCGAGGTAGTTCTTGAGCATGGCGTGGCCGTGCTCAGTCAGGATCGATTCGGGGTGGAACTGCACGCCCTGGATCGCGAGCTCGCGGTGGCGTACGCCCATGATCTCGCCGTCGTCGGTCCAGGCCGTGATCTCCAGGCAATCCGGGCAGCTGGCGCGCTCGATCGCCAGCGAGTGGTAGCGGTTGACCGTGAACTGTTTCGGCAGGTTCGCAAAGACGCCCTGCTGGGTGGTCGTGATCAGCGAAGTCTTGCCGTGCATGAGCTGCTGCGCACGCACGATCCTGCCGCCGAAGGCGGCGCCTATGCTCTGGTGCCCGAGGCAGACGCCCAGGATCGGTAGCTGGCCGGCGAAATGCTGGATCGCGGCGACCGAGATGCCGGCTTCGGCCGGCGAGCAGGGGCCGGGCGAGATCACGAGCCGGTCGGGATTGCGCGCGGCAATGCCTTCGAGCGTGATCTCGTCATTGCGGTAGACCTCGACCTCGGCACCGAGTTCGCCGAAATACTGCACGATGTTGTAGGTGAACGAATCGTAGTTGTCCACCATCAGGAGCTTGATGCGGCTCATTGCAGGCCCTCCTCGACCAGTTCGCTCGCGCGCAGGACGGCGCGGGCCTTGTGTTCGGTTTCCTTCCACTCGAGCTCGGGCACCGAGTCGGCGACTACGCCAGCGGCAGCGGCCACATGCAGCAGGCCGTCCTTGACCACGCCGGTGCGGATCGCGATCGCGACATCCATGTCGCCGGCATAGCTCAGGTAACCGCAGGCGCCGCCATAGACGCCGCGCTTGCTTAGCTCGAGCTGGTCGATCAGTTCCATCGCGTGCACCTTGGGCGCACCGCTCAGCGTGCCGGCCGGGAAGGCGGCCCTGAGCACGTCCATGCTCGACATGCCGTCCTTCAGCAGGCCCTCGACGTTGGAGACGATGTGCATCACATGGCTGTAACGCTCGATCTGGAACGCCTCGGTGACCTTGACGCTGCCGGTCTGGGCGATGCGGCCAATGTCGTTGCGCGCCAGGTCGATCAGCATCACATGCTCGGCGCGCTCCTTCGGGTCGGCCAGCAGGTCCTGCTCGGCGGCCTGATCGAGCTCGATCGTCGCGCCACGCGGACGGGTGCCGGCCAGCGGGCGGATCGTGACCTTGGTGCCCTCGGCCGTGCGCTCCTGGCGCACCAGGATCTCGGGCGAGGAACCCACCACCTGGGCGTCGTCCAGATGGTAGTAATACATATAGGGGCTCGGGTTGAGCGTGCGCAGCGCGCGGTACAGGCTCAGCGGGCTCTGGGTGTAGGGCTTGCTGATGCGCTGGCCCATCACGATCTGCATGAAGTCGCCACCCCGGATCAGGCCCTGGGCGCGCTCGACCGCGGCCAGGAAGTCGGCCTTGGCGTAGGGGCGGATCTCGGTGGCGTGCGGCTGGACCTGCACCGGCGGCACCTGGACCGGCACGTTGAGCCGCTCCTTGAGCTCGGCCAGGCGGGCCTGGGCACGGGCGTAGGCCTCGGGTTCGGCCGGATCGGCATAGACCATCAGGTGCAGCTTGCCGCTCAGGTTGTCGATCACCGCCAGCTCTTCGCAGTGCAGCAGGTGGATGTCGGGCATGCCGAGCGCGTCGGGTGGGCAGCTGCGCTCGAGCTTCTTCTCGATATGGCGCACCGTGTCGTAGCCGAAGTAGCCGGCCAGGCCGCCGCAGAAGCGCGGCATGCCGGGGCGCAACGCGACCTTGAAGCGGCGCTGATAGGCCTCGATGAAGTCGAGCGGGTTGCCGGGGGCAGTCTCGACCACGGCGCCATCGCACCAGACCTCGGTCTTGGCGTCGGCGCCAAAGCCGGTCGCCTTGAGCGCGACGCGCGCCGGCAGGCCGATGAAGCTGTAGCGGCCGAAGCGCTCGCCGCCAACGACGGATTCGAGCAGGAAGCTGTTGCGCCCCCCGTCCTGCACCGCCGCGAGCTTGAGGTAGAGCGAGAGCGGGGTCTCGAGGTCGGCAAAGGCTTGCGCCGTCAAGGGGATGCGGTTGTAGCCTTGCCGGGCCAGGTCCTGGAATTCGGTTTCGGTGATCACGATTGAGCCTCCTGCAGCCCAGTTCCCGCGCGGTGCGGGACGTTCATTCATGCCAGTGCCCTGTTTGGGGCGCGAGAGCGCGGCAGCCAGCTGGCCACGCGGTCGAGGGTGTAACGCGCAACTTATGGCTTGCGCCAAGGCCAAGCCCCCTGACCCGCTTGCGGGGCCAGGCAAGCGATGCTGCCGTTGCGAGGAATGAACATGATGAAAGCTAGTGTAGCAAACCCCCGTTTTGTTCCGGTGCGACCCGTGCAACAGCCCTGACTGGACTCGGGCAGCGGCACGCGCCTATCATGGCGGGTTGCCTGTGCCGGGCCTTGCCGCCCTCAGATTCGTGAACGATACCCAGCCCCGCCCCCTCTCCGACGCCGAATCCGCCACCGACCAGCCTGGCGCCTACCTGCGCGACGCCTGGCGCCGGCCCATGCTGAGCGTGCGCGGCGCACGTACCCACAACCTCAAGAACGTCGACCTCGACATCCCCAAGCATGCGCTGGTCGTGATCACCGGCCTGTCGGGCTCGGGCAAGTCGAGCCTGGCCTTCGACACGCTGTACGCCGAGGGACAGCGCCGCTATGTCGAGAGCCTGTCGGCCTACGCGCGCCAGTTCCTGCAACTGATGGACAAGCCCGATGTCGACCTGATCGAGGGCCTGAGCCCGGCGATCAGCATCGAGCAGAAGGCGACCAGCCACAACCCGCGCTCGACCGTCGGGACCGTGACCGAGATCCACGACTACCTGCGGCTGCTGTTCGCGCGCGCCGGCACGCCGCACTGCCCCGAGCATGGCCTGGCGCTGCAGGCGCAGACCGTCAGCCAGATGGTCGATCATGTGCTGAGGCTGCCCGAGGACAGCAAGCTGATGGTGCTGGCGCCGATCGCGCGCGAGCGCAAGGGCGAATTCGCCGACCAGCTGGCGGCAATGCAGGCGCAGGGCTATGTGCGCTTCCGGCTCAACGGCCAGGTGCTCGATGCCGAGGCCATGCCGGCACTGGCACGCCACGAGAAGCATGACCTCGATGTCGTGATCGACCGGCTCAAGGTGCGCGCCGATGCCCAGCAACGGCTGGCCGAGAGCTTCGAGGCCGCGTTGCGGCTGGCCGACGGCAAGGCGATCGCGCTCGAGATGGACAGCGGGGTCGAGCACCTGTTCAGCGCCCGCTTCGCCTGCCCGCTGTGCAGCTACGCGCTCAGCGAGATGGAGCCGCGGCTGTTCTCGTTCAACTCGCCGGTTGGCGCCTGCCCGTCCTGCGACGGCCTGGGCCAGAGCGATGTGTTCGATCCGGCGCGCGTGGTCGCCTTCCCGAGCTTGAGCCTGGCCAGCGGCGCGATCAAGGGCTGGGACCGGCGCAACGGCCAGTATTTCGCGCTGATCGAGAGCCTGGCGGCCCACTACGGCTTCGATGCCGAGTCGCCCTGGGAGAACCTGCCCGCTCCGGTGCAGCAGACCCTGCTGTATGGCTCGGGCACGGAGGAAATCGCCTTCCAGTACGCCATGGACGGCGGCCGCAAGATAGTCAAGCGCCATCCCTTCGAGGGCATCGTGCGCAACTTCGAGCGCCGCTGGCGCGAGACCGACAGCGCGACGGTACGCGAGGAGCTGGCGCGTTACCGCGCGACCCAATCCTGCCCCGCCTGCGAGGGTGCGCGCCTGCGCAAGGAGGCGCGCCATGTGCTGCTCGGCGAAGGCGATCAGCAGCGCAGCATCCACCAGATCGGACACGCGACGCTGGGCGAGGCGCTGGGCTATTTCAAGACCTTGCAGCTGCGCGGCGCCAAGGCCGAGATCGCCGACAAGGTGGTGCGCGAGATCGCCGCGCGGCTCAAGTTTCTCAACGATGTCGGGCTCAACTACCTGAGCCTGGACCGCAGCGCCGAGACGCTGTCGGGCGGCGAGGCGCAGCGCATCCGGCTGGCGTCGCAGATCGGCTCCGGGCTGACCGGGGTGATGTATGTGCTCGACGAGCCCAGCATCGGCCTGCACCAGCGCGACAACGACCGCCTGATCGAGACCCTGAAGCACCTGCGCGACCTCGGCAACAGCGTGCTGGTGGTCGAGCATGACGAGGACATGATCCGCGCCGCCGACCATGTGATCGACATGGGACCGGGCGCCGGCGTGCATGGCGGGCGCGTGGTGGCGCAGGGAACTTGCGCCGAGGTGCTGGCGAACCCGGACTCGCTGACCGGCCAGTATCTGACCGGCGTGCGCCAGATTGCGGTGCCGGCGCGGCGCACGCCCTGGCTGCCGGAAAAAGCCCCGGCAGCACCAGCCACAGCCAAGAAAGGCGCCAAGGCCAATGCCTGGACCCCGCGCGCCCAGCCGGCGCCCAGCGCCAGCGGCCTGCAGACGCTGCGCGTGGTCAAGGCCAGCGGCCACAGCCTGCGCGATGTGACGGTGGATTTCCCGGTCGGCCTGCTGACCTGCGTGACCGGCGTCAGCGGCTCGGGCAAGTCGACCCTGGTCAACGACACGCTGTACGCGGCGGTGGCACGGCATCTGTACCGCTCGCACGACGAACCCGAACCGCACGAGGCGATCGAGGGCATCGAGCATTTCGACAAGGTCATCAACGTCGACCAGAGCCCGATCGGGCGCACGCCGCGCAGCAACCCGGCGACCTACACCGGACTGTTCACCGGCATCCGCGAGCTGATGGCCGAGGTGCCGGCGGCGCGCGAACGCGGCTACGGGGCGGGACGGTTCTCGTTCAACGTCTCGTCAGCGGCCGGTGGCGGACGCTGCGAGGCCTGCCAGGGCGACGGCGTGGTCAAGGTCGAGATGCATTTCCTGCCCGATGTCTACGTGCCCTGCGACATCTGCAAGGGCCAGCGCTACAACCGCGAGACGCTGGAAGTGCTCTACAAGGGGCTCAACATCGCGCAGATCCTGGAGCTGACGGTCGAGCAGGCCTACGGCTTCTTCCAGGCCGTGCCGACGCTGCAGCGCAAGCTGCAGACCCTGCTCGACGTGGGCCTGAGCTATATCCGGCTCGGCCAGAGCGCGACCACGCTGTCGGGCGGCGAGGCGCAGCGGGTCAAGCTGGCGCAGGAGCTGTCCAAGCGCGACACCGGCCGCACGCTCTACATCCTCGACGAGCCGACCACCGGCCTGCATTTCGGCGACATCGAGCTGCTGCTGAAGGTGCTGCACCAGCTGCGCGACGCCGGCAACACGATTGTCGTGATCGAGCACAACCTCGACGTGATCAAGACCGCCGACTGGCTGATCGACATGGGGCCCGAGGGCGGCTCGGGCGGCGGCCAGGTGGTGGCAACCGGTACGCCCGAGGCGGTGGCGGCCAATCCGGCCAGCCACACCGGGCGCTACCTGGCCCGGCTGCTGGCCTGAAGCGGCGCGCTCAATAGCGGTAGGCGACACCCACGCTGGCGCCCCAGAGCTGGCGCTGCCCGACCACCGGGCTGCGCGCGGCATCGCCCAGCAGCCGCGACAGGCTCAGGCCGGCATAGCCGACCCAGTTGTGGTTGAGCGCCGTCGTGTAGCCCAGGCCCAGGCTCACGCCCTCGATGCCGCCGTCGAGCTGGTAGGGGGCGCGCAGCGTCGAGGCGGGAATGCCGTAATGACTGCGCATGTAGTCACGGTTGCCCCAGTTCGCCGAGAACGAGGTATCCCAGTAGGAGCGCTCGGACAGCGGCTGGCGGTAGCCCAGCGAGGCGGAATAGCGCCCACCCCCCTCATGCCCGAGCAGGTCATGGCTGCTGCTCAAGCCGAGCGACCAGCGCGGCGCGAAGGCATAGCCGACCGACAGCTTGCCGCGCAGCGTCGAGCGCAGGTCGGGCACCCCGGCCAGCAGCGGATCGTCACCCGAGTCGCGCCCGCCATCCCAGTTCAGCGAGGCGCCGAGCGACCAGTCCGACTTGCTCAACAGCGTCGTGCTGAGGCCGGGATCGACGACGGTCGCGCGCCCGACGTTCCAGAGCGAACTCGCGCGTCCGGTCGACAGGCGGTAGCGACCGACCCAGAAACCCAGGATAGGCTGCAGGCCGAGCTCGCGCTCGTCGGAGCCGACATGGCTCTGCGAGGAAGACAGCGCGGCACCGACCAGGTAGCGACGCACCGGTGCAGCCGACTCGGCGAGCGTCGCCTCCTGTGCCAGCAGTGGCAATGAAAACGATGCGGCCAGGGCAAGCAATGCCGCGCGGACTGAAATCTGATGGAGCATGGCAATCATCATAGGCAACAGGCCAAATCCTGGCTAGAGCGGGTGGGGGCAAAGCGCGTGACAATGGCGCTGGCAAGACAGAAAGGGCCATCTGATGAAACAATTCGACTTCGACCTGCTCGTGATCGGCGGCGGCAGCGGCGGCGTGCGCGCGGCCCGGATGGCGGCGCAGCGCGGTGTGCGCGTGGCGCTGGCCGAGGCGCAAGGCCTGGACGGCCTGGGCGGCACCTGTGTCAACCTGGGCTGCATCCCGAAAAAACTCTACAGCTACGCCGCGGACTACGCCACGGGTTTCGAGGAGTCGCGCGGCTTCGGCTGGGAGGGCGAGGCGCCGCGCCTGGACTGGGGCCGGCTCAAGTCGCGTCGCGCGGCGGAAATCAGCCGACTCAACGGCATCTACGCCAATCTGCTGCGCGGCTCCGGCGTGACGCTGCTCGAGGGCTATGCCAGGCTGACTGGCCCGCACGAGATCGAGCTCGCCACGCTCAACGCCGACGGCAGCGCAGGGCACCAGAGCTACAGCGCCGAGCGGCTGCTGATCGCCACCGGCGGCCAGCCCTACCTGCCGCATTTCCAGGGCCGCGAGCATGTCATCAGCTCGGACCAGGCCTTCGACCTCGACCCGTTCCCGCAGCGGCTGCTGGTGGTCGGCGGCGGCTACATCGCCTGCGAGTTCGCCTCGATCTTCAACGGCCTGGGCGCGCGCGTGACCCAGCTCTACCGCGGCGAGCAGATCCTGCGCGGCTTCGACGACGAGATCCGCCATTTCACTGCCGCCGAGATGCGCAAGGCCGGCGTCGACCTGAGGCTGGAGGCCGGCGTGCTGGCGATCACGCGCGAGGCCGACGGCCTGCATGTGGCGCTGGAGGACGGCAACCAGCTGGTGGTCGATGTCGCGCTCTATGCGACCGGACGGGTGCCGAATGTCGAGGGACTCGGACTCGATGGCGTGGGAATCGAACAGGGCGCCGAGGGCCGCATCCTGGTCGATGCCGACTTCCGCACCAACCTGCCCTCGGTCTACGCGCTGGGCGACGTGACCTCGCGCGTGCAGCTGACTCCGGCCGCGCTCGGCGAGGCAATGCAGCTGGTCGACCACCTGTACGGACCGGCGGCAGGCAAGCCGGCGCGACTGATGGACTACGAGCTGATCCCGACCGCCGTCTTCAGCCATCCCAATGTCGCGACCGTGGGCCTGACCGAGGCCCAGGCGCGCGAACGCTATGCCGAGGTGCTGGTGTTCCGCTCGGAATTCCGGGCGCTGCGCCACACGCTGAGCGGCAGCCAGGAGCGCACGCTGATGAAGCTGCTGGTAGATGGCGCCAGCGACCGGGTGGTGGGCCTGCACATGGTGGGCGCCGAGGCCGGCGAGATCGTGCAGGGCTTCGCGGTGGCGCTCAAGGCCGGCGCGACCAAGGCGGTATTCGATGCCACGCTGGGCATCCATCCGACCGCCGCCGAGGAGTTCGTGACCATGCGCGAGCCGGTGGCGGCGCGCGCGGCAGGCTGAAAACGGCAGGCCGATCCGGTCAGAGGTTCCAGGCCAGCAATGCCACGGCGACGGCGGTGTGGCCGAACACCCCGGGCGCCAGCCAGGCCAGGTAGCGCCAGCCGCCCGCGAACCAGGCGGTGGCCGACTTGCTAAAGGCATGGACCGAGATCGCCAGTATCGCGGCGCCCAGGGCCTTGCCGGCAGCATCCGGCGGCGCCGGCGCAAAGACGGCCGCCAGCGCGGAGTGCAGGTCGACCAGCGAGGCCAGCAGGACACCGGCCAGTGCGCCGCCCTGTCCCAGCCAGAGACCAAGGCCATAGACCAGGGCCTGCACGCCGGTCAGCAGGGCCGCCACCAGGGCCGCGTCGCGCAGGCTGAACATGCGATCGGCGTCCGGCGTGGCAGCGGCCAGCGCGCCCTCGCGGCCGGTCGTTGCCGCGCCGGCATCGACGGCAACCGGGCCTTCGGTCGGTGCACCCCGGACCAGCCACCAGCCCCAGGCCAGCGCCACCGCGGCGCCCGCCAGCGCGGGCAGGATCAGCAGGCGCAACCAGGCCGGCTGCACCGCCAGGGCCACCAGCAGGACCTGCAGCAAGGTGGCCACGCAGGACAGCAGCCCGGCACCCGCCATCAGCCGGGCATCGGAGCGGCCCTCGCGCACGGCGATGCCCATGCTCGCGACGGTCGCCGTGCTCGAGACAAAGCCCGACGCAATCGCCGACAGGGCCACTGCCTGGCGCGCATCGAGCAGGCGCCGGCTCAGGTGCGCCAGCGCCTGGATCAACAGCAGCAGCGTCAGCAACTGCGTGATCTGGTGCGGATTCAGCATCTGACCCCAGAACGGCCGGTCGGGCATCAGGGGCAGCGCGATCAGCGCCAGCGCCGCCAGCAGGATGCCGTCGCGCACCTCGGCCGGACGCAGCCAGTTGTTGGCGAAGGCGTGCAGGCGCTCGCGCGCAAACAGGATGCCGGTCTGGCCGACGGCAACGGCCGCCGCCAACGGCAGGCTCAGGATGCAGAGCACGCCGATCAGATAGGTCAGCACCAGGGCGATCTCGGTCGTGACGCCCGGGTCGTCGGTGCGCTCACGCGCCCGCGCCACCACGCACAGGGCGGCCAGGAAGATCACGCCGACCGCGACCAGGGTGGACTCGCCGGTCAGCATCGCGACCGCGCCCATGACGCAGGCGAGCGAGAAACTGCGCAGACCCGCCAGGGCGCGCGAGGGCCCGCGCCCCTTGTTGCGCTCGCGTTCGATACCGGTCAGCAGGCCGCAACCGAGTGCGGCGGCCAAGGCCTGGGCGGCATGCGCCATGCTGACCCCGTTGGGCAGCGTCGCCGAAGTGGCATCCCACATGATGTCTCCTTGGCGGAGCAGGCCCGGGGGCGCTCCGCACTGATGATGTTGACGCGATCGGCGCTCAGCGCGCAGCGGACGGGTTCGCGCGGGCGCCGAGCGCCCCCATCGACTGGCCCATGCGCACCGCCCCGCCCGCTGCCCAGCGGGGATCGAAGCTCAGCTGGCCCTGGGGGAACAGCAGCACGACCGTCGACCCGAGCAGGAAGCGCCCCATCTCCTCGCCGGCCTGCAGCGCGATCGGCAGGTCGCCATAGCGCCACTCGCGCACCTGGCCGGGACGCGGCGGGTTGACCTGGCCATGCCAGACCGTGGCCATGCTGCCGACGATGGTCGCCCCCACCAGCACCAGCACGAAGGGGCCGAAGCGGCCCTCGAACACGCAGACCACGCGCTCGTTGCGCGCGAACAAGCCCGGCACGCCGCGCGCCGTGGTCGGGTTGACCGAGAACAGCTCGCCCGGCACATGGATCATGCGCTGCAGCCGCCCGTAGCAGGGCATGTGGATGCGGTGGTAGTCGCGCGGGCTCAGGTAGAGGGTGGCGAACTCGCCGTCCTCGAACTTGGCCGCCAGCTCGGCATCGCCACCGACCAGCGCCTGGGTCGAGTAGCGGTGGCCCTTGGCCTGGAAGATCTGGTCGCCCTCGATGCGGCCGAACTGGCTGATCGCACCATCGACCGGACAGATGAAGTCGGCATCGGCCAGCGGACGCGCGCCCTCTTTGAGCGCGCGGGTGAAGAAGTCGTTGAAGGTCGCGTAGCACGCGATGTCGGGCTCGGCCGCCTCGCTCATGTCGACACCGTAACGGGCAACGAAGCGGCGGATGCTGGACTGGGTGAAGCCGCCGAGCGGACGGCGCGCCAAGGCGCCGGCCAGCTGGGTCAGGGCCCGTTTCGGGAGCAGGTATTGCGGCAATACCGCGAGACGGTCGGACAAGAGCTTACCCCTAGATGCGAAATCGGCCGATTTTAGCGATCCGCCCGCCAGCTGCCTTGACGACCCGCCCCCCGAGCCGCCAGACTGGGGGCGGATGCAAAAGTCCGGGAGGTTGCCATGATTGTAGGAACGCCCAAGGAGATCAAGAACCACGAGCACCGCGTGGGCCTGACGCCCGCGAGCGTGCGCGAGCTGACCGCCGCCGGCCAGCGGGTGCTGGTGCAGTCCGGCGCGGGAGCTGGTGCCGGCATGGACGATGCCCAGTACCGCGCGGCCGGCGCCGAGCTGGTCGACTCGGCGGCCGAACTGTTCGCACGCGCCGACCTGGTGGTCAAGGTCAAGGAGCCGCAAGCGCAGGAATGCGCGCTGCTGCGCCCGGGCCAGATCCTGTTCACCTATCTGCACCTGGCACCCGACCGGGCGCAGACCGAAGCGCTGCTGGCCTCGGGCTCGGTCTGCATCGCCTACGAGACCGTGACCGGCCCGGGCGGCGGGTTGCCACTGCTCGCGCCCATGAGCGAGGTCGCCGGCCGGATGTCGGTCCAGGTCGCGGCGCGCCTGCTTGAAAAATCCTATGGCGGCCAGGGCGTGCTGCTGTCGGGCGTGCCCGGCGTGCCGGCGGCCCGGCTCGTGATCCTGGGCGGCGGCGTGGTCGGCAGCCAGGCGCTGCAGATCGCCGCCGGCATGGGCGCGCAGGTCACGGTGCTGGACCGCAGCCTGGAGCGCCTGCGCCAGCTCGACCAGCGCTGGGGCAGCCGGATCACGACCCGGCATTCGACCCAGAGCGCGATCGAGGAGGAGCTGCTGGCCGCCGATGCGGTGATCGGCAGCGTGCTGGTGCCCGGCGCCGCAGCGCCCAAGCTGGTCAGCCGCGCCTTGGTTGCGCGCATGAAGCCCGGCAGCGTACTGGTCGACGTCGCAATCGACCAGGGCGGCTGCTTCGAGACCTCGCGCCCGACCACGCACACCAACCCGAGCTATCTGGTCGACGGCGTGCTGCACTACGCGGTGACGAACATGCCGGGCGCGGTGGCGCGCACCTCGACGCTGGCGCTCAACAACGCCACCCTGCCCCATGTGCTGACGCTGGCCCGGCAGGGCTGGCAGGGCGCGCTGCGCGCCGACTTGCACCTGCGTGCCGGACTCAATTGCTGCCAGGGCCAGGTCACGCATCCGGCCGTGGCCGAGGCCCTGGGCTACCCGCTGACCGCCGCCGAACGGCTGCTCGCATGATGCCGCGCGGAACTCAACCCATGACCCTGCCCGAAGCGCTGACGCCCGAAGTCCTCTACACCCGCTGCGACCCGGCCGCACTGGGCATCGCGAGCAGCGCCGAGCTGGCCGAACTCGACACCGCCCTGATTCACGAACGCGCGCTGGAAGCAATCCAGCTCGGACTCGACATCCGGCATGACGGCTACAACATCTACCTGCTGGGCGAGCCCGGCAGCGGCCGCCACGCGATCGTCAACCAGCTGCTCGAGAGCCAGCGCCGCACGGGCCAGCCGCCGTCGGACTGGTGCTATGTCAACAACTTCACCGATTCGAGCAAGCCCGAGCTGCTGCGCCTGCCCTGCGGTCGCGGCGCGCCGCTGCGCGACGACATGCAGCATTTGGTCGAGGAACTGACGCCGGCGATCAGCGCGGTGTTCGAGAGCGAGGAATACCGCAGCCGGGTCGAGGCGATGCAGGAGGAGGAAAAGCAGCGTGAGCTCGCCGCGGTGCAGGCGCTGGGCGACGAATCGGTGCAGCATGGCGTGGCGCTGCTCAAGACGCCGCACGGCTTCGCCTTCGTGCCGCTCAAGGAAGACCACGAGGCCACGCTGACGCAGGACGAGTTCGAGCAGCTGCCGCCCGAGCGCCAGGCCGAATTCGGCGCCCAGATCAAGGCGCTGCACGAGCGCATGCACAAGCTGATGGGCGAGTTCCCGCGCTGGCGGCGCGAACTGCAGGCCAGGCTCAAGCAGACCGGCAGCGAGGCGCTGCAGGTGACCGTGACCCACCTGATCGACGACCTGCGGCCGAAATACGCCGACCTGCCCGAGGTCTGTGCCTTCCTCGACGCGGTGCTGGCCGACATCGTCGCCAGCGGCGAATCGCTGCGCGAGTCGACGCACTCCGAGGGCGATATCGAGACCACCACCTATTCGAGCACGCTCGCGGTGCAGCGCTATCTGGTCAACCTGCTGGTCGAGCATCCGGCCGACGGTGCACGGCCGGTGATCTACGAGGACCATCCGACGCTGCAGAACCTGGTCGGTCGCGTCGAGCATGTGGCACACATGGGCACGCTGCTGAGCAACTTCACGCTGATCCGCGGCGGTGCGCTGCAGCGCGCCAACGGCGGCTTCCTGGTGCTCGACGCGCTCAAGGTGCTGAGCCAGCCCTATGCCTGGGAGGGGCTCAAGCGCTGCCTGAAGGCGGGCCGGGTCCGGATCGAGTCGCTGTACGACCTGATCGGGCTCAGCAGCACGGTACAGCTCGAACCCGAGCCGATGCCGCTCGAGCTCAAGATCGTGCTGATCGGCGAGCGCCAGGTCTACTACCTGCTGTGCCAGTACGACCCCGAGTTCGGCGCACTGTTCAAGATCAACGCCGATCTCGAGAGCGAGATCCGCCGCAGCCCGGACAACACCCAGGTCTACGCGCGCCTGATCGCCACGCTGGCGCGGCGCGAGGCGCTGCGCCCGCTGTCGGCAGCCGCCATCGCGCGGCTGATCGAGCATTCGGCGCGACTGGCCGACGATGCCGAACGCCTGACCGCGCGCACCCGGCCGCTGGCCGACCTGATGCGCGAGGCCGAGCATTTCGCCGGCCAGGCGCCATCACCCTGGATCGAACCGGCCCATGTCGAGGCGGCGCTGCAGGCCAGGCGGCGGCGCAACGAGCGACTGCGGCTGCGCTACCAGGAGGCGATGCTGCGCGGCCAGCTGCTGATCGACAGCAGCGGCAGCCAGGTCGGGCAGGTCAACGGACTGGCGGTGGTGCAGCTCGACGACAGCAGCTTTGGCCATCCGATGCGCATCACCGCGACGGTGCGTGCCGGCGAGGGCCAGGTGATCGACATCGAACGCGAGGTCAAGCTGGGCGGACCGATCCATTCCAAGGGGGTGCTGATCCTGTCGGCCTTCCTGGCGGCACGCTTTGGCGCGCGCGAGCCGCTATCACTCAAGGCCAGCCTGGTGTTCGAGCAGTCCTACGGCGGGGTCGAAGGCGACAGCGCCTCACTGGCCGAACTGTGCGCGCTGCTGTCGGCGCTGTCAGGGGTGCCGATCCGGCAGTCGCTGGCCATGACCGGCTCGGTCAACCAGCTCGGCGTGGTGCAGCCGATCGGCGGGGTCAACGAGAAGATCGAGGGCTTCTTCGACCTCTGTGCGGCGCGCGGCCTGAGCGGCGAGCAAGGCGTGCTGATCCCGCAGGCCAATGTCTGCCAACTGATGCTGCGCGCCGACGTGGTCATGGCGGTGCGCGCGGGCCGGTTCCGGATCTGGGCCGTCAGCGATGTCGACCAGGCGCTGGAACTGCTGACCGGCCACCCGGCCGGCCGACCCGACGCCCAGGGCCGGATGGCGGCCGGGTCGGTCAACGCCCTGGTCGCGACCCGGCTGGCAAGACTGGCGCCGAAACGCCGCGCGGCGGAAGCGGCGGCCGTCAGAAAACCAGCCCAGCCAAGCGGCAAGCCCTGATCTCCAGATCGTCGGGCCGCGAGATCGGCGCGCGGCCCAAGCCCAGGCATCAGTCCCTGAGCAGCGCGATCACCTCGTCGTCCTCGACCTGGTCGAAATGGCGGTAGAACTGGCCCACGGCCTGGAATGCGTCGGGCGCCGACAGACAGAAAACCTCATCGGCCAGCGGTCGTACACGCGCCAGCGCATCGGGCGCCGCCACCGGCACTGCGCAGATCAGCCAGGCGGGCTGGCGATGGCGCAGGCCGTGCAGCGCGGCGATCATGGTGGCGCCGGTCGCCAGGCCGTCGTCGACCACGATCACGATCCGGCCTGCCGGGTCGATCGGCGGGCGGATCGGCGTGTACTGGGCGCGGCGCGACTCGATGGTGCGCAGCTGCTCGTGCTTCTCGACGGCGATGTAGTCCTGATCGGCACCGAACGAGGCCGCATGGGGCGCGACATAGGTCCAGCCGCTCTCGTCGACCGAACCGACCGCGACTTCCGCCGCATAGGGTGAGCGCAGCTTGCGCACCAGCACGACATCGAAATCGCCGCCGAGCTCCTGCGCGATCAGGCGCGCCATCGGCACGGCGCCACGCGGGATCGCGAGCACCAGCGGATTACGCTCGCGGTAAGCCTCCAGCGCCTGGGCCAGCTGGCGCGCGGCATCGAGTCGGTCCTGGAACATCATGGAGGGCTCCTGGGATGAGACTCAAGCAGCACGCTGCGGCTGCAGCAATTCGATCCGGAAATCGGGCTCGTAAGGGGGCACATGGCATTCGACGATGCCGGCCGGCGCGATCTGCAGCCGCGCGCCGATCACATCGGCGTGAATAGGCAGGGTGGCGGCACAGCGGTCGGCCAGCACGGCGACGCGGATCTCGGCCGGCTGCTGGCGCACAAGGTAGTCCAGCACCCTGAGCAGCGAATGCCCGGTGTAGAGCACGTCGTCGACCAGCAGCAGCGTCCAGCCGGCCAGGTCGAGCGCCGCCTGCTGGGGCGGCTCGATCAGGCTGGTCTCGGGGTGCAGCAGGGTCAGGTCGTCGGCATAGCGCTTGACCTTGAGATCAAGCCGCAGCGGCTGCGCCAGCCCGTGCAAGCGCACCAGGCGCTCGCTGAGTCGGTCGGCCAGCGGTGCGCCACGGCGCAGGATGCCAATCACTGCGACCCGGCGCCGCCCCTGCAGCAGCTGGGCCGCCTGCAGGGCCATGGCGTCGAGCAGCGCCTCGAGCTCGGCCTCGTCGTAGAGGCAGCTTCGGCTGCCCGGCGTTGCATTCATCTCGCCCCCTTGGCCGGGGTCGAAGGCCCCGCTATTGGGCATTCTGGGCCGCGCGCCAGCGGCCGTCAATGGCCGCCAAGCGGGTGCGCGGCGGCGCCGGTCAGGCCGGCTCGGTGAGGCCGATGCGGTCCAGCGCCTCGGCCAGCTGCGCGACGCAGCGCTCGGGCTGGTGCAGCTTGTCGAGCCCGAACAGGCCGATGCGAAAGGTCGAGAAGCCGGCTGGCTCGTCGCACTGCAGCGGCACGCCGGATGCGACCTGCAGGCCCAGCGCGAGGAACTTGCTGCCGTTCTGGATGCCGGGGTCGTCGGTATAGCTCACCACCACGCCCGGGGCCTGGAAGCCGGGCGCCGCCACGCTGCGGATGCCGCGGCGCTCAAGCAGCGCGCGCACCTGGCGGCCCAGCTCGAGCTGCTCCTGGCGCACCCGTTCGAAGCCGTAGCCCTGCGTCTCCTGCATCACGTCGCGCAGCCGCAGCAGCGCATCGGTCGGCAGGGTGGCGTGGTAGGCATGGCCGCCGTTTTCATAGCTTTCCATGATCTGCAGCCATTTCTTGAGGTCGGCGGCAAAGCTGGTGCTACGGGTCGCGTCGATCGCGACGCGGGCGCGCTCGCTTAGCATCACCATGGCGCAGGCCGGCGAGCCGCTCCAGCCCTTCTGTGGCGCGCTGATCAGCAGGTCGATGCCGCAGGCCTGCATGTCGACCCAGAGCGTGCCCGACGCGATGCAGTCGAGCACGAACAGGCCGCCCGCCTCATGCACCGCGTCGGCCACCGCCTTCAGGTAGTCGTCGGGCAGGATCATGCCGGCCGAGGTCTCGACATGGGGCGCGAACACCACATCGGGCCGGAACTCGCGGATCGCGGCGACCACCTCGTCGATCGGACAGGGAATCCAGGGCGACTGCGGATCGTCGGACAGGCGGCGCGCCTTCAGCACGCGCGACTCGGCTGGAATCGAGCCGGCGTCGAAGATCTGGCTCCAGCGGTAGCTGAACCAGCCGTTGCGGATCACCAGCGCCTTCTTGCCGGTGGCGAACTGGCGCGCCACCGCCTCCATGCCATAGGTGCCGCCACCCGGGACCAGTGCCACCGAGCGGGCGCGGTAGACCTGCTTCAGCGTGGCCGAGATGTCCTGCATCACGCCCTGGAAGCGGCGCGACATGTGATTGAGCGAGCGATCGGTGTAGACGACGGAAAACTCGAGCAGACCGTCGGGATCGACGTCGGGCAGCAAGGCGGGCATGCAGGTCTCCTTTTGATGCTGGAAAAGCTTAGCATGCCACTGCCCGGCCTGTCGCCTGGGCGGGGCCGGCCTGACCTGACGACGGCTGGACGCTCAGGCGCCGAAGCGCTGCTGCAGCTCCTGCAGTCCGAGCTCGTCGAGCACCTGCTGCAGCCGCTCGCGTGCGCTGGCCTGGGCCTTGGCATTGCTGACCTTGCGCGCCAGGATCAGCTCGTTCTTCATCGAATGCTCCCAGCCGACCAGCTCGGTCACCGTGACCTGGTAGCCATGGGCCTCGAGCTCAAGGCAGCGCAGCACGTTGGTGATCTGGCTGCCGAACTCGCGCGTGTGCAGCGGGTGGCGCCAGAGCTCGCCCAGCGGCGTGCGCGACAGCGTCAGCGCCTTGTGCTTGCGCAGCACGCTGGCAACCTCGGCCTGGCAGCAGGGCACCAGCACCATGTAGCGCGCGTGGCGTGCCAGGCCGAAGGCGATCGCGTCGTCGGTCGCGGTGTCACAGGCGTGCAGCGCGGTGACGACATCGACCTCGGCCGGGATCTGGTCCGAGGTCATCGCCTCCTGCACCGTGGTCGCGACGAAGCGCATGCGATCGAAGCCCAGCCTAGCGGCCAGCTCGCGGGAGCGCTCGACCAGCTCGGCGCGGGTCTCGACGCCGTAGACCCAGCCGACCTCGCGCTGGGCGAAGAACAGGTCATAGAGCATGAAGCCCAGATACGACTTGCCGGCGCCATGATCGACCAGGCTGACGTCGCCGCGCGCCTCGAGCGCCTCCTGCAGCAGCGGCTCGATGAACTGCAGCAGGTGATTGACCTGCTTGAGCTTGCGCCGCGTGTCCTGGTTCAGCTTGCCCTCGCGCGTCAGGATATGCAGCTCCTGCAGCAAGGCGGTGGACTGGCCGGGGCGCAGCTCGGGCAGCTGTTCCTGGATGGATTTTTCGGGCGCGCGCCCGGCCCGGGACGGCTGGCGCTTCTGGTTCGACTTGATGGAGGCTGACATGCGCGGATGATAGACGCTCAGGCCAGCAGCGCGCGCAGGCGCTCGATCGCCTCGCGCAGCTGCGCCATCGAGCTCGCGGTCGAGAAGCGCAGCTGGGTGCCGGGATCGTCGGCACAGAAATCGCGCCCGGGCGTCGCGACCAGATGGGCTCGGTGCATCAGCCGCTCGACCAGCTCGGTGCTGTCGCGCACGCCCAGACGCGCGAACAGCGGGCTGGCGTCGGCCCAGACATAGAAGGCGCCGTCGGGCTGGACCGGAATGCCGAAGCCGAGCTCGCGCAGCGCCGGCAGGAAGAAGTCGCGCCGGGCGGCGAACTCGATGCGCCGGCGCTCGCACTCGGCAATCGATTCAGGCTCGAAGCAGGCCAGCGCCGCATGCTGCGCGATCGTGCTGGCGCAGATGAAGAAGTTCTGCTGCAGGCGCTCGACCGCTGGAATAGCGGACTCGGGCAGCACCATCCAGCCTAGCCGCCAGCCGGTCATGCCAAAGTATTTCGAGAAGCTGTTGAGGCTCACGATGGACTCATCGAGCGCGAGTGCGGTCTGGCCGTAGCGCGGATCGTGGCTGAGCCCGAGGTAGATCTCGTCGATGACCGTGACACCGCCGCGCGCCTTGACGACCGCGTGGATGCGGCGCAGCTCGTCGGGGTCGATCGAGGTGCCGGTCGGGTTCGACGGCGAAGCCAGCAGCACGCCGCGCGTGCGCGGGCCCCAGGCCTGCTCGACCTGCTCCGCGGTGAGCTGGTAGCGCTGCTGCGGTCCTGCCGGCAGCAGCCTGGCGCTGGCGCCGATGGCAGCCAGGATCTGGCGGTTGCAGGGATAGGACGGGTCGGGCATCAGCCACTCGTCACCGATGTCGAGCCAGGCCATGGCGGCGAGCTGCAGCGCGCCGGAAGCGCCAGCGGTGATGACGATGCGCGCGGCATCGACCTGGACGCCGAAGCGCTGTGCGTACCAGTCCGAGAGTCGCTGGCGCAGCGCATCGAGGCCGAGCGCGGGCGTGTACTGCGTCAGGCCGGCTTCGATCGCGGCGCGTGCGGCGGCCTGCACCGGCAGCGGCGCGACGAAGTCCGGCTCGCCGATGTTGAGGTAGATCATCGGCGGCTCGCCGGGCTCGAGCCTGCGCTCGATCTCGGCGGCCTGCTTGGCCACCTGCATGACATGGAAGGGTTCGACGGACTGGGCGCGAGCGGACAGCGGCATGGAAAAACGGGTTCGATAAAGACGAAGGGCCGATTGTGGCAGCGGCAACCGGCGGCAGGCGCAGCGACAATCGCTGCCATGCAAGCCTACGACCTGGAACCAGCCGAACACCCCTACGATGCCCTCACACCCGATGTCGTGCTCGACGCGCTCGACACCGTCGGGCTGCGCGGCGACGGCCGACTGCAAGGCCTGAGCTCCTACGAGAACCGGGTCTACCTGGCGCGGCTCGAAGATGGCAACGCGGTGGTGCTCAAGTTCTACCGCCCCGAACGCTGGAGCGAGGCCCAGATCGAGGAAGAACACGCCTTTGCCGAGGAGCTGGCCGCGGCCGAGGTGCCGATGGTGGCGCCGCTGCGGCTGCTGGGCCGGACCCTGCACCGGCACCACGACTTCCTGTTCAGCGTGAGCCCGGCGCGCGGCGGGCGCCGGCCCGAACTCGACGACCCCGAAGTGCTCGAGTGGATCGGTCGCCTGCTGGCGCGACTGCACCAGGTCGGTGCCGCCAGACCGTTCGAGCGGCGCCCGGCACTGGATGCAACGACTTTCGGCAGCGAGCCGCTGGCCTGGCTGCTTGAACAGGGCGACCTGCCGCCCGAGGCGGCTGGCCGCTGGCGCGAGATGGCACAGGCCGCGCTGACGCTGGCGACCGAGGCCATGACCGCCTGCGCCGCGCCAGGCCGGATCGCCACGCTGCGCCTGCACGGCGACTGCCATCCCGGCAACATCCTCTGGACGCCGGACCAGGGCCCGCATTTCGTCGACCTCGACGACAGCCGCAGCGGCCCGGCGGTGCAGGACCTCTGGATGCTGCTGAGCGGCGACCGGCAACAGCAGCAGCGCCAGCTCGGCGCCCTGCTCGACGGCTACGAGACGATGCGCGAGTTCGACCGGCGCGAACTGGCGTTGATCGAGCCGCTGCGCACGCTGCGCCTGCTGCACTACAGCGCCTGGCTGGCGCGGCGCTGGAGCGATCCGATCTTCCCGATCAACTTCCCCTGGTTCGGCAGCGCGGCCTACTGGCAGGAGCAGGCCGCCATCCTGTGGCAGCAGGTCGAGGCGATGCAGCAACGGCCGCTGGTGGCCTGAACCGGGCGGCTGGCTCAGTTGCGCGCATGCGTCAACTGCAGCCCGTCGACGCCCTCGATCCCGCGCAACAGGCGCGCGAGCGCGAACAGTGACACGGTGGGTGGCCGGGTCTGCAGCGCCACCAGCACGAACTGCCAGCTGACCTGACCATGCTGAAGCGTGATGTGCAACGAGCCCTCGGCCATCGCATAACCCCAGTCATGCATCAGCGCCTTGATCGCGTGATCGTCGGGCTCGTGTCCCGGCAGGAAACCCAGCGTGACGCCTGCGGCCTGCAGCGCCGGCAGGCGGGCCTCGACCCGCACCCCCCACATCATCAGCGAGGCGCACAGCAGCGCCAGCAGGATGGCGGCCGGATAGAAGCCGACGCCGACCAGCACGCCAATCGCTGCCGTGGCCCAGATCGAGGCCGCCGTGGTCAGGCCGCTGATGCTGAGACCGTCGCGCATGATGACGCCAGCCCCGAGAAAACCGATGCCGGTCACGATGCCCTGCACGACCCGGGTCGGATCGATCGGCCCCAGACGGGCGGCATCGGCCAGCCCCCACCAGTAGCCGGGATAACCCGCAAACACCGTCAGCGCGCAGGACGCCATGCAGACGATGCCGTAGGTACGCATGCCGGCGGCCCGGCTGTGGTAGCTGCGCTCGTAGCCGACGATCAGACCCAGCAGCAGCGCACCCGACAGGTTGGCGAACAGCAGCAGGTTGATCTCGACCACCGGCAGTGACCAGTAACCCGCCCAGAGCGCGGAGGCTGAACGCATGGCTTGACCCCAGAAAAAACCGCCGGCCCCGGGAATGGAGCGGCGGTTTCATCTTAGGGCCGAAGCGGCCCTGGCGTCAGGGGATCAGGCCAGCAAGGCGTTAACGCGCTTGACATAGGCCGCCGGGTCTTCCGGCAGGCCGCCCTCGGCCAGCAGCGCCTGGTCGAACAGGATATGCGCCAGGTCGTCGAAATGGGCCGAGCCTTCCAGCTTCTTGACCAGCGCATGCTCGGCGTTGACTTCGAGGATAGGCTTCATGTCCGGCACCGGCTGACCGGCCTGCTTGAGCATGCGCGCGAGCTGGGTGCTCATGCCATGGTCCTCGGCCACCAGGCAGGCCGGGGAATCGACCAGACGGGTCGTGACGCGCACGTCCTGCGCCTTGTCCTTCAGCGCTTCCTTGAGCTTTTCCAGCATCGGCTTGAAGGTTTCGGCGGCCTGCTCGGCGGCCTTCTTCTCTTCCTCGTCCTGCAGTTTGCCCAGGTCGACGCCACCCTTGGCGACCGACTGCAGCGGCGTGCCGTCGAACTGATTCAGGAAGGACAGCGCCCATTCGTCGACGCGGTCGCTCATCAGCAGCACCTCGATGCCCTTCTTCTTGAACACCTCGAGCTGCGGGCTGTTCTTGGCGGCGGCCAGGGTGTCGGCGGTGATGTAGTAGATCGCCTCCTGGCCTTCCTTCATGCGCGCCTTGTAGTCGGCGAAGCTGACTGCCACCGCGTCGTTCTGGGTCGAGGCGAAGCGCAGCAGCTTGGCGAGCTTGTCCTGGTTGGCGAAGTCCTCGCCCAGGCCTTCCTTCAGCACGGCGCCGAACTCGGCATAGAACTTCGAGTACTGGCCGGCGTCCTGCTCGGCCTGCTGCTTCTCGTCATCGGACAGCGCGTCCCAGTCCGCGCCGGTCGGCAGCACATCCTTGCGGGCCAGGTCTTCCAGCATCGCCAGCACGCGGCGCGTGTTGCCCTCGCGGATCGCCTTGACGTCACGGCTCTCCTGCAGCAGCTCGCGGCTGACGTTGAGCGGCAGGTCGGCCGAGTCGATCACGCCCTTGACCCAGCGCAGGTAGGTCGGCATCAGCGCCTCGGCCTCGTCCATGATGAAGACGCGCTTGACGTAGAGCTTGACGCCGGCCTTCTTGTCGCGGTTCCACAGGTCCATCGGCGCCTTGGCCGGCACGTAGAGCAGCTGGGTGTACTCGGTGCTGCCCTCGACGCGGTTGTGGCTCCAGGACAGCGGGGCTTCCTGGTCGTAGCTGATCGCCTGGTAGAAATCGGCGTACTGCTCGGGCGTGATGTCCTTCTTGGAACGGGTCCAGAGCGCGCTGGCCGAGTTGACGGCTTCCCACTCGTCCTGCAGCACCGACTCGCCCTTCTCGGCGTCCCACTCTTCCTTGCGCATCAGGATCGGCAGGCTGATGTGGTCGGAATACTTCGAGATGATGGTCTTGAGCTTCCAGCGGTTCAGGTACTCGGTCGCTTCGTCGCGCAGGTGCAGGATCACGCTGGTGCCGCGGGCGGCGCGCGTGATGGTCTCGGTCTCGAAGTCGCCGCTGCCGCCGCTGATCCAGCGCACGCCGTCCTCGGCTTTCAGACCGGCGCGGCGCGACTCGACCGTGATCTTGTCGGCGACGATGAAGCCCGAGTAGAAGCCGACGCCGAACTGGCCGATCAGCTGCGCGT
Source organism: Malikia spinosa (assembly GCF_002980625.1). Taxonomy (GTDB): domain Bacteria; phylum Pseudomonadota; class Gammaproteobacteria; order Burkholderiales; family Burkholderiaceae_C; genus Malikia; species Malikia spinosa. The sequence goes on along the minus strand of NZ_PVLR01000028.1, from coordinate 24,495 downwards.
CCCGCTTCTGGTCGCCCGACAGGCGGCCCATGAAGTCCTTGGTGCCGCTCTTGGCGATGGTGCCGAGGTGCGCGATGGCCTCGGACTCGCTCATGCCGATGCCGTTGTCGGTGATGGTCAGCGTCTTGGCCTCGGCGTCGAAGCTCACCCGTACTTCGAGGTTCGGGGCGTCCTCGTACAGCGTGGCGTCATCGAGTGCCTCGAAGCGCAGCTTGTCGCAGGCGTCCGAGGCGTTGGAGACCAGCTCGCGCAGGAAGATTTCCTGGTTCGAGTACAGCGAGTGGGTGACGAGATGCAGCAACTGGGCCACTTCGGCCTGGAAAGCGTGGGTATGTTTGCTCATGGTCTGGGCAGTAAAACTCGAGGTGGAATTCGGGTGCAGGCCGATCAGCCCCGCAGGCAGGAAGCGCGGGTGATTGACGACCACCAGATGCCAAATGGCGACAACGATACCGATTTCAAGTGCCGGGGCGGTCACCTGACGGCCGAGGAGAAGGTGGCATCAGTTGAGCCCCAGTCCTCGCCAGGGCCGTGCCGGGCGACGACTGGGGCTCGCGCCCTCAGCGCACCGTGAATCTGGTCAGGCCAAAGCCGCCGTTCTCGACCTTGGTCTTGATCCGCAAGGTACTGAAGCCCTGGGACAGGTTGATCGCGATCGGCGAGTTGTCGAGCTGAACACCAAACCCGCCGGCACGCAGCTCGAAGGCAGGCGCCACAGTCTTCGAGTTCACCATCACGTCGATCAGGTTGCCGCTGCGACCGGCTTCGGCCGTGATGACCAGCCCGTAGCTGCCGGCCTGGGGGGCGTAGATCAGGTAATCGACCGAGCTCTCAGGGTGGAGATACCTGACCTGGTCCTTGGATCGCTCGGTATAGGGCTCGAAGTTTTCCACATAGGCCAGTGCCTCGAAGCTGCCCGGCACCTGGTTGCGGGCCTTGACCGGCGGCAGCAGGCCGTTGCGAGTCTGGTCGATGCACTGGGTCTTGGGCGTGTCGGTCAGCGCGAGGTCAGTGGTCAGCCCCCAGGTGCCGTACTGCGTATCCCAGTTGCTGGCCCCGGCGGTGTACCACATCAGCATCTGACCACCTCCCGCATACCAGGTGCTCAGGTAGCGCTTGCAGAGGTCAAGCATGCGGGGATCGAAGCTGGCGGCTTTCTTCGCCGCGATGCTGCCCGGGCCGAAGGTATCGGCTCCCGCCTCGTAGGCGAAGAAAGGCAAGCCGTACCAGCTGGCGAAAGCGACGTTCTTCTCGAAATAGGCCTGCTTCGGCAACGCGGTCACCGAGTCGTCCAGGGCTTGCAGCACGGCGTCAGCGCTCAGGCCATCGACCTGCTGCAGACTGCCCAGGTTGAAATAGGGCGCACCGGCAAAGGCATAGAAATAGCGCGACGAAGGACCGTAGACGGCGTCGATGAAGGCCAGGCCGAGTTGGGCCACATAGGTCTGCACCACCTGGCTGGCGAACACCGGGCGCACCGTGGTCATCATCGCGGCATCGCCGTAGACGCTGCGGAAGATGTCGCTGATTTCCTTGCCGCGCTTGGCGATGCGCCGGTAGCCGATGACATCGACATGGGTCTTGCCGTCGTAGGCCAGCACCGATTTCGGGTTGTCGTAGAGCTCCTGGGTCGCGAGGTCGCGGTTGGTCCCGAACTGCTTGAACTGCGAATTCCAGAGTTCGTTGCTGTACTCGACGTAGATCTTGCTGCTGCCGTTCAGCGTCGATTTCAGCAGCCTGGCCAGCTGCAGCACATAGTCGTCATCGGCAGCCACCGGGATGTTGATCCAGATGTCCTTTTGCGTCTGGTTCGCGAGCGCGATCACATGCTCCCAAGGCACACCGGCAGCAGACATGTAGTGGCGGTTGAGTGGCGCGCGCGTGGCCCAGCTGGTGCTGAGATTGTTGTTGGTGCGCAGCCACTCCATGAAGCGCAGCACCTTGAAGCGCGCGATATGGTCGATGAACTCGTTCGTGAACAGCGGCGGGTTGAGGGCGTCGTAGCCTGGACGCACCACCTTCAGGTCCTTGATGCCAGTGCCCTTGGCGCTGGCAGCGCTGGGCTGGGTGTTCTTGAAGACCAACACCATATTGGTGGCGTCGGGATTGATGGCATTTGGGCCGCGCACCACGTCGAACGTGCTGCGGTTGAGCATCATGTCGTAGCGCAGGTTCTCGATTCTGGTGTTGTACGACCCGTTCTGACTGACGTCAGCCTTGCCGGTGAATGAGGCCTTGTAGGTGCCCTCCAGGCCGGGGACGGTCATCAGGAAGAGGCCGAAATCGCCTGTCGGCCAGCCGTCGCTGCCCACAGGCACGACATCGGTCGCTCCACCCCAGGGGTGATCGGTCGGACCGAAGGCACGCGCCTGCTTGACCAGATCGACGTAGACCGGTGTGTAGGCATAGTCGTTGATGTTCGGCAGGTTGGCGCCCAGGTAATCCGCGGGTACCGGCATGGAGGCCTGTGCCGCAACCGAAACCCGGTACTGCAACAGTCGCATGGCAGGCGTCTGCCCAGTGCATTGGGCGGCGACGGCGGCGCTGCGCTGAATGTATTCGGTGTGGGCGCCGGGCTCCGCAGGCGTGATGCCGAGCGTGAACTGGTCGCCCTTGACCGCCAGCACGGCGCCATCCTGCTGGACGCCGTTCTTGTACAGCAAGCCGCCGCTGACCGAGAAACACTGGCCGGCGTCATCGGCTCCGGCCACCCAGGCCGGCGACAGGCTTTCCTGGCCGAGCAGGACGTTGTCTCTGCTGTATTTGTAGCGGTCCAGCACCTGGTCGCTACCGCCCGAGCTGTCGACCCATTGCGCGAGGTCGGTCCGGCTGTACAGCTGCTTGCCGTAGAACTGGTTCAGGTTGGTCGCGACCTGGCTGAAGTTGACCGCCAACGCGGCCTGCTGCAACTGCTCGGTCACACTGCGGCCGAGCTTGATCGAGTTGTTGAGCTGGCCGTCGTCAGCGAGATCGGCGCCGAGCTCGCCCAGGAAGGCCGTGACGCCACCCTCGCTCTTTCGCAGGTTGCCGACATGGGACACCAGGCCGGAGATCGCCGCCAGCGCCTGGTCGGCCTGGCGCGCCTGGCTCAGGTCCAGCTCCATGAAGTTGCCCGGTGCGCTCGAGCTGCCCGACAGCAGTTCGGCGCCATTCGCAATGCCCAGGGCATTGAGCAGCTCGCGCTGCGCCTGGGCGCGCGCGGCGTTGAATGCCATCACGGGCCGGCCCGTGACCAGCTTGCGGATGCGCTCGGTCGTGACATCGCTGAGCACGTTGACGTTGACGGTCCGGTCGGCCCCGACCGAGAGATTGCTGAGCCCGCGCAGCGCCACCCACTGTTCGCTCTTGCCGGTGACCTCGTTGAAGTAATAGCCCTGGGCGGTCGTCTCGAGATAAGGACTGGTGAACTTGCTGGTCGGAAAGAAGGTGCCGTGATCGTCCCTCGTTTCGTAGGTGTAGCTCTTGCCATTGGGCGCCAGCGTGTTGACGGCGAGCTCGTTGAGCGTGACCACCGAGCCGCGGGCCAGCGGCCCTTTCTGTGCCAGGCCGCTGTCGACCAGATAACCGTCAGCAGTCTGCTGGACCTGCCCATCGCCACCACCGCCACAGCCCGCGAGCACGGCGGCAAGCGTCACCGCGAGCCCCATCTTCTGCTTCTTGCTTATCTGCATGCCAACCCTTTGATTTAGAAACGCTCGTTCTCACCGAGAAAACGCCACTGCCCCAGCGGCAGGTTGCCCAGCAAGACGCGGCCGATGCGGATCCGCTTCAGGCCCACCACATGCAGCCCGACCTGCTCGCACATGCGGCGGATCTGGCGCTTCTTGCCCTCCTTGAGCACGAAGCGCAATTGGTCCTCATTTTGCCACTCAACCTGTGCCGGCCGCAAGGGCTGATCGTCCAGGCTCAGTCCGTGGCGCAACAGCGCCAGCCGCTCGGGCGGAAACACCGCCTGTGGATTCTGCACCACGACCCCGGCGCCCTTGGGGCCGTTGGGCGCCCAGTGCACGCGCACCAGGTATTCCTTCTCGATCTCGGAGTCCTCGCCGATCAGCGTCTTGGCCACGCGACCGTCCTGGGTCAGGATCAGCAGTCCGGTCGAATCGATGTCGAGCCGGCCGGCCGGTGCCAGCCCGCGTGTGTGGCCGGCCTCGAAGCGGCGCGGCGTGCGGTCTTCCTGCCAGCGCGTGCGCGGCTGCACCAGCACGGCGGCGCTCTGGTGGCCGTCCTCGGGCAGGCCGCTGACATAGCCGATCGGCTTGTGCAGCAGGATGGTGACGCGCGCGCCCTGCTGGGCCGTGGCCTGCGGCGCGACCTCGATCTGATCGAGCGCCGTGACCTGCTGGCCCATCTGCGCGGTCTTGCCGTTGACCAGCACCCAGCCGCGCTCGATCCACTCGTCGCCCTCGCGGCGCGAGCACAGGCCCAGATCGGACAGGCGCTTGTTCAGGCGCACCGGCTCGCTGTCGGACAGCAAGCCCGAGCGCCGGGGCACGGCGGGCCGCTGCGACGCCGGCTGCGCACGCGCCGGCGCTGGCTGGGGACGGGGCGACAGCGGCTTCTGGGCGGGCGAGCGGGACGGCGCCGGGCGACCGGCAGCGGCCGTATCGCGCCAGTCGCGGGCAGCGGGGCGGGCGGCCTGGGTCGGCGCGGGGGTCGGTTTCTTGGGCAGGGACAGGGTCTTGGACATGGACGGCTCGCTGGTGCGTGAGGCTGAAATGTAGCAAGACCCGGCGCTTTCAGGCACGAACTCGTCGATCGGCAGCACATTGCGGGCTGCGACGGCGAGATTGGGCAGCAAGACATTCAGGTTCACGGGTGCTTTCCAGTCATCGGGACTTTTGCTCTACCATTGCCGGAGAACTAACTAGGAGATGACATGAAACGTCTGACCATACTCGCCCTTTCAATGCTGGCCGGCCTGGCCCAGGCCCAGAGCTTCCCGAGCAAGAACATCAGCATCGTCGTGCCCTTCGCGGCTGGCGGCCCGACCGACCGCGTCGCGCGCGACCTGGCCGAAGCCTTGCGCAAGCCGCTGGGCGCCACCATCGTGATCGAGAACGCGGCCGGTGCCGGCAGCACGATCGGCACCGCCAAGGTCGCGCGGGCCGCGGCTGATGGACACACCCTGCTGCTGACGCATATCGGCATGGCATCGGCACCGGGTCTGTACCGCAAGCTGGCCTACAAGCCGCTGGAGGACTTCGAGTACCTGGGCATCATCAACGACGTGCCGATGACGCTGATCGGCAAGCCGCAGCTGCCGGCGACCACCTACCGCGACTTCGAGAACTACATCCGGACCAACTCCGGCAAGCTCAACCTCGCGCATGCCGGCCTGGGATCGGCTTCGCACCTGTGCGGCCTGATGTGGCAGCACGCGATCAAGCTCAACACCGCGATGACCACCGTCCCGTTCGGCGGCACGGCGCCCGCCATGACGGCGCTGATGGGCGGCCAGGTCGACGTGATGTGCGATCAGACCACCAACACCACCAGCCAGATCGAGGCCGGCCGGGTCAAGGCCTTCGCGGTCACGACCGCCAAGCCGCTGAGCGGCCACAAGCTGCTGAAAGACTATCCGACGCTGGCCGAGATGGGGCTGAAGAACTTCAACCTGACGATCTGGCACGGTCTCTATGCGCCCAAGGGCACGCCAGCGGCCGTCACCAAGAAGATCAACGACGCACTGAAGGTGGCGCTCAAGGACCCCGAGTTCATCAAGCGCCAGGAAGCGCTGGGCGCCATCGTCGCGACCGACAAGCGGATCGAGCCGGCCGAGCACAAGGCCTTCGTTGCCGACCAGATCACCAAGCTCAAGACCGTGATCGACGCTGCCGGCCAGTACGCCGACTGATCAGACAGGCTTTGCTGAACGGAGCCCGCGCGGCTCCGACCAAGAACCAGCCCCGGCCTGTGCCGGGGTTTTTTCATGACCATCGACCGGGCTCAGACGCCCCAGATGATCTCGGTATGCTCGCGCAAGCTGTGCTGCAGCAGGTCGATGAAGGGCGCAACACGCACGCGCAGGGTGATGCGGTCCGGATCGGGCGTGTCCTCTTCGCGCGCGAGCGCCTCCTGGATCTCGCGCTGCAGCTCGGCTTCTTCCTCGAACACCGCATCCTGCAGGGTCTTGATCGCCGCCGGGATCTGCTCCGGCAGGATGATGCCCGGACCTGCGGGGTCCTTGCCCAGGATCTCGAGCAACTGCTTGCCGTTGGGCTGCAGCATCACGACATCGCCACTGGCCTTGGACTTGAAACGGTACAGCATGATCGCCTCTCCTTTTTTCGTTGCTATTGAGCTTGCCTGAGTCCATTGTGGCACTGTTGCCCCGCGCTGGGAAACGCTGGCAGGACCCGCAAACGCAGGGAGAACAAAGGTCCGAAAAACAAGCCGGCTTGGCTGATAGACGAAAAAAAACGGCCCGCCAGCCTGGGCTGGACGGGCCGTCCGGTCATGCCGGGTGGGCTCTTTGTATCGCTAGCTGGCGATCAGCGGTTGTAGGCGGTTTCGCCGTGGCTGCTGATGTCCAGGCCTTCGCGTTCGGACTCTTCGCTGACGCGCAGACCGACCAGCAGATCGACCACCTTGAAGGCGACCACCGAGACCACGCCCGACCAGAGAATGGTCAGCAGCACGGCCTTGGCCTGGATCCAGACCTGGGCAGCGATCGAGTAGTCGGCAGCGGTCACCATGGTCGCGGTGGACCAGTCGGCGACGAAGCCGGGGCCACCGAGGTCCGGGCTGTTGAAGACGCCGGTCAGCAGGGCACCCAGGATGCCGCAGACGCCGTGCACGCCGAACACGTCGAGCGAGTCGTCCGCGCCGAGCAGCTTCTTGAGGCCGTTGACGCCCCACAGGCCGGCAAAGCCGGACAGCAGGCCGATCACCAGCGCGCCACCGATGCCGACGTTGCCGGCAGCCGGGGTGATGGCCACCAGGCCGGCGACGGCACCGGAAGCGGCACCCAGCATCGAGGCCTTGCCACGCAGCAGGGCTTCACCCAGCGCCCAGGACAGCACGGCGGCGGCGGTGGCAGCGAAGGTGTTGATGAAGGCCAGGCCGGCAAAGCCGTTGGCTTCCAGTGCCGAGCCGGCGTTGAAGCCGAACCAGCCCACCCACAGCAGCGAGGCGCCGACCATGGTCAGGGTCAGGCTGTGCGGAGCCATCGACTCACGACCGTAGCCGATGCGCTTGCCGACCATGTAGGAGCCGACCAGGCCCGCGACAGCGGCGTTGATGTGCACCACGGTGCCGCCCGCGAAGTCGAGCGCACCCCACTGCCAGATCAGGCCGGCCTTGCTGGTCATCTCGTCAATCACTTCCTTGCTGCTGTAGGCGTCCGGGCCCATCCAGAACCAGACCATGTGCGCGACCGGCAGGTAGCTGAAGGTGAACCAGATCGCGGTGAACAGCAGCACGGCCGAGAACTTCATGCGCTCGGCGAAGGCGCCCACGATCAGCGCGCAGGTGATGCCGGCGAAAGTGGCCTGGAAGGCGGCGAACACGATCTCGGGGATCACGACGCCCTTGCTGAAGGTCGCAGCGTTGGCGAAGGTGCCAGCGGCGTTGTCCCAGATGCCCTTCATGAACAGACGGTCGAGGCCGCCGATGAAGCTGCTGCCCTCGGTGAAGGCCAGGCTGTAGCCGTAGATGAACCACAGCACGACTGCGAGCGAGAACACCACCATGACCTGCATCAGGATGCTCAGCATGTTCTTGCTGCGCACCAGGCCGCCGTAGAACAGGGCCAGGCCAGGCACGGTCATCAGGATCACCAGCAAGGTGGAGACCATCATCCAGGCGGTATCACCCTTGTTGGGCACCGGCACTTCCGCCACAGCGGCTGCGACGACTTCTGTCACCTGGGCAACGGCCGCACTGGCCGCACCGCCATCCTGCGCCAGGGCGGCGGTCGCCCCCAGCGCCAAACCTAGACTCAATAGCAACTTTTTCATGTCCATGATCTCCTGATGGAATAAAGATTCAGAGTGCCTCGGAGCCGGTCTCGCCGGTGCGGATGCGCACGACCTGCTCGATCGGGAAGACGAAGATCTTGCCGTCACCAATCTTGCCGGTGCGGGCAGCGCTCTCGATCGCCTCGATCACCTGTTCGACCAGCGCGTCGGTGACGGCCGCCTCGACCTTGACCTTGGGCAGGAAATCGACGACATACTCGGCGCCGCGATAGAGCTCGGTGTGGCCCTTCTGGCGCCCGAAGCCCTTGACTTCGGTCACGGTGATGCCCTGCACGCCGATCTGGGACAGCGCCTCGCGCACCTCGTCGAGCTTGAAGGGTTTGATGATGGCAGAAACCAGTTTCATGATCGGTCTTCCTGTTGGCGTTGATGCAATGCCCAAGCTATGCAGGGAACGTGCCAGCCTGGCCTGCCGCCAGTACAGCCGGTAAAAAATGCCCCGTCGGGCCTGCTGCCAGCTAAGATGAAACCATTGTCGCGTTGATTTCACCAATTTGGTGCACTCCGAGATCTTGCAACATAGGCAAGCCCGCGCAAACAGGGAGGAAGCCGAGATGAGTCTTGCTTTGGTGCAAAGCCGCACCCTGTTGGGGCTGCAGGCGCGGCCGGTGCAGGTCGAGGTGCATCTGGCCAACGGCCTGCCCAGCTTCACGCTGGTCGGACTGGCCGACACCGAAGTCAAGGAAGCGCGCGAGCGGGTGCGCTCGGCAATCCAGAACGCCGGGCTCGAGTTTCCGGGCAACAAGCGCATCACGGTCAACCTGGCGCCGGCCGACCTGCCCAAGGACTCGGGCCGCTTCGACCTGCCGATCGCGCTCGGCATCCTGGCCGCCAGCGGACAGATCGATGCCAGCCGGCTGGCCGGACATGAGTTCGCGGGTGAACTCTCGCTGGGCGGCGAGTTGCGCGCCATCCGCGGTGCACTGGCGATGGGACTGGCGCTGCGCCAGGCTGGTGCGGGTGCCGCCACCCGGCTGGTGCTGCCGCCCGACAGCGCCGAGGAAGCGGCCTTGGCCAGGGGCGCCCAGGTCTGGCGCGCACGCCATCTGCTCGATGTCGCGCGCCAGTTCGCACCGGCCGGCAGCGCACTGGCCGAAGCCGCCGCCGATGACGCGGGCTGGCACCGGGTCGAGGCCAAGACCCTGCAGCCCGCCGCTGCCGGACCCGACCTGGCCGATGTCCGGGGCCAGGCGGCGGCGCGACGCGCGCTCGAGATCGCCGCGGCTGGCGGCCACAGTCTGCTGCTGGTCGGCGCGCCCGGCTCGGGCAAGTCGATGCTGGCGCAACGCCTGGCCGGCCTGCTGCCACCACTGAGCGACGAACAGGCGCTGGAAACCGCCGCGGTGGCCTCGCTGGCGGGGCGCTTCGTCTTCGAGCACTGGGGATCGCGCCCGACCTGCGCGCCGCACCACAGCGCCAGCGCGGTCGCCCTGGTCGGTGGCGGCTCGCCGCCGCGCCCGGGCGAGATCTCGCTCGCACACCATGGCATCCTGTTCCTCGATGAGCTACCGGAATTCCCGCGCAACGCGCTCGAGGCCTTGCGCGAGCCGCTCGAGTCGGGCCTGATCCGGATCTCGCGCGCGGCGCGCCAGACCGAATTTCCGGCCCGCTTCCAGCTCGTCGCGGCCATGAACCCCTGCCCCTGCGGCTACCTGGGCTCGAGCGTGAGGGCCTGCCGCTGCACGCCGGATCAGGTCGCACGCTACCAGGGCAAGCTCAGTGGCCCGCTGCTCGATCGCATCGACCTGCAGGTCGAGGTACCCGCCCTGCCGGCACAGGATCTTCTCGGCGCTGCGCCTGGGGAAGCGAGCGCCCAGGTACGCGTTCGTGTGCTGGCCGCACGCGATCGCGCCGAACGCCGCCAGGGCCAGACCAACCAGCAGCTCGAAGGCAGCGCACTGGCGCAACATGCCGGACTCGATGACGCTGCGACCCAGTTCCTGCAGAAGGCGGCCAGCCGGCTCGGTTGGTCGGGCCGCGCGACCCACCGGGCGCTGCGCGTCGCGCGCACCATCGCCGACCTGGCCGGCTCGGAGCGGATCGAGGTCGCGCATCTGGCCGAGGCGATGCAGTACCGCCGCGGGCTGATCGGCAACGGCTGAAACGCCGACGGCCGGAGCAAGCCGGCCGTCTGGTCACAGTCAGTGGCGGGATAGCCCCGCCGATAACGACTTACAAGTTAGGCGCCAGCAGCCGCTCGAGCTCGGCTTCGCTCATGCCGCGGCGCTGTGCCATGTCCTGCAGCTGGTCACGGCCGATCTTGCCGACGTTGAAGTAACAGCTGTCGGGATGCGCGAGATAGAAGCCGCTGACGCTGGCCGCCGGCGTCATCGCCAGGCTGTCGGTCAGGCCCATGCCAATGTCCTCGCAATGCAGCAGTTCGAACATCGCGCGCTTGACCGAATGGTCCGGGCAGGCCGGGTAGCCGGGCGCCGGGCGTATGCCCTGGTACTGCTCGGCGATCAGCTGCTCGCGGCTCAGCGCCTCGTGCGACGCATAACCCCAGAGGTCGGTACGCACGCGCTGGTGCAGGCATTCGGCAAAGGCCTCGGCCAGGCGGTCGGCCAGCGCCTTGAGCATGATCGCGCTGTAGTCGTCCTGCACCGCCTCGAAGGCTTCGGCCCGCTTGTCGGCCCCGATGCCGGCCGTGACCGCAAACAGGCCGACGTAATCGGCCACGCCGCTGCCCTGGGGCGCGACGAAGTCGGACAGGCAGCGGCTAGGGCGCATCACCGGTTTGCCATCCGGACCGTCGATTTCCTGCTTCTCGGTCTGCTGGCGCATTCCATGCCAGGTCAGCGCGACCTGGGTACGGCTGTCGTCGGCATAGAGCTCGATGTCGTCGCCGACGCTGTTGGCCGGATACAGTCCCAGCACCGCGTTCGCCGTCAGCCAGCGGCCTTCGACGATCTTCTTCAGCATGGCCTGGGCGTCGGCGAAGACGCGCTTGGCCTGCTCGCCGACGATCTCGTCGTCCAGGATGGCGGGATAAGGCCCGGCCAGATCCCAGGTCTGGAAGAACGGCGCCCAGTCGATGTAGTTAGCCAGTTCGGCCAGGTCGAAGTTCTTGAACAGGCGCCGGCCGGTGAACTTGGGCGCCACCGGTGCGTAGTTGTCCCAGTCGATCGGCGCCTTGTTGGCGCGCGCCTTGGCCAGCGGCCAGAGCGGGGTCTGCTTCTTGTTGGCGTGCTGCTGGCGCACCTGGTCGTAGTCGGCGGCGAGTTCGGTCAGATAGGCGTCCTTGCCGTCACCGAGCAAGCCCTGCGCCACCGCGACGCTGCGCGAGGCATCGGGCACATAGACCACCGGGCCGCTGTAATGCGGCGCGATCTTGACCGCGGTGTGCACGCGCGAGCAGGTCGCGCCGCCAATCAGCAGCGGGATGCCGCGCTCGCGGAAATACGGGTCCTTCTCCATCTCGGCGGCGACATACTGCATTTCCTCGAGGCTGGGCGTGATCAGTCCCGACAGACCGACGATGTCGGCATTGACTTCCTTGGCCTTGGCCAGGATCTCGTGGCAGGGCACCATCACGCCCATGTTGACGACATCGAAGTTGTTGCACTGCAGGACGACGGTCACGATGTTCTTGCCGATGTCGTGCACGTCGCCCTTGACGGTCGCGATCACGATCTTGCCCTTGGACTTGACGTCGCCACCGGCGGCCTGCAGGCGCAGCTTTTCTTCCTCGATATAGGGCACGAGGTGCGCCACCGCCTGCTTCATGACGCGGGCCGACTTGACCACCTGGGGCAGGAACATCTTGCCCTGACCGAACAGGTCGCCGACCACGTTCATGCCGTCCATCAGCGGACCTTCGATCACATGCAGCGGCCGGCCACCGTCGGCCTTCAAGGCCTGCCACATCTCCTCGGTGTCCTCGGTGATGAACTCGTTCTGGCCATGCACCAGCGCATGCTTGAGGCGATCGCGCACCGGCAGCGCGCGCCAGGCGTACTTGGCGCTGTCGTCCTTGGCCGCACCCTTGACGCTCTCGGCGATCTCGAGCAGGCGCTCGGTCGAGTCCGGACGGCGATTCAGCACCACGTCCTCGACCCGTTCGCGCAGCTCGGCATCGAGCTCGTCGTAGACGCCGACCATGCCGGCGTTGACGATGCCCATGTCCATGCCGGCTGAAATGGCGTGGTACAGGAACACGGTGTGGATCGCCTCGCGCACCGGCTCGTTGCCGCGGAAGCTGAAACTCACGTTGGACACGCCGCCCGAGACCTTTGCACCGGGCAGGTTCTGCTTGATCCAGCGCGTGGCGTTGATGAAGTCGACCGCGTAGTTGTCATGCTCCTCGATGCCGGTGGCGATCGCGAAGATGTTGGGGTCGAAGATGATGTCCTCGGGCGGGAAACCGACCTCGTCGACCAACAGCCGATAGGCCCGCTCGCAGATCTCGATCTTGCGCTGATAGGTATCGGCCTGGCCTTTCTCGTCGAAGGCCATCACGACGGTGGCGGCGCCATAGCGCTGGATCAGCTTGGCCTGGCGCTTGAACTCCGCCACGCCCTCCTTCATGCTGATCGAGTTGACCACACCCTTGCCCTGCACGCAGCGCAGGCCGGCCTCGATCACGCTCCACTTGGAGCTGTCGATCATGACCGGCACGCGCGCAATGTCGGGCTCGCTCGCCATCAGGTTGAGGAAGCGCACCATCGCCGCCTGGCTGTCGAGCATGGCCTCGTCCATGTTGACGTCGACGATCTGGGCACCGTTCTCGACCTGCTGGCGCGCCACGACCAGCGCTTCCTCGTACTGGCCGTTGAGGATCATGCGCGCGAACGCCTTCGATCCGGTGACGTTGGTGCGCTCGCCGATGTTGACGAACAGGCTGCCCTCGCCGATCACGAGCGGCTCGAGGCCGGACAGCAGCATGGGCGGGACAGGAGGAGCAACCGCAGCGGCGGCCAGCGTGAATGGGTTCATGATGTGGGGCGCAACACCGACCTGGGCGACGAAAGCCAGCAGGTCAGCGCAATAAAAAGGGGAAACCCAGGTCTGATGTCACGATGGGCGGATTACCGACCAACGATAATTGAGCATTCCAGCGACTCTTGGGAAAGCGCAATTTTATTCGAGCTGGCCCGCAGCGATCAAAACCCCTTCGGCCGGCGAGTTCGCTGCTGCCGACAATTGGCATATCTCTGAGTCCCCATCTTTGGCATGAACCCCGCTCACCGCCACTCCACCCTCCAATGCCTGACCGCGATTGCCCAGCACCACGGCATCCAGGCCCTGCCCGAGCGGCTGGTGCATGAATACGCGCTCGACGCCAGCGAACCCGACGACCGGCTGCTGCTGCGCATGGCCACCGATCTGGGCTTCAAGGCACAGCGGGTCGACTCCAGCTGGAACGAACTGGTCGAGCTCAAGGACATCTTTCCGCTGCTGGCGCGTCGGCGTGACGGCAGCTCGGTCATCGTCGCCGGCGTGCAGCCAGGCGACAAGGGCCCGAAGCTGGCCGTGCTCGATCCGCTGGCCGGCAGCGGCCAGATCGGTCTGGTCGAGCAGGCCGATTTCCTGTCCAGCTGGTCCGGCACGCTGGTGCTGCTCAAGCGTCAGCACAAGCTGCTCGACGAGAACCAGCCGTTCGGACTGCGCTGGTTCATCCCCGAGATCCTGCGCCAGCGCAAGGCCTTCCGCGATATCGCGATCACCGCCATCATGCTGCAGCTGCTCGGCATGGGCATGCCGATCTTCTCGCAGCTGATCATCGACAAGGTGCTGGTGCACGAGAGCTACTCGACCCTGACCGTGCTGACGGTGGCCATCGTCGGCTTGCTGCTGTTCGAGGCCGGCTTCGGCTTCATGCGCCAGACCCTACTGCTGCATGCGACCAACGTGATCGACATCCGGCTGGCGCGACGCACCTTCGGCAAGCTGCTGTCGCTGCCAATCGAGTATTTCGAGAGCCACACCGCCGGCGTCATCGTGCGCCACATGCAGCAGGTGCAATCGATCCGGGGCTTCCTGACCGGGCAGCTGTTCTTCACCGCGCTCGACGCCATCGGCCTGATCCTGTTCATCCCGCTGCTGGTGTCCTACAGCGGCAAGCTCGCGGCCGTGGTGTTCGGTTTCTCGGCGCTGATGGCGCTGATCGTGGTGCTGCTGATCAAGCCCTTCAACACCCGGCTGCAGGCGCTCTACAACGCCGAGGGCACGCGCCAGTCGATGCTGGTCGAGACCATCCACGGCATGCGCACCGTCAAGTCGCTGGCGATCGAGCCCAAGCAGCGCAAGCTCTGGGACCAGTACTCGGCCACCAGCATCCAGATGCATTTCGGCGTCGGCCGCATGTCGATCGCCGCCAGCACCGTGACCCAGTTGCTGGAAAAGCTCATGATGGTCAGCGTGATCGCCATCGGCGCACTCGACGTCTTCAGCCTGGAGCTGACCGTCGGCGCGCTGATCGCATTCCAGATGATGTCGAACCGGGTGGTCGGCCCGCTGGTGCAGATCGTCGGCCTGGTGCACCAGTACCAGGAAACCGCGCTGTCGGTCAGGATGCTCGGCGAGGTCATGAACCACCCGCCCGAGCGCAGGTCCTCGGGCGGCCTGCGCCCGGCCTTCAAGGGCCAGATCGCGCTCGACGGCGTCACCTTCCGCTACCCCGGCGCCAGCACGACCGCGCTCGACCGCATCAACCTGAACATCGCGCCCGGCACCGTGGTCGGCGTGGTCGGACGCAGCGGCTCGGGCAAGACCACCTTCACCCGCCTGATCCAGGGCCTCTATCCGGTGCAGGAAGGCGTGGTGCGCTTCGACGGCGTCGACATCCGCGAAATCGACCTGGCCCACCTGCGCCGCAGCATCGGCGTGGTGCTGCAGGACAACTTCATGTTCCGCGGCAGCGTGCGCGAGAACATCGCGATGGCGCGCCCCGACGCCAGCTTCGAGCAGATCGTGGCCGCCGCCCAGGCCGCCGGTGCCGACGAGTTCATCGAGCGCCTGCCGCAGGGCTACGACACCCTGCTGGAAGAGAACGCCGGCAACCTGTCGGGCGGCCAGCGCCAGCGACTGGCGATCGCACGCGCGCTGCTGCCCTCGCCGCGCATCCTGATCCTCGACGAAGCCTCCAGCGCGCTCGACCCCGAGAGCGAGGCCATCTTCATCCGCAACCTCGGTCGCATTGCGGCCGGCCGCACGGTGATCATCGTCAGCCACCGCCTGTCCACCCTGGTCCATGCCGACCAGATCTTCGTCTTCGAGCGCGGTCATCTGGATGATGCCGGCCCCCACAGCGCCCTGCTGGGCCGCTGCGAGCCCTACACCGACCTATGGAACCAGCAAACCAGCCATCTGTGAAACCCGTCGAGTCGCGTGGCAAGACCAGCAGCTGGCGCACCGAGTTTCTGCCCGATGCGGACGCGCTCGAACGCAAGCCGCTGCCGGGCGGCCTGTCGGCCACCCTCTACCTGCTGGTCGGGCTGGTCGTCGCCACCCTGGTCTGGGCCAGCTGGTTCGAGGTCGACCAGGTCGTGACCGCGCGCGGCAAGCTGGTCACGGCCCAGCCCAACATCGTGCTGCAGCCGCTCGAAACCGCGCAGATCAGCGAGCTCAAGGTCCAGGCCGGCCAGATCGTCAGGAAAGGCCAGGTACTGGCCGTGCTCGACCCGACCTTCATCACCGCCGACCTGACCCAGGCCCAGGACCGGCTGAAAAGCCTGGACGCCGAGGTGCAACGCGTCGAGCAGGAACTGGCCGGCAAGACCACCACGTCGCAAGGCCGGAACCGGGACGAGCAGCTGCAGGCGCAACTGCAAGGCGAACGCCGCGCCAGCTACCAGGCCAGGCTGCTGCGCCTCGATGAAAGCATCGGGCGCAACAAGGCTGCCATCGTGACCAACAGCCAGGACATCCAGAGCCTGGAGGGACGCGTCAAGTCGCTGCTCGACATCGAGCGCATGAACGAGAAGCTGACGCAGCAGCAGTTCCAGTCAAACATGAAGCTGCTCGAAAGCCGCGAGCGGCGCCAGGAGGTCGAGCGCGAACTGATCAACGCGCGCAATCGCAGCGTCGAACTCAAGCGCCAGCTGGCCGAGGCCGAGGCCGAGAAAGCCAGCTTCAGCCGCGAGTGGCGCCAGAAATCAACCGAGGAACTGGTGGCCGTGCGGCGCGAGCGCGACAGCGTGGCCGAACAGGTCAAGAAGGCCGAGCGCCGCAGCCGCCTGATCGAACTGATTGCCCCGAGCGATGCCGTGGTGCTCGAGATCGCGGCACGCTCGACCGGCTCCATCATCCGCGAAGCCGAACCGCTGGTCACGCTGGTACCGCTGGGCGAAACCCTGGAAGCCGAGGTCCAGATCGAGGCCCAGGATGTCGGCTACGTCAAGCTCGACGACCCGGTGCGCCTCAAGATCGACGCCTTCCCGTTCCAGAAACATGGCCTGATCAAGGGCAAGCTGGAAAAGCTCGGGCGCGACGCCTTCACCCAGCAGGCCGGCAAGTCAGGCACCCCCTACTACCTGGGCCGCGCCAGGCTGGAGCAGAACGAACTGCGCAACCTGCCGCGCAACGCCCCGCTGATCCCCGGCATGACGCTGAGCGCCGAGATCGTGGTCGGCAAGCGCACGGTCATGTCCTATGTGATGTACCCGATCATGCGGGGGCTGAGCGAGGCGGCGAGGGAGCCGTGAGTCAGTCACTGCCAGCGAGCTTTACAGACCTTGTCACGAACATGACCGCCTCAGACTTCCCACCCATCCAGCTCTACCAGATCGCCTACTCGAAACAGACCCTCAATGAAATCGAACCGGGCTACCTCGTGCTCGACAACCTGGGGAACGAGAGGTCTGACTGGTATGAGTATTGGCCGATACGCCGATTCCTGCAAAGCCAGACGCTGAACGAGAGCACCTTCTACGGCTTCTTCTCAACTAAGTTCGGCAACAAGACCCAGCTCGCCTACCAGCAGGTGACTGACTTCATTCGCTCACATGCCGATGCAACAGATGTCTACCTGTTCTCGCCCCAGCCGGACATGGGAGCCTTCTTCCTCAACGTGTTCGAGCAGGGAGAAGTTTTCGATCCGGGCTTGATCGAGAGTTACGAGACGCTGCTCAAGCAAATCGGTCTTCAACTCGATTTACGCTCTCTGATCATGGACAGCCGGCAAATAGTATTCTCCAACTACTTCGTGGCGCGACCAGCCTTCTGGCGCGAATGGCTAGCCATCAATGAGTTGCTATTCGCCACCTGCGAAGGACCTGACAACCCGCTCAAGCATGCGCTGACCCAGACCACGACCTACCCCGGAGCAGCACAACGCAAGGTCTTCCTGATGGAGCGCGCCGCCTCGCTTCTGCTAACCATAAAACCCCAGTGGCGCACAAAGGCAGCGAATCCATTCACGATGGGTTGGTCGATGAGCAGATTACGGGAACACCCGATAGATGCCTATATCAGCGACGCATTGAAAATTGCACTGCGCGAACAAAGTTTCCCAGAATATCTAACAGCCCTCATCGATATCAGAAATCGATTTACATCATTCAAATAGACTTTTGTCAAAATATTTTCTAGAATAAAGAAAATATCGGTCCACAACCATTGAAGATGGTTACCGAATAATACAATTAAGCGCCTCCCTGAATTTACCGATAGAGAATTTTGATTGGTAAAATTTTCTTGACCTGACACTCAAATCACGATGATGATGTCTTGCATCAGAAATTACTTCAATTAATTCATCTACAGTAGCCCACCCCAACTCTTCGCTTGCATACATTGAATCAACCCTCATAATTTCCGGATTTGCTTCATCTTTAAAGTATAAAACCGGATAACCGCAGCCTTGAGCCTCTACAGCAGCCCGAATACCCCCCACCGGAGCCGATCCAATATAAAAATGTGCATCAAGGTTTAGTATCGTACTCCACAGTGACTCGACAGCCCCCAATGAAAAAAATCTATCTGGATTGACATTATTTTCAGCCAGATAGCATCTTATATCACTCAACCACTGCGGGTCAATAGGGCCAATATGAAAAAAATTACCTTCTATAAAATTCAAAACCCTCAAAGCAATAGACGCCAAAGATAAATCACCGTATCGCGCAAACTTAACACCAGTCCCAGACGTAACCACAGAAAAATTAATTTGATCAAATTCAGGGAAAATTTTCAAACCCGAATCTGAGACATAAAGCGGAAAAACCAAAGCCTCACGCTGCAATTTTTCCGAACAAATATGAGCTAACTCATCTGTGAAATCCACATGAGCCACCCCATCAAGCGTGTTTCCCAAGCTCGGCGTATGATCACAATGATGAATTAACGTCTTCCGAGAAGCTGAATAACCAAGCGTCCCCACAAATGGTATAGGATCTTGATGGTGTTGCATATATATAATATTACCTGGCTTGAGTCGATTCACCAAATTAAACAACTCTTGACACTTGAGCAACAATGTTGTTTGCTGCAAAACAATCACTGTATGGTTTTTAAATCTATCTAAAATCCAATTTAAATGATTCAAATTTTTTTTATAAGACCAAAACAAATCAGTAAGAACAATAATCGCGGACTCTACTTCATCGACTATATCCTCAACAACTCGGGAATGCCCTCCCACTTGGTAGAGTTCAGTCACAACAATCAAAACATTAGCTTGAGCACTCCGCTGGCAAGAAGACTGAAAAATTTTAGACATCTCCATCATCTGACTATCAAATTTTTGATAGTAAAGATGTTTATGCCTGAATTCTTCACTATTAAAGCTATTATGCACTCCAATAACGATATTTGCTAAGGCGTCATTATATTGTTTATTATTTATTAATTCATCAATATATAATTGAGTATCTTTTAATTCAACAAACATAATAAATTCCACTCAAAACATCAAAAAACATCGAGGCTCATCTGCAAAATTCACCAACGAAACACTTATTCATCAGATAGCCATAGCAGTGAAGGCTGAGTAAACGGCATCAATCACGATCCCGGTAGCCTCAGCGGTCTGGGCCGGCCCCATCGGAAGACTGAGCACATGATCGTGCAGGGCTTCAGAAACCGGGAAACTACCCCGGCTGAACCCTAGGGGGGCATATGCCGACTGCAGATGCGGAGGGATGGGATAGTGGATCATCGTAGCCACGCCTGCCTGGGCCAGGAGATGCTGCAAGGCGTCGCGTTCGCGGTGCCGGACTACATACAGATGCCACACCGGATCGGCCCATTCGGGCACATGCGGCAAAGTCAGGCCTGTCGCAGCCAAGCCTTCCTGGTACAAGCGCGCGATGGCGCCACGTCGGGCGTTCCAGTCATCCAGATGCGCGAGCTTGACACGCAAGATGGCGGCCTGGATCGGATCGAGACGGCTGTTGTAGCCCTGGACCTCGTTGACATACTTCACCCGGGAGCCGTAGTTGCGCAACACCCGGATACGATCGGCGATCCGCTCGTCATTGGTCGTCACAGCACCACCGTCCCCCATCGCCCCCAGGTTCTTGCCCGGGTAAAAGCTCCACGCGACGGCATCGCCGTGCGCTCCCAGCTTGCGGCCCTTGTAGCGCGCGCCATGGGCCTGGGCACCATCTTCCAGCACAAGCAATCCGTACTTGCGTGCAACCGCCAGAATCGGATCCATATCAGCCGACTGGCCGTACAGATGCACGGGCAGGATGACCTTGGTGCGCGGGGTAATGGCAGCCTCGATCAAGGCCGGATCGATGTTGCAGGTACGCTCATCGGGCTCCACCGGCACCGGGATGGCACCGCATTGACTCACCGCAAGCCAGGTGGCGATATAGGTGTTGGAAGGAACGATGACCTCGTCGCCCGGTCCTACCTCCATGGCCCGCAAGGCTAGGTTCAAGGCATCCAGACCATTGGCGACGCCTACCGCTTGGGCTGCACCGCAATATGCTGCATACGCCTCCTCAAACTGTTCCACCTCCACTCCGCCGATAAACCAGCCCGAACTCACTACGCGGGCAATGGCCTCGTCAAACTCTTGTTTTAGTTCCCGGTAAGGAGCCTTCAAGTCAAGAAATTGAATCATTTCAAAAATTCCTCGACATGGACACCATAAGGCAAGTATCTCCGATATCGATTAACGGACACTTCAATAGCCATATTCGATAAGTTATACTCGTATTCCACTTCGTTTTCAGCAGTGCGCTCAGCACCAAATCGTTCGTGAAACTTCCAAACACGCTCATTATCTTTTCTCACTTGAAAGTGAGCGCATCGAAACCCTAGTGATTCGAGAGCATAGGCGTAGACCATCAATGCCGACTCAATAGCCGCAGAAGATACGACACCCTCCAGGAGAATCCAACTTCCCCAGCAGAAACTTTCGCCCCGAGCATCGTACATCCTCACAGTACCTAGAGGAACTCCGTGAAAATCTTCAATAATGAAGTATGCTTCGGTGTCACGATTTTCATAACTACTGATCCAAGCCACCTGCTCCCCTAGATCATCAGAGACCTGAGACAGATGCCTAGACTTCTTCGGATCAGTTCGCAAAGACAGTATAAATGCTGCATCAGCAACAACGACATTACGCAACACAAGCGATTTTCCCTTAATAAAATCAGCTTTGCGAATTTTAATAGTACTCATTTCGACTTCACCATCTCAAGAAATTCGACATAATTTCTTATATAGTCGGCACGATCGTAATAGTGCGAAGCAAAGACAAGCAAAACCGCATCTGCAGAATACTTGTATTGAATACCCCAAACCATAGGCGACAGGTGAAGACCTAAATCCGGCTTATCGAGCTGAAATTCCTGATGGTTAGTCCCATCATCGGTCACTACGGCACAACTACCTCGGACACAAATCAGAAATTGATGGCATTCACGGTGCGCATGTTCGCCGCGCGTTTCCGCACTGGGCACATCGAAAACCATGAAATAGCGTTTAGCGGCAAACGGAATGCTTCGATCAAACTCGCCCACCGTCAGACTTCCGCGAATGTCAGGCACACGGGGCATATGGTGCAGCATGACACCCTTGACATGGGTTACGGATGAACCCACCACAGTCTTCGCCAGTTCTTCACTGGCATATTCTCCGTGCGTCGCATTCACATAACCGACGATTTTGGCTGGATTACCTTCAACCACGGCGTTGGGCGGTACGGAACGGGTGATCACGGCCCCGGCAGCTACCATGGCATTGCGGCCAATCTCCAGACCGGGTAGGATAACTGCGCCCGCACCGATCGAAGCGCCATCATGAATGGTAGTAATGAGGCATTTCTCTGGCCTGCGACGACTGCGCGGAAACCTGTCGTTGGCAAACGACGCATTGGGTCCGATGAAGACATCGTTGCCGACACGCAACCCATCCCAGAGCTGCACACCGCTCTTGACGGTCACACGGTCGCCGATGACCACATCGCCCTCGATCAGGCAATGGGCGGAGATGTTGCATTCCTTGCCTATCGCTGCCCCCGGCAGCAGCACGACATATTGCCAGACCCTGCTGCCGGCACCAATCAGTTTCGAGCTGACATCAGCCAGAGGGTGGATGAAATAATCGCTCAATTCCGCTCCTTCTTCATGGACGCTGCAAGGCATCGCTCAAGGCATGTTCCAGCTCGCGCACCAACTGCGGCATGTCGAACAACTCACTGTCTCGGCGATGTTCATCTAGGTACCGCTTGTGACTCGCTATCCGCTTCGGATTCCGTCCCAACTGCACCGCCTTGCACTCGTACTCCGCCAGGCTGAAGGTGATCAGGTCCGGCAGCCCCACCGCCGTCAACAGGCTACCGCACATGCGCGAGATATAGGTCTTCCCCGAGCAAGTCAGGATTGGCGTGCCCATCCACAGGATGTCGTTGGCAGTGGTGCCTGCGTTGTAAGGCAAGGTGTCGAGGAACAGGTCCGGCAAGGCCAGCCGCGCCATGTATTCGGCCGGGAATGCGCGGCCGGCAAAGATCAGTCGCGCCGGGTCGATACCTTGGACCTTGGCCTGGTCACGCAGGTTCTGTTCCGACCAGCGGTTGTCGGCCATCAGCCACAGCACGCTGTCGGGCACCTGGGTCAGGATGCGCATCCAGGTCGCGAATACCTCGGGTGTGATCTTGTAGTTGTTGTTGAACGCGGCAAAGACGAACTTGTCTTCCGGCAGACCGCAGCTCGCGCGCGTCAGCGGCGGACCCACATCGCGTTGGCGGTCGCTGACCTGGTAGCAGCGCGGCAGACGCAGCGGCTTCTCGGTCATGAACGGTTCGAGCTCGGGCGGGAACACGAAATCGTCAGCCACGATGTAATCGACCGTCGGCAGCGCCGAAGTGCCAGGCAGGCCCAGGTAGCTGATCTGCACCGCACCGGCCGGGCGCTGCATCAGGATGTTGGGTCGCGCGCCCGAGGTCAGTCCCTGCAGATCAACCAGGATGTCGATGCCACAGGCCTCGATCACCTGGGCGGCCTGTTCGTCACTCAGGTGCCCGATGCGGACATGGTGGTCGAAGGCCTTGATGAGGCGCTCGCGCAGCGGTGAACCGTCATCATTCGACCAGCAGAAGCCGAACACCTCGAAACGGCTGCGGTCGTGCAGCTCGAACAGTTCGACTGTCAGCAGGCCGACCGCGTGCATGCAGAGGTCGCCCGACAGGTAGCCGATGCGGATGCGCTCGCCAGCTTGGCGCACGCGGCGCGGCTTGCGCGGCACCGGCGCCTGCGTCTTCTCATGCACGAACTGGCGCGCGGCCAGCAATTGCAGCGCCGGGTCGTCATAGGCCGCCAGCATCGCCAGCGCCGAGGTGGACAGCAACTGGCGGTTGATCGTCACATCGCCTATCGGCTGATACACCGGCCACTTGCACTGCTTTTGCCGGATATGCACGTAATGCTGCAGCACCGCCGACTGGTCGGGCTCGACCTGCAGGCTGCGCACCATGTAGGCTTCGGCCTCGTCATAGCGCCTGGCCAACTCCAGCGCGCGCACGAGATTGTTGAGCGCATGCAACTGAAGCGCGATATCGGGCTTGGGCGAGATATCGAGTTCGCGTACCACCTGCTGCCACTGAAGCAGCGCCTCATCGAGCTGCCCCAGGAGCTCCAGTTGATGGCCCAGGTTGAGGCGCGCTTGCAGCAAACCCGGTTTGAGTTGTAGAGCTTCACGGTAGGCCGTTACGGCCTCCTGCGACTGCTTGGCAGCGCCGAGCAAGGTGCCATAGTTGAACAGCGCGACGAAGCGCATCGGATCCAGTTTGCACTGATCCAGCCAAGCGCGATACAGCTCGATCGCTGCCAGCATCTGTCCTTGCAGGGACAACTGCTCAGCCTGGTTCATCAGGTCGGGCAGGGACAAATGTCTGACGTCAGGGGGCTTGGCGCGCATAAGGCAGTTTTCAAAAAAACCGGACTCGGATATAAAAACTCCAAGCGTGCCGTGAGCATACGACAGGCTTGGAGCAGAATTTCAACCAGGTCCGCCTGGCGGCAGACCCGGGGCCAATTTACTTGGCCTTGGTGCCATCGCTGGCAGCCAGCAGCGCAGTGGCTGAAGGATTGTTCACACCCCCCGACAGCAGGCTGTTGACCGTGCTGGCGCCCTGAGCCACCGGGTTGGTACCCGTAGCGGCTTGCAGGCTGTAGTAGGACTCCAGCTGAACCGCCATAGCCAAGGCCGGGCTGGCCTGGTTAGCCAGGGTTGCCGGTGACAGCGAAGCCGTGGCGCCCGACTCAACGGCATCCGTTTCCAGATAGCTGCCCAGCGACTGGGTCAGCTCAGTCACCGAGTTACGCAGCGCATCCGGGTCGCCCTGGCGGAACCAGACGTCGACCATGTCGTGCGTGCCGCCGTCAGCCGATTCATACGACGACACCAGCCCCAGCAGGTTGCCGTTGTCCATGGCCGTAGAGGACTGTGCCGACAGGTTCAGTGCCACGACGCCGTTATCGCTCAGGCTCGACAGTTCGCCGGCATCGGTCATGCCGTCCTGGTCGGCATCCTTCCAGATCGCCAGTTCGGTGAACGCCGCGTCGGCTGCCGTCAGGCGGCCGTCCGCGTCACTGTCAAGCGCCCGCAGCGCGTTGAAACCATCACCTGCCGCCCGACCATCGACCTGGGTCGCCGAGCCGAACAGCTCGCGACCGTCGTTGATGACGCCATCCTGGTTCAGATCGCGCACCAGCAGACCATCGGTCGGCGCCACCCAGCCGGTCTGGCGCACCGCTCCGGTCGCAGCCAGGTCGAAGCTCACGCCCTGAGCGACCGACAGCGTGGAGACACCGTCGCCATTGAGGTCCAGGATGATCGGGGACAGGGCAGCCAGTGCGCTGATCTGAGCAGAGTCCATCGAACGGTAAGCCTCGACGCTAAAGGCATTTGCCTGCTCCATAGTGAAAACGGCAATGTCTGACGTCAATAGGGTGTCAACCTGAGCGGTGGTTATAGCCGTGATTTGAGCGACAGTGAATGCACGCAGCTGCGCTGTCGTGAGTGCTTCGAAGTCCTGCGACTCCAGCGCCCGCACCTGCGCCGTCGTCAATGCCGCCACCTGCGCACTCGTCAGGCCCGCCACGGTGGCCGCCGT
>NZ_PVLR01000027.1 GCF_002980625.1 Malikia spinosa | reverse complement strand
GCCGGTGATGCGCTCGAGCCGGTTCAGCACCTCGGGCTGGCTGTTGGCGAAATTGTCCAGGATCACGGGCTGATAGCCCGCCTCGAACAGTGCCACATAGGTGTGGCTGCCGATGTAGCCGGCGCCGCCGGTCAGTAGGATGTTCATATCGCCTTCAATTTTGATTGACATCTTTTCGCCACCATCAAATACGTACTGTCAGGCAAATGGACCATCCCAGTAGCGGCGGTACATCCCCAGCTTTCGCTTCCAATGGATAGGAAGACGCGCATCCTTTTGGCCCAGCTTGTAGCCTGCCAACTTGACGGCGTTACGGACCATGGCTGACGGCCAAAGATAAAACCGGCCCAAGCCTAGGAACGACAGTTCGGACTTGACGTAGCGCAAGCCTTCGCCTCCAGCTCCGCCGAAATTTTCCCGTATCCAGGGCTCGCGAGCGTGGAAAACGCCCATGTCGAAATAGCGTTTGAATTCTTCCATCAAGGTGTAGTTGTGCGAGTGACGGCATTGTGCGTCCCCAGCGTAAGCCACTTTCCAACCTTGCATCAGCATCTTTGCCGTGGCATACATGTCCTCGGCAAAAATTACATGAACCGGAAAGCCCCCCGCGGCTTTGAGCGCAGCACTGCGATAAGCCGCGAACGAGTTGGACATGAATGCGGTCTTGATCCCCAGGCTGGGTGCGTCGGCCATGACCTTAACCTGTATACCATCCGGATAATTGAACAGCCGCGCATGTTGTGCCAGTGGTGTGGCGTCCAAATGCGGCAGTTGTCGTCCGCAAACGGCGCCAACTCTTGGATCCGAAAACGGCTTCACCAGCTGCTCGATAGCCGTTTTTTCCGCCAAGCAGGCATCCTGCGTCAGGTAGACATAAATGTCATAGCCAGGATTTCTGTCGATCATCAACTGGCGGGTACCACCGTGGTTGAACTCGCCAGACGGGATAACGGTCACGTTGCTGACCCGCTCACGTGCCAGTTCCAGCGTCCCGTCCTTGGAGCTGGAGTCAACGATGAAGGTGTCGAATTCCGCTGTCTGGCCTTCCAAGGAGTCCAGTAGTCTAGCCAGATCTCTACGTCCGTTGTAGGTCGGAACAACACAAGCGATGCGTGTCATGCGTTACTCGTAGGTGTCTGCTTCAGCAAACAACTTGGCTGCCGCATCCTTGGCTGCCAGCTGCGGCTTGAAGTCGATCGGCCAGGCGATGCCGATCGCCGGATCATTCCAGAGCAGGCTGCGCTCGTGCTCGGCGTACCAGTAGTCGGTGGTCTTGTAGAGGAATTCGGCTGACTCGCTCAGCACCACGAAGCCATGGGCAAAGCCCGGCGGGACCCAGAGCTGCCTGTGGTTGTCGGCGCTCAGGTGCACGCCGACCCACTGGCCGAAGGTGGGCGAACTGCGGCGCAGGTCGACCGCGACGTCGAACACCTCGCCCTGCACCACGCGCACCAGCTTGCCCTGGGCATGCGCGATCTGGTAATGCAGGCCGCGCAGCACGCCACGGGCCGACTTGCTGTGGTTGTCCTGCACGAACTCGACCTGCAGCCCGGTGGCCTGGGTGAAGTCGCGTGCGTTGAAACTCTCGTAGAAGAAGCCGCGCGCATCGCCAAAGACCCTGGGCTCGAGCACCAGGACTTCGGGAAGGGCGGTGGGTGTAACGGTGAATGGCATGGCGTAGGGCGGTAAACGGTTTACTTGAGCAGGCTCAGCAGGTATTGCCCATAGCCATTCTTCTTGAGCGGCTCGGCCAGTTGCTGCAGCTTGGCGGCATCAATCCAGCCCTGGCGGAAGGCGATTTCCTCCGGGCAGGACACCTGCAGGCCCTGGCGCTTTTGCAGCGTCGCGATGAAGCTGGCGGCTTCCAGCAGGCTGTCATGGGTGCCGGTGTCAAGCCAGGCGTAGCCGCGACCCATGATCTCGACATTGAGCTGGCCCAGTTCCAGGTAGCGCTTGTTGACATCGGTGATCTCGAGCTCGCCACGCGGCGACGGCTGGATGTCGGCCGCAATGTCGCACACCTGCTGGTCGTAGAAGTACAGGCCCGTGACCGCGTAGTTCGACTTCGGGTGCTGGGGCTTTTCCTCGATGCTGAGGGCGCGGAACTCCTGGTCGAATTCCACCACGCCGTAGCGCTCGGGGTCGTGCACATGGTAGGCAAACACGCTGGCGCCCTCGGTGCGTGCATCGGCGTTGTGCAGCTGCTTGCCCAGGTCATGGCCGTAGAAGATGTTGTCGCCCAGCACCAGCGCGCTCGGGTGGTGACCGACAAAGTCCTTGCCGATGATGAAGGCCTGGGCCAGGCCGTCCGGACTCGGCTGGACCGCGTACTGGATGTTCATGCCCCACTGGCTGCCGTCGCCCAGCAGGTCGGCAAAGCGCGGCGTGTCCTGCGGCGTGCTGATCAGCAGCACGTCGCGGATGCCGCTGAGCATCAGCGTGCTGAGCGGGTAATAGACCATCGGCTTGTCGTAGACCGGCATGAGCTGCTTGCTGACAGCCTGGGTCACGGGATAGAGGCGGGTGCCGGAGCCGCCGGCCAGGATGATGCCTTTGCGATCAGTCATGATGAATTCGAGGGTTGGAGGTCAGAGGATTTCGGCCAGCAGGCGCTCGATGCCCTGCTGCCAGGGCGGCAGCGTCAGGCCGAAGGTCTGCTGCAGTCGGGTCGTGTCCAGGCGCGAGTTGTGCGGTCGCCGGGCCGGGGTCGGGAAGGCGCTGGTCGGCACCGGATCGATCGCCTGCACCTTGAGTTCGAGCCCGGGCTGGAGCCGGCGTGCGATCTCGACCACCTGGCTGGCATAGCCATGCCAGGAGGTTTCACCGGCAGCGGCCAGGTGGTAAAGCCCATAGCCGCTGCCGGTGCGCAGGACCTGCCGAACGGCATGCGCGGTCACGTCGGCGATCAGCTCGGCGCCAGTTGGCGCACCGCGCTGGTCGTCGATCACGCTCAGGCGTTCGCGTTCCTTGGCCAGGCGCAGCATGGTCTTGGCGAAGTTGCCGCCGCGCGCCGCGTAGACCCAGCTGGTGCGAAAGATCAGATGCCGCGCGCAGGCCTGGGCGATCAGCTGCTCGCCTTCCAGCTTGCTGTGGCCATAGGTATTGAGCGGGCCGGTCGCATCGGCTTCCTGCCAGGGCTGGTCGCCACTGCCATCGAAGACATAGTCGGTGCTGTAGTGCACCAGCCAGGCGCCGACCTCGTTCGCGGCCTGTGCCAGCGCCTGCGGTGCCAGCGCGTTGATCAGTCGCGCCAATTCAGGCTCGCTCTCGGCCTTGTCGACCGCGGTGTGCGCGGCAGCGTTGACGATCACCTGCGGCCGCAGTGCACGCACCGTGGCCTGCAGGCTTGCCAGATCGGACAGGTCACCGCAGTAGTCGCTGCTGTGGCGATCCAGCGCCACGACCTGGCCCAGGACGCTGAGGCTGCGCTGCAGCTCCCAGCCGACCTGGCCGCTCTTGCCCAGCAGCAGGATGGTGGGCGTCAGAGTTACGGCACTCATGCCGATGGCGCTTCGCTGGCGTATTGCTTGGCGACCCAGTCGCGGTAGCTGCCGCTTTGCACATGGGCGACCCAGTCCGGATTGCCCAGATACCATTCGACCGTCTTGCGGATGCCGGTTTCGAAGGTCTCGGCCGGCTTCCAGCCCAGCTCGCGCTCGATCTTGCGCGCGTCGATCGCGTAGCGTCGGTCATGGCCCGGACGGTCGGTCACATAGGTGATTTGGGTCGCGTAGGAGCTGCCGTCGGCCTTGGGGCGCAGCTCGTCGAGCAGGGCGCAGACCCGCTGCACGATCTCGATGTTGGGCTTCTCGTTCCAGCCGCCGACGTTGTAGGTCTCGCCCAGGCGGCCGCCTTCGAGCACGCGGCGGATCGCGCTGCAATGGTCCTTGACGTAGAGCCAGTCGCGGATCTGCATGCCGTCGCCGTAGACCGGCAGGTGCTTGCCGGCCAGGGCATTGACGATCATCAGCGGGATCAGCTTCTCGGGGAAGTGATACGGGCCGTAGTTGTTGCTGCAGTTGGTGGTCAGCACCGGCAGGCCGTAGGTGTGATGCCAGGCGCGCACCAGATGGTCGCTGGCGGCCTTGCTGGCCGAATACGGGCTGTTGGGCTCGTAGCGGTGGTCCTCGGCGAAGGGCGGATCTTCCTTCGACAGCGTGCCATAGACCTCGTCGGTGCTGACATGCAGGAAGCGGAAGTCGGCCTTGTCGTCGGCCGGCAGGCCTGCCCAGTAGGCGCGCACCGACTCCAGCAGGCGGAAGGTGCCGAGGATGTTGGTCTGGATGAAGTCCTCGGGGCCGTGGATGCTGCGGTCGACATGGCTTTCGGCCGCGAAGTTGAGCACCGCGCGCGGACGGTGCTCGGCCAGCAGCCGATCGACCAGCTCGCGGTCGCCGAGGTCGCCCTGGACGAAGACATGGTTGGGATTGCCCTGGAGCGAAGCCAGGTTCTCGAGGTTGCCGGCGTAGGTCAGCTTGTCGAGGTTGATGACGGGCTCATCAGATGCGCTGAGCCAGTCGAGCACGAAGTTGCTGCCGATGAAGCCGGCGCCGCCAGTTATTAAAATCATGAAAAATTGATGCTAAAAGTGAATTGATTAAATTTGGTGTTTTCTGCGAACAGAGATGGCCAGATTGAAGATTTTAATAAAGTTTTAGGCTGCTGATTTTTTATCGCCAGTCATTGATTTTTCCGAATCGGCGTCGAGTGAAGTCTAAAAATCCTAGAAATGATAGTTGAATTTTCTCTAGCTTTTTTGTTTCGAAAGCGATGACTCTGAATAGATCGTAGAAAATTGCAATAAGTTCAAATGTGATTATCGATGGAGTTTTTAGGCCGTAGCATTTAATAATTTCCATCCTGTTTCTTGATATGTAGTATTTTCTGATTGGGGAGTGATTGGTTGGCCTGATTTCAAGTCCTAGAAGTCGAAATATTTTTTGTTCTCCTAGTTCGTGAAGCATGCAAATGTTTGATGTCATGTAATTAACATAGCCTTTGCTTAACAGCCTGAGGGAGAACTCGTTGTCTACGTAATCAATGAAAAGATCTTCCCTGAGTAATCCGACTTGATCAAAAATTTCTAGAGAAAGTAGTGATCCTGAGGCAATCGGACATGAAACGCGCTCTATATGATTGCTGGGTTGAAATCTATTAAAGGTATATTTATTGAAAATAAGTGCTTTTGCAGCTATGTTTGTCCGTGGATTTTTGTAGGTAGGAGCTATGATTCCTACTTTATTTTTTGGATTCAAGTTATCCCAGAGTAGGAGGATATCTCTATAGTTCTTCGGAAGATTTGTGTCTTGATCCAAAAGGCATACGTGAGTGTACGCATTGTAAAGTTTGGCTTTTAATATTCCGTCATTTGTTGCTTTTGCTATTCCTAGATTACTGCCTTCTATGATAAATTCGATATTTTTTCTGTCGGATAGTTCATGGAATCTATCGTCCCATTCTCCGTTTACAACAACGATCAGTCCGTCTAGTACATCGAGATTTGTTTTTAGTGATTCTATATGTTGACTTGTCGGGTTGTAAAAAATAACAATCCCGCATATTTTTGAGCTCATGATTCTGTTTTATTTAAAGATATTTCGATGAAAAAAAATGGGGAATACAGTATTAAAAATATCAAGCAGTCTATTGTATTATTGATGAACTCTCCGTTTCTAACTAGCAGAAATAGCTTGAGGATAAGGAAGCTATAGATTGGAGTTGCGAGTCGTTTCGTCTTTGGATTTAGGTATAGATTATGTATTGAGTTAATTATTATTGAGTAGTACATTAAATACAAAATCGGCAATATGAATCCAAATGAAATTATTGGATAAAATATTCCAATTGTTGGACCTGGTCCAAAGTGGTTGAATTTTTCCGCCACTATCTGCGGCGACAGAACAGAGGCCCCTCCTCCTATTAGATTGATAGGTGTCATTTCCAATGGGCTTCTAATTTCAAAAAAATCAATCCATGAGTCAATAAGAAATGCCGAGAGTTGGAATGGATAAAATTCCTCGCTAGCGAAGTAATTTGATAGATCAAGAATGTGATCGCTTCCTATGCGAAGATTTACGGATGCTATAACAGAAGCGATCGATAAAATCACCATGCCGGCAATTATTTTAATATTTATCCTGCTACCAAATCCAATCATAAAAACTAAGATTGCGTATATTAGAATCTCTCTTCTGGTCATTAGGAAGTATATAAATAGAAGTCCAAAAAAAGTCAGAATGAGTAAAAACTTCCTGGGAATTGAATTTTTATCCCATAGTGAGAAGATGTAAAACCAAATGATGACGCCAAAATGAGCCAGGAAGTAATATTTGAGTTTCCCGCCTTCGCTTAGTATGACTCCAATCATTGGTTGTCTTATGGAGAATGAAATTACATCGGTGAATAGCGTTTCGGCAAGATTGATCAATTCGAGTGAATTGTTTAGTTCAATCATGCTGTATAAGAAAATAACGATCCAGGAAGCCAGTACTAATGTTAAATATTTTTTATTTTCAATTTCACTTGCGCTGACTGATATCTTTAATACTGGAAATTTAAATATGATAAATACTAGCGCGGCTAGTGCTGATATTATTCCATATACTGAAATTGGATTGTTTAGTCTTAAGCCTGAGTTGTATGATGCAAGGTATGGATGGTTGGTTAGTTCAATAATTAGTGCAGGCGTGAGATATATTAAAATGGTGAAAAAAATTATTGTGTGTGGATAAGTCCATTTCGAGATTTTCTTGGTATTTTGGCTATTAAGTAAATTATTCAAAATTAACTTCCTAGTTGTTTTTTGTTTTGATAGATGTTATCAAAACATGCCTTGTTTTTTGTGCGCGCTAAGGATGATGTTCGAAACTAATGACGAGTGATTTCAAGGTGCCTTTGCTGCCCTGACGGCCAGCAACTTGGCAAGTCATATATAGGGCTTTCGGGTGGGAGTGCGCATGCTTGGCGGCGGGTTTTGTCGGTGTTTCGCCGCGCGGAGGGCTTGGTATATTGTGCTAACGGCACCAGCAGGCGTGTCTGCTCAACAGTGATTGCGCACTATCGAGTGCGCTGGCGTCATTGAAGACCTCCCAGTCCTCTGGCGTGACGATGTCTCCAGACTCTGAACCGTGGATCGCGTGTGCGTGGATGTGGCATGGCTTATAGCCGCGCTTTAATTTTCGCGCCATACACGCGTTGCGCCGCTCTGATTACGCCCAGCATGTTGAATACCACTATCGCGCACCGGCGCCAACGACACCCGCACATCGGCGCTCTGCCATACTGCCCGGATTTAGCCGATTTGGCACAGCGCTACCTGAGCAGCCAGGAACAGGTTAGACCTTATTTCAGCATTATTGATTGGATCATTTCGCATGATCAGGGTAATGATTTCTGCTTCAGAAAACAGAATGACGTCTGCTTATTTTTTTTGAAACATACCATTCAGATTATTGCTGATATTGGTCATTAATCTGTTGCTCTGCTGTACGCCCCAATATTTGACGTTTATGTTTTTGTTGTAGCTTTGTTGGGATTTAATTATTGCATAATACTTCAGCAGTATGAAGTAGCATGCTGCCTTGAAGCTTACTGCTTTGTTTTCCTTGAAGAAGTATTGAAAATCTATTAGCTCGAGAAGAGAGTTTTTTATTATTATCAGAATGAATAGGTGTCTTTTTATAAGCCGCTTTGTTTTGTAGATCTTATTTCCAGAAAATAATATATCTGCATATCGTAAGCCTGCAAGAGTTCTGGAGTACCATTTCCTATATGTATACTCTGCGTCAAATGGATGGCTGTGATACAAGCACGTTCTGGATGTGTATCCTACTCGCAGTCCAAGTTTGATTGCTGTCGTCGCCCATATTCCATCTTCCATGCTCTGCGCTTCTTCATCAAATTTTACTTGATTCCAGGCTTCTCTTTTCATGAAGCAGGCAGCGTTCGATATTCCAGTTTGATTTTTAATTGAAAGTTTGCATAAGTCGATGTCTGGATACCATTTGAAGAGTTCGTATTCTTCGAAATAATCTAATCCTTTGATTGGTATCTGGCGTCCATATATTGCATCATAGCCTTCTTGGATTGTATGTATCGAGGTTTCAACCCATTGATCTGAGGCTAAGATGCAGTGCCCAGATATTATTGCAATGTAATCAGAGTTTGATGCTTCTATTCCTTTGTTGAGGGATCTGCCCCAAGACCACTCGCTCTTTGTTATGTGAACTATTTTTGCACCAAGTTTTCTGGATATCTCAACAGTCCCATCGGTTGATTCGGAGTCGACAATAATTATTTCAATGTCGTGATTGGTTGCTTGAGCTTTAATCTTCTTGATGACTTCTTCAATGTACTTCTCTTCGTTGTAGGTTCTAATTACAAAGCTGACATTCATTTTGAGAGAAACCTATATGAATAGATGGACATGAGCAGGCAGACCACCATCTCTGCCGCAACCGCTGAGATGGCGATGTTTTCTGGATTTTGCTTGTTGAAATAATTTAGAACTGCAAATACAATTAATCCGCTTAGGATTGATTTGAAGTATTGCTTGTTCATTGAGTTGGCTATCAGTACGTAGTTTCCTAGAATATTTGAAATTGCAAAAAAAAGCGGAATAATGCTCAGTATGCTTAAGATGCTCGCGGACTTGCTATACTTGTTGTTATCGATGAATTCGAATATTTCGCTTGAATACCAGATTGTGAATGACGAAATTATCAGGCAAAAAATAAATGATATTTGAATTATCTGTAATATTTTCGATCTGTAAACTTTTCTTTTTTTGTCAATATCTTTGAAGATGATGGGGTGAATGGCATTTAAAAATGGCGTTAGTAGACTTTTAACTGCATTCATAACCCTTTCGGCGGCTCCGTAAAGGGCTGCTGATTCAGGGCCAAGATATTTTGCTGTAATGATTATCGGGCAGGATATATATATCCAGGCCATCAGTGACGAAATTCCAATTGTCTTGATCTTTATGAGTTCTTGAAAGGCTTGTATTGGATTGATATTTTTGCATGAAATTTCATATTTTAAAAATAATTTTTTATTTAATACGATTGATGCGATGAGGGGTGGCGTAAATGTTGCTGCTAATGCAATGGTTATGGTCATTCCCTGTGTGCTTAGGATAAGCATTAGTATTGCTGTGACCGCTTTGGCGATGGAGTTTGTTATGACAAATTCTTTTATTTCATTCTTTGCTATGTAGTAGTAGCTTGGGTTGGCGACTATCCCGAGCGTGCCTATTGCAGTGATGATTATATTGATTGCGTTGAATTCATTATTGAAAAATATAAGGCCTATTGTGGATCCTGCGCAGTATGTGATGAGAGTTAATGAGACTCTTGTTGTGAGTGCACTCCCCAGTATTTCGGCTGTAATTTCTTTTGTTTGCGCGCGCGACATTTTCTGGGCTGTAACAGTGGATATTCCCATGTCGGCAATTATTGCGCCAAAACTTGCTATTGTTATGTAGACTGAGTAGACTCCAAAGCTGGAAAGCGATAGCGATTTCGCTAGAATTGGCAATATTATTATTGGCGATATATAATTAAGGGCTTGAATAATCCCGAAGCCTAGTATTCTGTTGATCAATTTTTATCCGTGGTTGTAATTGTATTTTTTGAGTGAGTTTTTGTTGGTGGTTTTTTAATTTCTTGTTTGTATTGGTGCGTGTAAAGAGGGTGAGTTTAAAAATTGAAGCACAACATTCGGTTTTTCAGTAAATGAAGGGCGGATGTTGGGAGCTGTTCAGTAGCAACTTTCGATAAACTACCAGTAGTGATCGTGCCCCGAGGCCCTTGCGTGGTTGATCATTGATTCAGTCGGTAATCTCGTCGGGCTGCTCTCGGCTGTGCACAGACAAGACGGTACTGGCGCATCAGTCCGTTGGTGTTCTTGTTGGTGTCGTGCTGCCATAGGCTGTGCGAATCACTAAAAGTAGATGGTCACGCCAATTTACTCGGTTAGTAAAAAATTTTCTGGTTCCGCCTATGCGCTAGGCCCTGACGCATGGGTTGGGTAGTGCATCGTCTGTGAATGCCTGCAATTCAATGGCGGCGCTGATGAGCTTAGAGTGCGATTGCGAGATCGGAATTAATAATAGGGGCTTCGATCTGGCTGCCCACCGCGCTGGCGTTGCATTTGATGAGGTTGACTTTCCTGCAGCCTAGATACTAGCGATTATCCTTCTTGGCAGGATACGTGTGGATGCTGAGCATGTCTGGAAACTGTCTGCATCGGTTCCTGGCCTTTGCTGTGTGGTGCGCGTTTTTTGTGAGTGTATTGTGCAGGCAGGCGATCAGGTATTTGTGAAGCTTGTCCACTGGTTGGGTATAGATAAAGTTGTAAATGATCTCGTGCGAGACGCGGAGCTCATTGCCCTCGGGGTAGATGTGCGCCAGTGTCAGGGCAATCTGTTCGGACGACCAGCGCTGTCGCAGCAGATACTGCACGATGACAGAAACGATAGTGTCAGAATGCAGTTTTCGGATCGGGTGGCACTGTCTGCGGTGACGCTAGCAGCTTTGCTGAGCAGCGGTACTGTTGTACTGGCTGGTTGAGGCACTACGTCGCAGTTCACGGCTGATGGTGCTGGCGGAGCGACCGACAATACTGTCGATTTCATGCACGCTGTAGTTACGCTGCTTGAGGCTGGCAAGAGACACACAATCTTCGGACTGTATTTGGTGGTAGGTTTGATGCTGTGGCGACATCTGCTTACCTTACGGCAGATCATGTGTTTCGCTTCAGATTTAAATCCACCGCTAATAAGCGCCTTGTCGGAACAGCACAACCCCGACGGTCTTGAACAGGATCGAGATGTCGGTCCACAGCGACCAGTTCTTGACGTACCAGGCGTCCAGGTAGACACGCGTGTCGTAATCCACGTCGTTGCGGCCGCTGACCTGCCACAGGCCGGTCACGCCGGGCTTGGCCTCGAGGTAGTACGAGACATCTTCGCCGTAGCGTTCAAGCTCTGCCTTGACCACCGGGCGCGGTCCCACCAGGCTCATTTCGCCCTTGATGACGTTCCAGAGCTGTGGCAGCTCGTCCAGGCTGGTCCTGCGCAGGATGTCACCGATCCGGCTCACGCGCGGGTCATTCTTGAGCTTGAAGTCTTTTTCCCATTCGGCGCGCGCTTCGGCGCTGCTGGCCAGCAGTTCGGCCAGTACCTCCTGCGAGTTGACCACCATGGAGCGGAACTTGTAGCACTTGAACGGCTGACCGTTCTGCCCGATGCGTGTGTGGCCGAAAAAGGCCGGACCGCCGTCGCGCTTGACCAGGACTGCCAACACCAGCATCAAAGGGCTCAGCACCAGCAGCGACAAGCTGGCAGTCACGAGATCGAAGACTCGCTTGACAGCCTGAAAGATGGGGCGATCCAGGTTGTTCTGCAGATGGATCATCAGCACTTCATGGCTCTGGAAATGCGAAGTTTCCAGGCCAAACAGCGGGATGCCGCGCATGGCCGGAACTACATGCAGATTGTTGACGTGGTGCTGGGCCAACTGGCGGATCAGGCGGTCGCGTTGCTCGGCTTCGTCGGGTTCGACCGCGATCACGCACTGGTAGTAGCGCTGGATCAGTTGCCAGGATTCCGGTTTGTCCTGCCAGGCAAAGTTGCCGGGCAGGCAGGCCGGGATTTCACGCGCCTTGCCGGTTGGCAGACTGGCGAAACCCTTGACCGTCATGCCCATCCAGGGTTCGCTGCGCAGCGCCAGGCAAGCCTGGATGGCATTGTTGCCGTCGCCAAAGATCAGGGTCGGCTTGACCCATAGTCCAAGGGCCTTGAGCAGCTGGTGTGACACCAGTCTTCCTGCGAGCACCGCCAGGATCACATAGGCAAAAAGCTGGGCGCTGGCGCCCAGCGAGAAGGCCGTCGAACTTGTCAGTGCCAGACCAGCAGCCAGCAGCGTGATGGCAAAGGCTGCCAGCACGACATAGAGCAACTCGTTCCAGAACGGACGGCGTTCGGTGTAGATCCGTCTGGCCAGTCCAAACCACAGCAGCCAGCCCAGGGCCAGGATTTCGTATTGCGCCTGATTGGGCGTCAGCCCCCAGAAAGTGGGGGTATGCAGGGCGACGGCTTCGATCCCCAGCATGACAAGGGCTTGCGCCCAGACTTGCGTCCGTGCGCTGAACCGGTGGGGACTGATTGCCCCATTTAAATTATTATTAACTTGCATGAAACGGCCCCCCTGGGCCTTGCCCGGCTTGTTATTAAGATTTGAAGCCAAAGCTGCGACGAATTTTGGCTAGCCTCTCAGCCGTTTCGCTCGATCGCCTGGCGTTGCGCAGGTTTTGCCTGATGAGCACATACAACAGCAGTGCGAAGCCGCTACCCAGCGTGGCCAGGATG
Source organism: Malikia spinosa (assembly GCF_002980625.1). Lineage (GTDB taxonomy): Bacteria > Pseudomonadota > Gammaproteobacteria > Burkholderiales > Burkholderiaceae_C > Malikia > Malikia spinosa. Next base: position 40,096 of record NZ_PVLR01000027.1, on the reverse strand, counting down.
GCGATCAAGGCTTTCTTGGGTTTGGATTTTTTCTCGGGGGCCTGAGCTATGTCCAGTACCTGTACCACCGCACCTTCGCGTGCCTCGTCAACTTTAGCCAGTTCGTATTGCTTGGCGAACAGCTCGAACAAGGTTTCCTGGTACTTGAACTCGCGGTAACGGGTAGTGTAATCACCATCGCCACTGCTCTTGCTGTTGGCGTTTTCAAGTTTGTTGAGTTGAGCCCGCAGCGCGCCCAGTTCGGTCATGGCCTGCTTGAAGTCGGGTGCCGATTCGGTCAGGTAGCCGCGCAGGCTGGCGACCTTGACCTCTTGTGCCGTGACCTGGGCTTGCAGTTGCGCCACCGCCGTGACTGCCGCCTTGGGATCACTCTTGAGTGTTGAGGCATCGACGCTGCTGCTGCGCAGCGCCTGTTCGGCCTGTGTCAGTTTGTACTGGGTCTGTTTCAGCTGCTTTTCGAAGAACAGGCGCCGTTGCTGCGCTTCGGTCACTGCCAATTGGCCCAACAGGCGCCGTAGTTCCTCGACATGGGCATTGGCCAGATCGGCCGATACCTGGGCTTCCTTGTCGTCGACTTCGACCGTGATCAGGCCATCCTTGCCAGCGCTGATGCGGGTGTTTGTACTCAGTTCTTTGCGCGTGTCTACTTTAAATTTTTGGTCATAGCGTTCCTGCAGCTTGAAGCGCTCGATCAGCGCATCCTGCACGTTGATGCTCTTGAGGTAGGCCACATACTGATCGGCCGGGCTCTTGAGCCCAGCTGCTGCGCCGGCCAGCCCACCCAGGGCGCCCAGGCTGGACAGCATGCCGGCTGCTAGGCTTTGCTGCTGCTGTGGCGGCAGGAACTTGGTGCTGGCGGTGTAGGTCGGTGGAATCGCAAAGCTGATCGCTAGGGCGGTCACACCCACGGCCAGCGGCCCTACGGTCAGCAGCTTGATGTTGTCGGCGACGATCTGCAGCAGGTCGAGCAGGCTGACCTCGTTGCTGGCTGGTTTGCTGGAGCTTTTGGGGACTGCGGTTTCGTTCATGTCAGTCCCTTACAGCGTGTTGATGGCGGCGATGCCCAAGCCCAGGTTGGCCAGGATCTGCGTCCAGTCCTTGACCACTCGGGTGATGAAGGTCCACTTGGTTTCGCGGTCGACCTTTTGCGGCACCACCACGGTGTCGCCCGGCATCAGCGCGAGCGAGTCGAAACTGCCGCTGAACCAGCCCGAGCGGTCCTTGCGTGCCACCACGGTGCCGTCGGCGCGCAGCACGAAGGCCTGGTCGAGTTCGCCGTCCTCGGTCACGCCAGCGATGCGCAGCACGTCGTCGACGGTGCGGCCGGGCTTGTAGACAAACACGTTTTCATTATTGACGGCACCGAAGGCCGCGACGAAACCGGGTGTTGACGGCATGACGATGCGGTCGCCGTCTTCGACCGGGATGTCAGGCAATGCCATCAGGTTGTTCTGTGTCGGCGACAGCTCGAGCGCCACCCGGCCATTGCTGCGCATGGTCTTGAGCCGGGCCAGCTGTTGCTGCTGGCTCTGCTTTTGTGCTTCCAGCAGCGTGGCGGCCTGAGCGGCGCGGTCGGCGCCGAGGTTGGCGAGCTGGGCGCTGGACTGCGACGACATCGAGGCCTCAAGCTTGGCTATCACTTGGTCCAGATTCTTCTGTTGCTGTTTGCGCACCGACTCTCGCGTGAATTCCGTGCCAAAGACATAGGCCTGCGGCGTCAGGCCGCCGACACGCTTGATCAGTTGGCGCAGCGTTTCGCCGGGTTTGGCCTGGTAGACGCCGGGGGCGGCGACTTCACCCTCGATGCGCACCAGGCGCGATTGGCGGTCGGTCGGCAGGCGCAGGTCGGTCTGGTTGAAGATCGACACCACATCACCCGGTTGCAGCGGCAGGTTGTGTTCGGCGTCGCGCTGCAGCACGGCCTTGCCGAGGTTGAATGGGATCAGCTGGGTGCTGAGCGTGTCCTTGTTCAGGCGCTCGATGACGGCGTAGTCCCAGTTGATCTGTCGCTTGCCTTCGCTGAAGCTGTCGAGGATGGCAGCGCCTTCGGCCCTGTTGCTCTCTTCTTTCAGCTTTAGCTTTTCCTTTGTATTGCGTACAGCTTTGACCTGACCCGACAGAGCATCGCCAGCTTTGCCATCGGAATTGGCATCTTCAGCCTCTTCCTGCAATTGCACAAAGGCATTCTTGCGTTGGTAGTAGTCACGGCTGATCAGCGCCTCGGGCTCGGGAATCAGGTCCGCCACCTTCATGCCCGAAGTCCAGGCATGGCGCAGGGGTTGCGCCACCGAGCCTTGCAGCGTGACGGCATTGCCGAAAGCCGGGCTGATGGGCAGCAGGGTCAGTACATCGCCGTCGCGCAGCAGCTGCTGCAGGCCGGTCTGGCTCAGCGCGATTTCCTGCACCTGGCGTGGTGCTGACTTGGCGCTGGGGTCGATGCGCTCCAGCAAGGCTTTTTGTGGCGATGCCAGCGTCGGCACGCCGCCGCCCAGCGCCAGCAGGTCGCCGACGCTGTTGCGGTCTGGCTTGATTTCGTAGATGGCGGCCTGGTCATAGGCGCCGGTGATGGCCACGCGTGCGCCGGCCGGCGGAATCACGATCACGTCGCCCGGCTGCAGCGACGGGTCGTTGAGCTTGTCGCCCTTGGCGATGAAGTCGTACAGGTCGATCGTGGCCACCAGTTGGCCGCCACGCTTGAGCTGGATCGCGCGCATGGAACCGTTGGCGCTCGGCCCGCCGCTGGCGAACAGGGCATTGACCAGGGTGCTGAGGCTGGACAGGGTGTAGGTGCCCGGGCGTTGTGCCTGGCCCACCACATAGACCTGGATGCTGCGCAGCCTGGCCACGCTGGCTGACAGCTCGATATTGGTAAAGACCTTGTTGACATGGGCCTTGAGCGTGGGCTCGAGCTTGCCGACGCTGATGCCGGCCACGGTCACGGCGCCGACCTTGGGGATGGTGATCTGGCCCTTGCTGTCGACCACCAGCTTGGCGGCCAGGTCGATCGCACCCCAGACCTGCAGTTGCACCTCGTCGCCAGGGCCGAGCACATAGTTGGCCGGCGGCGCGATATTGCTGACTGGCGCATAGGTCTGCGTCTGCGCGAACAGTTCGGCGCCATAGACCGGCAGCAGCTTGCCGGTCGATTCCTGCACGAAGCGCTGGAACTGGCTGGGCTTGGGCAGCTCGGCCGGACGCTTGAGCTCGGGCGTCAATTCGGGCAGGACTGGCTGGTTGCTGGCCTGGGCCAGGCCGAGGTTCCTGGATGGGCCGACACCGGTCGCAGTAGTTCCCAGCTGACCAGCCATGCCGTTGTCAGTGGCTTTGTTGCTGGCACCAGCAGTGCGTAGCATGTCCAGCTGTGTGCTGGTATCTGTCTCGGGTAGGGCCTGCGCCCAGGCTGCACCCGACAGCACCAGCGAGGCCGCGATCGCGGTCAAGGCGGTAGAACGCATCTTGAACTTGTGCGAGAGAGCAGGGGCGGTGCACCCAAGATGGGAGGCAGTTTCTGGTTTGAGCATTGTTACAAATAGTCTGGATATGCCATCGCATTGGATGACATTTATGTGTCAAATTGATTGCAGATAGCTAGAGGGGCTTGCTAGCCGTCAGGCCCAGCCGCCAGTGATGACGCTGGTTGTCGCTGACGCGCTGTCCGTCCTTGAGGCCCAGCCATTCGATCTCGGGGGTGATGCGGTAGGGGCCCCAGCGCAGGGTTTGACTGGCTGAGACGCCGAGGAATTTGCCTTTGGGCGCGTTGCTGCCAGGCAGATGGGCACCCAGGCTGTAATGGATCTGGCCGGTATGCAGCTTGAGTTGGCGCTGCGACTGGGCGTCGAGCAAGCCTAGGGTGACCACTTCAGAGCCGCCGCCGAAGGCGCTGCCGATCCAGCGTCCGCCATTCGTCAAGCCTTGCGGGTAGTAGTAATTGTCGTAGCCGGCGATACGTTTGCTGTTGTCGTAGATGGCGTCGACGCTGGTGTCGGCGTATTCGGCGAAGGCCCGGTAACGCCCCTGGTCGAACCAGGTTTCGACGCCGAACAGGCTCATGAAGCGGTAGGGCAGCGGAATGCCGCTGCCGGCGGAATCCTCGCCCATCAGTTGCACATAAGCAGCGCAGTTGCGCCGGGTCGGGCAGCGCAGCCGCAGGTCGTAGCCGGCGATTTGCGAGCTGCTGTCAACCGGATTGTTGGCGTCCTGATTGGTGCTTTGGCCGAGCAGGGACTTGACGTAGGTGTTGAAGTCCTGCGGCCGGCCCTTGCCGCCGAATTGGACAGCGCGGCTCAAGCCGACCTCGACCCAGGGCGCGGGCTTGAAGGTCATGCGCATGCCGGTGTAGAGATAGCCTTCGGGCTGATTGGCCACCACGACCGGGTCTTGCGCCTGGGCGACGAAACCTTCCAGGGTCCAGGGACCGAGCCAGGACAGCCAGGGCGATGCCGAACGCTGCACGCTGGCGCGCTGCAGCCCGAGTCCGATCCAGGCCGGACTGTTGTGGCCGTTGACCAGGCTCGATTGCCAGCCCGGTCCCCACCAGTTCTGGTGCGCGAACGCCTGCAGGTTGACGCCCTTCCACTCGAGCACGGCGGCGGCATTGTCGGGACGCAGCTGCACCTGCCCTTCCTTGCCCAGTCCGGAGAATTCCGTCTGCAGCGAGTTGGGACTTTGTTCCAGCTTGAGGCCGATCCGACCGGCGAACGACACCGAGTCGCCGGTCCATTGCGCCTGGTCGCTGGCCAAGCTGAAAGAACTGCCCGGGGTATAGTTTTGCCCAAAGCCACCGGCACCTTCGGCGCGGTTGCGCAATTGGAAGCTGGTTTGCACCGTTTGCAGGTGCTGCTCAAGGGCACGCTGCAGGTAGGCCAGGGCCTGGGCCTGTTCGGCATTGGCCGGCTGCACCTCGTTGAGCGCGTCCTGCACGGCAGCCGCCGGCAAGGGCCAGTGGCTGGTGGTGAGTGGCAGACCGGCATCATCGGCCAGCAGCTGCAGGTAGTGGCGGGCCTGCCAGGACGGCGCGTAGGGCACTGAGGCCTGCGTCATTTCGGCCCCGGCCAGACCTGATGTCGCCATGGCTACCGCAATGACGATGCCTTTAATCATCGCGTTTTCCATTTTTGCTACTTTGAATTTAATTGCCGCCCATTATACTAATTACGACGATAGCTAGAATTGATGATTCTCTAATCGAAATAATGGATTATTTAATGAAAAAAATATCAATAACAATGATTGGAATGCTGTTGGTCACCCAGGGCCACGCTGGCGGCAATGGTTGGGGCACGGCTTCCGACCTGCTGGCTGTAGGCCTGCCGACGCTGGCTGCGGCCTACACCTACCGCGATCGGGATGCCGATGGTGCGGCGCAACTGGCCTGGACGCTGGGCGCCACCGTGGGCAGTGCCGAGATCCTCAAGTCCCAGATCTCGGAGCTGCGGCCCGACAAGTCGGATGACAAGAGCTTTCCGTCCGGCCATACGGCAGTGGCGTTTGCCTCGGCGCGTTACCTGGACAAGCGCTATTCCGGACAGGTCAGTCCCTATCTGCTGTACGGTGCGGCCAGCCTGACGGCGCTGGCGCGGGTCCAGGCCGACAAGCATTACTGGAAGGACACGATCGCCGGTGGCGCCCTGGGCTATGCCTGGGCTGAGTTTTTCACCGAGACCCAGGCCGGTGGCCGTGTCAGCCTGCTGCCGGCTCCGAATGGTGTGACGCTGGCCTGGCAGCGGCCCTGGTAAGCAGGCCGGATCATGCGGCCCTTGTTGCATAACCGCGCCCGGTCGCGGGTGGCGTCTTTCGGCCATGCCTTGCGCGGCATCGGCGTTCTGCTGGCCGGGCAGGCCAATGCGCGTCTGCACCTGCTGGCGGCCACACTGGTGGTGTTGCTGGGCGCCTGGCTGGGCATCAGCGCGCTTGAATGGGCGCTGCTGTCGGTGGTGATCGGCCTGGTGTTGTGCGCCGAGGCGCTCAATACCGGCATCGAGCTGGTGGTCGACCTGGTCTCGCCCGAATGGCACCGGCTGGCGCGCGACGCCAAGGATGTGGCGGCGGCCGGTGTGCTGCTGGCCAGCCTGGGCGCGCTGGCGACCGGCGGCTGGATCTTCCTGCCGCGGCTGCTGGTCCGCTTCATGCCGGTTGGCTGAGCCGCGCCAGATCGCACGCAATCGATCAGAAGCCGCGCACGACTTCCAGCGCTTCCTCGATCCGCTCGACCGGGTAGATCGTCATGCCCTCGAGCGCCTTGGCCAGGCTGCTGTCCGATTTCTTGGGCAGGTTGGCCTTGGGCACTATGGCTATCTTGAAGCCGAGCTTGGCCGCTTCCTTCAGGCGTTCCTGGCCGCGCGGCGCCGGGCGCACTTCGCCGGCCAGGCCGACTTCGCCGAAGGCCAGGAAGCCCTGCGGCAGCGCCTTGCCGCGCAAGGACGAGGTGATGGCCAGCAGTACCGCGAGGTCGGCCGCCGGCTCGCCGATGCGCACGCCGCCGACCGCGTTGACGAACACGTCCTGGTCGGCGCAGGACACGCCAGCGTGGCGGTGCAGCACCGCCAGCAGCATCGCGAGCCGGTCGCGGTCCAGGCCGACGCTCAGGCGCCTGGGGCTGGGGCCGCCGCTGTCGACCAGAGCCTGGATCTCGACCAGCAGCGGCCGCGTGCCTTCGAGCGTCACCAGCACGCAGCTGCCCGGCACCGGCTGGCTGTGCTGGCTCAGGAAGATCGCGCTCGGGTTGCTGACGCCTTTCAGGCCTTTTTCGGTCATGGCGAAGACGCCGATCTCGTTGACCGCGCCGAAGCGGTTCTTGATCGCGCGGATCAGCCGGTAGCTGCTGTGCGTGTCGCCCTCGAAATAGAGCACGGTGTCGACCATGTGCTCGAGCACGCGCGGGCCGGCCAGTGCGCCTTCCTTGGTCACATGGCCGACCAGCACGATCGCGACGCCGCTGGCCTTAGCCGCACGCGTCAGGTGAGCCGCGCATTCGCGCACCTGCGCCACCGAGCCCGGCGCCGAACTCAGCTGGTCGGAGTAGACGGTCTGGATCGAGTCGATCACCGCGATCGCGGGCCGCTTGGCGTCGAGCGTGGCCAGGATTTTCTCGAGCTGGATTTCGGCCAGCACCTTGACCTGGCTGTTGTCCAGGCCGAGCCGGCGCGACCGCAGCGCGACCTGGGCGCCGCTTTCCTCGCCGGTGACATAGAGGGTGGACAGGTTGGCGCGCTGCAGCGCGTCGAGCGCCTGCAGCAGCAGCGTCGACTTGCCGATGCCGGGGTCGCCGCCGATCAGCACCACGCCGCCCTCGACGATGCCGCCGCCGAGCACGCGGTCGAGCTCGCCCAGGCCGGTCGGCGTGCGTTCGAAGTCAGAGGCTTCGATCTCGCTGAGCGTCGCGAGTTCGGACGCCGGCGCCAGGCCCTTGGGGGTGGCGCTCAGCCGGTTCTTGCTGCTGGTGGGCGCCTCGGCGACGGTTTCCACCAGGCTGTTCCAGGCGTTGCAGCTCGGGCATTTGCCGAGCCAGCGCGTGCTGGTGCCGCCGCATTCATTGCAGGCATACAGGGTCTTGTCTTTGGCCATGGCGGCGACTGTAGCAGCGCGCCGACTGACCAGCGCGGCTTCAGGCCAGCTGCAGGAAGTCGATCACCGCGTCGAGGTGTGCGCCTTCGAAGTCGCTGAGTCCATGGTCGCCGCCTTCGACCAGCCGCAATTGCACGCCGGGGTGGCGTGCCACCATCTCGCGCCAGTCCAGCACTTCGTCGCCCTTGGCGATGATGGCCAGGCATTGCGCCGGGTGCGGCAGGGTACCGGTCTCGATCGCGCGCAGCTGCTCGACATAGTCGGGCCGAAAGTAGAAACGCTCGGTCGGGTCCTGCCAGCTGCCTTGCTCGCCGATGTATTGGGCCAGGTCGCGTGCCGGTTGCACGGCCGGGTTCAGTAGCACGGCCCTGGCGCAGCCGGTCTCGACCGCAAGCCTGGCCGCGTAGCAGCCGCCCAGCGAGGAGCCGAGCACCGCCATCGTTTCGCGTGGCCAGTCGGCCGTCAGCGCGCGGATCAGTTCCATCGCCGCCGCAGGCGAGGGCGGCAGCTGCGGGCAGCACCAGACTGTGGCGGGATGGTCGCGCCGGACCCGCTCGGCCATCAGCCTGGCCTTGGCCGATTGCGGCGAGGAACGAAAGCCGTGCAGGTAGAGCAGATGCGTGGTCTTCATCGAAGCAGGATAATCCAGCCCCATGTCTGCGTTTGCAAAACCTCCCCTCTGGCAACGGCTGCGCCCGGCCTTCGCCGGCTTCGATGGCGTGCTGGCGCTGGCCGTGGCCTTGCTGATCTGCGGCGGCATGCTCGTGATGTATTCGGTCGGCTTCGACAACGGCAACCGCTTCTACGACCATGGCCGCAACATGCTGATCGCGCTCGGCGTGATGTTCGTGGTGGCGCAGATTCCGCTGCAGCGCCTGTCCGCGCTGGCGGTACCGCTCTATACGGTCGGCGTGGCGCTGCTGCTGGCGGTCGCGCTGTTCGGCATCACCAAGAAGGGCGCGACGCGCTGGATCAACGTCGGCGTCGTGATCCAGCCGAGCGAGATCATGAAGATCGCGATGCCGCTGATGCTGGCCTGGTGGTTCCAGAAGCGCGAGGGGGCGCTGCGTCCGCTCGACTTCGCGGTGGCCGGACTGATCCTGCTGCTGCCGGTCGGCTTGATCATGAAGCAGCCTGACCTGGGTACTTCGCTGCTGGTGATGGCCTCGGGCCTGGCCGTGATCTTCTTTGCTGGCCTGAGCTGGAAACTGATCCTGCCGCCGATCCTGCTCGGCGCGATCGGCATCGTGACCCTGGTCGTGATGGAGCCGCAGTGGTGCGCGCCCGATGTCGACTGGCGGGTGCTGCACGAGTACCAGCGCCAGCGCGTCTGCACCCTGCTGGACCCGACGCGCGACCCGCTCGGCAAGGGCTTTCACATCCTGCAGGGCATGATCGCGATCGGTTCGGGCGGCGTCTGGGGCAAGGGCTTCATGCAGGGCACCCAGACCCACCTCGAGTTCATTCCCGAGCGCACCACCGACTTCATCTTTGCGGCCTTCTCGGAGGAGTTCGGCCTGGTCGGCGTGCTCTGCCTGGCGGCAGCGCTGCTGTTCCTGATCACGCGCGGGCTCAAGATCGCGCTCGAGGGGCCGACGCTGTTCTCGCGCCTGCTGGCCGGCGCGGTGTCGCTGATCTTCTTTGTCTATGGCTTCGTCAACATGGGCATGGTCAGCGGCATCCTGCCGGTGGTGGGGGTGCCGCTGCCCTTCATCAGCTATGGCGGTACCGCGATGGTGACGCTGGGTGCGGGCCTGGGGATATTGATGGCGGTGGCGCGCGCGCGGCGGCTGGTGCAGACCTGAGGCACAAAACCTACAATGCGGGCATGATCGCCCGTGAACCCACCCTGGCCCGTCTGGCCATCGCCCAAGACCTGCTGCTCTCGCCTTACGGCCTGGACGAGAAACACCTCAAGCGTGCGCTGGGCGAGATTCTCGTGCCCGGCGTCGACGACGCCGACCTCTATTTCCAGTACACCCGCGCCGAGGGCTGGAGCCTGGAGGAGGGCATCGTCAAGACCGGCAGCTTCAGCATCGACCAGGGCGTGGGCGTGCGCGCCGTCAGCGGCGAGAAGACCGCCTTCGCCTATTCCGACGACTTGAGCTGGACCGCGCTGCTCGACGCCGCGCACAGCGTGCGCGCGATCGGCGCCCAGGGCCAGAGCCTGAAGGCCAAGGTCGGCGCGCGCAAGGTCGCCAAGTCGCGCAGCCTCTACGCCGGCCTGGACCCGATCGCCACCCTCGACAGCACCGAGAAGGTCGCACTGCTCGAGAAGGTCGAGCGCCTGGCCAAGGCCAAGGACCCGCGCGTGGTGCAGGTGATGGCCGGGCTGGCCAGCGAATACGACGTGATATTGGTCGCGCGCGCCGATGGCACGCTGGCGGCTGACGTGCGCCCGCTGGCGCGGCTGTCAGTGACCGTGATCGCCGAGCAGGGCGGCCGGCGCGAGGTCGGCACCGGTGGTGGCGGTGGCCGCTTCGGCCTGGATCGCTTCGATGACGCGCTGCTGCAGGACTATGTCGATGACGCGGTGCGCGCGGCGCTAACCAACCTCGAGTCGCGCCCGGCACCGGCCGGCCAGATGACGGTGGTGCTGGGTCCGGGCTGGCCCGGCGTGCTGCTGCACGAGGCGGTCGGCCATGGCCTGGAGGGCGACTTCAACCGCAAGGGGTCCAGCGCCTTCAGCGGGCGCATCGGCCAGCGCGTCGCGGCCAAGGGCGTGACCGTGCTGGACGACGGCACCATCACCGACCGCCGCGGCTCGCTCAACGTCGACGACGAGGGCTGCGCCAGCCAGAAGAACGTGCTGATCGAGGACGGCATCCTGAAGGGCTATATCCAGGACAGCCTGAACGCGCGCCTGATGGGTGTGGCACCGACCGGCAACGGCCGGCGCGAGAGCTATGCCCACCTGCCGATGCCGCGCATGACCAACACCTATATGCTGGGCGGCGACAAGGACCCGCAGGAGATCATCGCCAGCATCAAGAAGGGCCTGTACGCGACCAATTTCGGCGGCGGCCAGGTCGACATCACGAGCGGCAAGTTCGTCTTCAGTGCCAACCAGGCCTGGTGGGTCGAGAACGGCAAGCTGATGTATCCGGTCAAGGGCGCGACCATCGTCGGCAGCGGCCCGGAGGCGCTCAAGAAGATCACGCTGATCGGCAACGACCTCGCGCTCGACAGCGGCGTCGGCAGCTGCGGCAAGGACGGTCAGAGCGTGCCGGTCGGCGTCGGCCAGCCCACGTTGCGCATCGAAGGCCTGACGGTCGGCGGCACGGCCTGAGCCTGGCGCCCGTGATGGCGGGTTTACCCGGATTGCCGCTTTTGTCAGAAAACGGTCCGGTTTCCTGTGCTATATTGATTCGCATGAAGGCAACCCGCTTTTACTTTGCTTACTTTTGGTTCTCAAGCGTCACCGACGGCAGAGAGAGTTGAGCACAGCTAAAAGCGCCCAAGCCCCTCACAAAGAACCGTCGGAAGCCCCGGCGGTTTTTTTTTACCTGTCACACCCCACAGCCCCCATCTTCCAGGAGTTCAGCGATGACCAAGCCCCACCAGCCCGCGACCGATGTCTGGTCCTCCCACCCGGCCGACCGCACCAGCCGTACCGACGACCAGCGCATCCAGGACATCACCGTGCTACCTCCGCCCGAGCATCTGATCCGCTTCTTCCCGATTGCCGGCAGCAAGACCGAGAAGCTGATTGCCGATACGCGCCGCAGCATCCACGACATCATCCAGGGCAAGGATGACCGGCTGCTGGTCGTGATCGGCCCCTGCTCGATCCATGACCCGGAAGCGGCGCTGGACTACGCGCGCCGCCTGCAGCCGCTGCGCGAGCAGTTCGCCGACACGCTCGAGATCGTGATGCGGGTCTACTTCGAGAAGCCGCGCACCACGGTCGGCTGGAAGGGCCTGATCAACGACCCCTACATGGACGAGAGCTACAAGATTGACGAGGGCCTACGCATCGCGCGCCAGCTGCTGATCGACATCAACCGCCTGGGCCTGCCGGCGGCCAGCGAGTTCCTCGACACCATCAGCCCGCAGTACATCGGCGACCTGATCAGCTGGGGCGCGATCGGCGCGCGCACCACCGAGAGCCAGATCCACCGCGAGCTGGCCTCGGGCATCTCGGCGCCGATCGGTTTCAAGAACGGCACCGACGGCAACATCAAGATCGCGACCGACGCGATCCAGTCCGCCAGCCGCGGCCACCATTTCCTGTCGGTGCACAAGAACGGCCAGGTCGCGATCGTGCACACCAAGGGCAACCCGGACTGCCACGTGATCCTGCGCGGCGGCAAGACGCCCAATTACGACGCCGCCAGCGTTGCAGCCGCCTGCAAGGAGCTCGAAGCCGCCGGCCTGCCGGCGACGCTGATGGTCGACTGCAGCCACGGCAACAGCAGCAAGCAGCACGAGCGCCAGATCGTCGTCGCCGACGACATCGCGGCCCAGCTCAGCGCCGGCTCGCGCCAGGTGTTCGGCGTCATGGTCGAGAGCCACATCAAGGGCGGGGCGCAGAAGTTCACGCCCGGCAAGGACCAGGTGTCCGGCCTCGAGTACGGCAAGAGCATCACCGACGCCTGCATCGACTGGGACAGCTCGGTCCGGGTCATGCAGACGCTGAGCGACGCGGTCAAGGCGCGCCGGGGCTGAGCGCAGCGGGCAGGGCCGGTTCCTGCCCCTATAATCCTTTCCATGTTGAAAAACCGTTCGACCCGACGCATCACCGCATGGCTGTCCATGCTGGTGCTGGTGTTGAACGCCCTGATGCCGCTGGCCGCCCAGGCCATGGCGGCATCGACCCCGGGCAGCCAGTGGCAGGAGATCTGCACCAGCACCGGCATGGTCCGGCTGCCGCTCGATGACTCGGAGCATCATCCGGCAGACTCGGGGGCCGGTCAGTCGCAGGACTGCCCGTATTGCAACCTGCACGCCGGTCATGCCGGCCTGCCGCCCGCGGCGATCGATCCTGTCGCCGTCCTGCCTTTGCGCGAGATGCCACCCGCCTTCTTCCAGGCGGCGCATACCTCGTCGGTCTGGCTGGCGGCGCAGTCGCGCGCCCCTCCCAGCCTGAACTGACCCCTTCCTAGCCTTCCCCTGCGGGGAAGCCATCGGGCTTGACGCGGTTGCCTTGGCAGCGGCGCGGCCCTGGTCAGATCAGGAGTTTCAATTGATACCGCAAGACAAACTGCGGCGCGAACAGACGCGCCGCGGCTGGCTGCGCCGTGCCGCTTTCTGCACCGCCTGGCTGCCGCTCTGTGTCGCCCAGTGGCCGACGGCCGCGCTGGCCCATGGCAGCCGGGTGGGCGACCTGCGCCTGCTCCATCCCTACGCGACACCGACCCTGGGCCATGCCAGCACCGGCGCCGTCTACCTGGTGGCCATCGACAACCAGGGCGAAACGGCCGAGCGCCTGCTGGCGGCGAGCACACCCGTCGCCGAGCGGGTGGAGCTGCACCGCCTGCAGCAGGACGGTGACGTCATGCGCATGCAAGCCGTCCCCGCCATCGCCATCCCGCCCCGGACCCGGCTGGCCATGCGCCAGGGCAGTCCGGATGGCCACCACCTGATGCTGTCGGGACTGCGGCGCCCGCTCGTCGTGGGCGATCGTTTTCCGCTGACGCTGCATTTCGAGCGTTCCGGCGCGGTCAAGGTCGAGGTCTGGGTGCAGCAAGCCCCGGCAGCGGCTGCACATCCGCAGCACTGATTTTTCAATTCGAGTCAAGGAAAAACCCAATGAAGAAATCCCATGCATGGCCCGGCGCGGGCCTGACGGCTGTCGCCCTGAGCAGCCTGCTGGTCGCCTGCGGCGGCGGCGAAGACGGTCCCCAGGCCGTCGAGATCCAGTTTGCTGCCGTTGCCGCAGAGCAGCCGATTGCCTGCAACAGCACCGTGCGGCTGGGGCGGGACAATGTCGAAGCCACGCTGAAGGACCTGCGCTTCTACATCTCGAATGCCGCGCTGTTGCGTGCCGACGGCAGCGAAGTGCCGATCACCCTGGCTGGCAACGACAACTGGAACCTGACCGTGGGCCAGGACCGCGTCACGCTGATCGACCTGGAAAACGCCACCGGCGCCTGCCCGAGCGCGACCGGGACTGCCGCCACCCAGGCGGTACTCAAGGGCCGCGTGCCGGCAGGCAGTTATACCGGCGTCAGGATGACGCTGGGCGTGCCGTTCGCGCTCAACCACAGCCTGTGGTCGGACCCGGCCAGCGCCAAGCCGCCGCTCGACATCCAGGCCATGAGCTGGAGCTGGCAAGGCGGGCGCAAGTTCGCCAAGATCGAGATCACCCAGCCTGCCGGGGCCAGCCCGGCCTGGTCGGCACCGACTTTCAACTTCCACCTGGGCTCGACCGGTTGCCAGGGCAATCCGGTGACCGGCACCCAGGTCAGCCACTGCAATGCCCCCAACCGCATGGACTTCACGCTGCCCGCTTTCGATCCGGCGACTCAGAAGGTGGGCGTCGACTTGCGCGCGCTGCTGGCGGCGGCCGACATCACGGTCAACGCGGGTGGCGCATTGGGCTGCATGTCGGGCGGGACCGATCCCGAATGTCAGCTCCTGTTCGACGCGATCGGCGTTGATTGGAAGTCCGATGGCTCGGGCACCGGCCTGCCGGTCAATGGCGGCGCCGGCCAGGTCCTGTTCCGAGCAATCAGCAAATGAAGCGCGCTCGGCGTATGACTTCAGCGCCGGGCTGCCTGCCGCCAGGCTCCGGATGGACTGGCCGGCTCAGGTGGCTGACCGTCGCGAGCCTGCTGGCGGGCCTGACGGCTTGCGGTGGCGGCGGTCGTTCGGAGCTGGAGGCAGTACCCCAGGCGGCCGACCGCTGGAGCTGGGTGCTGCCGAGCGGATTTTCCATCCCCAAGGAGCCCGAAACCAACCCGATGAGCGCGGCCAAGGTGGAGCTGGGGCGCCATCTGTTCTACGACCGGCGCCTGTCGGGCAACGGCAGCCAGTCCTGCGCGAGCTGCCATTTGCAGCACAAGGCCTTCACCGACGGGCTGGCGCTGGCCCAGGGGTCCACCGGCCAGTTCCATCGCCGTGGCGCGCAGCCGCTGGCGAACGTGGCCTACAACGCCACGCTGACCTGGGCCAATCCCTCGCTGGTGACGCTGGAAAAACAGATGGAGGTGCCGCTGTTTGGTGACGATCCGGTCGAGATGGGGGTCAATGACTCGAACCAGGCCCAGGTCCTGGCCAGGATCGCGGGCGATCCCGCCTATCCGGACAGGTTTGCGCTGGCTTTCCCAGGTCAGTCCGATTCCGTCAGCTGGGCCCATGTCATCCAGTCGATTGCCGCCTTCCAGCGTTCGCTGATCTCGGGCAACAGCCGCTACGACCAGTACACGCGGGGCCAGGCGCAGCTGTCAGCTTCCGAGGAGCGCGGCTTGCGGCTGTTCTTCGGCAACAAGGCCGAGTGCTTCCATTGCCATGGCAGCTTCAACTTCAACGACCAGGTCGTGCATGCATCGAGCCGCTTCGTCGAGACGCCGTTCCACAACACCGGGCTCTACAACCTCGGCGACCGGGGCGATTTTCCGGCGCTGAACCAGGGGCTGTTCGAGTTCACGGCCCAGGCGACCGACCGGGGCCTGTTCCGCGCCCAGACCTTGCGCAATATCGAGGTCACCGCGCCCTACATGCACGACGGCAGCCTGGCTACGCTGGAGGAGGTGGTCGACTTCTACGCCGCCGGCGGACGCCAGATCAGCAGCGGGCCGCTGGCCGGGGACGGGCGCAAGCATCCGAACAAGAGTGACCAGATCGCGCCGATCGACCTCGATGCCCAGGAAAAAGCTGACCTGGTCGCCTTCCTCAAGACCCTGACCGATCACGAGTTCCTGGCCAACCCGAAGTTCGCCGATCCGTTCAGCCCGCCTTGAGTGCCAGCGCGGCGAGCAGTTTCTGGTGGATGCCGCCGAAGCCGCCGTTGCTCATGCACAGCAGCTGGTCGCCGGGTTGCACGGCGGCCAGCACCTGCTCGATCAGGCAGTCGATGTCGCCCGCCACCTGCGCGCGCTCGCCCATCGGTGCCAGCGCGGCCTCGGCGTCCCAGCCCAGGCCGCCCGAGTGGCAGAAGGCCAGGTCGGCCTGCTCCAGGCTCCAGGGCAGCTGGGCCTTCATGGTGCCGAGCTTCATGGTGTTGCTGCGCGGCTCGAACAGCGCCAGGATGCGCTGGTTTTTCTTGCCGGCCTTGTCGAGCTGGCGCCGCAAGCCGTCGACCGTGGTCCGGATGGCGGTCGGGTGGTGCGCGAAGTCGTCGTAGACCGTGACCTCGCCCTGGTCCTGACCTAGCAGCGCGACCTTGCCGCGTACTTCCATGCGGCGCTTGACGTTCTGGAACTCGCCCAAGGCGGCAGCGGCCTGGGCCGGCGCCACGCCCAGGTGCTCGGCGGCGGCGATCGCGGCCAGCGCGTTGAGCTGGTTGTGCTGGCCGCTCAAGCTCCATTGCACGCGGCCGACCACGCGGCCCTGCTGCAGCACGGCGAAGTCGCTGGCATCGCCTTCGGCGCTGAAGTCGCTGACCAGCGCGCCGAAGCTGCGCTGTTCGCTCCAGCAACCCTGATTCAGCACGCGCGCCAGGCTTTCCTCCAGCCCGTTGACCACCACCCGGCCGGTTGACGGCACGGTGCGCAGCAGATGGTGGAACTGGCGCTCGATCGCGGCCAGGTCGTCGAAGATGTCGGCGTGGTCGAATTCGAGATTGTTCAGCACCGCGGTGCGCGGGCGGTAATGGACGAACTTGCTGCGCTTGTCGAAGAAGGCGGTGTCGTACTCGTCGGCCTCGATCACGAACGGGGCCCCCACGCCGAGCCGCGCCGAGACACCGAAGTTCAGCGGCACGCCGCCAACCAGGAAGCCCGGCTGCAGTCCGGCTGCCTCGAGAATCCAGGCCAGCATCGAGGTGGTGGTGGTCTTGCCATGGGTGCCGGCGACCGCCAGCACATGGCGGCCCTGCAGGATATGTTCGGCCAGCCATTGCGGGCCGCTGGTGTAGCGTGCGCCGCTGTCGAGGATGGCCTCCATCAGCGGGAACTTCGGCGATCCGTCGCCCAGTCGTGCGCGCGAGACCACGTTGCCGACCACGAAGACATCGGGCTTGAGCGCCATCTGGTCGGCACCAAAGCCTTCGATCAGCTCGATGCCGAGCGCGCGCAGCTGGTCGCTCATCGGCGGATAGACGCCGGCGTCGCAGCCGGTGACCTGGTGGCCCGCTTCACGCGCCAGTGCGGCGAGTCCGCCCATGAAGGTGCCGCAGATTCCGAGGATATGTATGTGCATGGCGTGATTATCGTGGGCGCACTGGCTGATTGGGCAAGGGGGGACAGGGGATGGCTGCCGCCCTCATCCGTCCGCTGCGCGTCCGGCAAATCGGGCCGCAGCCATCCCCTGTCCCCCCTCTCTGCTGCCAAACCTATGGCTAATGAGAGGCCGGCAAATCGGGAGCCGGGCACACCCCGCTCCCCGCTATATCGCACCAGTAGAAAAGCGAGTTAGGGCGGCACGCTTGCCTTGTTTCCTTTCTTGAGCTGCCAGCCAATGTGTCGGAGGTGGGCGGGGTGACTTCGCCCCCCGATTTGCCGGCCGCGCAGCGGACGGATGAGGGGGGAGGAGTTACCCCGACCACCTCCAGCACCAAACTGGAAGGAATCAGGCGTGCGATGCCTCGGGCAAGGGTGAGCAGGGGGAGCCTGCGGCCCGATTTGCCGGCCGCGCAGCGGACGGATGAGGGCGGCAGGCTCCCCCTGTTCACCCCCTTCAACCAGCTGACCGCTCAGGCGTGGCTGGCCTCTGGCGTGGTGTCCGGGCCGCTGCCGCTGAAGCGGTCCAGCGCCAGGTAGATCACCGGCGTGATGTAGAGCGTGACCGCCTGCGAGAAGATCAGTCCGCCGACCACCGCCAGGCCCAGCGGCTGGCGCAGCTCGGCACCGGCGCCCAGTCCGAGCGCCAGCGGCAGCGCGCCCATCAGCGCGGCCAGTGTCGTCATCATGATCGGCCGAAAACGCAGCACGCAGGCCTCGCGGATCGCCTGCGCCGGCGTCATGCCATGGTGGCGCTGCGCGTCGAGCGCGAAGTCGATCATCATGATCGCGTTCTTCTTGACGATGCCGATCAGCAGCAGGATGCCGATGGTCGCGATCAGCGTCAGGTCCTGCTTGAACAGCATCAGCGTCGCGAGCGCGCCGACCGCGGCCGAGGGCAGGCCGGCCAGGATCGTGATCGGGTGGATATAGCTCTCGTAGAGCACGCCGAGCAGCACGTAGATCACCAGCAGGGCGGCGGCGATCAGCACCGCCTGGCTGCCTTGCGAGCTCTGGAACACCGCCGCGTCGCCGCCGTAGCGCGTGATGATCGAGCTCGGCATGCCGATCTCCTCGCGCAGCGCCTCCAGCCTTGCGGTCGCGTCGCCCAGCGCCACGCCGGGCGCCAGGTTGAACGAGACCGTGATTGCCTGCAGCTGGCCGACATGGTTGATCGCGGTCGGGCCGACGCCGCGCTCGACGGTCGCGAACGCCGACAGCGGCACCAGGGTCCCGGTGCTGGCGCGCACATAGATGGCGCTGAAGGCGCTTTCGTCGCGCTTGGCCTCGGGCTCGACCTCCATGATGACCTGGTAGCTGTCGCTCGGCAGGTAGAGGGTCGAGACCTGGCGCTCGCCGAAGGCGCTGTAGAGCGCGTTACGGATCGCGTCGACCGAGACCCCGAGCGTATTGGCGCGCTCGCGGTCGATCTTGAGCTGGGCCTGCAGGCCGCGCAGCTGCGAGTCGCTGGTCACGTCGCGAAACAGCGGGTCGGGCCGCAGCTTCTGCTGCAGCTGCTGCGCCCAGCGGTTGAGCTCGTCGGCCTTGAGGCTTTGCAGGATGTACTGGTACTGCGCCTTGCTGGAGCGTCCGCCGAGCTGCAGGTTCTGCACCGGACGCATGAAGACGCGCAGGCCCGGCACCGCGCGCAGCTGCTTGCGCAGGCCCTCGATCACCTGTTTGGCCGGCAGCCGCTCGCCGCGGTCCTTGAGCGTGATGAACATGCGCCCGCTGTTCTGCGAGCCGCTGCCGCCGTTGAACGAGCTGACGCGCAGGATGTTGGGGTCGGCCCGGATGATCGCCGCCGCGCTGTCCTGCAGCTTCATCATCTCGGGGAAGGACACGTCCTCGGCCGCCTCGGTGCTGACGCTGATCTGGCCGATGTCTTCTTCGGGGAAGAAGCCCTTGGGGATCACGACGAACAGCCAGGCCGTCAGCGCGAAGGTGAGCAGCGTCAGCCCCAGCATGCTCTTGCGCCAGCGCAGCGCCAGATCGAGCGTGCGGGTGTAGCCGCGCAACGTGGCCTCGAAGCCGCGCTCGAAGGCGCGCACCACCAGGCCGGGACGGCGCTGGTAATGGCTCTCGCCATGCAGGAAACGGCTGGCCAGCATCGGCACCAGCGTCAGCGAGACGAAGGCCGAGACCAGGATCGCCAGTCCGACCACCACCGCGAACTCGTGGAACAGCAGGCCGATCACGCCCGGCATGAAGAAGATCGGGATGAAGACCGCGATCAGCGAGGTCGAGATCGAGATGATCGTGAAGCCGACCTCGCGCGAGCCGCGCAGCGCGGCCTGGAACGGACGCTCGCCGGCCTCGACATGGCGCATGATGTTCTCGAGCATCACGATCGCGTCGTCGACCACCAGACCGACCGCCAGCGTCAGTCCCAGCAGC
Organism: Malikia spinosa; assembly: GCF_002980625.1. Classification (GTDB taxonomy): domain Bacteria; phylum Pseudomonadota; class Gammaproteobacteria; order Burkholderiales; family Burkholderiaceae_C; genus Malikia; species Malikia spinosa. The sequence continues at coordinate 20,813 of NZ_PVLR01000027.1, read as the reverse complement.
GAGATATTGTCCAGGCTGTAGTTCAGGCCCCAGAGCAGGGCGACCGCGCCGACCAGCGACACCGGCAGCGACAGGGTCGGGATCAGCGTCGCGACCGCGTGGCGCAGGAACAGGAAGATCACCAGCACCACCAGCGCGATGGTGCCGATCAACGTCAGCGAGACATCGTGCAGCGCCTCGCGCACCGAGACCGAGCGATCGTTGACCTGGGTGATCTGGACCGAGTCGGGCAGTTGCGCACGCAGCTGGGCCAGCGCGGCCTTGACCGAATCGACCACGCGCACCGTGTTGGCGCCCGGCTGGCGCTGGATCGCGAGCGTGATCGAGGGCTCGCCGTCGAGGTTGCCGTAGGACTTCAGCGTCTCGACGCTGTCCTCGACCGTGGCGACATCGCGCAGCCGCACCGGACCGGCCGGACGGTTCAGCACGATCAGGTCGGCGAATTCGGCCGCATTGCTGAGCTGCCGGTTGGCCTGCAGCGTCAGGGTCTGGCGCGGGCCTTCGAGCGTGCCGACTGGGGTGTTGACGTTGGCGGCGCGCAGCGCCGACGCCAGCTCGTCGATGCCGATGTTGCGCGCAGCCAGCGCCTCCGGGCGCACCCGCACGCGCACCGCATAGCGCTTGGCGCCGTAGATGTTGACCTGGGCCACGCCGTCCAGGGTCGACAGCGTGGGCGAGATCAGGTGCTCGGCGTAGTCGTGCAGTTCGGCCGGCGCCAGCGAGGGCGAGGTCAGCGCGACCAGCAGCACCGGCGCATCGGCCGGGTTGACCTTGCGGTAGGACGGCGGGCTGGTCATGTCTTGCGGCAGCGAGCGCTGCGCGCGCAGCAGCGCGGCCTGCACGTCGAGCGCGGCGCCGTCAAGCGCGCGGCCCTCGACGAACTCAAGCGTCAGCGAGGTATTGCCCAGCGTGCTGGTCGAGCTGATCTGGGCCAGGCCCGGGATGGTCTGGAACTGCTTTTCCAGCGGCAGCGCGACCGAGGACGCCATGGTCTCGGGGCTGGCGCCCGGCAGCGAGGCCGAGACGTTGATCACCGGCGTGTCGTAGCTCGGCAGCGCGGCGACCGGGATCGAGCGATAGCCGATGACACCGGCCAGCACGATGGCCAGGTTCAGCAGCACCGTCATGACGGGCCGGCGGATGAAGAGTTCGGACAGGTTCATGGCGCGGCCTTTTCGCCTTGGACCGCTTGGCCGCCCTGGGCGCCTGCAGCCGGCTGGCCTTCGGGCTTGCCGTTCTTGCCGCCAGCCTTGTCGCCGGCCGGCTTGCGCTCGGCGATTGGCACATCCGGGCGCAGGTTCTGCCGTCCGTCGACGACGACCCGGTCGCCCTCGCTGAGGCCCGACACGGCGGCGTCATCGCCCTGTGCCGCCAGCAGCTGGATCGGCTTTTGCACCGCCTTGCCGTCCTGCGCGACATAGACGACGGGGCCGCGCGCGCTCTGGATCACGGCCGGCAGCGGTATCACGATCGCGTCCTTGAGCTCGCGCGTCTGCAGCGCGACCTTGACGAAGGCGCCGGGCCAGAGCCGGGATTCGCGGTTCTCGAAGCGCGCCTTGACCTTGACCGTGCCGGAGGCGGCATCGACCACACTGTCGACGAACTGCAGCTGGCCCGTGAGCGCCTGCGTCTGCTCGGGCAGGCGGGCCTCGACCTGGGCCTTGCCGCCCTGGAGCAGGGCCAGCAGGTCGGGCAGCGCCGACTGCGGCAGGCTGAAGGCGACATCGATCGGGTCGAGCCGGGTGATGGTGGCCAGGGGCGTGACATTGGCCTGCACCGCGCTGCCGGCAAACACCGGCACCAGTCCGATGCGCCCGGCGCTGGCGGCGCGGATCTGGCCGTAGGACAGCGGCACCTGCGCCGCGGCCAGGCTGGCCTGGTCGGCTTGCAGGTTGGCCAGCTGGGAATCGACCGCGGCCTGGCTGCTGTCGACCGCGCCTTGCGAGATGAAGTTCTGTGCCAGCAGCTCGCGCGATCGGGCCAGCTGGCGCTGGGCGTCGGCCAGCAGCACCTGGTCCTTGGCGATCTGCGCGCGCAGCTTGGCGACGTTGGCCTCGTCGCTGCGGGTGTCGAGCGTGAACAGCAGTTCACCCGCGCGCACGGTCTGGCCCTCGCGCACATGGACCCGGCTGATCACGCCGCTGAGCTGGGGCCTGACCTCGACCGCCGACACCGGCACCACACTGCCGGTGGCGAACAGCGAAAGCGTCAGCGGGCGCTTGACCGCCGCCACCGTGCTGACCGGTACCGCCGGCGTCGCCGCAGCGGGTTTGGCGCCTGAGCCGGCTGCGCCGCCTGGCTGGGCGGTCGGGCTTTTGTCGCCGCAGGCGTTGAGTGCCAGCGCGCCAGCGAGGGCCAAGGTGGCGGTGGCAAACGATGTCGATAGCTTTTTCATTATTTGGGTGCAGGCGTGGCAAATTCGATAAGCCCTTGCATCATATGGCGCAATTGCTGTGCCTATATGTCGTATGGCTTGACAGTGCAAGGACCAGTGCGCAGGCTGGCCCACCGAGCCTGCTGCGCGGGCCTTATGTGCTTGTCTGGCGGCAAGCGACCCCGTGGCTGATAACTTTCTGTATACTATAATTAAAATGATATAAATCAATATTGATGTCGCGCGCCAGCCCATGAAAAATGAGTGATGCCAGTCTTTCCTACCCGAGTGACCGAGCCCGCTGGACCGGGCTGGTCCTGCTGCTGCTCGGGCTGGCTGGTGCCCTGGGTTTCGATCTCTATTCTGATTATCGGAGCGCCCACGCCTCTGAGCGCGAGCATGTTGACAAGGCAGCCAGGACGGTCGAGCTCAACCTGAGCCGCAGCTTGCAGACCACCAGCGATGCCCTGGATTCGATTCGCGACGAATTGCCCTGGTTGCTGTCGCAGCAGATCGAGCATCAGAACCCCCAGCTGCTGAATCGTCGCCTGCAAGCCATGGCCGTGGCCCAGACCGGGGTGCGCAGCCTGCTGGTCGTCAATGCCGCCGGCCGCTTGATCGCCAGCAGTCGTCCCGAGCTGGTGGGACAGGATGTGAGCCAGGGCGAGCGCTACCAGATCATCAGCCGGGGACTGGACCCCGCGCTGCTGTATGTCACGGCACCCGCCCTATCCCCGCTCAAGACCTATGTCATGAGCGTGGGCCGGGTGCTGCTCGACCGTCACGGCAAGTTCGACGGCTATGTGCTGGCCGTCCTCGATCCGGACTATTTCTCGGTGCTGCTCGACTCGGTGCGCTACGCGCCGGACATGCGCCTGGCGTTGATTCACCAGGACGGCAAGGTCGTGTTTCGGCTGCCGGATCTGGAGGGGGTGACCGGGCTCGATCTGCGCACCAAGCCCGATGCCCTGTATTGGCAGCATGTCCGCAGCGGGCAGGACCGTAGTCTGATCGAGGGCCACACGCCGACCACGGACCGTGAGCTGCTGGTCGCCTTCCGCTCGATCCGCCCCACCTCGAGTCCGGCGGACAAGTCGCTGGTGGTTTCGGTCAGCCGCGAGCAGGCGGCCATTCTGGCGCCCTGGCGCAAGGCGCTGCTGGTCAGGTCGACGCTGTTCGGTCTCGTTACCTGCGTGGCCGCGACCGGCCTGCTGATCTGCCAGCGCCGCCGCGCCGCCTATGCCCGGCTGCAGGCGATCCGGCAGGCCGATCAGGAGCAGGCCGAGGCCCAGCTGCGCGACAGCGAGCAGCGCTTTCGTGACCTGTTCGTGCATTTGCCGGTAGCCTATCAGTCGCTCGATGTCGCGGGCTGCTGGCTCGATGCCAACCAGAGGATGGCCGATCTGCTGGGTTTCGACTCGCCGCAACAGCTGCTCGGACTGGACTTCATCGATTTCTGGAGCGACCAGTGCCGCAGCCAGTTCGATAGCGCCTACGACCAGTTCAAGGCCAATCACAACGTCGATGGCGAAATCACGCTGCGGCGCCGGGACGGCCGGCCGGTCGATGTGCTGTTCACCGGGCGGATCCAGCGCGATGCACAGGGTCGCTTCCTGCGCACCCACTGCGTGCTGCTCGACATCAGCGAGCGGCGCGCCATGGAGCAGCATGTGCTGCAGCTCAATGCCGAGCTGGAGTCGAAGGTCGAGGCGCGCACGGCGGCACTCGCCCAGGCCAACGAGGAACTGCATCACCAGACGCGTCACGATGCGCTGACCGGCCTGGCCAACCGGATGGCGGCCAATGAGCGGCTGCGCAGCGAGTTCCTGCTGATGAAGCGCTCACTCCACCCCTATGCGGTGCTGCTGCTCGACATCGACCATTTCAAGCGCGTCAACGACAGCCTGGGTCACGACGCTGGCGACAAGGTGTTGCAGGGCGTGGCGCATCTGTTGCGCGTGTCCTTGCGCGAAAGCGATTTGCTCGCCCGTTGGGGTGGCGAGGAATTCCTGGTGCTGCTGCCCGCCACCGACATGACCGAGGCCTGCCTGGTGGCCGAGAAGCTGCGCCAGGCGGTCGAGCAGGCGCCAGACCTCGGGGCGGGCGGCATCACGCTGAGCATCGGTGTGGCCACGGCTGGCCCCGACCAGCTCAGCGAGGATGATGCCGTCCGCCTGGCCGACCTGCGGCTTTACGGCGCCAAGAAGGCGGGCAGGAATCGGGTGCAGGCCGGGGCAGCAGCTTAGCCTGTCCCCCTGGCGCGGCCGAGCTCAGCCGGCCGCACAGCGGACGATCAGGCCGCGCCAGCGCTCAGAAGCGCAGGCGCATGCCGGCCGAATAGCTGTGGCCGCTGGGCTGGCCGTCGAGTTCGTCCTTCATGGCCGTCGCGTAGAGCTCGGTCCGCTTGGACAGCGGGTAGAGGTAGCCGACCGAGTAGGTGTTGCGCTCGGCGCCGCTGTCGGGCGAGTTCTGGCCCCACTGGGCGATCAGCGCTCCCGGTCCGGCCGGCACGCGCACGCCCAGACCGCTCAGGTCGCTGTCGATACCGGTGCTGCGGTTCTCGACCGTGGCGTACTGGGCGAACAGCTTGGCGACACCGAAGTCGTAGGAGGCGTTGAGCTGGGTGGTGTGGGTATCGGCCACGGTGGCGGCGCCATCCTTTTCCACGTCCTGCACCACCAATGCTGCGGCCAGCGGTCCGCTGGCATAAGCCAGGTTGACGCTCCAGTTGCCGCCGTTGCTGGCGGTGCTGGCATTGGCTTCCTTGGCGGCGCTGGCGGCACCGAAGCGCCAGCCGTTCCAGCTCGGGCTGGCGTAGGCGATCGAGTCGCTCCAGCCGGTATCGCCCGTCACGGCGTTCTGACCCGAGCCGAAGTAGTGGCGGATGCTGGGCGAATAGCCGAACGAGTCACCGAAGGCGTTGAACGACAGCGTCGAGAGGAACAGCGCCGTCGTGTTGCGGCCCAGCGTCAGCTGGCCGTAGTCCTTGTGCGACAGGCCGACCGAGGCGGTGCGCGAGAACTGTGGGTCATTGGTGAAGCGACCCTGTTCGCCGTTGTCGGCGCGCAGGAAGCTTTCGAGCTTGAACAGCCCCGACAGGCCGCCGCCGAGGTCCTCGCTGCCGCTCAGGCCGTAGTAGCTGGTGGTCATCTTGCCGCTGTCGAGCGTGCTCTTGACCGGCTTGCCGACGCCGACCTCCTGGGAGGAGCCGATGCTCAGGTCGACCAGGCCGTAGACCTTGACCTGGCTTTGGGCCTGGGCGCCGAAGGCGGCCAGGGCCAGGGCAGCGGCGAGTGCCAGCGGGGCGGGTTTTGCAAAATGCATGGTGCAGACTCCTGTGGAATCAAGCCGGGGAAATCCGGCCTGTCTCAGTCTGTTTGCAAGCAATGTGCCAGTTTTTTCAGGTCATCCTGGGGGGGGATTCCGGCCATGACAGGGCATGGCGGGAGGCCGAACCCGCCGCAGGCACCAGGGTGGACGGGTCAGTCATTATTGCGCACCAAAAACTGTCATCTTGTATGCAATGTTGGCGCTTCAGCCCGTCAGCCCGTCAGCCCGTCAGCAGATCCGCCAGCGTGCGCGCCACGACCTGGGTGGCGCGCCGCAGGTCTTCCAGCACCAGGTGCTCGTCGGCGCGCTTGGCGTGGCTTTCGAACACGGTGCGCGGGCCGGCGCCGTAGATCGCGGCCGGTATGCCGGCGGCGCCGAACAGGCGCACATCGGTGTAAAGCGGCGTGCCCGAAGTCGGGATCGGTTCGCCGAACACGGCTTCGCCATGGCGCTGCAGCGCCGCGACCAGTGCCGCGCTGCCTTCTTGCTGGCGCCAGGACTCGGCCAGCAGCAGGCGCTTGATCTCGACCGTGATGCCGGGCTGGCGCGCCGCTGCCTCGGCGATCACGCGCCGGATTTCCGCCTCGACCTCGACCGGGTTTTCCTCCGGGATCATGCGTCGGTCGAGCTTGAGCACCACCTTGCCCGGCACCACGTTGGTGTTGGTGCCGCCCTCGATCCGGCCGACGTTGAGGTAGGGATGCTTGATCCCTTCCACCCCTGACGTGATGCCCTGGTAATGCTGGTTCTGCGCGTAGAGTGCATTGAGGATCTGGACCGCGCCTTGCAGCGCGTCGATGCCGGTGTCGGGAATCGCGGCATGCGCCATTTGCCCATGCACCGTGACTTCGAGCTGCAGGCAACCGTTGTGCGCGGTCACGACCTGGTAGCTGAAGCCGGCCGCCAGCAGCAGGTCGGGCTGGGTCAGCTGCTGGCGCAGCAGCCAGCCGGGGCCGAGTTCGCCGCCGAATTCCTCGTCGTAGGTGAACAGCAGCTCGACCCCGCCCTTGAGCGCGACGCCCTGGGCCTGTGCCACGGCCTCGAGCGCGCGCAGCGCGAAGGTGTAGCTCGCGAAGTCGCTCTTGCTGACCGCGGCCGCGCGGCCGTAGAGCTTGCCGTCGACCACCTCGCCGCCATAGGGGTCATGGCTCCAGCCTTCGCCGGGTGGCACCACGTCGCCGTGGGCGTTGAGCGCAATGACTGGGCCGCCCGCGCCGTAGCGGCGGCGCACGATCAGGTTGGTCAGCGACTCCAGCCCGTAGTCATGCACCTGCTGCGCCGGCACCGGATGCTTCTCGGCGTCGAGGCCGAAGCCGGCCAGCAGCTCGGCGGTGCGCTCGGCATGTGGCGCGTTGTTGCCCGGCGGCGTGTCGGTCGGCACGCGCACCAGTTGCTGCAGGAAGCTGACTTCCTGCTCGAAATGCTGGTCGATCCAGCCGTCCAGCGCGGCGTACAGGGCAGGGTGGATGGCAGTGGAGGTGGCAGTGGAGGGGGCAGTGGAGGGGGCGGTCGGGGTCATGCGGTGTCCTTGGCGGTGAGTTCGAGCAGTTGCTGGAAGGCGAGCACGGCCAGTTCGGCGTCGTCGCAGCTGGTGGATTCGAGCGGGTTGTGGCTGATGCCGGCGTTGAGTCCGCGCACGAACAGCATCGCTTGCGGCAGGATGTCGTGCAGCTTCATAGCGTCATGGCCGGCGCCGCTGGGCAGGCGCAGCAGCGGCAGGCCCAGCGCGGCCACCGCCTGCTCCCAGCGCGCCTGCCAGGCGGGCGCCGACGGGGCGGCAGCGGCGCACAGGGTTTCCCGGAGGCTGTAGCTCACGCCGCGGCGCTCGCAGATGCGCTGCAGCTCGGCCAGCGTGTCGGCGGCGCAGGCGTCGCGCACCGCGTCGGTGGTGGCACGGATGTCGAGGCTGAAGCAGCAGCAGCCCGGCACCACGTTGACCGACCCGTTCGGCACCTCGAGCAGGCCGATGGTGCCGACCAGATCGGGCACCTGCGCCGCGCGCTGTTCCAGGAACAGCAGCAGCTCGGCGGCGGCGCTGGCGGCGTCGCGGCGCAGCGCCATCGGCGTGGTGCCGGCATGGCTGGCCTGGCCGCTGATCTGGCCCAGGTAGCGCCGGCTGCCGTTGATCGAGCTCACAATGCCCAGCGGCAGGTCCAGGCCGTTGAGCACCGGTCCCTGCTCGATATGGACTTCGACGAAGCCCAGGTACTGCGCCGGATCGCGCGCCAGCGCCGCGATCGCCTCCAGGGTCGCGGGCAGGCCGGCTTGCACCATCGCATCGCGCATGGTGATGCCGGCGCCATCGGCCTGATCCAGCCAGGCCGGATCGAACTGGCCGACCAGCGCGCCCGAGCCCAGGAAGGTGGCCGGGTAGCGCTGGCCTTCCTCCTCGGCGAAGGCCACCACCTCGATGCCGAACGGCAGCCGCCGGCCTTGGGCGTTCAGCTCGCGCACACAGGCCATCGGCACGAAGATGCCCAGGCGGCCGTCATACTTGCCGCCATTGCGCACCGTGTCGTAGTGGCTGCCGGTCAGCAGGCGCGGCGCGGCGCTGTCGCTGCCGTGATAGAGCCCGACCACGTTGCCGACCGCATCGATCTCGACCTGGTCGAAGCCGCATTCGGTCTCCATCCAGTGCGCGATCTGCGCCGCGCAGGCGCGATGCGCCGGGCTCAGGTAGGTCACGGTCAGGGCGTCGTCCTGCTCGCTGTGCCGCGCCAGCTGTTCGCACCAGTCCCAGACCTGCTGGCCGAGCAAGGGCTCGAAGCCGAACTTCTCGTTCAGGCGGATCTCGGCGATGCGGTGGATGTTGCGCAGCGCTTCGGCCTGCTCGAACTCCGGGTGATTGAGCAGCCGGCGCGCGAAGGTCGCGATGATCTCCGCCTTGCCCAGTCCCTGGCCGCGCGGTCCGCGCACCGCCAGGATGAAGGGAAAGCCGAACTTGGCGTTGTAGTCGGCGTTGAGCTGCTGCAGGGTGGCGAACTCCTCGGGCGTGCAGTCGGTCAGGCCGGCCTTGCCCTGCTCATGGCTCGATTCGGCGGTCAGCTTGCGGGCGATCATTGCCTTGCCGGCCAGCTCGGGGTGGGCGCGGATCAGTCCGAGCTGGGCTTCCAGGCCCGATTCGCGCACCACCTCGACCAGCGCGCGCTTGAGCGCGGCCAGGCTCACGAACGGGCGGCGGGCGGCGGCGCGCTCGGCGATCCAGGGCGAATGCTCGTAGGTGCCGTCGAGCCAGGTGGTGAACTCGGCAACCGTGGCGGCGTTGAGCTGTTCCAGGCTCAGGAGGGAGGGATCGGTCATGCTGTCATTCCCAGACGAAGGCGGTTGCGGGATCGAACGGATGGGTCGCCTTCCAATGGCGCGCGATGTCGATGCGCCGCGTCACCCAGACCCGGTCGTGCTGCTCGACATAGTCGAGGAAGCGCTGCAGCGCGCGCATTCGGCCCGGACGGCCCAGCAGTCGGCAGTGCATGCCGATGCTCATCATGGCTGGGCGCTCGTCACCCTCGGCGTAATGGACGTCGAAGGCATCTTTCAGGTACTGGAAGAAGGGGTCGCCGTGGCTGTAGCCCTGCGGCAGCGCAAATCGCATGTCGTTGCAGTCCAGCGTGTAGGGCAGCACCAGATGCGGCGCCAGTGCGCCATCTGTCTTCCTGACCTGCAGCCAGAACGGCAGGTCGTCGCCGTAGTAGTCGCTGTCGTATTCGATGCCGCCATGGTCGGCGACCAGGCGGCGCGTGTGCGGGCTGTCGCGCCCGGTGTACCAGCCGGCGCCATGCACGGTGCCGGGCTGGCCCAGGCGCTGGCCGGTCAGGCGCTCGATGCTGGTCAGCCCGCGTTGCAGGTGCTCGCGCTCGGTCGCCTCGTCGACGTTCTGGTAGTGAATCCAGCGCCAGCCGTGGCAGGCGATCTCGTGGCCGAGCTCGACGAAGGCGGCGGTCACCTCGGGGCAGCGCTCGAGCGCCATGCCGACGCCGAACACGGTCAGCGGCAGGCCGCGCCGTTCGAATTCCCGCAGCAGGCGCCAGACCCCGACGCGCGAGCCGTACTCGTAGATGCCCTCCATGCTCAGGTGGCGTGCCGGGTAGGCGGCCGGGTTGAACAGCTCGGACAGGAACTGCTCGCTGCCGGCGTCGCCGTGCAGCACCGAGTTCTCGCCGCCTTCCTCGTAGTTCAGCACGAACTGGAGCGCGACGCGCGCGCGCCCGGGCCAGTCGGCGGCGGGAGGATTGCGGCCATAGCCGCGCAGGTCGCGCGGGTAGGGGGTCGAGTGGGGCAGGGAGTTGGCCATGGGGGTCGATCTAGGCGGGCGGTCTAGTGGGTGGTCTGGGGGGAAATCAGTTCAGCGGCCGCAGCACGTCGGCCAGGTCAGGGCTCTTGGGATCGAGCCGCAGGTTGCGCTCCACGCTGGCGATATGCTGCTCCATCAGTCGCACGGCGGCGCGGGCGTCGCGCTTTTCCAGCGCATCGACCAGGCGCACATGGTCGTCCTGCGAATGCTGGGCCGAGTGCGAGGACTGGTACATCAGCGAGATCAGCGAGGAGCGACTCAGCAAGTCGGCCAGCAGGTCGGCCAGCACCTCGTTGCCCAGCATGCGCGCCAGCACCATGTGGAAGTCGGCCAGCAGTCTGGTGCGGCCCGGCACGTCGACCCGCGCCACCGCCTCGCGTTCCTGCTGCAGGTGGGCCCGCAGGCTGGCGATCTGTGGCTCGGTGATGCAGGCGCAGAGCTGGCGCAGCATCGCGCTTTCGAGCATCAGCCGGACCTGGAACACCTGGCGCGCCTCCTCGATGCTGGGCGTGGCGACGAAGGCGCCGCGCGCCGGCTCCAGCGTCACCAGGTGGTCGCGCGAGAGCTGGTTCAGCGCCTGCCGCACCAGGGTGCGCGAAACCTGGAAGATGTCGGCAATCTTCTGCTCGGCCAGCTTGGTGCCCGGCATCAGGCGCCGTTCGACGATCGCGGTCGTGATGGCCTCGACGATCCTTTGCGTGGCGCCTGGCATGGCCTCGCCGGCATTGGTTGCCGCGCCCGGCCGGGGCTCGCGCAGGGAGTCGGTGGACGGCAGCGGCTGGATTTTCTGTCTCTTCTGGGGCATGGTTATTGCTTGATCGGTTGCTACAAATGTGCACCAGACTGTATACAGTCATTTCACAAACATGCAAGAACCGGACCCGGCCGGTCGTACCCCGAAGAAAGGAAATCCGATGGGACATCTCAGCACCCACGTGCTCGACACGATGAATGGCTGCCCCGCAGCAGGCATGCAGGTGACGCTGCAGCGGCAGCAGGCCGACGGCTACGCCACGCTGCAGACCTTGGCGCTCAATGCCGACGGTCGCCCGCCGCAGGGACCCTTGCTCGACAGCGCCACGCTGGCCGTCGGGCGCTACCGCCTGCTGTTCGAGGTCGGCGCCTATTTCCGCGCCCGCGGCGTCGCGCTGCCCGAGCCGGCCTTCCTCGACTGCGTGCCGGTCGAGTTCGGTATTGCCGATGCGGCGGCCCACTACCATGTGCCGCTGCTGGTCAGCCCCTGGTCCTATTCCACCTACCGTGGTTCCTGAAGCGAGGTCCTGATGGATTCCTACCTGTTCGACTGGGTCAACCTGCTGCTGCGCTGGGCCCATGTCATCACCGCGGTGGCCTGGATCGGCGCCTCCTTCTATTTCGTCATGCTCGACAACAGCCTGTCGCCACCCCAGCACGCCGACCTGAAAGCCAAGGGCGTCGACGGCGAGCTGTGGGCGGTGCACGGCGGCGGTTTCTACCATTCCAACAAGTACATGCTGGCGCCCAACTGGCTGCCACTGCCGCAGAACCTGCACTGGTCCTACTGGGAAAGCTATTCGACCTGGCTGACCGGCTTTGGCCTGTTCACCTCGCTCTATCTGCTCAATGCCGGCAGCTTCCTGATCGACAAGAGCGTCCACGACTGGCCGCCTGCGCTGGCGATCATGGCCGCGCTCGGTTTCCTGGCGGCGTTCTGGCTGCTCTATGACATCATCTGCCGCCGCCTGGGGCGCGGCAGGCGCGGCGACCTGATCGTCGGTGCTGGCGTGCTGGGCCTGGTGACCTTTGCCGCCTGGCTGGCCTGCCAGCTGTTCGCGGGCCGGGCCGCCTTCCTGCTGGTCGGTGCCATGCTGGCGACCGCGATGAGCGCCAACGTCTTCTTCCTGATCATTCCGGGCCAGCGCCAGGTGGTGGCGGCCCTGCGCGCCGGCCTGGCGCCCGATCCGGTCCACGGCCAGCGCGGCAAGCAGCGCAGCGTGCACAACACCTATTTCACGTTGCCGGTGCTGATCGCGATGCTGTCCAACCACTACGGCTGGCTCTACCAGGCCAGGCACAACTGGCTGGTGCTGGTGCTGCTGATGCTGGCTGGCGCGCTGATCCGGCACAGCTTCGTGGCGCGGCACCGGGCCCATGTGCAGGGGCGCCGCACGCCCTGGGAAGTGGCTGGCGCCGGCCTGCTGGTGCTGGCGGGCCTGATCTTCTGGCTGGCGCCGGCACCTGCTGCGCCAGCCCTGGAGGCCGAAGCTGCCGCGGCCCGGCCGGCCAGCCTGGCCGAGCTGAAAGTCGTGATCGACCAGCGTTGCGTGCTTTGCCATAACGCCGAGGTGCAGAACAAGGGAGTGGCCCTGCACACCGATGCGCTGATCGCCCAGCACGGCCTGGCCATCTACCAGCAGGCGGTGCTGCTGCGCCAGATGCCGCTCAACAACGCGACCGGCATCACCGAAGCCGAGCGCCTCGTGATCCGGCGCTGGTTCGACGCCGGCATGCCCCGGCACTGAGCCCTGGCCCCCGATCTGGTGCGCCGCCTGGCCCGAAGCGGTGCATCATTTCGTTTGAAACTGTATACAAATTTGTATCCAGACCCTGCCGGGGCCTGGCACCGATCTTGCGACTGAGGCTGCATGCCGCCCCGAGCGGTTTCCAGACCATTCCCTTGGAGTCCTCATGCACAAGCGCCAATTCCTGCAAGTCACCGCTGCCCTGGCCGTTGCCACCCTCGGCCAGGCCCATGCGCAGACCCCGCTCAAATTCCAGCTCGACTGGCGCTTCGAGGGTCCTTCGGCCCTGTTCGTCCAGCCGGCGGCCAAGGGCTATTTCAAGCAGGCCGGGCTCGATGTGACGATCGATGCCGGCAACGGCTCCAGCGGCACCGTGACCCGCGTCGCTTCGGGCAGCTACGACATTGGCCTGGCCGATGTCGCCGCGCTGATGGAGTTCCACGCCAACAACCCCGAGGCCCCGAACAAGCCGGTCGCGGTCATGATGGTCTACAACAACACGCCGGCGGCGGTGCTGGCGCTCAAGAAGTCGGGCATCCAGTCACCGGCCGATCTCAAGGGCAAGAAGCTCGGTGCCCCGGTGTTCGATGCCGGCCGCAAGGCCTTCCCGATCCTGGACAAGGCCAACAAGATCGGTGCCGTCAGCTGGACCGCGATGGAGCCCTCGCTGCGCGAGACCATGCTGGTGCGCGGCGATGTCGACGCGATCACCGGCTTTTCCTTCACCTCGCTGCTCAACCTCGAGGCGCGCGGCGTCAAGGCCGACCAGGTCGTAGTGCTGCCCTACGCCGACCATGGCGTCAAGCTCTACGGCAACGCCATCATCGCCTCGCCCAAGCTGATCAAGGAAAACCCGGCCGCGCTCAAGGCCTTCCTGAGCGCCTTCGCCAAGGGCGCCAAGGAGGTCATGGCCAACCCGCCGGCCGCGATGGAGGCGGTCAAGGCGCGCGACGGCATCATCAACCTGCCGATGGAGACGCGCCGACTGCAGCTCGCGATCGATTCGGTCGTCGCCAGCCCCGATGCGCGCCGCGAGGGCTTCGGCCGCGTCGATGCGGGCCGCCTGAGCCTGATGGCGAGCCAGGTCTCGGACGCCTACGCCACCAAGACCCGGGTCGATGCCGGCGCGATCTGGAACGGCAGCTTCCTGCCGCCGGCGGCCGAGCTCGACATCCTGCCCAAGGCCAAGAAATAAGAGGCGACCCGATGGACAGCGCCACCGAAACCCCCTTCGTCGATTTCCAGAACGTCTGGCTGGCCTACAACGAGGAACTCTGGGCCGAAGGCAAGTTCGCGGTCGAGGACATCAACCTGCAGGTCAAGCGCGGCGAGTTCATTGCCATCGTCGGGCCCTCGGGCTGCGGCAAGTCGACCTTCATGAAGCTGACCACCGGCCTGAAGGCGCCGAGCCGCGGCAGCATCAAGGTCGATGGCCAGCCGGTCACCGGCCCGCTCAAGATCTCGGGCATGGCTTTCCAGTCATCCTCGCTGCTGCCCTGGCGCAGCACGCTCGACAACGTGCTGCTGCCGCTCGAGATCGTCGAGCCCTACCGCGCGACCTTCAAGCAAAAGCGCGCCGAATATGTCGAGCGCGCGCGCCAGCTGCTCGCGACCGTCGGCCTGTCCGGCTACGAGGACAAGTACCCGTGGGAACTCTCGGGCGGCATGCAGCAGCGCGCCAGCATCTGCCGCGCGCTGATCCACCAGCCCAAGATGCTGCTGCTCGACGAGCCCTTCGGCGCGCTTGACGCCTTCACGCGCGAGGAGCTCTGGTGCACGCTGCGCGACCTGCACGCGGCGCAGGGCTTCAACGTGATCCTGGTCACGCATGACCTGCGCGAAAGCGTGTTCCTGGCCGATACCGTCTACGTGATGAGCAAGAGCCCGGGCCGCTTCGTCGTCAAGCGCGACATCGAGCTGCCGCGCCCGCGTGACCTCGAGCTGACCTACACCCCGGCCTTCACCGACATCGTGCACGAACTGCGCGGCCATATCGGCGCCATGCGCAAGGCCGGCGCCGTCATCAACCAATGAACCGGAAATCCGCCATGAAAAGCAAGAACATCGAGCGCTGGTCGCCCTGGCTGCTGCTGCTGCTGATCATCGTGCTGTGGCAGACGCTGACCAGCGCCTTCCAGGTCTCGGAATTCATCTTCCCGAGCCCGGCCCGCATCCTCGACCAGGCGATCGAATACCACGCCGTGATCGCGGGCCACGCCTGGCGCACCTTCTGGGTCACGATGGTCGGCTTCGGCCTGGCTATTCTGGTCGGCGTGCTGCTGGGCTTTTTGATCGGCAGCTCGCGCGTCGCCTACGCGGCGGTCTACCCGCTGATGACGGCCTTCAACGCGCTGCCCAAGGCCGCCTTCGTGCCGATCCTGGTGGTCTGGTTCGGCATCGGCGTCGGCCCGGCGATCCTGACCGCCTTCCTGATCAGCTTCTTCCCGATCACGGTCAACATCGCGACCGGTCTGGCCACGCTCGAGCCCGAGCTCGAAGACGTGTTGCGCGTGCTCGGCGCCCGGCGCTGGGACGTGCTGATGAAGGTCGGCCTGCCCAGGTCGCTGCCGTATTTCTTCGGTTCGCTCAAGGTCGCGATCACGCTGGCCTTCGTCGGCACCACGGTGTCCGAGATGACCGCCGCCAACGAGGGCATCGGCTACCTGCTGATCTCGGCCGGCTCGGCGATGCAGATGGGCCTGGCCTTCGCCGGCCTGCTGACCGTCGGCGTGATGGCGATGCTGATGTACGAACTGTTCAGCCTGATCGAGAAGCACACCACGGGCTGGGCGCACCGCGGTTCGCAGGGCCATTGATCCACCCCAGGGGCCGGCGCCACGCCGTCCCGCACCGCCCCGCTGCCTGCCTCAGGCGGCGCGGGCGGTGTAGTGCTTGAACCACTGCTCGAACTGCCCCGCCGGCAGCGGCTTCGAATACCAGAAGCCCTGCACCTTGTCGCAGCCCATCGCCCGCAGCTGCTCGACCACCAGCGGGTCCTCGATGCCCTCGGCAATGGTCTTGATGCCCATGCTCTGAGCGATCTGGATGATCGCGCGCACGATGGTCCGGTCCTGCTCATCCTCGCGCAGATTGGCAATGAAGGAGCGGTCGATCTTGAGCTTGTCGACATTGAGCCGCTTCAGGTAGGACAGGCTCGAATAGCCGGTGCCGAAATCGTCGATCGACAGCTCGATGCCCTTGGCCTGCCACTGCGCCACGGTCGCCAGGATCGCGCTGTCGCTGTGCAGCAGGGTCGACTCGGTCAGTTCCAGTTCCAGCCGTTTCGGATTGAATCCGCTCTCGGCCAGCGTCTCCAACAATTCCGGCCCGAGCTGGCCGTGGCGAAACTGCACCGCCGACAGGTTGACCGCCATGCGCAGCTGGCTCCAGCCGGCCCGATGCCAGGCGGCGCCCTGGCGGCAGGCCTCCTGCAGCACCCAGCGCCCGATCGGCGCGATCAGCCCGCTTTCCTCGGCCACGCCGATGAAGGTGCCCGGTTGCAGCAAGCCCCTTTGCGGGTGGTTCCAGCGCAGCAGCGCCTCGACGCCGATCACCTCGCTGTTGTGCAGCGACACCTGGGGCTGGTAATGCAGCTCCAACTCCTCGCGTTCGAGCGCCAGCCGCAAGTCGTCGCAGGTCTGCAGGTAATGCCGCAGGCTCTCGTTCATCTGCGGCTTGAAGATGCGGGAAGTGCCGCGTCCGGCCTTCTTGGCCTCGTACAGCGCGAGGTCGGCATGGCGCATCAGGCTGCCGATGTCGCGTCCGTGCTGGGGATAGATGGCACCCCCGATCGAGAACGACAGCAGCGGCTTGATACCCTCGACCTCGAGCGGCTCCGCGATCCGGGCCAGGATGCGCTGGCAGACCAGCTGCAACTGCTCGATGGCATCCAGATCCAGCAGCACCACCATGAATTCATCGCCCGACAGGCGGCACAGCGTGTCCTCCGCGCGCAGGCTGCTGGCCACCCTGGCGGCCACGCTCTTGAGCAGCCGGTCGCCCATGGCATGGCCATAGACATCGTTGAAATGCTTGAAGTTGTCGAGGTCCAGGTAGAGCACGCCCAGGCTGCTGCCGTCGCGCTCGGCAACGCCCAGCGCCTGCTGCAGACGATCCTGGCCCAGGGTCCGGTTCGGCAGACCGGTCAGGGGGTCGTGGTAAGCCAGGAACTCGATCTGTTCGAGCGCCCGCTTTTGCTCGGTGGTGTCGGTGATGATCGAATGCAGCAAATCCTGCTCGCCCATGCGGATGCCCGTGGTCAGGACCCGGGTCGGAAAGGATTCGCCGTCGGAGCGGCAATGCAGCCATTCGGTCTCGAAGCTGCCGTGCTTGATCACGGCATCCTGCAATTCGGCCAGCTTGTCACTGGTCTTGCGCCCGTCGGCCTGCCAGATCGGCGACAGCTCGGTCGGTTTGCGACCCCGGATCTCCTCGATGCTGTCGAAGCGGAACATCGCCAGACAGGCCTGGTTGGCCGCGACACAGCGCGAGTCGCTGTCGTACAGCACGATCGGCTGGTGCGTATCCTCGAACAGCTTGCGAAAACGCTCCTGGCTCTCGCGCTGCACTTCCTCGCTGCGCTTGATCCGCGTGATGTCCTGCACGCTGCCAGACAGGGTCTGCAGCTTGCCCTGCGAGTCGAACGCGAACTCGGTGATGCTGCGCAGCCATTTCACCTCCGCGCCGACCAGAATCCGGTAGCTCACTTCATAGCTGCTGTCGCCGCGTGCTGCCGCCACCCAGCCGGCATCGATCAGGTTCCTGTCGTCGGGATGGACCTTGGCCATGAAGTCGGGGTAGCTGACCGAGGTACCGACGGCAATCCCGAAGATGCGGTAATACTCGTCCGACCAGCGGGCCTGGCCGCTGCCGACCTCCATCGTCCAACTGCCGACATGGGCCAGCGACTGGGCCCGCTCCAGTTCGGCTTGCGATTCGCCGAGTCGGCGCATCTGGCGCCGGACGGTCTTGGCTGTCGTGCGCCCGATCAGGCCGGCGACCAGCGCCGCCAGGATCAGCAGGCCGGCGACCACCTGTGGCGGTGCGTTGCTGCCGAATTCTTGGCCTTGCTGATGCAGCCCATAGACCGACAGCACCGCGGCGACCGTCGCCAGCATCAGTGCCAGCGTCATGCGCCGACCGAGCATGCAGCCGCCGACCATGGTGGCGATCGGCAGCGCGATCCATGAAATGTTGTAGAGGCCGGTCCCCATCAGGGCCCCGCTCCAGCCGATCAGCAGCAGACCCCAGCACATCAGATGCACGGCCCACGAGATCCGACCGATGCGAGCCCAGTAGAGCATCAGCAGGCCGATCACGGTCAGACCGGGCCCGCCTGGCCGGAGCTCGGACTCCCACAGCAGATTGGCAATGAAGATGATCAGTCCCGCGCCCAGCAGCAACAGGCCCAGCCTGCGCATCAGTCTCTCACCGCCGGCTTTGCCAGGCCCCTGGGCTCCCTCGTTTTCGTACGCAGCCAGCATCGACGGCTTCCCTGACATGTCAAGCTTCTATGTCATCGATTTTCATACAGAAAACGTTTATGTTTTCATGGCGAGGCTTTTTCTTAACCGGGGCAGCAGGGGGCAGGGCAGTCCGCTGCCCGTTCGGGGTCGCGGCCATGCTGGCCGGCGTTGACCTGCTGGCCGTTGGCGTGAAAGATTACTTTCGCAATCCTTACCAAGAACTGTGGAGCACCTGACGATCCTGGGAGATCGTGGGTGCCCTCGATCACGGCCAGTGTGCTGGGGTCGGCTAGGGGCTGACTCTCACGGCGCCTGCTGAGTGACCTGTTTAGGCTGGGAGCGGCCCTTTGCGGCAAGTCTGGCGACTGGCAGCAGCCGATCCATAGTTATCCTAGGCTCTCGTGAAAAGCAGACGTTCAACGTGAAGGTCCCCGGGGTTGCGCGGCTTTATCGCGCAGCCTTCGGTAGACCTCAAGGTTAGGCTTCGCGGTGGTTAAGATGAATACGCGCTCATTCAGGAGCTTCGCTAGGTTTCCACCCCATAACTTAACGCCTCTTATCAACCTTGTTTAGATAGACGCCAAATGCTTCACAGGCTTGTTTCGAGAAATTTATAAAATCAGCGTCCGAGCGTGTTGTGAAAAGATTCGAAAATCTCATCTCTGACATGAGATTCAGATAGTCGGCGGTGACGCGGTGGACGGAGTTATTTTCACTAAACGTCCTGTCAAAGTGGCGTCGAAGAGAAGTGGATGTATCCCCGCTTTGGCGGAAAGTGTTGATCGCATTCGAATAAGCAACCATTTGTTCGCAAGAGGATTTTTCCACGTGACTGACTTGTGAGTTTGGCGCTAACGCGGCCTCTGTAAATCGTTGGCAAAATTCATCGGTTGCCGCTTGAAAATTGGATGCTGGCAACGTATTTACTGTGTATGCTACTCCAGAAAAAAGCTTAATAAATGCGAAATCAATTTGCTTTGATTTGAGCTCCATCCCACGTAGCATCTGAAACTCGTTAACCGTCGCCTTGTTGCTGTAAATGGTTGAAGCTAAATTTGATAGAGCGACACACTTCTCGTCCTTGGCGAAGGACGGCAGTGTCGTGGCACAAAGGCTCGAGAACAACAAAGAGGTAATCAAATTTTTCATATAGCGTGGCTGTTATTGGCGCAACGGATCGTTCGACTCAAGGTGTGCCGAAGGCGTCCCTCCCTGAACGAGTTGTTAGGCTTTTAATAGATCACTGACAAGCCTAATAGCTTGCAGAGTTTCAGAAGAGAAGTGGCTGTTGTCTCTCAAGCGTGAGTACATTTCTTGTAGCTTCTGCTCAAATGCAGGAATGAATTCTGGATCGATCTCGCCCCAGGCTTGAGCGAGGCATGTGGTTAGCACAGCAATAGTTTGTATTGCCTGATCTGGCTGTGGGGATGGCATCCGAAGCTCCTTCTAAAAGTCTAACTTGGAGGTAGTCGGCCTGCGCGGCTTTTTCGCAGGTCCGGTGGAATGATGGGTTGGGCCGCGCACTATGACAACCCCCAGTGCTTTTCCAATCGAGAGACCTCATCAAGCAGCATTTGTTTTCGCACATCGTCGCCTCTGCCACCACCAACATACATAGTGCGAGCTGCTTCGAATTTTTCAATCATTGCCGTCGTCATGTGCGACCGTAGGCTTGAATATTCAGGAGAGCTTCCAAAGCTGCTTCGGCTTTCGGGTGAATGGAATTCTGCGGCGGCCAGTTTTGCTTTCCAAGTGGCAATCAATTTCATTCGGTAGTCATGCCTCTTTTGCCGCTTTTCGATTTCCCATTTGATCCAGGGCACAAGAAGCCCGGAGATGAAGCCTACTAAGGCAGATATAAGGCCAATAATGGTTTCTTTCATGTTTTAGGTCCAAGCATCCTAAAATGAGCGTCCTTTTAGAAGCGTTTTTTATCGTGTTGCACCCTCATTTCTTACTTCTGTGAATGCTAATCTGTGGGCCAAGGTAGGCCATGACAGAACGAGCATCGTAGGCATTTTCTACGTCAGCCGGCTTATTGCCCTTGAAAGATTTGATAACGAGCGAAAAGTTTGGAAACACCATTGGTATTGCCGCACCCGGGGTATAGGTAGTTCTCGTGGTTGCAGTTAAACCAAATGAATTTATGGTGGTGTGAGCTGTGTTAGGCATGTTCATAGTTATGCCTTTCGGTTTTTTGAATTGCTGACAATGACGAAGTAGTCAAGGCTATTTTCAACTGTCAACTCGGCTGCGCGATACATGGCGTGCATTGAGATGGTTTGTTGGTTTGTAAAACCGTTTGTGTCCACGCTTATCGAAAAATTGTTCTCATCAATACGGGAGTCTGTGCAGCCTCATGTAATGCCATATTTGCCGTATGGGGTAGCACAGGAAGAAAGCATGAGGATGGTGCAAATGGTCGCAATTTTCTTCATGCTGTAAGCGCATCTTCGGTAAACGCTAACGTATAGTGGACGTCAATTTTGCAGGGTTTCTCGGACTCGTGAAGGGTAACTTATCAGCCTTCATTGATACGGTTCTTTGGTTTTAGTTGGTTTTTCGGATGCTGTCATTTTGCATCTAGCACTAAATGCGCGATCAAACCCTGCAAGCACTCAAACGTGCCAATAGAATTGCACGGCTGCTTTGTGGCAACTTGACCAATGGGCGCTCCTGGCCGGTACCGGTCAGCCAACGAAGCTGAGCCGACGACCGCACCCGCTACAAACCAGCCGCCCAATCCAACCGCGCCGAGGCCCGCATTAACAGCCGCTAACACAAGTCTTCGACGAAGCGCGAGCAGATGATGGCGGCAGCCAAGGTCAGCAGCGCCAGGTGTGTCTCCAGGC
>NZ_PVLR01000026.1 GCF_002980625.1 Malikia spinosa | reverse complement strand
AGGCCAAGCAGGAAGACGGCACCATCTACTGGGCCGACGAGACGGCGGTGGTGCAAGATGGTCACTGGGTCCGAGGCTATGCCCCGGCGGGCCACGCGCCGGTGCTGGCAGCCACCAGCCAGCGCTTTGGCCTGACGATGGTCTCGGCCATCAGCAGCAAGGGCCTGGTGAGATTCGAGTTTCTCGAAGGTGCAGCCACAACTCAGACGACTCTGGGCTTCATGCAACGACTCGTACAGGACAGCGAAGGTCACAAAGTCTTCCTCATACTCGACAACCTCAGGGCTCACCATGCCAAGGACGTAGCCGCTTGGGTGCAGGCACATCAGCACGAGATCGAGGTGTTCTACCTGCCGCCCTACGCACCGCAGAGCAACCCGGACGAGTACCTCAACCGGGACTTCAAGACCCAGTTGCGCAGCGCCAATCGCTGCAGAACACCAGGCGGATTGCTGGAGAAGGCCACCGCCTTCATGCAGTTCCTCGTCAGCAGCCCGGAGCGTGTGAAGTCCTATTTCAATCATGATTCAGTGGTTTACGCCGCATGATCAGGTTAATCATTGCCGTCTAAATAAGACCGCCAGGTTGATGTAGATACGCATGATGATTCTGTCCGACATGCCCCGTTACAGAAGAGGATTTGATACGCTGCCTCTCCTCAATCAGATCGGATTTCGTACCTGATCCGATAGGGATTCAGGCTCCGAAACCAACGTTGGCATGATGGTCAAATCTTGAACTGTTGATCCGATACTTGCGACATCGCTTCAACGCTTCAGGAGATTCAAATGCCTTTCTTCCTTGCCGCACTCGTTCCACTCATTTCAGGCCTGGTCTCGGGTGCCAGCACCGTCGTCGCCTCGGCAGCAGCGGGTGCCGCCGCCGGCGCTGCAGCCTCGGGTGTCGCAGGCGCTGCGATCGGTGCCACCACCGCTGCCGTGGGCTCCGCTGCGACGGTGGTCGCGGGCACCACGGCCACTGCGGCCTCCCTGGCTACGGCCGCAGGCGCGGTGGGTGCAGCGGCCGGCGTCTCCAAGGCCTCGGCTGAAGTCCTGCGCTCGTCGCAGCGTCGCCTAGCCTGACCAGATGCCCCTGGTACCTCTCCGTCTCACACGGCTGGCGGCAAAACAGCCACCAGGGGCATTCTTTCAAGCCTACCGGTTGCCATCCAATCATGCAAACCAACTTCCTGCTCGGCGAGATCAAGCTCACTCCCGACGCCCGCATGAAACTCAAGCGAGTGCCGCTCGACCTGATCTGCCGGCACGCCATCAACGAACATGGCCACATCACTGAGAGTGAGGCCAGACGCAACGCCAGGAACATGGACCTCCTCGGTCCGATCGTCTCGCGCTACAAGGCCGATCCCACCGACCCGCACTCGCCCAACATCGTGATTTACACACGCGAGACCTGGGACGAGACCGTCGTCTATCTCGACTGAACCCATTCTTCGAACGCCTGCCCAGCAGGTCAGCTGAGGCATCAGCCTCCGGCTGCCACCCCCAGGCCCGGCAATGCCGCCTCGATCACCTGCTCCGCCTCGGCGCGCACCGCGGGGCTCAAGGGCTTGAGCACACTGCGCAGCACCCGCTCGGCCTGGCGTGACAAGGCCGAGCCTGACGACAGGTGGCGGTTGAGCAAGTCCAGCAGCAGCGCGGCTGCGGCCCGGTCGCCGGCAATCAAGCTCAGCTGGCCAAGCAGGGCCTGCAGTTCCGGATCTGTCTGGTGGGTGTGCAGCTGCTCCAGGTAGCGCTCCGCGCTTTCAGGACTGGCGGTTTCCCGCTCGAAAGCCGCGAGCATGAGCTTGTGGCTCGACTCCAGCTGCTGCTGATCGTCGATGACCTGGAGGCCGGGTTCGACTGGCATCGCGTCGAGATAGGCCCGCAGCTTGTCCGCCCACCGGCTCAGGCGACTGGCTGGCTTGCGCCAGAGGCTGGGCAGGCCCAGGTCGTGCGGCATGGACGCTGACTGGAAGGCACGGCGTTGCAAGGTGGGCTCCGGGGCGGCTTGCCTGCGGCAGAAAACAGGTATCTCGGCCGCCGCAGTCCCCAGGATGCCGAGGACACTTCCGAACCCGCCATGCCCCGCCGCCATCATGTGCCGGATCTGCTCCAGCGCGGGCAGGCCCTCGGCCTTGTCGTCCTCGGCGCGCTGATGCACCAGGAACAGGCTGGTCTGACGCGTCACCAGCTGATGGCGCAGCGCGAGCGCGCGTTTTTCCTCACCTTTGGGCAGGGTGTCGGCATGACGGGCGCCACACAGGCGCGCGGTGGTGTCGCTGGCATCCGTCTGCACGGCCTCGGCCTGGTCCGATCCCGTGGCGCCCGCTGCGCTCCAGTACAAGGTCGGTGCCGCCTGCAGCGGCTGCTCCAGCCGGGCCCAGACATGCAGCGTCTCGCCGTCGAAGACCTGCTGCGGCAGCGAGCTCTGCCACAGCACCGGCTGGCTCCAGTCCAGCTGCAGCGCGATGTCGCGCGCGGCGCGCAGCCGGCGCACCATGCGGGTGATGGCGCCGGCGATGTCCTCGTTCGGCGTCACCAGCTCGCAGGCGCCGCCGCTGTGTTCGGCCAGCTCGCGCAGCAGGCTCTCGGCCGGGCTGCTGCTGACCCCGACCACGAACAGCCGGTGGCCGGATTCGCGCGCGGCCCGCACCGTGGGCTCGACGTCCCAGACCTCGCCATCGGTGATCAGCAGCACGTCGGCCTTGGCGGTCGCGGTCTTCGACTTCGGGCCAAAAACCTTGAGGAGCGCCGCGTGCAGCTCGGTTCCGCCCAGGTCAGCCCCGGTCTGCTCGATAGCCTTGGCATAGCGGGCCACCAGCTTCGGCGTGCAGGGCTCCAGCTTCGGGATCACCGGCACGCAGTGGCCGCCGAAGCGGAAGTAGGCCAGCCGGTCAGCTGGCTTGAGCCACTGCCCGACCTCGTGCAGCGCGCGCCTGGCCTGCCCGATGCTATCGCCCGCCATCGAGCCAGAGCAGTCGACCAGGATCTTCAGGCTCAGGGGCGCGATTTCTTGCGCAGGCAGCTGGGGACAGAAGCTCGCCAGCACGGCCTGCGCCTGCGGGTGCGCCTCGTCGCCATCGGGTGCGGTGATGCAGAAGGACTGGCCTTCCAGAGCATCGAGCCGCAGCACGAAGTCGCGATCCAGCCAGCCGCCCTGCTCCAGCGACACGCGAACCGTCTCGCCCTGCTCCGGCGCCACCGGCTGCACCTCGATCCGGTGGCTTGGGCTGCTCAGGCGCGCGCATGCCGCCGGGCCGGCCAGGTCAAGCGTCAGCGTAAACGGATAGCGGGCCTGCCAGTCGGCATCGGTGCTCTCGTGCGGGGCCAGGCCGCCCTGGGCCTGGGGGTCGCCATAACGCGGTGCCACCACGGTCGGAATGCTCAACCGCAGTCCGCCCTGCTCGAAGCACAGCAGCTGGGCGTATTCGAGCTCGATAGTCGCCTCCTCGCCATCCTGCAGGTTACCCAGGTTGGCGGTGTAGAGACCGGGCGCGCTCTGCTCGACCAGCACCGGGGTGTCGCCCTCATCGATCGCACGCTCGTAGCGCTGCGTGGCCTGCTGCTTCTCGATCACGGCACCGCTCAAGCGCTTGTCACCCAGCGTCACCGACAGGCCCAGCAGGCTCGCTCCGTGAGCAAGCGGGAAGGTATAGACGGTCTCAATCAGGCGCCCGCTGGTATTGCGGTAGCGCTGCTGGATCGTGGTGCGCAGCAGCAGGCCATCGAGGCGGCCCTGCACCTGCACCCCCTGCAGTGCGAGGCCGGTGCTGCCGGTGGGGGATGCATCGTCCTTGATGCTGAGGACGGCGGACTGGTGCTCGTTCATTGTTGTTTTCCCTTGATGGTGGCGAGGGCCTGCGTGACAGCGGTGACGAGTTGCCTCAGCTGCTCCGGACTCAGACCGGCGTCCTCGGCGCTGACCTGCAGCTCCAGACCCGGGCCCAGCCAAATGTGGCTCTTGACCTGGATGGCACCGACCTGCTTCGGGCGCTCGGGAATAGCGACCGGCCCGCCGTGCAGCAGCTCGCGGATGCGATCCAGCGACAGGCCGGCGGCGGACCACTTGCGAATCTGCAGCAGCTGCTCCAGGTGATGTCGGTCGTACCAAGCGCCGCGCTTTTCGCCGTGCGGCCGGTCGACCAGGCCCTGCTGGATGTAGTAGCGCACCGTGCGCAGCGGCAGCTCGGCAAGCAAGCAGAGCTCGTTCAGGCTGAACGACTCGGGCGGGGATCCGGATAAGGATTCGGACGAAAGCTCAGGCTGGTTGGTCATGGTGATAATATTACACCATGACTGTTTATTTTTAATGTCTTATATATGGATTCCAGACCCCGGCCAATGAGTGGCGGGAAGACTTGACCCGACTGAACTCCAGACCCCGCAACGACTGAACGGGACGGCTCCGGTGCGAGCCGCCCGACATCGTTCAGCCAAGCCCAGCCGGCCCCGGCCCAGGGGCAGTACGCTCCTGACTCAATTTGCTCCACTTGCTTAACCCAGCCATGAAGATCGATGACCATGAAATCCCCCCAGCCGTCTTGCTCGCCTGGTACGGTGCGCTGGCCCGGCTCCCGGAGGCGAAGGTGCGCAGCCTGGCGACCGAGCAGGGGCTCGGCGCCGGCTTTCGGCCCAACAAGATGGCACCAGACGTAGCCCGCGCCCGGCTGCGGTCGGCCCTGGAGAGCTACTCGGAGTTGCCGGAGCAGGTTCGGCTGGCGTTGCGGCAAAGTAGCCAGGCCAGCGCGCTGACGGTTTCACTGTCCGACGAACTGGTGCTGGAGCAGTGCGACCGGCTGGCCAGAAGTCTCGGCTTTGCCGAGACCATGGCCGCGCTGCTGCTGGATGGCCGATCCTCGCTGCGCAAGCGGGCACTGGAGAAGCTGGCTGCCTGGGACGGGTCAGAACCCGGCGAGGTCGAGCGGCGCAGGGCAAGCGACGAGCTAGCGGCCGTTTTCTTGAGCCTGTCGCAGGCCTTGCAGCCGCTGATCCAGAGCCATCCGACCGGCACGCCGGCCGACAGCCCGCAAACCTCACCGCTTGCAACCCGGGCGCCCCGGCAACAGTCCGAACGCCAGCTCGTGATCGCCCTGCGCGACAAGCGCCGCGAGGCGGGCCGGCTCAGCCGCGAGCTCGCTACCTGCAACCATGAAACCGAACGCTGGCGCGCTGAACTGGATCGACTCAGGCCAGCGCTGGAGTTGGCCGGGCAGCGTTCCGCGCGCGCCGAGAGCGAGCTGGCCGATCTGCGTCGGGACTTCGACTCACAGGTGCTCGAGCGGCTGCAAGCCCTGCTCGATGAGCGCCTGCTGCCCTGGCTCGCTCCCGCGCAGGCACTGGCCCAAGTAGCGGCGGATACCCGCGGCAAGAGCCTGCTCGAGCAGGCCGAGCTGCTGCTGCAAGAGCAGGCGGCGATCGACCGCCGCTACGGCCTGCGCCGCACCTTGAACGCCGAGCTGGAAGGCTGTCGCCGGATGCTCGAACAGCTGGCCGAGGCACGTTCCGAATCGCTGCGTCCGCTGCCACAGTTGGGCCGGCTCCAGCACGAGATCGGCTTGAGGATCCAGGCTATCCAGCAGCAGCTCGGTGCAGCCGTTAACCAGGACCAGACCATCGACTCCAATCTGGCGCGATTGCAAGACGCCATGACCCAGGCCGATAGCCTCGACCAGCTGAGCGTGATCCGCCAGGCGCTGACTGCGGCAGAACCGCTCGGCTTGCTCAATGGCGCCGAGCGGGCCCAGGCTTTCGCGCTACTGGCCGACATGGCCTCGCGCCTCTATGCGAGCCAGGGCATGTGCCGGACCGCGGCGCAGGACCGGGACGGACTGCACAATCTGCCGCTGTATGCCATGCAGTCCACGCTGGCCCTGGGACACCGGGCAACCCTGGTGGTGGACGGACACAACGTGCTGTTCACCTTGCCGGCACTGTTCCGGCCCTTCTTCGAGAACGGCATCCCGGGAGGACGCGCGCGCGACGCACTCGAGCAGCACCTGGCTGGACTGGCCAGGCGTCACCCTCGCCTGAGCCTCCAGCTCTGGTTCGACGGTGGCTCAGTCAGCGAGCGCACCGTGCAGGACAACTTCCGGGTCCACTTCTCGGGCGGCAGCGGCAGCAACCGGGCCGACCGGCAGATCCTGGCCTTCCTGCACCACCTCAAGAGCTCAAGCCCCGATCTGGCCCGAACCGTCGTGACGGCGGACCAGGACGAAGCCCGCGCGGCCGATCGCAGCGGCGCCATGGTGATGGCGCCCGAGGAACTGGCACTCTGGCTGGGTGAGCAGCGGCCCACATGAGTGGAACACTCGGCTGACCAGCTCAGGCGTGCCAGCTTGTGCCGAGGATTGGCTGGATGTTCAGGTTGCTGGCATGCACTGGCTGGCCTTGCCCAGGCCCCGGGATCTCGGCGCGGGACAGCTGCAGGACACAGAGAAATAGCTGGTGCCAGTCGGTCAAGGCGCACGCCCCGTCCGCAGAAGTCCAGAAGGCGTGATGCGCCGGGCAGCGGCAGGTGGCGTTAGTTGTCTTCCCCTTGATCAAGACGGAACCCAATGGCTTCCATGATCTGACGGACAGGGAACGGCTGGCGATCGTGACGGCCAAGCTGCAGGAGACGCTGGAATACCTGCAGACCATGCCACAGGTGCCGGTCACGCAGGAAAAATGCCGTGAACTCGAAAAGTTCCTGCACGAGCCTTGGGCCAAGCGGCTGAGGTCGCAGTCGGACCGGTTCGAAGAGGGCTTGTGTCTGGGTCCATCTGTCGACTGGGTGATCAAGGCCACTCTGGTCGACCACCTGCTCGAGGTCAAAATGCAGCCACTCGAGCCCGGCCCGCTGCGGCGCCGCTATTACCAGGAAATCCTGTCGGGTCTGGTGGCGGGTCTGAGGTTCGTCCTCACCCCGTTGAAAGAGACCAGGACCCGGGAAACCCTGCGGATCGGCCGCAGGAGGCAGGGTTGACTGAGCCGCTGGGCTGGCGATGGACGGATGCTCTGGAGACTGCTGCGTGCGGTGCATCTACAGCCAGCAGTCCCCGGCCTGAACCGAATCATCCCGCCGGCTTCTAATCTCCCACCATGTGTGCCCACTACGAACCCGTCACTGACCGGGAACGCTACCTGGTCGGCTTCGGTGTCGAGCCCCCGACCGATGTCGGCCAGGCAGAGCTCTGGCCCGGCTATGCCGGCAGCTTCATCCGCCGACCGCGTCCACAGGATCACGCCGGCTATCCACCCGCCATGGAGGCGATCGCCGGCATCTTCGGTCTGATCCCGCACTGGGCCAAGGACCAGACGATCTCGCGCCGTACCTACAACGCGCGCAGCGAGACAGTGGCTGAGAAGCCCAGCTACCGTGACGCGTGGCGACTGGGGCGGCGCTGCATCATCCCGGCCGAAGCCTTCTACGAGCCAGACTGGCGCAGTGGC
Source organism: Malikia spinosa (assembly GCF_002980625.1). Classification (GTDB taxonomy): domain Bacteria; phylum Pseudomonadota; class Gammaproteobacteria; order Burkholderiales; family Burkholderiaceae_C; genus Malikia; species Malikia spinosa. Next base: position 31,793 of record NZ_PVLR01000026.1, on the reverse strand, counting down.
AAGGCCGTTCCGACCCGCATCGCTCGCGCCGACAAGCGGCCGATGGGTATCGCCGGTATCTGGATGGGGTGGAAGGCTCCCGATGGGAGCATCCTGCGCAGTTACAGCATGCTCACGATCAACGCTGACCAACACGCCTTCATGCGGCAGTTCCACAAGCCACAGGACGAAAAGCGCATGGTGGTGATCCTGCCCGAGGCTCGCTATCACGACTGGCTGCTGGCCAGTCCGCAGCAGAGCCGGGATTTCCTGCTGGCCTGGCCAGCGGCGGAGCTGGCGAGCACTCAAGTCCAAGCTGTTGAGCAGCACGGCGCCCATCTTGCCGACGGAGTCGGCAGGCTGATCTGAAGAACTGACCTGAATCCAGACCGGTAAAGCGCCTGACCAGACGCTTTTTCAGTCCTGCAACAGAACCGCAGCAGCCACCATCTGCTCGTGCTCGAAGGCCGGAGCAAAGTCGTCCAGCTCAGCAGCACGCAATCCGACCGACGGACTGAGTGCCACCTGGCGCCAGTTCGACACTGCGGCATGTACCTCCCCCAGCACGGCCAGAGCCTGGCTTTGGTCCAGCCCGAAGTACGGCGCACGGGCCAACAGCATCTGCACATCGGTGATGGGACCGTCCAGCTCAGACAACCAGGTCTTGGATTCCCTGTCCTTGTCCGGGAACGGGTTGATGTCGAAAGCCGGCGCGAGCCGCCACAACCCGCGCTCGACATGCAGGAAGCCATGGTTCTGCAGGTGATCGTCCACGTTGGTGATCAGCAGGTTGAGCACCAGGCGCCGCCAGAGCTGGCGTACATCCTCGGTCGGGGCATGGCTGTGCGAGCGGATCGCGTCTGCGATCTCGGTGTAGCTGCGGTCTTCTTCCCGTGAGGCCTGCAGCAGCGAGGCAGCCGACTGGTAGGGAATCCGACCATCATCCCCGTCGCGGTCGAAGCGGCGAATGACTGCCACCGCTACCTCGTTGCCTTTGTCACCCAGCAAGACGATGCGCGCAGGGGCGGCATCGATCCCGGCCAGGGCTGCCAGCCTCAGGGCCAGGACCTCGCCGCGTGTGACGCTGCGGCTGTCACCCACGCTCGGGAACTTGCCGATGGCCAGTCGGCCGTCCTCATCGACCACCGTGCACTTGGGCCGCATGCCACCCAACGAAGTGCCCTTGCCTTGCAGGTAACGCAAGTCCTCGGCGGATTCCTGACCACGTTCGACCGCACGACTGGCCTGGTAGATCTGCTCGAGCTCGATCAAGGGGGGCGTGCTGCGCCGCCCCTGAGCCGCAGTGCGCTGCCAGATGCCGTCTTCAGTGCGCAGGCGCAACGCGCCGACGCGGCTGAAGTCGTCCACCGCCAGCAGGTAGTCCAGCTCGGTGAGGGCTGGCAGATGAGGATCAGCCTTGCGCCGCTTGGCGTGGTCGCGGGCGATGACACGACGTCCCCAGGCGTCCGGCGCGGTATCGGCGATCGCGCCGTGGAAGACGGAATCATGGGCCGACGCCGCCTTGTGCGACTGGTGGCCCGGTACGAGTTGCAGGTCGGCTGAAACGCTGAAGCGTGCCGGGTTGGCCAGCCAGGCTTCGTCGTAGGCAAAGGCACAGTTCTCGCGCCGTCCTTGGCGGACATAGGTGAGCGAGCCCACCGGCAAGCCGGCCTTGCCGATACACACCTGGGCCTGCTGGCGGGTCGGGGCTATGGTGACCATCAGAGCGCTCCCGAAAGCCCGGACTTGCTGCGCACACGCTTGGGCAGGTTCTCGTCCATCAGCGTCAGGCCGATCTCATCGCTGGCCGTGTCGAGCAGTTGCTCGAGCGCCCGGATCTCGCCGAAGACATGCAGCGCCCGGGCGAAGAAATGGATGGGCACGCGTACATCGCCTTTTTCCATGCGGCGCACGGTGGAGAGGGACGCGCCCATGCGCTCGGCCAGCGAGGCCTGCGAGATGTGGCGGCGTCGGCGTGCCAGCGAGATGTCACTGCCCAGCTTGAGGATGGCGCGCTCTACCGGCAAGGGCATGGGTTTTTCCAATTAACGCTCCCTGGAGAACTTCTTTAGATTTTAAAGATTCTGTTGAAAACTATTATATTCAACGCAGCGTTACACGTTTGCCTGATCGGCCATCACGGCCGATCAGGTTTGTGGCGTGCTCGCTTCGAGCTTGAAAACGGGCAGCATTGGCGTAAGGTCGGGCTGGATTCATGCCTGACCGGAACCCAGCAGCACGATCCTCACTGCAGGGCTTGGTACCAGTGCGATGGAATGAGAACAGCAGAACGGCATACACCGCCCCCTCGCATAAAACCTGGCGGGGTCAGCGCGTGACGGCGCCTAGACGCAGCCCAGGGGGATCGCGCCATTCACTGTCGAGTGGCAGATCCGAAGCCCGGATACGGATGAGGCGGTCGCGCCAGGTGGCGATCAGCGCGAGCGAGGCGCGCTCGAAAACGAAGGTGGGCTGGTGCTTCGCTACTGCGGGGCGAAAGCGAGCAAGTTCAGTCATTTGACTCTCCTGTTTAGCGGCATTACCAATGGGTGGCGAGGGCCGCAATCTGGAACAAATCCCCCCGGCCGGTTTGCCTGTACAGGCGGGTCGGCCAGACCCGGAAACGAAAGCGCCCTCACGAGGAGGGCGACGCTGCTGCCGGCTTGGTTGCCTCGAAAGGCCACATCGCACTGGGCATACCACCTTGCCCCGGTGAGGCAGGTTGGCGCGGGCGTCAGGCCCGACTCGGAATGTGACGGCAGCTTAGCACAATCCCCAGCTTCCGTGACCAATCCTGTGGAGAACCCCGTCGGACGGGATGCAAGTCATTGTCATGATTGAGAAATAGTGTTTTGCCTAAAAAACAGGCAAACCGTATGAGTGGCTGAATCGACAGGGTGCGGCTTGCCGCTGGCCGACTTGTGACCTGGTCAGGAGGTCACCTTCTTGCGCGGCCTGCCCCCCAGCCGTCCATTCGCCCGTGCCGCCGCCTGCTTGGCCTGCGTCGTAGCACGCCCGCCAACTTGGCCCATGCGGGCCGCCATCCAGGCATTGGAGCGGAGGAAGCCCTCGAGCAATGCCGGCAGGTACAGATCCGCGTCAATCGCCGGGAAATACAGGCCCTGCGCATGCTGTGGCCTGAACGCGATCTCGAGACCGCTGTCGAGCTCGATCATCACCCTGCCCGCCTGCTGGTCGTAGCGCCCGGCCACGGCCACCGGCCCCTTCTTCAGGCGCTGTACGCCACGCCGGGCAGCGGCTTCAAAGTCCACTTACTGAACGACGTCTGTCTTCTCCATGCCGGTTTTCCCAGTTGCGAATGCTGGTGGACGTGACTGCCGATTTGGATGGTCGTGCTCTCAAACCTTGACGGCATTCAAGCGCAGCATCAGTGTCATTGGATGCTGTGGCGACTCCTGAAAGCCGTAGTGCTCGTAGAACTGCTTGGCGCGCTCATTGAGCGCACGGACAAGCAGGGCCCGCACGCCGGCGTTCTGTGACACGACCACGGCCCGGTTGACCGCATCCTGAAGCATCGCAGCCCCGAGCTTGATGCCCTGGGCCCGGTGATCAATCGCAAGCCTGGCCAGCACCATCACTGGAACGGGATCGGGCATGTTGCGCCGCACGCCACTCGTCGCCAGCTGGTGCGAGACGGCGCCGGCAGCCATCGCGTAATAGCCGAACACCCGACCTTCCTGGTCTGCGACGACGAAGGTACGGCTGGCACCGCTGACCTGGTTGGTCAGTGCCCTTCGCTTGAGCCATTCGTCGAGGCTGATCTCCCCGCAAGCGAATCCATCCAGATGATGGGAGGAAGTGAGGGGTTGGGGTACGTTCAGCTGCAAGTTCATGCCGGGCCAGTGTTCCAGGGTGCCTTGACTGCCATGAGGCGCTCAAGTCCTGGATTCGGGCCAGGAGGAGCATCCAGCAGGGCGGTGAACTGCCTGAACTTGTCTGCGTCCAGGTTGAAGAATATCTGGTCCAGCACCACCGCCTGCGCTCGCTCGCAGGCAGCCTCGAGCATGAAGTCAGATCGGTTCTTGCCCAGCAGACTGGCTGCCTGATCGATCAGGTCGCGCTGCTCGGGCAGGGCTCGCAGGTTGATGGCGGCGTCACGCATTGTTTTCTCCTTGTTTGCATGTACGTTGGATATACAAATTATCAAATGATGTATATCTATTGTCAACACAAAAAGCAGCTATACGACCAAGAATCTCGCTTGGCAGTTGCTGATCACTCTCGCTTCGACCCATAAACAAAAAGCTTGCCCGCCTGGATGGCCTCTGCCATCTTCGCCAGGTCGGCGACGCGCGCGTAGCCGCGCAGCGACTCGGACTTGTCGAGATCGCCCACAGGGCAGCTGTACACGGCTCCGTAACGCATCATCCAGACCTGCTTGCCAGCCGCATTTGTCAACAGAGCTCCTGCCGGCATAGCGGCGTCTATCACCGCCTGTGCGGTCTCTTTCTGCACCTTTACTTCCACCACTTGCGTGGCTTCCTTCTCGCGCAGCGTGGCAGCACAGGTGTAGTTGGCCCAGTCCCGATCGGTTTCGATGAGCTTGCGCAGATAGCCGAAGGGGAACTCGGCTGCACGTATCAGTGGTGTTGCTGCGCGAACGATCTGTCCGAGCCTGTGGCCCATCTTCGTTGCTTCTCCCATCAGCTTGAAGATCGCTCCTGGTTTGAGTCCCATCTGTTCCAGCAAGGTGAGGTCTTCCGGGATTCGCTTTTTTTGTTCAACATGACCAGGGATCTGCTGACTGTCTTCTGACATTGTCGAAAGACTAGAAGCGCCGGACATATTGTCCGACGCCGCGCGCGAAGATGGACGGACAGTCAGCCCCAGTACCTCGAGGGCCCTGGCAGTGAACCAGGTATCGGCAATCTGCATGCCGGAGCGCTTCTTGACCTGGTCACGCGTGATCCAGCCTTTGCCCTTCAGTGTGTTGAATGTCCGCTGGATGGTCTTGTGGCAAGTCTGCAATGCCCCTGCCAGGGTATCCACTGACACCCGTATCGATCGATACGGGTCCTGCAGACTGATGTTGCGGGTCAGGCGTGCCAGGAGGCTGCGCTCGCGATAGGTGAGCGTGTCGAGGCCTCCGCCGTCGCAGCCCATGATGCGGGCCAGCGCGGTCTGGATGCGTGCCGGTAGGTCCACGACTGGCGCGTGGACGAGTTCGATGCTGGCGGTGTCTGCCATAAGTACAGGCGTAGCAAGCCGTGCCTAGTGCAAACATTCGAAACCCGCTGTAGAATCCACTCACTGCCGTTTTGTGGACATGACTCTTTAGCGGGTTTCTGTGTTTGCACCAAACCTTCAAATGCCCGTTCCCCAACGGGCATTTGTCGTTTTACGGTTCGGTGATCAGTCGATCATCTACATTGCTTCGCGCTTCCTTTCCTGAGGTTCGCGGTCATTGAAAATGTTGTTCCGCACGGCTCTTGAGCCATGCTTCAAGCTCGTGGTACAGGCCGGCATCCACGGTGTTGAGCGAGATCACCAGCCTGTTCTCGCGCTGAACCAGCTCGGCATATTTCTGCCGGCCTGACTTGATCAGTGCCTTGGTCGCGACCGGCTTGGCGGTTTCCGCCTTGGTGGTGCCACCCGCCTTCAGCCAGGCGAGAGCCGCTTTTTGCGTCATCTCGCCCAGGGCAATCGCATAGATGGCCTGCACCGCCAGATCGGGACTCTTCTTGGCGAGCGCGACAAAGTCGGCCGCCGCGTTGGCACCGATGGCCTGCGGGTTTTCCTTCAGCGCGGCAAGAACGGACTCTGGCAGCCCATCAAAAGACAGCAGCTTCGACACCACTGCCCTGCTGACCCCGGATTCTTCCGCCAGTTGCTCCTGCGTCAGCTCCAGTCTTGCCTTGCGCTGGCTGAACCCCAGGTACTTCTGGAAGTCCGTCATGGACGGAGCAAACAGGTTGTCGTAGAAGACAAGCTTCTCCGCGTCGTCGTCGGTCAGATCGCGCAGAGTGGCTTCGATCTCCTGCCTGCCCAGACGTCTGTAGGCTTCGATCCGGTGTCTGCCAGCGATCAGTTCAAGTCGCCCCTGATGTCCTCTTCTGAGGACCACTGGCGAAGACAGTGGGTTCTTGCCCAGGTTCTCCACCAAGTCGGCAATCTTGTCCTCGTTGACCGGGCTGGTCTGGTAGGGGCTGTCGTTGATCAGTGACAAGGGCACCAGGAAGGGTTTTCCGTCGGTGCTTCCGCTCCCATCAAGACGCGGCAAGGCTGCGGCCGCGTCTTCGACACTGGGGGCCGATACCAGCCCGGAAGACTTGAGAATGCGTCGTTGCATGTCCTGGATCATGATGCGCTCTGTCCTGCAGATTTGTATCCCTTTTTCGGGCCACGGCTACGATGGGCAACGACCGGCATGACGCCTGCCAGACGGATGTCGTATGCCCCGATCAGCGACTGGGTCAAGTCGATGATGGCCCTGGCCGCTGAGCTGGTGGGTTCCTTCTCGATGGCCGGCCCGCTGCGCTCGTCGGAAATCAGGGAGACCTGGCGCACGAAGGAAGCGGTGTGCGGGATGATGCTGTGCTCCACTTGTCCCGGGTAAGCCCTGCGCAGTGTCTCCAGTGACTCGTTGGAGGCCTTGATGCTGCTGATGAAGCCATTGGCCACGATGCGGATGCTGAACTGGTCCAAGGGGTAGGCACGCTGGATGTCCGCCACGTTGGACTGGAACACTTCCATGGCCTTGATGGACTGCCCGTCCAGCGACACCACGGCCAGCAGGTTCTTGGCGGCATACATGAGCGCGAACGCCAGCTGTGAAGTACCGGGCGCGCCGTCTATCAGGATCACGTCATATCGGCTGAAAACCTTGACGTGTGCCTCCAGCAGTTCACGCACGAGCTTCTCGCGGGCATAGTTCTGCTGCAGCAGCCAGGTGTCGATGTTGGTGAGGGTGATGTCCGAAGGGATCAGGTCCAGCATCCCGCCGTCATAAAGATGACGGATCGAGGCTTCGATGTCGGCATCGGTCAGCGGGGACTTCTTGTTGCTCTGGGCTTCCAGTAGGTTGCCGATGTGCGTGATTTCCTCGACCGCCCAGTCGATGCCGAAGAGACTGGTCAGGCTCGCCTGAGGATCGGCATCGATCATGAGCACCTTGTAGCCCTGCAGCGCGAGGCATGCGCCCACGTTGCCTGTGATGGTCGTCTTGCCGACGCCCCCCTTGGGGATGCGGCAGTAGATGACCGGAGGCAACTCCTGCGGACGCTCTGGTATCTGGTCCAGATCCATGAGCGCAATCCTGGCCTTGCGAATGTCGACGGCACGATAGACGTGCTGGCCACGCTCATCGCGTACCAGTTCTGATGGTTGGAAGATCGACTTGAAGGTGATGGGACTTCCGCCCCACTTGCAGAAGTCGATGGCCTGCTTCTGTTTTAACGTGCCTCGCATGACGATCCTTGATGACAGGGTTGTTTTATACCACAGCAAAGATTTTCAATGAAATTTGATGCAAAACACTATGCAGCCCAGTCGAAAGATAGAAGTGTGCGTCAAAGGCACCACATAAAAATATATAAGTTATTGATTTATAAATAATTTATTTTAGAACACGATGGTTTGGCCTTCTGTGTCGTGCAGCTTCGTACCGCCAGACCAGAAATTTTCAGGCCCGAAGCTTGATTTGGTCGGCTTGCAGATGGCGAAAGACATGGACCGGCCGTGAGAATGGATCCACCCCCAGTGACTGCGCGACCAGGGTTGCCAGGCCAGTGATGTTCTTGCGCAAGTCCATGGCGTCGCGTGGGATGTGGACCTTGAGCCTTTCGTCCACACGAAACATCAATCCTTCACCAGCTCCTTGAACGCGGTGCCGGGTGTGAACTTGGGCTTGCAGGTCGAGGGTATCTTGATCGGGCCGCCGGTCAGCGGATGACGGCCGGTGCGCGCCGCAGCGCTGGTCTTCTCGAAGGTGCCGAAACCGTTCAACTTCACCACCCCGCCTCGGGCGACCTCGCTCTGGATGATCTGGATGAGGGTGTCCAGCAAGCGTCCTGTCGCCGCCTTGGAAGTTTCTGTCTGCGCTGCGATGGCATCGATCAGGTCCTGTCTGTTCATGAGGCGCTCCGGTTGTTTCACCTTTGAAAAGATGCCTGGCACGGCTTCTGGCTCGGTTGCTGTCGGCACGTCACAGCAGCGCCTTGCGTCCGGTCTCGATCGCCCTGATCCGCATGGGAAGAGTTGGATAGATGTTGGCAAACGAGGTCCAGCGGTGCCAGGCTTTCGATGGATAAGACCTTGCCAGCTCGCGTAGCGTGGTCAGCAACGTCTCCCGGCCCACCACGGCAACTGCCCCGGCATCAGCGCGGTATTCGCTGTAGCGCCGAAGTCCTAGAAACAGGAGAAGGGCGGCAAAGAAGAAGTTGTCATCCGCCAGCAGCTGGCTGCTGACGGCAAACGCGCTGGCGTAGAGGAAGGTCGCCAGGATGTGGTGCTCACGTATGTGGGTGCTTTCGTGCGCGAGCACCCCACGCATTCCCTCGTCGCTCATGCTGTTCAGCAGGCCAGTGGTGAGGTAGATGCGGGACCATCGACGCAGCAGCCCGACGCTGTTGGCTTGCGGGTCGGCATGGTCATGCAGAGTGACTGGAGGACAGGCGGGCAGGGTGGCGACTATCCGTGCCAGTCGCTCCTGAAGTTCAGGATCCTGCGATGGCAGGGGTGCGAGGAAACGTGCCGTCAGCGGTGCAGTGGCATAGAAGACGAACAGGAAAGTCACGCTTCCAGCCGCCTGAGTCACGGGCCTTGTCACGGGATCCGTGGCCAAGCCTGTGACCCAGAGGATGACGGCTCCAAGACCCATCAGGCAGAGCACCAGGACAACTCGCCTGAACCAGTGCGACGGAATCATCGGGGGCGGCAGTCGTTGCAGATCAGCACCATGGCCACTGAGCGGCCGAGGCTGCGTTCCGAGTCCATCCCATCACCTTGCAAGCTGGGGTCAGAGCGCGAAGCGCATCCGCTCAGGACTGCGATCGAAACGAGTACCGACAGCATTCTTTTCATGTCATCTCCTGGCTTGGCCGCACAGCACGACTTCATCGGCCTGCCCCGTCGTCGGGCCGCCTTGGCGAGGACAGCAGGCGCTGGCTGTATGGCAACCCCTGAAGCACTTGCGAGCTGATGAGCCCTGGTCTTGCGGCGTGTGAGTTTTCGGCGTATGTTGGACGCCGTCCAGACGACTTGTCTCAGGTCTGGACAGGGAGGTAAAGCATGATGAACAAAAAGCTCTCCGCTGCACTGGTGATTGCAACTCTTGTTGGGATTACAGGCGCCCATGCACAGTCTGCAGGTGCGAGACGTGGTGGAGTCTGCATAGGACCGTTCCGTGGTGCCGATTCCGTTCTGACCTGCGAACATGTTGGCAAGGTCACGGTGAGGCAAATCTACGAAAAAGGTTTCCGTGTCGTCCACATGCAAGACGACAAGAACACCGCCACATATGTGGCCCTCGTCATTGAGGAGCAGTAGCCATGAAGCTCTTGCGCCGACTCTTTTTTCGAAGGCGCTGGATGCTTTGGATCCCAGTGCCCGCCACCACATTGCTGGTTGCTGCTGGGTCTCAACCCTTGAGTTACATCCACACCTTGATTGGTGGACTGGTGTTCTGGATTCCGTTCTGGCTCGCATGGTGGTTAAGTGACGGGTTCAGTAAGGTTTGCCTTGGAGAGCCAGGTGTTCAGTCCGACACAAGCCATGAAAAGGATGAGCTTTTCTGGAATTTCGCTGAAGGGCATTACCAGAATTTCCCAGGATCCAACACCAGTCGCACCTAATCGGATGGATGCATGTGATGTCCCTCATCGCCTGTTCTCAGGGTTGATCTTCACGTCGGCACCCGCCTCCCTACGCTGGTTGTCGTTGAGCTTTTCTCCATCGGCCGTACCATCGCCGCCAGTCAGACGGTCCCAGACCTTCAGGGCCGTATCCTTGATGTCGCGCCCCTCCATGTCTTCAACCACGGCCAGTGGATTGGCGCGCCCCTCCCCAAGCTTCTTGTCCGGGCTTGCCCAGGCATTCACGTTCTCATCCAGGTGGGCTGCGCGTGCCGGAATGCTTCCCGTATTCTTCGGATCGAGCTGACCTTGCACACTGCTCCTGGACTCGATGACCTTGGCTGGGAGGGATGTGTCGACCTGCAGCGGTTCAGTTCCCCCATAGCCCGTCTTGGCCACTTTTTTCCGATGCGCAGCTGAAATGCTGGTGGGAATGGTTGCGCGATCCCTGACCGATTGACCTCCTAGCTCGTGGGCAGTGATGGGCAGACTTTCGCCTGCGAAAGTCTGCTGTGGCATGTTGCTGGCCTGTTGCACCATGCCTTTTTCATCCACATAGTCCTGCACCATCTGCAGTATCCGGTCTTCGGCCTGGTTGGCAAAGCGCATCGCCGTCATGCCGTTGCGTGAAGCCACCTTCGCGAACAGGTAGGGGTCGGACAGTAGATCCTTGTGTGTTGTGAACGAGGAGCTTTCGCTGCGGTTGAAGCGGTCGCCAGTACCGAATTCCCGACGGTCGGAGACATCACGAACCCGGGAGACTTCATCCACTGAACTGAGAGAAGCATCGCGACCATGGCGATCGGTCTGACTGGCCTGGGTGCTGGTGCCGCCTTGGGCAGTGCGCCCCTCTGTCTCCTGATAGCCGCTCTCAGTCCGCACCGTCTCGTCCTGACCGTGCTGCGTGGCGGATTCCCGGTTGCGCATATGGCTTGCACCGAAAGTCTTTTTAGAGTCGAACCCCAGGCTGGCACTGACCGCGTCAGGGCCACGAGTTGAACTTGGCACGCCCTTGCCAGTGCGATAGTTCTGCAGGGCTTGGTCGATCTGTGTCTGACTTGCTCCTCCCTGTTTCATCGATTCAACAATCCGTTTTTCTTCGCGCTGGTCTGGTCCACCACCTCTTGCGGCCGGAGGAACCATTCCGCCGCCGCCCGACCTGCCACGCCCGAGGCCGAGACTCATGCCCAGGTTGTCGTAGGCTCCGGCCTGCATGGTGAAGCCGGAGTTTTCCCTGGCGCTCCGGCCCAGGCTCTGGCCAGCGACATGCGTACCGCCCGTGCTCCCTTGCGCAGAGTTGGTCACTTGCACACCGGTTTGCTGGCTGTGGCCACGGTTGGTGTCATGTCCTTTCACGTCGGTCAGGGTCGAGGCATCTCCATGCCGACTGGAAATCTGGTCGCCCGACGATGTGATGGTCGTGCGGTGCGCCTCCTGGTTGCGGCCGGCTTCCATTCGGTGATCCATGTTCATCTGCGTCAGCATCCGGTTCTGCAGCTGCTGCAGGGCCACCGCGCCGTTGGCCGCCATGGTGGAGACTGAACCGTCGCCGCGGCCGATCGTTGTGCCGCCGCTCTGCAAGCCGACGTTGCTGTCGAACTTGTGCATGGAGGTCGTATTGACCGAGGCCGTGTCCATCCCGACATGGCCCATGCTCACGTTTCCGCCGGCAGTGGCCGCACCGATGGACTGACCGGCCGAAGAGAAACCCGTCACCATTCGGTCCGCCACTCCCATGAATCCACCTTGTCCAAGCCGGATGATTCCGCCGGCGATGAACGGCACCAGAACCACCATATAGCCGATGACGGCCTGCTCGTTGGTCAGCGTGGCGTCGAAAGCATCGCTGAGCTGGAATGGCACGCCGCTGGCTAGCTCCAGCGCCCTGGTCTTGTAACGCAGGTGCATGAGGGAGAGATGGTTGATGACGGCGAAGAGGATGGGCCACAGGCCGATCCACGCCAGTGACATCAGGTAGCCTGCGACGATCTTCTTAGCCCCTTCGGTCGAGCTGACTACGACCAACACCACGACTACCGGGAACAGACCGTAGATGATGGCCTCGATCCAGTTGCGCATGTGAGGCAGCGTCTCCTGTGCGAGCAGGCTCAGGGTGCTGTTGGATCCGTCTGCCTGACGGGCAGCCTGCGCGGCGCTGGCCAGGGCATTGACTTCCGCCACTCGGGCCGGGTCGTTCAGTAGTGCCGGAAGCTCGGTGCCAGCCTCTCGCCAGATGTTGTTGAACATCGCCTGCTTCATCGCATCCGATGCGTTGCTGGCATTGTTCAGGATCCAGTCGTAGGACGTTCCCACGGCGGATACGAACAGGCCAGTGGCGATTGCATCGCTGCTGGCCCGCGTGAAAGCCTGCTTGCCGTAAAAGGTCTGGCCGGCGATCACGGCATCATTGACCCTGTCCTTCAGTAGGGTGGCGACGTTGGTGCAGGTATCGGTGGATGCCGTGTTGGTCAGCGTGTCGTAGGTGACGAAGCGGGCTGGACTCGTGTTGTTGAAGATCACGTTCCAGGTGTCAATGCCCCCCACGATCTGCTGTGGCGTGATCGCGCCATCCTTGACATCGTAGAGCGTGCATTCCTTGATGAACTGCATCAGGTCGGCGCGCAGACCCGGTTCGCGGATCGTCGCGTTGTTGACCTGCTTGAGGATGCGGTGGCCGAAGGCCACATCCCCCTTCTGCAAGCCCAGGTCTTCCGGCACACCGAAGACCGTTTCATAGGTGTTGGTCAGCGAGCCAAAAACCAAGTTGGTTGTCTGTGCGACCACGGCCAGCGCGAAGGGGACGTGATCTACCGCGCGCGGCGGCTCAAGCCCGCTCTTGTCGATCAGCGCCACCCGTGCAATCGGCAGGTTGAGCACCGTCACGAAGGCCAGCGCATGGATGAACCACTTCGCCATTTCGAGCTGCTTGTTCATGTAGCCGAACATGCCGATGGCGATCGCGAACAGGAACACCAGCTTGAGTAGTCCCGAGAAACCCGTACCGGCCATCATCGAGGCAACGGCATTGAACACGTAGTAGAGCGTCTCGACGTTCCAGTAGGTCTGAATCTCGATGTCCATGGCCGGGTTCCTCAGCGCAGGCTCTTGCCGAAGGCCAGCGAGTTGCGCAGGGTCTGCGACAGGTTCGCGTTGAGCGCGCGCTCCATGTACTGCACCTCCTGGGCAATGTTGTACGTGCTGATGGTCTGCGAGTAGGCAGTGGCTAGCACCTGCTTGGCCGCACGCGAGATTTCTTCCAACTCGGGCGTCATCTTGGCTAGCTCGGTTGCTTGGGTGCTGTCCGCTACCGCTGAAAACTTCGCCATCGCACCGCGCAGATCCGTCACTGCTCGCTGGATGTAGACCTCGGCATATTTCGCGGCAATCAGATCCTGGTAACGCCCGATCAGCGCATCGGCCATCGACGTGTTGTTGAGCGTCGTCGTGACGGCCAGCATCTTGTAGATTGGCAGATCGGTGGCATTCAGGAAGCCGAGGGTGGCCGCCATGTCTTCATGTGTCGATCGGCTGGCGAGCTTGTCGGAGATCTTCTCCATCTTCTGCCGCACCATGGTCTTGAAACTCCTGGTGGTGATCTCGTCCTCGGTCGGACTCAGGCATCCGTCTTCACTGGTCGTGTCGCAGCGCCAGATCGGCACCGTGATGGTCTCCGAAGTGGTCCGTGCCCCCACCAGTGTCTCGACCGTGATCTCCTTGCGCAGCAGCGGGATTGGCGATTTGGGTATGTCTCCCGTCGGGAAGATCATGCTTCCGATCATCGACATCAGGATCATGCGTTGCTCGTCGCTGATGCCGTCCAGCTTCTTGAGCGCCTTCCACACCACATTGCCTGTCGGCAAGGCATCCTTGGCTTCAGGCCTTGCGCTGGCGGCGGCATTCACCGTCTGGTTGGCCCGGCTCTCGTTGTTCATCACGCTGGTCCAGGCGTCGGTGATGTTCTCGAACAGGTTGGTGTCGACGCCGAAGTTCTTGGCCGCGTTCTGCTTGCCACGCGTCCAGGTATCGGGGAGCGCTGCGTTGACCACGCCCTTGGCGGCTTCGCAGGAGTCCATGTTGAGGCGATTCGCGGCCTGCGCCGTCGCCTGCAGTGCCTGCATCACGTTGTCGCAGGTCGGGCACAGGTTCTGGATCGCCAACTTGAAGCCGTAGCCGAGAGCGTTGGATCCGATGTTGCGCAACATCGCGACGAACTGCTCCTTGTTGATGTAGGAAAAGCCGCCAGCGAACAGGTCTATCCCGCCACAGCCGGCGTTCCAGCTCGGCGGAGTCACGGTGGCCAGTTGGTAGCTTCGCTTGGGCATGCGCATGAAAAGACTGCCGCCCGTATAGAGGTTCATGGTCTGGCCTTGCAGCACGGCTGGGTTGCTCACGTTGCCCTGTGCGTTCACGGAGTCGAACAGTTCCTGCATCGTCATGGCGTGAGCCGTGGACATGAAAGCGAATGCCGTCACCAGCGCTGTCACTCTTTTTCTGAGCATGGCCAGTTCCCTAGAAGTTCTCGCCCGAGCGGGTGCCGGTCAGGACGAAGATGCGGTTGACGATCTCGCTCAGTGCCATCATCCCGAAGCCGACTGGCGCGCGATCGCCGGTCTGCCTAGATCCGATGAAGAGCGCAGGAACCCTTTCGACGCCCCATGCGGCCGCCTGTGCGCGGCCGTCACGGGGTTGTGGGAAGTCGGGCAGGCCCTGGCCATCGACCGAGACCGGCAGCACCTCGATGCCGTACCGGTCCGACAGCATCCTGAGGGTTGGTGCCATCGCATGGCAGTAGGGGCAGTCGCTGCGAAAGAAGAAGATCAGGCCATGCTCCCGGGCCAGCGTCCTGAGCTGCTGTTCCTCGTTCCGCAGGCGTCCTTCGTCGTAGATCTTGATCGCCGAGTTGTTGACCGGGCGCCTTTGCGCATAGTCCAGACCGGGGTTCTGCCAGACGACACGCCGCCAGCTGTCGGCAAAGACCGCCCCCTTGTCCTGCGTCAGCTGCCACAGCTCCAGGTAGTCCTTCATGTGCTGCTCGCTCGGGTTCATCACCGCCAGGTCCTCCCGGCGCTTGAGTTCCTGCCGCAGCTGCTCGGCGGTCTTGATGTCCTTGATTTCGATGCGCCCGGATCCTCTGTCCTTGCGCACGGGCTGCTGCCGAGTCGCGGCCGGCTGCACTCCCTCTTCGATGTCGCAGTACCAGTTGGGCTTGTTCGCGTCACATTGCCAGACGGAAGGGTAGTCGAGCGACTGAGCGCTGGCGTAGCCGCACAGCAGGGCAAGCAGGACGACCAGGGGAGGGCGCTTGGGCATGGGCTTACTCCAGGGCGATCGGCGGCGAGCCGTCCAGGCAGTAGTTGAGCCGGGTCTTGAGGATCGCACCCGTCCGTCCCCGAGGCGTCTCCACGTCCTGCTTCGTGAACACCATCTCCAGCCGCTTGCAGTCGTTGCGGCTGAAGGACTGGATGACACTGGCGGTCACCAGCAGCGGCCCGGTGGAGCGGAACTGGCGCGTGAAATGCTCGGCCACCTCGCCCTCCATGACGCCGCTGGTGCTGCCGTGGCGGATCGCGGCCACTAGCAAGTCGTGCTGCCGGGTATAGACGGTGGACTGCGCCAGACCTTCGCGCGCGACAGTCGAGCAGCACAGCAGGACGAGGAGGGCGGACAGTGTCTTCATTGCTCGTAGTAGCCTTGAACGCGCTCGTTGACGGTCTGCTGCACCCGCTGGCCGAGGGTGGACGCGGGCACCTCCTTGGGGCTGATGTCGGCAATGAATTCCGACAGATCCATGCGGGAGAAGTCGAGCGCTTGCAGCTGCTCCTGGTTGAAGCCGCCGCAGCTGTTCATCGGCAGCCCGAGCTGCGCACGGCCTTCGCGGTTGATGATGCGGGCCAGCTTGGAGTTGAAGCAGCAGTGGCGCTGTTTCTTCTCCAGACAGACCCCGAGCACCTTCCGGCTGCAATAGGTACCGACATGGACGCACAGGTTCTGGCCGCGCTTCATCGCCGTGACCTGCTCGGCAGGCTCGCAGCTCAGCCACTCCTGGATCAGCATGACGGCGATCGACAGCGAGAAGCTGTAGGGGTCGAAGCCTGCCATCTCGAAGCCGTTGGCCAGGCTGAAGTCGAAGCTGAAGCCGTAGGCGTTGAACTGTGGATTGAAGACGCCGTCCCCCAGGCCCGAGGCCCAGCTGTTCATCGCTCCCAGTCCCTTGTCGACGATGGCGCTGTCAAGCTGGGAATAGAGCGCGTCGTACATGTAGCGTGAACCCAGCACGATGGATTCGCGCCCGGCTTCGCCCGCCACCTTAAGCCCGGCGCCCAGAACGGCGTGATTGGTGAAGGCCGCGCCGCCACCCGCAGCCTGGCAGCAGCTCTTGAGCGTCGAGCCGCCCAGGACCTTGACGCTGCACTGCTCCAGGTAGCCCTTGAAGATCTCCACCTGGTCGGGGTCGATGCCGTAGACGCCGGCCTCGCGCGTGGCTTCCATCATCGCGGCCGCCTGTCCGAAGTCCTGGTCGGGGGAGTAGCTGGTATCGAAGCAGCCCGGGCCACCGTTCTGGCAGAAGGTTCCCTGATCGCAGACGGTTTTCTCGGTGAAGGTTTCCGGCTGGTCTGGGCAGCTGTAGCTCTGCTCGTGGGTCATGCAGTTGCCGGCGTCATCGCGCGAGACACAGGCCGAGCCAATCTGGGCACAGCCGCGCTCGCGCAGGGGCTGGCAGTCGCTGGCCTGGTTCTGGCCACGGCATTGGTATTGGTCCTGGTACTCCCAGCAGTCACGCGAGACCGGAACCCCGTCGATCACCCGTGTCTGTTTCGGTGCCGTGCAGACCGTGCCCGTCAGCAGGCAGTCGGGTGCTGCCCAGGCATGTAGGGTGGTGAGCAGGGTCAGTACAGCGAGCAGCTGCTTCATCATTTGGCCCTCTGCTCCAGCGCCGCACACTGGCTGTTGTCCCACTGCTCGCGGCAGTTGCGCGGGCATAGCTGGCGGGTCGTGAGCTGCACCGCGCCTTCGCCGCGCCCGGCCACGATCGTGCGCATGAAGATCTGGTTCGACCCGTTCCTGAGGTGGGGTCGCAGGTCGATGTCGAGTCCGAGATCCCAGCTGGTCTTCAGCTCGGGGCCGCTGAAGCAGTTCGCGCAGTACCGCACCATGCCGGTCTGGCCGTCGCTCGGCGTGCAGCTCCAGCCGCCCGCCACCGCGGTGCAGGACGGGTAGCTGACGATGTTGCCGCCGCTTCCCGCATCGACGCACTGCCAGCCGCTGCCCGCTTCGTCCCAGTAGGTAGTGCAGCTGCGCTGGCCGGAGGTCTCCAGCACGGGGGGCGGCGAATAGATCTCGAGCCGGTCTCCGCCCCTGGGGCCGACATAGACCAGCTGGTCGTTGACCTTGACCATCAGCCAGTCATCGAAGGCGGCCCGGGTCAGCGCGAAGCGCGTGATGAGCTTGACATCCTGCAGGCTGAAGCTCAGGTAGCGGTCGTACACGGCCCCCCAGCCACTCCAGTAGTTGTTGGCGATGGTGCCGAACTGCAGGATGTAGTTGCCGCTGCCGTCCGGGGTGAGGCTGGTGGCCATGTCGCCAGCCCAGCTGTTGGGCACGATGCCGCCCTGGTCGCAGCCGTCGCGCTGGGCATCGCACAAGACCTGCAGCACGCGCTTGCACGACAGGTTCTCCAGGGTCTGGGTCTCGGTGCAGGTCTCGCCGAGGTAGGTCGCCGGGTTCCTGATGCGCTCGACGCGGCACTGCTGGGTCGAGGCCCCGGGCACGGTGCCGGGCTGCTGGATCACGCTCCTGGAGCCAGTCAGGACCGGATCCGTCTTCTGGTCGAGCGTGAACTTGGGGCGGCTGGTCGGGTTCTCGCTCATGAAATTGACCGCATCGCATTCCTGCTGCTCGAAGCCGCTGCCGGCTTGACGGGTCTGGCAATCGATCTGCTTGCCCGTGCCGGCCGCCCCGATCCGCTGGCGTCCGCCCTGGAAGTTCGCGCTCTCGGGCGCCGTCGTGCCGTAATAGGGCAGTGCGCCCGCCGCCGCTGCAGCGTTGACCTGGCGGGCAGCCGCCCCCTTGCCCTGGTTGGCGAACTCCTTGCCCGCCTGGAAGGCCTCGGCCGGGGTGGCCAGGGTCTGGGCGCACGCCGCCGCTGCGAGAAGACACGCCGAGAGGATGAGGAGGCGCATCATTTCACTGGCCCCTGATCTGGCGCAGGTAGCGTGTCGCGACCGGTGCGAACTCCGGCGCGCGGCGCGCGATCTCGTCGAGCGCGTAGTCGAGCGTCACGTCGCCGGAGACCGCGACATAGTGGTCGGGCAGGGCACAGCCTTGCGCATCCATCTGATCGGTCGTTGCTGCGCGGGCCAGCACCAGGGTGGGAACGGCCTTGACCTGGTACTTGGTGAAGGCGTTGGGATTGACCAGCACGTTGCCGCCAGGCTCGCCCAGCGCCTGGATCGCCTGCGCCGTCTCCTTGAGCGAGTTGTTCTTGAAGCCGCGCAGCACCACGGCCGCACCGACCTGACGCGCCTGGCTGACCAGACGCCTGAGCGATGCCTCTGGCATCGTGAAGCTGGCGAATACCATCAGCTCATCGGTCCTGCGCGCCGCCGACTTCTGTTCGTACTGCCTGGCCAGCGCCTCGATGTCGATGCCCGAGCGATCCGGCGTCGGGACCTTGGGGAAGGAGTTGCCCGAGTTGCGGGTCGTCGGGTTGTTGGCGTCGAACATGGCCTTGCGGTCTTGCTCGACCCTTTGCTTTTCCCGCTCGATGTCGGCCGACCTGGGCAGCAAGCCCTTGCCGGCCTGCGTGGCCGGGTTGCCGGCATCGAACATTGGCTTGCGTTCACGCGCGATGCGCTCACGCTCGGCTTCGAGACCGGCCGTGGGCGGCAAGCCCTGAGAAAAACCTTCGCGGGCGAAAGTCGCCAGCAGCAGGGCCAGCGTGATGCGGATCTTGCGGTTCATCACGGCCCCACCCCCAGGCAGCAGTTCTTCTTGCGGAACACCATGTAGGCGAAGTCCTCACCGGCATAGGGATAGCTCTTGCCGGCGCCCCAGATCGCGGTCGTGCGGCCAAAGGGCTGGCAGCAGCGGCCATTGATCTTCTCGGTCTGCGGCACCGGGTAGAGCATCTGGTACTTGTAGCGGGTCTTGTCCATCACCGGCTCGGGATAGATGCCGCACAGGCCGTCGCTGCCGGAGGTGCCCCACATCAGCCCCTCGCGGTGCAGCTTGGCCGTCATGCGCTGGACCAGCAGCGAGCTGGCTTGTACATGCGAGACATGGGCCTGGACCCGGCCGTTGAACGGGTAGATCGAACCCTGGCAGCCGGCGCACCAGAACAGCGCGTTGCTGCCGAATCCGGCCGATGACAGCACGCAGTCGCCGGCGCAGGCCGCCTGCGCGACCGGATTGCCGAACAGGAAGGTCTCCGGATTGAGCAGCATGGTCAGCTCGTCATCGTTCCAGGTCGGGTCGACCTCGCTGAGGTAGGCGACATCGAAGGAGCCGGTCTCCAGACAGGGGTTGTCCAGGATGACCTCCAGCCAGTAGAGGACCGGATCGGTGTACCAGTGGACCTGGTAGCTGGACTGGCGGGTGTTGTCCTGCTGCAGGCGGACCTCGCCCTCGGGCGCGCGGATGCCGGGATCGAGCTGGATGCCGCCGAGCGAGACGAAGCAGTACGGCGTGCGCGTCACGTCCACGCGGCGCGCCGGCTCCCAGAATCCGGTCTTGATGCCGATGCGCGGCGGGTTGTTGCAGCTGCACAGGAAGCCGTCCGGGTTGGCGGTGTCCTCCTGTCCCATCGACATCACCGGGGTGCCGCCCAGCGTGAGCGGAAACAGGCAGCTCCAGCAGATGTCGGTGATCGGGTTGGCGAACTTGCCCTGGCAGACACCGGCCAGGCTCTCGCGCGCGAAAGTTGCCGTGAGCACGAGGAACGCCATCAGCAGCCAGCGTCTCATCGCAGCTCCTTCGCGGGGATTTCGTCGAGCACCAGCATCCGGCCCTGCTGGCGGATCACCGCCGGCACGGCGGTGATACCGAAGCGCCGCGACAGCACGCCCTGCTGGTCGTAGAACACCTGCGTCTTCCAGGCCTTGGTCAGGTCCAGCCAGGAGCCGGCGACCAGGATGGGCTTGAGTCTGAGTTGGCCCTTGCTCGCCACCAGGCGAGCGACCGCCTCGCGCTGCTCGGGGTCGCGTCCGTCGAAGAACACCAGCGTCTTGCTCAGGCTGATCGTGTCGAGCGGATTGACCCGGGTGCCGGCCGGGATGACGACCCGTCCGTCGTCGGTCGTCACCGACCTGGCGTAGCTCACGGTCGGATCGATCAGGCGCTGGGCACGCGAGCGCACCGTCGCGATGCCTTCGACCGGGGGCATGTTCCTGATGCTGGCCATCGAGCGCCTGATGCCTTCCTCCTGCAAGCGCTTGAGTTCGCCGCTGCGCTCCTTCTGGCGCAGCT
Organism: Malikia spinosa; assembly: GCF_002980625.1. GTDB lineage: Bacteria > Pseudomonadota > Gammaproteobacteria > Burkholderiales > Burkholderiaceae_C > Malikia > Malikia spinosa. The sequence continues at coordinate 11,538 of NZ_PVLR01000026.1, read as the reverse complement.
TCTTCATCACCATGTCGAGCGCGCTTTCCTCGCCGATCGGGTAGGTCGGCCCGATGCGGCCGAGCTCGATCGCCTGCGCCGACATGGCAAGCGCTGCCAGCAGCAGCGCAACGCTTCCGCTAGAAAACCTCATACGCCCTCCCGATGACGGCAGCCTGCCGGACATTGCCGGTCAGCGCATAGCGCGAGTCCAGGCTGTCGGGGTTCGGGGTCGCAACGAAATACTCGCCCGCGCCTATCACCCCCGCAGGCGCGGGCTGCAGCGGCACGCCCGCCTTCGAGAACGGCTTGGCGATGCCGATCCACTCCCCCTCGACCCGGTATTCGTTGCCCTGGCGCTGTACCCGATCGCCCGCGACGCCGGCCACCCGCTTGATGAAGGTGGTGCCGGCCGGATAGGTGGCTCCGCCCTGCCAGTGATAGGCGATCAGCTCGCCCTTCTTCACCGCAGCGCCCTTGTGGATCAGGTAGAGCGTGCCGGGCAGGCTGCGGCTCAGATTCACGCTCAGGCTCAGCCAGGGGGAGGCTGCCAGTGCGAGCAGACCGAAAGCGAACACGCCTGCGCAGAAGGTCCAGTAGATCCGGCTGGCCTGCATCACCGTATCCTCGCGCGGACCTGGTCCGTGTAGTCGATCGCCACGCCACCCAGCAGCGCGGCCTTGTTGATGATGACGCAGCCGCATTCCTGGCCGAGCGCATCGACCGTGCTGGAGAGCTTGCGCGCGAAATCGACGGTGAGCTGCTGTGCCACGGCACGCTGCTCGTCGCTGAGCTCGCCCCCCTTGCCGATCACGTCGAGCGTGCGCTTCTGCTCCTCATCGACCAGCGCCTGCAGGTCGACCGTCGCCAGGCTCGGCGGCAGCTTGCGGTTGACGACATAGGCGACCGGCGCGAGCACCAGGAGCGTCAGCAGGGTGGAGAGCAGGACCGGGACGACTTGGCGCAGCCGGTCAGGTCGGACCACTGCGGCAGGCTGGGTGCCGCCCGGGTCGGTCTGGGGGGGCGCTTCAGAAGTCATCTCGCCTCCGGCGTGGAGTCATCTGTTCGAGCGGCGTGCGGCGGGCCAGCATGATCTCGAGCGCCTCCATCGTGGAGCAGCCTTGCTCGAGCAGCGCGTTGCACTCGTTGAAGTCCTGCGCATTGGTCGAGGCCATCAGCAGCGAGAAGGGATCGGGGATGTGGCGCACCACGCATTCCCCGTTGGGTGAGGAAACCAGCATTTCGCTGAAGCGTCCGCGTTCGGTGCGCAGTGACAGCAGCATGCGCTTGACGGCGGGCGAGAAGTTCACCATGCCGTCCTCGATCAATTTTTCCAGGTTCTTGCGGTCCTGGCGCAGCAGGATCTTCCAGTCGGCGTTGTTGTAGGCCGCCTGTGCCGCGTCGTTCTTGTAGGCGTCCTCGATGCCCTGGGTGCCGACACAGAAGATGCCGTTGTACTTGCGCGCGCGCCGATAGCCTTCCTCGATGAACTCGGCCGTCTCCTTGTCCGCTCCCAGCAGCTGCCAGGCTTCGTCGACCAGGCACAGCTTCTTGCGGTCGCGCGTCAGGTACATGTCGTGCGCGATGCGCGAGGTCAGCACGAACAACACCACGCGGCGCAGCTCGGGCGCGTTCTTGAGCTCCTCGAGCTCCAGCCCCACCATGTCGTCGTCGAGCGAGATGTTGGCGCGGCCGTTGAAGAAGTCGCCATAGACCCCCTCCCGGGTGAATGGCAGCAGCTGCTTGGCCAGCTCGTACGCCACGCGCTCGGTGCCACCCGACTCGTTCTTGATCTTGTCGAGCAGGTAGTCCCGGATCCGGGTCGGGTTGGTTTCCTGCCCGTAGTCGTTCCAGACCGCCGTGATCGCCTCTCCAATCAGTGCATACTGGAACTCGGTCAGCGGGGCGTTGGGCGACGCCATGCGACCGATCATGGGCTTGAGCATGCGCATCTCGGCCTTGAAGTCGAGCTCGTCGTCGGTGCCGACCCAGCTGAAGGGATTGATGCACAGCCGCGTGCTCGGCGTGAACTCCAGGAAGGTGCCCTTCTGTAGCCGGATCAGGTTCTGGTAGCTGCGGCCCACGTCGATCACCCAGACGCGGGCGCCGATGCCGCGGTAGGCCGAGACCACCTCGTTCATGGCCACTGACTTGCCCGAGCCGGATACGCCGGCCACGAACACGTTGTAGTTGCCCTGCTGGTTGCTGTAGAAGTCCAGGAAGGTCGGCGTGCCCCGGCGGCCGAAGAACATCATCACCGGGTCGCCCATCCCCTTCCATTCGCCGATCACTGGCGCCATGTCCACCGCATTGACGGTGGTCTTGGTCGTGATCAGGCGCAGCTTCTTCAGATCGTCGCGCACCCCCTCGGTCAGCGTCATCGGCAGGCTGGCATAGAGCGAGCTCAACTGCAGCAGTTGCAGCGGGCAGATCGTGAAGCGCTCGCTGCGCCAGATGTTGAGCGCCACCTGGCTGGCCCGGTTGATGACGCGCCGGGGCGCGAACAGCAGCAGCGTGTGGTAGAGCTCGCACAGGCTGCCGCCGTTGTCGAGCTGCTGCAGCACGATGTCCCAGTCATTTGCCTGTGCCTGCAGCTCGGGCTGGAACTCGGCCATCCTGGACTTGGCGTTCTGCTTGCTGCGCGCCGCCTTGAGCTGCGCCTTGCCATCGGCCAGGTTGGCGTCGAGCGTGAAGACGCCTCCGCACACCAGGAAGGGGCAGGGATACTGCAGTCCGTCGTCGAAGAAGGAGCCGATGATGTTGGCCATCTCCCACAGTTCCTTCTTCTGCGGGTACTGCAGCACGCCGAAGCCGCGCACCGCGATGCGCTTGTCCTCGTCGCCCTCCTGCTCGGGCGGCAGGCCGAACAGCAGCTCGTCGGCCTTGACGCGCACATGCTGGCCGAAGGCTGTGAGCTGGTGCTTGATCGACTTGCCGTCGTCGTAGCGCAGCTCGGGGAAGGCCTCCTGGCTGAACATGCTTTCCGGGTTCAGGATCGGCCAGAGAAAGTTGATCAAGCCTTCCGCATCGAGTCCGAACGACGGCAGGCTGGCCGTGCGCAGCGAGGCCGCCAGGGTCTCGCGCAGCGCGGCCATCTCCTCCAGCAGCTTGCCGTCATGGAAGGATCCGGTCCTGGTGATGGAAAACAGCAGGCGGATGTTCTTGACCACATAGTTGTCGTTGGGCCAGACCGGCTTGCCCCTGGACTGGTAGATGTACTCGATCCGGCGTCTTGCCAGCTGCTCGAAGAAGGCAGGCGTCCTGCCCTGGTCGACGGCGATGTGCCGCTGGTCCATGTAGGCCTGCATCTGCTGGTCGAGGTTCGGACTGCCGAACAGGCACCACTGGATGCCACAGTGCTGCGGCACTGGGGTGAAGAGCGTGTTGAGGCGGCTGGCCATGTCCTCGTCGGCACCGGTCTGGGCGATGACCTCGAAGCAGAACCCGACCGAGTTGTCGTTGTAGAACAGCCCCCGCTGTGGATCGTACTGGTCATACCGCAGGATGCTGTGCAGGCCGCAGACGCTGGCCGCCTCGCTGGCGGCCGCCACCGGGGCCGGCTGGCTGCCGACATCCGAGCTGTTGCCCAGCACGGTCTGGTCCCAGAACCGGGCGGCGGAACCCTTGAACCGCTCCATCATGCTGTCTTGCATTCAGTCTCCTCCCTGTTGGCTGACTGGCTCGCGGGATCACAGCATCGCGCGGCCAGTCTCTTCATCGCTGCCGTTCAGTAGCTGCTACTCACCGTCCGGTATTACCTGGCCTGGCCGCAGCACGCCGCTGAGCAGTTCGGCGGCTTGCTCCTTGCCCATGCGGTCCTGGCGCACGCCGATCGATTCCTGCCCGCTGCTGTCAGCCGCAGGGCCAGCCATCGGACGCAGGCCCTGACCTGGCTGCCCGGCCGCTCCTGGATTGCCCGGTCCGGCCGGTATCGACACATGGGCGGGCGGACGCACGGGCCGGTAGCTGTCCTGGATGCGCCGGCGGTTGTGCTCGATCAACCAGCGCCCGGAATCGACCGGCAGGTAGACATAGCTCTGGTCGTGCAGGTCGCCGTCGCTGTCCTCCCAGGGCGCGAACCAGACGCGCAGCACACGCGGCGCGCTGCGGATCGGCGTGCCAGAGTCGATCGGCCGGCTCATCACGGCGGCACCGGTTTTAGCGGTCTGAGGTTCGGCTGGTTCCGCGGCGCGCCCGCTGCCGCGCTGGCCGGGCAGGTTGTTGGCCCTGGCGTTGGCGTAGATGCCGCTCATGGATTCGCACAGGATGCCGTCGGGCGCCCTGCAGGCGAAACTGGATTTCGCGTCGTAGCCCGACATGCTGCTGCAGGCCGACAGCGCCCCCAAGACGAGCGAGACAACGATCGGGGTCAGTGTCTTCATTGGTCGGCCCCCTTGCCTGCATCCTGTGTCCCGGAATTGACGCCACCCAGCCACTGATCGATCTTTTCCGCCGATGCCGAACCCGGCAGGACCCGGCCATCGACGGCAATCAGCGTCGGCGTCCCGACCACGCCGAGCCGCGAGCCCAGCACCAGGTTGTCATCGATCGGGTTGTCGCAGGCCACCAGCCGGGGCTTGCGGCCCGTCAGCATCAAGTCACTCCAGGCCCGCGCGCGGTCCGGTGCGCACCAGACGCTGACGGCCCGGGTCCTGGCCTCGGGATGCAGCGCCTCGAGCGGATAGAGGAAGGTGTGGATGGTCACGTTGTCGAGCCGGGCCAGCTCGGCTTCGAGCTGCCTGCAGTAGGGACAGTCCGGATCGCTGAATACCGCCAGGCTACGGCTGCCGTTCCCTCTGACCGTGCGGATCGCCTGCGCCAGGTACGGCGCCGGGAAGTCGGACCTGCGGCCGTCGAGCTTGCGCTGGGCGGTCAGGTCGAGCTGCCGCCGCATGTCGAACAGGTGGCCGAAGATGAAGTAGCGCCCCGACTCGTCGGTGTAGGCGATGTTCTCGCCCATCACCACCTCGTACAGCCCGGGGAGCTGCGACGGACGGACTTCGCGGAAGGTGGTCTTCGGATACAGCTGACGGAACTTCTCGACCAGCGCGGCTGGCTCCTCCGCCCGGGCCAGAGCCGGAACGGCAAGTGCTGCAACCAGCACCAGGGACAGTGCCCGTTCAATCATCTTCGTACCTCCTGGAGCCCGAGCGCCGCATCAGGGCGCGATAGTCGTCCCTGGCGAGCGCCCTGCCGGAATAGATGGCGCCCTTGGTGATCAGCAGCTCGACGGTGCGCCCGCCATCGGTCTCGATGACGGGATAGAGCTTGTCGGCGGCCTTGAGGTAGTACTGCGCGAGCTGCTGGCCCGCGCTGCCGACACCGCCGCCGATGGCGGCCTGGCCGATCTTGTCCGGATCGATGGTCTGGGTGATGCCGCCACCGCCCATGCTGGTGATGGTGGCCGAGGACTGGAAGGCCTTGCCGATGCCGCTGAGCGCGCCGGCGAACAGGGTGTTGGCGAGCAGCTGGCCCTGCTTGGTGACGAGTCGCCCGCGCACGCCCGCCTTGCCGTCCTCCCCGATCACCTGGCCCTTGATCGGCATCTCGACCGCCTCGCCCTCGATCACGCAGGCCAGCGTCTCGGTGCGTCCCATCATGCGCTCCGACGACAGGTCGCCCCAGGTGGCTGCGATCACGCGGCAGTCCCTGATGTCGAGCTTGTGCTGGTTGGCCAGGTTGGCGACATCGAGCACATGGAAGGCGACCGGCAGCGGGTTGGACTGTGCCTGTCCGCCGGTGGGGGCATCGACGCCGTTGAGCATGGCGACGCGCACGAAGGAGCCGGCCGGCAGGAAGTCGATCTGGCGCCTGGCGCTGTCCGGCCTGCCACTCGTGGTGCCGTACTTCCTGGCCTTCTCGTCGGTCGGGAACCCGATGACTTCGGTCACGCCCTCGCTGCCGCCACCCACCGAGCCTGCGCCTCGGGACGGCTCGCCGTTGCCGAAGCTGATGATCTCGACTTCGCGGCGCGGCTTGACCTCGGCCTGTCCGATCGGCTGGTTCAGCACGGCCGGGTCGCCCTTGGCCGTGGGTGGCTGCAGCACGCGCTGGCCCGGACCCGGACCGGCAGGCACGGGCAGCGGCTTGTCGAGCACCGAAGCCTGAGGCCTGCCGGTTGCCGTGCCGACTGGGCTGCCAGCCGCCTCCTTGCCGGCCCTGAGCTCCTCGATCGCCAGTGTGAGCTTCCTGTTCTGCTCGGCCTGCTCCTTGAGCTGATTGCGGATTTCGCCGATCAGGGCCTCGTTGGACTTTTCCTTGGCGGCCTGCTGGGCACGCCACGCATCCTTGTCTTCGACCGTGCCCGGCGGAGTGACATTGACGGTGGTGGGCTTTTCCCGGCGCTGGACCGGACCGCTGTCGAACAGGAACATGCCGGCGCCGGCGAGCAGCAGGATGCCGGAGATGGCCCCGCCGACCAGCAGCATCTGGCGCTTCCTGGTTTGCTCATTCGGGTCACTCATGGTCCTTGCGCTCCCGCACGACGTAGATCTGGGTGCTGTCGCCCTGCATCAGCGTGTGGTGCTCGACCGCGACGGCACGCACGCCACGGCGGTACAGCTCCTGCTCGACCAGCAGCATCGAGGACGGCGAGACGTTATTCAGACGGTACCTTTCTCCCACCATGTCGCCTTCCAGGTACTGGGCCAGCAGCACCAGACGGCCTTCCTTCCAGAGCGGCACTTCCCGGTTGACCGCGACCGGCTCCACGCCGGCCCTGCTCTCCTCGTCGGCCATCGCGAGCATCAGGTCCTTGATGCGGCGCTGGTAGGAAGCGGCGCGACCGTCAGCCGTGGCGCGGCCCGCGCTGGCAGTCTTGTCTCCGGGCGGACGGATGATGATTTCCTCGCCGGCCATCGGACGCGGCAGCAGGATCAGCTTGTAGGTCACGCCCTTGTCGTCCGAGACGAAGAGCGTGACGCTGCCCTGGTTCGGCGCGGCATTGGCGAGCGTGAAGTAGTAGGCCCCCAGTCCCTCGTCCTTCTGGCCCGCCAGCACGCCCTTGACGCTGGGCACGACATTCGCGATGCGCCGGCCCTCGATCGCGAGCCGGTTGGTTTCGCTGGCCGAAATATTGACGCTGACATGACCCCGATCGGCATGCTCGATCAGCTGCGTCGCGCCGGCTTCAGCTGCCAGCAGGCTGAGCAGGAGCGCGCCCCAGGAATTCTTCAATCTTGGAAACATAGAGACGCCCCGAGGTGGTGACGGAGAATTCGACCAGATAGTCCTTGTCGCGCTCCGAGGTGAGCTTGTCCGCGATGTAGGTCTTGAGCTTGCCGCTGACCTTGACGCGCTTGTCGCGCTCGCTGACCTCTTCCTTGCGCGGCACCCAGATGGTGGTGACCCGCTCCTGCTTGAGTCGCAGCGCTGCCGCATCGAGCGCGGTTTTCAGGCCGGCATAGCCGTCCGGGTCGGTCATCTTGAGGATCACCCGGTTGTTGTAGTCCACCGATTCGGGCGTGACGGTCAGGACGGTGCCCAGCACATAGCCGGCCATGTCGAGCAGGTAGTCCTTGTTGGCGTAGTTGGCCCCGATCTCGTAGGGCCGCCTGATCTCGGTCGGAACGATCTTCGTGGTGTCGCGCACCACCACGAATCCCAGCAGCAGCACCAGGAGGAGCAGGACTGTCAGCAGACCGGCGTTGGCGGCGCGGTGGAAGCGGATCTGCGACTGCAGTCGCTCCCGCTCGTTGGTGGCCTGTTCGGGTGCCATGGCGTGTGCGCCCCTCAGCCGTTGAGCTCGCGGATGTGGCTGCCCGGCAGCTCCCTGGGCTCGGGAAATCCGGTGAACCAGTACAGCAGATGGGTCGCCATGCCCGGATGCTTGCCGGCCTTGAGCCGGCCATAGAAGTAAGCGCCCGTCAGCCCCAAGCCCATGCCGATGATGGGAAATCCCGTGCTGATCCCCAGCATCACGCCCGCGAAGCCGATCATGGCCACGTCGATGTCCCAGAACAGGAACTTGGCGCCATCGTCGAGCCGGCGCGGGATGTAGTGAGACAGATCTGTTTTCCTGGACATGGCCACCTCCCTGGTTCAGATGGTTGCCGTGAAGCTGGCGTTGACGATGCCCACGATGACACCGATGCCCATCGACAGGATCACCGCGCCGAAGAACCAGCTCCAGTCCTTCCTGACCGCCGCCACGACCGATCCCACCCCCAGCGCGATCAGGGCCGCCAGCTTGCCCAGGTTGCCCTTGACCCAGCCGTCCCACTTGGCCACGGCGGCATCGAATTCCGTGCCATCGCTGGCATAGGCTCCCGACGCCAGCATCATCATGCCCAGGAACATGCCTGCGACCAACAAGACCTTGAGCCACGGTCCCGACTGCCGGTCCCCCTCGATTGCGCGTATTGCTGCGGTCATTTCAAAGCTCCCTGCAAGGTGGATGGAGAACCCCTGAGACATCCCCGCGAGGGGCCTTGCGCCAGGGGATTGCGCAAAGGCGATGACCGGTCACTTCCCTCGCGTGACAGGCTTGCATTCGTACCGGACCCCGGGCTTGCCGCGCTTTTTCCTGGGCGGCTTGTGACGTGGCGTGACGTTCACGGGCGACAGGGCCTCGGCGGGCTGAATCAGCTGAGGGACCGGCTGCACAGATTCGTCGAGCTTGGGTGTCGGAGCAGGTGGCAACTGAAGGTGCTTGATCGAGCGCTGCGGGCAATCCGCGCCATCGCAGAACACGAACCGAGCCCCGCGCGGCACGCCGAACTGCACCACGTCGAAGGTCTGCTTTACTGCGGCAGATTGGCTCAATGACTGCGCACAGGCAGGGCCAGCCAGCAGCAGGGCCAGCGGCAGCTGAAGCATGATTCTGCTGTCGGGCAGCGCCATTTCATTGCCCTTGCAAGGTGACCAGTCGTGCCGGTGCGGCTGCGGCCTGCCAGCGGTAGCCCTCGTAGAAGCGCTGCACATCGCGCACATAGGCCGCCTGGGCGCTGTGATTGGTGGACGCCGGGCCGGCGTAGTAGCAGCCGACCGCCTTCCAGGTCGCACCGAAGCGCTGGATGCAGTTCGCCAGTACCCAGGCGCCTACCTTCTGGCTGGTGCAGGCATCGAACAGCTGCTCGCGTCCGATGCCGAACCGCGCCAGGCTGGGCAAATGGATGGTGTTGATCTGCATGAGCCCGAGCGCGCGGTTGCCATCCCTGAGCCTGGGCCCCACGGCACCGGTCCAGCCGCGCGACTCCTTCCAGGCGATCGCCTTCAGCAGCAGGGGATCGATGCCGTGGCCACGACCTGCCTCGTCCCAGCAGGTCGCCCAGGCAGCCGCCGGCAGCAGGAAACCCGCACCCAGCACACGCGCAGCAAAGCACATAGATCCTCCCCTTGCCCTTCCGAAGCAGTCATGCTGCTTTCAACTGGGAACGCACGGTATCAGGGATGAAATTGTTCAGCAAGGAAGCTGGGGAAAGTTTTTTGTCATGGGCATGGACCCAAACAACCCAAGGAAAACATCCCATGAGGGCTCATGCATGACAGCGGAATCGAAGTTCGATAGACGCCAAGAACCTAGATGATCCTGGCGTGAAGCCATCAGGTTTCCAAACGTGTCGCCTGCAACATCCGATGCGCTGGCGATCAAATGCGCGCAACAGATAGCCTGTCGGCGCCAACAGGATCAATCGTGAGTGCCGTGATGTGGAATAAGGAGAAAACCTGGGTCAGGATAAAATGGAGCATTAGAAACTGCTTTGAATCTCATATTTTAATACTCCCCATTAATTGTCCGACTTGAAGTATCCTGATCCATTTTCATTGGGGCCTGATTGAATATTACTGCGGCTACCAATCTTGCATGATTGTTGATATCAAATCTATTTTTTGTCAGGGCTTGATTTAATATTGTGCTAGTTAAGGTAGTGGCAAAAACTGCGTCTTAATCCATTTTGTATCAGGGCTTGATTGAATCATGAGCGCATTAAAATCATACGAAGCGCTGGCAGTCTTAATCCTTTTTGCGTCAGGGCTTGATTGAATCACGACGATGGAACAAGCCGAAGTGCTGCGGCAGTCTTAATCCATTTTGCGTCAGGGCTTGATTGAATCGAAGAACTAGAACAACCCCAGAAAGCTGAAACGTCTTAATCCCTTTGGTATCGGAGCTTGATTGAATCGTTGAATCCAATCATGACCTAGCAATTGAAACGTGTCTTAATCCCTTTGGTATCAGGGCTTGATTGAATCCAAAACGGCTATCGTACAGGTGCAATTAGAAACGTCTTAATCCATTTGGTATCAGGGCTTGATTGAATCTAGATGCAAGCAACAACGAAGCGGCCCGGTGATGTCTTAATCCCTTTGGTATCAGGGCTTGATTGAATCAGCGCAATTCTCAAATTGCCCGAGAACGACGTGTCTTAATCCCTTTGGTATCAGGGCTTGATTGAATCCTTTCTCTGTTTCTCTGACCCATCAAAAAAGGAAAAGTCTTAATCCCTTTGGTATCAGGGCTTGATTGAATCCAAAAAACGCGGTAAGTATGAGGCAATGAAGCAGTCTTAATCCCTTTGGTATCAGGGCTTGATTGAATCCCTGGCTGATGCTCCGGCCCTGGCTGATGCTGTCTTAATCCCTTTGGTATCAGGGCTTGATTGAATCAACCCTCAAACATTGGCTTGCGAAAGTCGTGTCTTAATCCCTTTGGTATCAGGGCTTGATTGAATCGCATGTGAACGTATGGCTGACGCGGCCGACTGGTCTTAATCCCTTTGGTATCAGGGCTTGATTGAATCCTGCAAGCGTGCATTTCCTTGAGAAACTGGACGAGTCTTAATCCCTTTGGTATCAGGGCTTGATTGAATCGCAACTAAGGGTAAAGCACAAAAAGCCGTGATGGTCTTAATCCCTTTGGTATCAGGGCTTGATTGAATCAGACAAGGCAGAAAAATCATCCGAGCAAAAGGTCTTAATCCCTTTGGTATCAGGGCTTGATTGAATCCTTACTAACTAACTTACTGGGAAACGTCATGTCGTCTTATTTAGACGGCAATCATTAACCAGATCATACGGCATAAACCACTGAATCATGCTGGAAATAGGACTTCACCCGCTCCGGGCTGCTAACCAGGAACTGCATGAAGGCGGTAGCCTTCTCCAGCAATCCGCCTGGTGTTCTGCAGCGATTGGCGCTGCGCAACTGGGTCTTGAAGTCCCGGTTGAGGTACTCGTCCGGGTTGCTCTGCGGTGCGTAGGGCGGCAGGTAGAACACCTCGATCTCGTGCTCATGTGCCTGCACCCAAGCGGCTACGTCCTTGGCATGGTGAGCCCTGAGGTTGTCGAGGATGAGGAAGACCTTGTGGCCTTGGCTGTCTTGCACGAGTCGTTGCATGAAGCTCAGAGTCGTCTGAGCTGTGGCTGCACCTTCGAGAAACTCGAACCTCACCAGGCCCTTGCTGCTGATGGCCGAGACCATGGTCAGGCCAAAGCGCTGGCTGGTCGCCGCCAGCACCGGCGCGTGGCCCGCCGGGGCATAGCCTCGGACCCAGTGACCATCTTGCACCACCGCCGTCTCGTCGGCCCAGTAGATGATGCCGTCTTCCTGCTTGGCCT
>NZ_PVLR01000025.1 GCF_002980625.1 Malikia spinosa | reverse complement strand
GACTTGTGTTAGCGGCTGTTAGCGCCGAGTTAAGGTTTACCGTCCGTTACGACTGCAATGTTTTGCAACTTCCCCGGCTGGTTCCGCGGCTTTTTGCTGGCTGGGGCAGCGGGGTCAGCCGCTGCCCGTCAGTGCCGCACTCAGGCCGGCAGGAAGCCTTCGACCGACAGATAGCGCTCGCCGGTGTCGTAGTTGAAGCCCAGCACGCGGCTGTTGGCGGGCAGCTCGGGCAGTTTCTGTGCGATCGCGGCCAGGGTCGCGCCCGACGAGATGCCGACCAGCATCCCTTCCTCGCGCGCCGAGCGGCGACCGTATTCGCGCGCCGCCTCGGCCTCGACCTGGATCACGCCGTCGAGCAGGGCGGTGTCGAGGTTCTTCGGGACGAAGCCGGCACCAATGCCCTGGATCGGGTGCGGTGCCGGAGAACCGCCCGAAATCACCGGCGAGGCGCTCGGCTCGACCGCGTAGACCTTGAGCTGCGGCCAGGCAGCCTTGAGCACGCGCGCGACGCCGCTCAGGTGGCCACCGGTGCCGACGCCGGTGATGATCGCGTCGAGCCCCTCGGGGAAGTCGGCCAGGATTTCCTGCGCCGTGGTGCGCGCGTGGATCTCGGTGTTGGCCGGGTTGTCGAACTGCATCGGCATCCAGGCGCCGGGCGTCTGCGCGACCAGTTCCTCGGCGCGCGCGATCGAGCCCTTCATGCCCTTCTCGCGCGGGGTCAGGTCGAAGCTGGCGCCATAGGCCTGCATCAGGCGGCGGCGCTCGATCGACATGCTGTCGGGCATGACCAGGACCAGCTGGTAGCCCTTGACCGCCGCGACCATGGCCAGACCGATGCCGGTGTTGCCCGAGGTCGGCTCGATGATGGTGCCGCCCGGCTGCAGCAGGCCGCGCTGCTCGGCGTCCTCGACCATGGCCAGCGCGATGCGGTCCTTGACCGAACCGCCCGGGTTGCTGCGCTCGGACTTGATCCAGACCTGGGCTTGCGGGAATCCGGCGAACAGTCGGTTGATGCGGACATGCGGCGTGTTGCCGATGGTGGCCAGGATGTTGTCGGCTTTCATGGAGTCTCCGGTGGGGAAAAGACGAAAAATTCCATTTTGGCCCAATCGATAGCGTGTTGTACGCATAAGCTCATGCGGAAAGCGCGATAATCCCGACTGTGAAGTCTGCTAGGCCGCCGCTGGCGCAAGTCCCGAAAGGGCGCGCTGGAGGAACGTCCGGACTGCATAGGACAGCGTAGGAGCTAACGGCTCTCCACCGCGAGGTGAGGATCAGAGCAACAGAGACGAGTCCCTTGGAACCATCCGCTCCGGCGGCAGGAGCCTTGGGGGTGAAACGGGCAATCTCTACGCGCAGCAACACCAAGTAGGCCAGCGTCGATGTGGTTCCGCAGAGCTGGCGGGTAGGTGGCACCGAGCCATCGGGTGATCGATGGCCAAGATGAATGGCGGTCACGTCGGGAACTTCGCAAGAGGCTTCCGACGCACAGAATCCGGCGTATCGGCAGACTTCACAACTTATTCCAGAGCCAGGCCCGGGCGTACCGCGCCTGGCTTTTTGTTTTTTGATCTGGCTGCCGCTGCCGCTGCCGCTGCCGCTGCCGCTGCCGCTGCCGCCGTCGTCAGGAGGATGCCGGGCTCCTCATGCTGCGAGCAGAAATCGTCGCCCGGCATCCCCCTGCCGACGGCAGCGATGCGCTGGCAATCGGCAGCAACGCCCCTGGCGGCGGCCACTCGCCCGGGATGGACCGTTTAGCCCAGCCTCAGAACCGTTCGTGCATGCCCAGCAGTCGCCAGCCGCTGGCTTCCACCGGCCCCAGCGCGACCCGGCCCAGGCGCAGGCGCTGCAGCGCTTGCGGTTTCAGACCGGCTTGCGCCAGCCAGGACGGCAGCCGTTCGGGCGCGTAGCCCTTGAGTGCCAGCCGCAGCCTGGTGCGTTCGTCGCTGCGGCTGCTCACGCTGAGCTTGAGGTAGGGCGTGCGCGGCCCGGGGGCCAGCTGGTCCACCGCCTGTTCCAGCGCCTCGAGCCGGCTGGCCGCGACCGCGCCGGCCAGGTCCAGCATCCATTCATGTTCCAGCAGCAGCGCGTCCTCATGCAGCTTGCGCTGCACGCCCGGGCTTTGTGCGAACACGGCCAGCCCGCTGCAGGCGGCCGGCATCGGACTGGCGCAGCGCAGGTGCTTGACATGCCAGGGCCGCAACAGGCCCTCGGGTTCGACCAGCCCGGCCAGCGGCTGGCTCTCGGCCAACGCGAGGCCGACCGGCTTGTGCCAGAGCAGGGTGGCCGGCAGCAGTGTCTCGCCCAGGCCCCGTGCATCGATTTCGATCATTTCGTCGAGCACGCGCTGTGCCGGGTCGTCGGCCACGCGGCCATCGACGCGGACCCAGCCGCCCTCGATCAGGCGCTCGGCCTCGGCACGCGAACAGGCTTGCAGCGCGGCAACGCGCTTGGCCAGGCGTTCGCCTTCGGATTTTTGATACGGTTCAGACATTGAAGCCTCCCAGGCTTTCGATTCTTTGTACATGCGCCTGCAGCGACAGCTTGGCCACCGGCCACAGTCGCTCGGGCGCGTCGTCATAGGCCAGCCGGACCCAGTCGTCCAGCTGACCGTCGGGCAGGGCGCGCATCGCGGCGGCCACCTTGGCCTCGCGTGCCAGCCGGTGTGCCTTCAGGCGTTCGATCGCCTGTGCTGCATTGCCCAGCACATGGCCATGCGCCGGCAGGATGAAGCCGACCTGCCATTCGGCGCAGACCGCCAGCAGCCGGTCGAGCGAATCCAGGTAGTCGTTCATGTTGCCGTCGGGCGGCGCGACCACGGTCGTGCTGCCGTTGAGCACATGGTCGCCGCTGAACAGCAGGCCATCCTCCTCCAGCAGCAGGCAGACGTGGTTGGCGGCGTGGCCCGGCGTGTGCAGCACGCGCAGCGTATGCCGGGCCTCGCCTGCAGGGCCGCACAGCCTCAGCTGTTCGCCATCGGCCAGCTCGCGCTCGGGCGTGAAGTGACTGTCGTGACGCGAATGCGGCCCGCTGGCCAAGCCCAGGATCGGTGGTTGGGGGCGGCCGGTCTGCTCGACCAGCGTTTGCAGCCGCGCCGCGCCGGGCGAGTGGTCGGGGTGCGAGTGGGTGCAGACAATGGCGCGGATGTCGCCGCCAGCGGCACGCCAGAGCCGTTCGATATGTTCGGGTTCGTCCGGACCCGGGTCGATCGCGACATGGCCGGTCGCCGGGTCGCCGACCAGATAGCTGTTGGTGCCGGGGCCGGTCATGAAGCCGGGATTGGCGGCGGTCAACCGCTGGACGTTCCGGAGCAGGCCGACCGCTTGCTCGCTCTGCCAGTCCAGGCGGTGTAGCAGCTGCCCATCGGGGCAGCTCAGTTCGAGTTCGCCGTAGGCCGGCTCATGTTCCATCACCGAGACCTTGCGCCCGCCGAGCCAGCCGCCGCGCGGGCAACTGGTCCAGAGCGGCTGCTCGGTCGTGGCGCTGAGCGCCAGCACGGCGTCCACGCTGGCCTGCGCACCCAGCCATTCGAGCGTGCGTATCGTCGGGTGGATCAGGTGCAGTTCGCCGGCGGCGTGGCGTGCCAGCGCGTCCTGCGGCCGCAGCCAGACCGGCTCGAACTGCTCGCTCTCGTCGGCCACTGGCTGCTGGCCGTCGGGCATGCGCGCGACCATGAAGGGCACGTCGAAGCGGATCGGCAGGTCGCGGTCGGTGATCCAGTGCGCGAGCCAGTAAACCCGGTCCGCCGCCAGCGTCAGGCCGCGTGCGGCGCATTGCGCGGCGAAATCGCCCTGGCGGTCGAGCGCGTCGATGTCCTGCTGCTCGACCCAGCGGTCGTCGGCATGGAGCGCCAGCAGCACGCCGAGTTCCTCGAAGCTCTCGCGGATGGCCGCGATCGCATGCGTCAGCTGCAGGTCGTCCTGCTGCGGTCGCCGGCTGGCCAATCCATGCGACTGCGCGTCGGCGGCGTCGAGGCCACCACCCGGAAAGACATAGGCCCCCGGCGCGAAGCGGGCTTGCGCCGAGCGTCGGGTCAGCAGCACTTCGAGCCCTTCGGCGCCGTCACGCAGCAGCAGCAGGGTGGCGGCCGCTCGTGTCGGCGCAGGGGTATGCGAGGGGTGCAGGAGTTGGGTCGGGCGTGGCATGTGGAAGAGGGGATGGTGGCGGGCCTGACGTAGTCGGCCGCGGCTGGTCCGAATGGGGTAATGTCTTCTATCCCGGGCCAGGCTATGGTAAGGCCGTTACGGCTCGTGACGAATAGATGCTGTTCAGTCACGGATTTTGGGCCTACACTTTTTGGGCCAGTGACAAATCTGATTCAAAGGGGAAACAAATGAAGAGAAATATCCTGATCGCCACGCTCGCCGGTGCAGTGGTCCTGTCCGGTTGCGCCAACATGAGCGAAGACCAGAAGAGCGGTACCGGCAAGGGCGCCGCTTACGGTGCAGCCGCCGGCGCCGTGCTGGGCGCCCTCACCGGCAGCGGTACCAAGGGCGCCGTGCGCGGTGCTGCGGTGGGTGCGGCGGCTGGCGCACTGGGCGGTTATGCCTGGTCTTCGCGCATGGAGCAGCAAAAGCGCGAGATGGAAGCCAGCACGCGCGGCACCGGCGTCGAGGTCACGCAGACCGCCGACAACCAGCTCAAGCTCAACATCCCGAGCGACATCTCGTTCGACAGCGGCCGGGCCGACATCAAGTCCAACTTCCGCTCGATTCTTGATGACTTCGCCCGTGGCCTGCAGAACAACCCGAGTGCGCGCGTGACCGTCATCGGCCACACCGACAACGTCGGCAGCGATGCGGTCAACGACCCGCTGTCGTACAACCGCGCCGCCAGCGTGCGCAACTACCTGACCTCGCGCGGCATCTCGTCCAGCGTGATCAGCATCGACGGCCGCGGCGAGCGCGAGCCGGTCGCGAGCAACGAAACCGCCGACGGCCGTGCCCGCAACCGCCGCGTCGAGATCTTCGTCGGCGAAGGCACACGCTAACACCCTGGCCGCAAGGGCCGGCGCCGGCCTGATAATGGGGTCATGCGGATTCCATTCACCAAGATGCAGGGCGCTGGCAATGACTTCGTCGTCCTCGACGAGACGCGCGGCCGCTTCGGCCTCAGCACAGCCCAATACCGTTTCCTGGCCGACCGGCATTTCGGTGTCGGTGCCGACCAGATCCTGACGGTGCGCCCGGCGCCGACCCCCGAGGTCGACTTCGAGTACCTGATCCACAACGCCGACGGCGGCGAGGTCGAGAACTGCGGCAACGGCGCGCGCTGCTTCGTGCGCTATGTGCACGAGCGCGGCCTGACGACGAAGCCGACTGTGCGCGTCAAGGTGCATGGCGGCTCGATCGAGTTGCGCCTCAACGCCGATGGCCGTGTGACGGTCGACATGGGTGCGCCGGTGTTCGAGCTCGCGCGTGTGCCTTTTGATCCGGCCGGATTGCAGCCCCAGGCCAGCGGCGGCTGGCAGACCTGGCCCCTGACGCTGGCCCTGCCTGGCGCAACGGCCACCGCGCCGGTTGCGGTCGTCTCGATGGGCAACCCGCATGCGGTGCTGCTGGTCGATGATGTCGAGACCGCGCCCGTGGCCGAGTGGGGCCCGCTGATCGAGCAGCATCCGGCCTTCCCCAGGCGCGTCAACGCTGGCTTCCTGCAGATCGTCGATCGCGCCCATGTCAAGCTGCGCGTCTACGAGCGCGGCGCCGGCGAAACCCTGGCCTGCGGCACCGGCGCCTGCGCGGCGGTGGTGGCCGGCATCCGGCTCGGCCTGCTCGACGAGCAGGTCGATGTGCAGGCCCGCGGTGGCCGGCTCACGATCGCCTGGGCCGGTGGTCGCGATCTGGCCGCGCCGGTGCTGATGACCGGGCCCGCCGTTACCGTCTTCCAGGGCGAGATCGAAGTGCCCGACCTGGCCTGAGTTCGCCATGGACAGTCGCGCCCAGTTCCAGCCCCAGCCGATCACCGAGGACGACATCGCCCATTTCCTCGCCACCACGCCGGGTTTCTTCGAGCGCTATGCCGGGCTGCTCGCGAGCGTGCAGCTGGGCAGTCCGCACAGCGGTCGCGCCATCAGCCTGCAGGAGCGCCAGGTCGAGTTGCTGCGGCGCAAGATCCACGACCTCGAGCTCCGGTTGGCGGCCATGCTGCGTCTGGGGCGCGACAATGTCGGGATCGCGGACAAGCTGCTGGGCCTGTTCCAGGTCCTGCTGAGCGCGCGCTCGCAGCAG
The DNA here is from genome assembly GCF_002980625.1 of Malikia spinosa. Classification (GTDB taxonomy): domain Bacteria; phylum Pseudomonadota; class Gammaproteobacteria; order Burkholderiales; family Burkholderiaceae_C; genus Malikia; species Malikia spinosa. Next base: position 30,051 of record NZ_PVLR01000025.1, on the reverse strand, counting down.
GACCTGCCCGGCCTGCTCTTGTCCGAGCTCGAGCGGCGCTTCCAGCTGCCGCAGGTCGCGCTCCGGCTCTGGGATCTGGCGCCCGAGTTCGCCGATCTCGAGCAGGCCGCGGCAAGCGCTGCCGCCACCAGCGCCACCAGCGGCGCCGCCGCCTTGCCGGACCGGCTCTATTGCGGGCCGCAGGCGGGCCAGCCGGCGCTGGCCTGGCTGGCGCAGCCCGAGGCGGTGCAGTCGGTCGCGCTGCTGCCGCTGCGCCCGCTGGCCGATGCGCCGCCGTTCGGCCTGCTGGTGCTGGCTTCGGACGATCCGCAGCGCTTCCAGCCTTCGATGGATACCGATTTCCTGCGCCATCTGGCGGAGCTGGCGGGTGCCGCGCTGTCGCGCCTGCTGCCGGTCCGCCACAATAGCGCCCCATGAAAACCATCAGACTCAAACCGGCCAAGGAAAAGTCCCTGCAGCGCCGTCACCCCTGGGTGTTCGACGGCGCGATTGCCAAGGGCGGCGCCGATGCCGGCGAGACCGTGCGGGTCGAAAGCGCCGAAGGTGCCTTCCTGGCCTGGGGCGCCTATTCGCCGCAATCGCGCATCCGTGTCCGGGTCTGGAGCTTCGATGAAGGCCAGCGCATCGACGCGGCTTTCTTCAAGCAGCGGCTGCGCCAGGCGCTCGCGCTGCGCTCGCCGCTGCAGATCGCGAGCAACGGCCTGCGCCTGGTGCATGGCGAGTCCGACGGCCTGCCGGGCCTGGTGGTCGACCGCTATGGCGACATCCTGGTCGCGCAGTTCACCAGCTGCGGCACCGAGCGCTGGAAGGATGTGCTGGCCGACGCGCTGCTCGAGCTGACCGGCCTGAGCCGGCTCTACGAGCGCAGCGACGCCAGCGCGCGCTCGCTCGAAGGCCTGCCCGAGCTCAAGGGCTGGCTGCGCGGCGCGGGCGAAACCGCCTGCGTGATCCACGAGAACGGCTGGCAGCTCGGGCTCGATGTCGAGCTCGGCCACAAGACCGGCTACTACCTGGACCAGCGCGACAGCCGGCGCGACATGGCCGACTATGCGCGCCGCTTCGGTTTCCAGCAGGTGCTCAACTGCTTCAGCTACACCGGCGGCTTCTCGGTCGCGGCGCTTGCCGGTGGTGCTGCGCATGTGACCTCGATCGATTCGTCCGGACCGGCGCTCGAGCGCGCCCGCGCCAACATCGAGCTCAACGGCTTTGAGCTGGCGCGCGCGACCTTCCTCGACGCCGATGTCAACGCCAGCCTGCGCCGCTTCCTGGCCGAGGGCCGGAGCTTCGATGCGATCGTGCTCGATCCGCCGAAGCTGGCGCCGACGGTGGCACATGCCGAGCGCGCGGCGCGCGCCTACAAGGACATCAACCGGCTGGCCTTCAAGCTGCTGAATCCGGGTGGGGTGCTGTTCACCTACTCCTGCTCGGGTGGCATCGGGGTCGAGCTGTTCCAGAAGATCGTCGCTGGCGCCGCGCTCGATGCCGGCGTCGATGCCGTGATCCTGCAGCGCCAGGGCGGGGCGGCCGATCACCCGACCGCGCTGGCCTTCCCGGAGGGCGAGTACCTCAAGGGCCTGGTGCTGATGCGCCGGCCGGACTGAGTCTGCCGCAGCGGCGGCACGACCTGCGGCCCGGGTCTGTCGCTGCCAACCCTTGACAGCTGCACTACACTGATCGATTGCAATTCGACCGCTGGCGGCCTGTGCTGCCGCGACCTGCTGACTGCGAGAACCTCATGGCACTGATACCCGTCACCATCCTGACCGGATTCCTCGGATCCGGCAAGACCACCCTGCTCAAGCGCGTGCTGACCGAGGCGCATGGCCAGAAGATCGCCGTGATCGAGAACGAGTTCGGCGAGGAAAACATCGACACCGACATCCTGGTTTCCGACACCGAGGAGCAGATCATCCAGATGAGCAACGGCTGCGTCTGCTGCACCATCCGCGAGGACCTGCGCAGCACGCTGCAGCTGTTGGCGGCCAAGAAGCGCAAGGGCCTGCTTGACTTCGAGCGCATCGTGATCGAGACCACCGGTCTGGCCGATCCGGGCCCGGTGGCGCAGACCTTCTTCATGGACGAGGAGATCGCCGAGAGCTATCTGCTCGACTCGATCCTCACGCTGGTCGATGCCAAGCATGCGCAGCAGCAGCTCGACGAGCGCCAGGAGGCGCGGCGCCAGCTCGGCTTTGCTGACCAGATCTTCATCAGCAAGTCCGACCTGGTGTCGGAGGCTGAGCTGGCCGAGCTCAAGCACCGCATCCGGCACATGAACCCGCGCGCGCCGATCCAGACCGTGCATTTCGGCCAGGTCGCGCTGAACCAGGTGCTCGACCTGCGCGGCTTCAACCTGAATGCCAAGCTCGACCTCGATCCGGACTTCCTCAAGCCCGACGATCACAGCCACTGCGACCACGAGCATGGCCATTGCGAGCATGAGCATGGCCACGATCACGATCACGATCACGATCACGATCACGATCACGATCACGATCACGGCCATGAGGGCCACGACCATGCGCCTGGCGAGTCCTGTAACTATCCCGGTCATGGCCACCACCATCGCCATGACGACGATGTCAAGAGCTTCGTCTACCGCGAGACGCGCCCGCTCGATCCGGCCAAGCTGGAGGATTTCCTCGGTGCGATCGTGCAGGTCTACGGCCCCAAGCTGCTGCGCTACAAGGGCGTGCTGCACATGAAAGGCACTGAGCGCAAGGTGATCTTCCAGGGCGTGCACCAGCTCATGGGCAGCGACCTCGGCCCCGAGTGGGGCCCGGACGAATTGCGCCAGAGCAAGATGGTGTTCATCGGCATCGACCTGCCGCGCGACATCCTGCTGCAGGGCCTGGGCCAGTGCCTGGCCTGAAGCGTCGCGCGGCACCGTTACAATGCCGCCGCCGCGGGCCTTAGTGCGCGTCAGGCGTTTATAAAGTCAGAAAGATAAGAGTGAGGGCCGCAGGCGTTGCGTAACGCCTGATCCGGCCCAACACCAGGACCGCCCCCAGGGGCATCAAGGAGAACGGTTTTGAACCTCGACAGCTCGCCTCCCCGCGCCGATTGACCGGCCGGCAGGGCTGCTGCAGCCACCGTTCTCCATTCCCACTCCATCGAAGCCATCATGTCTACCACCGCACCCAAGACCGCCGCCCAGGATCCCCAGTTGGCAGACCACTGGAAGACCAAGCCATTGGAGCAACTGACCGACGCCGACATGCTCGCCATGCCCGAGAGCGAGTACATGAACGAGGTCCAGCTGGCTTATTTCCGCCGCAAGCTGCAAGCCATCAAGGCCGGCATCCTGGCCAACGCCGGCGAGACCACCGAGCACCTGCGCGAGGACACCTCGGTCGTGCCCGATCCGGCCGATCGCGCCACGATCGAGGAAGAGCATGCGCTCGAGCTGCGCACGCGTGACCGTGAGCGCAAGCTGCTCAAGAAGATCGAGCAGTCGATCGTGAGCATCGATTCCGGCGACTACGGCTACTGCGCCGAGACCGGCGAGCCGATCGGCGTCGGCCGCCTGCTGGCACGTCCGACCGCCAACCTGTCGCTCGAGGCCCAGCAGCGCCGCGAGCTCAAGCAGAAGATGTTCGGCGACTGATGTTCCCAGGCCCGTCGTGGTCTCGCTGGCTTGCCGCGCAATAAGCGTGCTCGCCTGCGAGAATAAGGGCCATGGAACACAAAGACTCCTCGATCTTCTACGGCACGACCATCGTCTGCGTGCGGCGCCAGACGCCGCAGGGCGTTCAGGTCGCGATTGGCGGTGACGGCCAGGTCACGCTCGGCCACATCGTCGTCAAGGGCACGGCGCGCAAGGTGCGCAAGCTCTACCGCGACCAGGTGCTGGCCGGTTTCGCTGGCGCGACCGCCGACGCCTTCACCCTGTTCGAGCGCTTCGAGGCCAAGCTCGAGAAGCACCAGGGTCATCTGGTGCGCGCCGCGATCGAACTGACCAAGGACTGGCGCACCGACCGCGTGCTGCGCCGGCTCGAGGCCATGCTGGCCGTGGCCGACAAGACTGCCAGCCTGATCATCACCGGCAACGGCGATGTGCTCGAACCCGAGCACGGCATCGTCGCGATCGGTTCGGGCGGCGCCTATGCCCAGTCGGCGGCCAAGGCGCTGCTCGACCACACCGAGCTCGATGCCGAAGCCATCGTGCGCAAGTCGCTCGCGATCGCGGGCGAGCTCTGCATCTACACCAACATGAACCACACGGTCGAGGTCCTGTAACCATGTCGTCCGCCATGACCCCCCAGGAAATCGTCTCCGAGCTCGATGCCCACATCATCGGCCAGCAGGCGGCCAAGCGCGCGGTCGCGATCGCGCTGCGCAACCGCTGGCGCCGCCAGCAGGTCGAGCCCAAGCTGCGCCCGGAGATCACGCCCAAGAACATCCTGATGATCGGCCCGACCGGCGTCGGCAAGACCGAGATCGCGCGCCGCCTGGCCAAGCTGGCCAATGCGCCCTTCATCAAGGTCGAGGCGACCAAGTTCACCGAGGTCGGCTATGTCGGCAAGGATGTCGATTCGATCATCCGTGACCTGGCCGACATCGCGGTCAAGCAGCAGCGCGAGGCCGAAATGGCCAAGGTGCGCGTGCGCGCCGAAGACGCCGCCGAGGAGCGCATTCTCGACGCGCTGATCCCGCCGCCGCGCGGCGAGGGCTTTGGCTTCAATGCCGATGAGCGGCCGGCCGACAGCGCCGCGCGTCAGGTGTTTCGCAAGAAGCTGCGCCAGGGCGAGCTCGACGACAAGGAGATCGAACTCGATCTCGCGGCGGCCGCACCGCAGCTCGAGGTCATGACCCCGGCCGGCATGGAGGAGATGGCCGATCAGCTGCGCGGCATGTTCAGCCAGTTCGGCGCCGGCAAGAAGAAGGCGCGCAAGCTCAAGATCGGCGAGGCCAGGAAGCTCCTGATCGACGAGGAGGCCGCCAAGCTGCTCAACGAGGACGAGGTCAAGCAGCAGGCGCTGCACAATGCCGAGCAGAACGGCATCGTCTTCATCGACGAGATCGACAAGGTCACCAGCCGCAGCGACGGCCAGAACACCGGCGAGGTCTCGCGCCAGGGCGTGCAGCGCGACCTGCTGCCGCTGGTCGAGGGCACGACGGTCTCGACCAAGTACGGCGCGATCAAGACCGACCATATCCTGTTCATTGCCAGCGGCGCCTTCCACCTCAGCAAGCCGAGCGACCTGCTGCCCGAGCTGCAGGGTCGGCTGCCGATCCGGGTCGAGCTGCAATCGCTGACGGTGGCCGACTTCGAGGCCATCCTGACCCAGACCCATGCCAGCCTGGTGCGCCAGTACCAGGCGCTGCTGGCGACCGAAGGGGTGCAGCTGGCCTTCACCCCGGACGGCATCACCCGGTTGGCGGCGATCGCCTACGAGGTCAACGAGCGCACCGAGAACATCGGCGCGCGCCGCCTGGCGACCGTGATGGAGCATCTGCTCGACGAGGTCAGCTTCGATGCCACCAAGCTCGAGGGCCAGACCGTGACCATCGATCAGGTCTATGTCGATGCCCGCCTGGGCGCGCTGAGCCAGAACGAGGACCTGTCGCGCTACATCCTCTGAGATGGCTTGAGTGCCGGTCTGGCGCGTGACGCAGCGCCTTTCCCTCGGTATGATAAATTCATCCAAAGGGGGAGGATGTCATGGCCTTTCGCTGCCGCGCTGCCTGGGCTCTGCTGGGCTGGGTCCTGCTCTTTCATGGGGCCGCTGAGGCCGAACCACCCGGCCAGATCTACCGCTGCCGCGCCTATGGCGGCGGCCAGTTCTGGTCCAGCGAGCACTGCCAGCAGCATGGCGCGCTGATCGAGCGCATCGAAAGCGTGCCGGCCGGCATGAGCTTCGAGCGCCAGGTCAAGGTGGCCGAGCAGGGCGCCGGTCGCGCTGCCAAGGCGGTTGTGGCCGGCGATTCGCGCCGCAGCGAACAGGCCGTCATCGAGCGCGAGGCCAAGGCCCAGGCCCGTGAGCAGGCCCGCCAGCAGGCGCGTTGCGCCAAGTGGCAGGCCGAGCTCGAGCGCCAGCAAAGCTTCAGCCGCCAGAAGCTCACGGCGCGCCGCCAGGAGTTCATCCGCAACAAGCAGCAAGCCTTGCGTCAGCAACGCGAGCAGGCCGGTTGCCGCTGAAGGTCCTGGCCCGCTGCGCCGACCCGACTTGAGGTCGCGTCTGCAGTCCGGCGGCTAAGTGCTTATGTGGCCTAGGGTTTTTCCTGATCCCGTATCGGGTGCGAAATCCTAAGTCTTTGATTTCATTTTAAAAAAACAAACATTTACTTGTTTGGATCACTGTTTTGGTGCTACAGTGGAAAAAAGTGCAATAAAGTGGTGAAAAGTGTTTTCAAAGGCCAGATGCCGTGTTTCAGGGAGCGTCCTCGATCAGTCTCGATGCCAAGGGTCGGCTTTCCGTGCCGACGCGGCATCGTGATGTGCTGAGCGCGACCGCGGCTGGCCAACTCACGATCACCAAGCACCCGCACGGTTGCCTCATGATCTTTCCGCGTCCCGAATGGGAAGCTTTTCGCGCCCGCATTGCCGAGCTGCCGATGTCGGCTCAGTGGTGGAAGCGGATCTTCCTGGGCAATGCGATCGACTGCGAGCTCGATGCCTCAGGGCGCGTGCTCGTGGCGCCCGAGCTGCGCTCCGCCGCGGGAATCACCAAGGGGGCCGTGCTGCTCGGCATGGGCAACCATTTCGAACTTTGGGACGCGCAAACTTATGCGGCCCAGGAAGCCGAGGCGATGAAGGGCGAGATGCCCGACGTCTTCAAGGACTTCTCTTTCTGAAGGCACGGCAGTGCAAACTCCGCTCTCACATTGCACCGTCCTGTTGGACGAGGCGGTCGACTCGCTTGAGGTTCGACCGGATGGACATTACATCGATGCGACCTTCGGTCGCGGTGGTCACTCGCGCCTGATCCTGTCCCGGCTTGGGGCCGAGGGCCGCCTGACCGGTTTCGACAAGGACCCGCAGGCGGTGGCCGTGGCCGATGCACTGGCGCTGGCCGACCCGCGCTTTTCGATTCGCCATGAGGGCTTCAAGTTCATGGCGGAGCTGCCGGCAGCCTGTGCCGACGGCATCCTGATGGATCTCGGGGTCAGCTCGCCCCAGATCGACGACCCTGCACGGGGTTTTTCCTTCCGGCACGACGGGCCGCTGGACATGCGCATGGACCCCAGCCGGGGCGAGAGCGTGGCTGACTGGCTGGCCGAGGCCGAAATTCCCCAGATGGCGGAGGTGATACGTGACTACGGCGAAGAACGGTTTGCTCAACAGATTGCAAAGGCGATTGATCGTCGCCGACAGGAACGGGGCCCGCTTCGAACCACCGCCGAGCTGGCCGAAGTCGTGGCTGGCGCGGTCAAAACCCGCGAGCCGGGCAAGGACCCTGCAACGCGCACATTTCAGGCTCTTCGGATTTTCATCAATGCCGAACTTGAAGAACTGCAGCAAGCGCTGAGCGCGAGCCTGCGCGTGCTGCGTCCGGGCGGGCGGCTGGTCGTGATCAGCTTCCATTCGCTCGAGGACCGCATCGTCAAGCAGTTCATCGCCCAGCACTCGAAGGAGGTCTACGACCGCCGTGCCCCGTTCGCTGCCCCGAAGCCGATGGCACTGCGCAGCATCGAGCGCGTCATGCCGGGCGAGCGCGAGGTTGCCGCCAATCCGCGCGCGCGCAGCGCCGTGATGCGCGTGGCCGAGCGCACTGACGCGGAGGCGCCGTGATTCGTTTCAACGTGGCCTTGCTGCTGGCGCTGCTGGTCAGCGCCTTTTGCTTGGTGAACGTGCGTTATGAAGCGCGCCGGGTCTACATGGCCCTGAGCAAGGCCCAGTCGCAGGCCTCGCGGCTCGAGGCCGATTACGACCAGCTGCTGGCACAGAAGCGCACCCTGGCCGCGCCGGTCCGGGTGCAGCAGCTCGCCGCCGGCCAGTTGCGCATGCGGCCGACCAACCCGGCCGTGACCGAGTATCTGCAGTCTGCAGCGGTGGCGGCTGTCAAGGGGCAGCCGTGAGTCGTCGCAGCATTGCCTACAGCAGCAGTCCGCTGCTGGCCAGCAAGACGCCGCCTGGCCGCAGCAAGGCCATCGTCGGCCTGATGGCGCTCGGCTTTGTCGTCATGGCCGGCCGTGCCGCCTATGTGCAGGTATTGGGCAACGACTTCTTCCTGCGCCAGGGCGAGGTGCGTTATGCGCGCACGCTCGAGTTGCCGGCCAGCCGCGGGCAGGTGCTCGACCGCAACGGCGTGATCCTGGCCACCAGCGTGGTCGCGCAAAGCATCTGGGTCGAGCCGTCCGACATCGAGCTCGATGATCCCAAGCTCGGCCAGGTGGCCGAACTGCTGGGGCTGTCGCTGGCGGAGTTCAAGCAACGCATCAGCAAGGGCGGCAAGAACTTCGTCTGGATCCAGCGCCAGGTCGATGAGCCGGTGGCGCTCAAGGTCAAGGCGCTCGGCATCAAGGGCCTGCACCTGCGCGAGGAGTACAAGCGCCATTATCCCGAGGGCGAGTCGGCGGCGCATGTGGTCGGCTTCACCAACGTCGAGGATGTCGGGCAGGAGGGTATCGAGCTTGCCTTCAACCAGGCCCTGTCGGGCAAGGCCGGTTCGCGGCGCGTGATCAAGGATCGCCTGGGCCGGGTGGTCGAGGACACGCGCGAGGCGATTCCGCCCGTGAACGGCCGCGACCTGCAGCTGTCGATCGACAGCAAGATCCAGTATTTTGCCTACCAGAAGCTGCGCGACCAGGTGATCGCGCACAAGGCCCGTGCCGGCAGCGTGGTGGTGCTCGATGCCCGTTCCGGCGAGCTGCTGGCCCTGGCCAACTACCCGAGCTACAACCCGAACCAGCGCCAGAACCTGACCGGCGAGCAGTTGCGCAACCGCGCGCTGACCGATACCTTCGAGCCCGGTTCGACCATGAAGCCGTTCACGATCGGGCTCGCGCTCGAATCCGGCCGTGTCAAGCCCGAGACCCTGGTCCAGACCGCGCCCGGGCGCCTCACGATCACCGGTTCGACCATCTCGGACACCCACAACTACGGCACGCTGACGGTCGAAGGCGTGATCCAGAAGTCGTCCAACGTCGGCACCACCAAGCTCGCGATGCAGATGCAGCCGCGCGAGATGTGGGAGGTCTTCACTGCCGCCGGTTTCGGCCAGAAGCCGCAGCTCGAGTTTCCCGGCGTGGTCGGCGGCCGCGTGCGGCCCTACAAGACCTGGCGGCCGATCGAGCAGGCCACGATGTCCTATGGCTACGGCCTGTCGGCCAGCCTGTTCCAGATGGCGCGCTCCTACACCGTGTTCAGCAACGAGGGGCAGATCATCCCTGCCACCATCCTCAAGAAGCCCGAGCCCGCCGTCGGCGTCCAGGTGTTCTCGCCGCGCACGGCAGCCCAGGTGCTCAAGATGCTGGCGATGGCGACCGGCCCCGGCGGCACCGGCCAGCGCGCCCAGACCATCGGCTATTCGGTCGGCGGCAAGTCCGGCACCGCGCGCAAGCAGGCCGGCAAGGGCTATGCCGCCGGCAAGTACCGCGCCTGGTTCACCGGCATGGCGCCGATCGAGCACCCCCGCATCATCTGCGCGGTCATGCTCGACGAGCCCAGCGCCGGCCAGGTCTATGGCGGCCTGGTCGCGGCGCCGGTGTTCAGCGAGACCGTGCAGCAGGCGCTGCGCATCCTGGGCGAGCAGCCCGACATGAGCGTCAAGCCCCATATCGTGGCGCAGGCGGTGGAGGAATCCTTGTGATCACGACTTTCGATCGGCCCGACGCCGCCTGCCGCTGGCTGCGCGAGCAGGGCGCGCGCGCGCTGCAGTGCGACAGCCGGCGCGTGCGGCCCGGCGATGCCTTCGTGGCCTGGCCCGGTGCGGCGCAGGACGGCCGGCGCCATGTCGCCGCCGCGCTGGCCGCTGGCGCAGTCGCCTGCCTGGTCGAGCGTGCGGGTTGCGAGGCCTTCGGCCTGAACGACCCGAGCCAGCCGCTGGACCCGCGCATTGCCGCCTTCCAGGGCCTCAAGGCCGCCACCGGCGCCATCGCCAGCCTGTTCCAGGGCGAGCCGAGCCAGGCGCTCGATGTGATCGCGTTGACCGGCACCAATGGCAAGACCTCGACCGGCTGGTGGATTGCGCAATGGCTGGCGGCGCTGGGCCAGCCCGCCGCGCTGGCGGGCACGCTGGGCATGGGCGTTCCGGGGCGGGATTTCGAGCCGACTGGCCTCACCACGCCCGACCCGGTGAGCTGGCAGGCCGGCTTGCGGCGCTGGGTCGATGCCGGCATCCAGGCTGCCGTGGTCGAGGCCTCGTCGATCGGCCTGCAGGAAGGCCGGCTCGAGGCGACCCGCATCCGCACGGCCGTCTTCAGCAACCTGACCCAGGACCATCTGGACTACCACGGCAGCATGGACGCCTACTGGCGCGCCAAGCGCGCGCTGTTCGACTGGCCCGGTCTGCAGGCGGCGGTGGTCAATCTCGATGACCCCCACGGCGCCTTGCTGGCGTCTGAGTTGCAGCCGCGCGCCGATGCTGGTGCGCTCGACTTGTGGACCATCGCGGTGCATGCACCGCAGGCGCGGCTGCGCGTGACCGGCTGGGCCTTGACCGAGACCGGCCTGCGCTTCGAGCTGGTCGAGCGCCTGGCCGATGGCCAGATCAGCGCGCCGCAGCAGATCAGCGTTCCGCTGGTCGGCGAATACAACCTCTACAACCTGCTGAGCGCGCTGGCCGTGGCGCGCGCGCAGGGCCATGCGCTCGAGCGCGCGGTCGCTGTGGTCGCTGCGCTGAGCCCGGTGCCGGGCCGCATGCAGTCGGCCTGGGGCGCCGAGCAGGCCGACCAGCCCTTGGTGCTGGTCGACTATTGCCACACGCCCGATGCGCTCGAGAAGGCGCTGCAGGCGCTGCGTCCGCTGGCCGACAAGCGCGGCGGCCGCCTGTGCTGCCTGGTCGGCTGCGGTGGCAACCGCGACGCCGGCAAGCGCCCGCTGATGGCGGCCGCGGCCGAGCGCGAATCCGACCGCCTGCTGCTGACCAGCGACAACCCGCGCGCGGAAGACCCGTTGCTGATCCTGGCCCAGATGCGTGTCGGCCTGCTGGACCCCGCAACGGTCGAGGTCGAGCCCGACCGCGCTCGTGCCATTGCGCACGCGGTCGCGCAGGCCGGCCCGCGCGACGTGCTGCTGCTGGCCGGCAAGGGACATGAGGACTATCAGGAGATTGCCGGCGTGAAACTGCCGTTTTCCGATCTGGAGCAGGGCCGGCTGGCGCTGCAGGCCTGGCGCTTGCGCCAGACCAAGGAGCAGCCATGAAGACCCTGGCCCAGCTGTTGCCCGAGCTCGATGGCGCGCGCGTCGTCGGCACGCCCGCGGCACTCGACATCGCACGCGTGCACAGTGACAGCCGCAGCCTGCAGCCCGGCGACCTGTTCGTTGCGCTGCGCGGCGATCGCTTCGACGCCAACGACTACCTGGCGCAGGCGCGCGCTGACGGTGCGGTTGCCGCGCTGGCCGAGCGTGGCCTGGAAGCGGCTGGCCTGCCCGGCGTCGAGGTCGCCGACAGCCGGGCCGCGCTCGGCGAGCTGGCCCAGCGCTGGCGCGCCCAGTTCACGCTGCCCTTGATCGCCGTCACCGGCAGCAACGGCAAGACCACGGTGACGCAGATGATCGCGTCCATCCTGCGCGCTGCCGTCGGCGAGGCCGCGCTGGCGACCCGGGGCAATTTCAACAACGACATCGGCGTGCCGTTGACCGTGCTGCGCCTGGACGCAGCGCACCAGCTGGCCGTGGTCGAGCTTGGCATGAACCATCCGGGCGAGATCGCCGGCCTGGCCCGCATCGCGCAGCCGACCGTCGCGCTGGTCAACAACGCGCAGCGCGAGCACCAGGAGTTCATGGCGACGGTCGAGGCGGTGGCGCGCGAGAACGCGGAATGTTTCGCGGCGCTGCCGGCCGATGGCGTGGCGGTGTTCCCGGCCGCTGACGAGTTCACGCCGCTGTGGCGCGAGCTCGCGGGCCAGCGGCGCGTGCTGACCTTTGGCGACGCGGGCGCCGATGTCAGCGGCGAGGCCGACTGGGCCGATGGTGCCTGGCGCCTGCGTGCGCGCACGCCGGCCGGCGACTTCGAGACCCAGCTGCAGATCGCGGGTCGCCACAACGTGGGCAACGCCCTGGCGGCGACGGCTTGCGCGCTGGCCGCCGGCGTGACGCTGGACGCGATCGCGCGTGGCTTGGCCGAATTCGTTCCGGTCCAGGGCCGCTCGCGTGCCTACCAGCTCCAGCTGGCAGGTCATGGCCTGACCCTGGTCGACGACAGCTACAACGCCAACCCCGATTCGGTCCGCGCCGCGATCGAGGTGCTGGCCGAGCTGCCGGGCCCGCGCCTGCTGGCGCTGGGCGACATGGGCGAGGTCGGCGAGCAAGGATTGGCCTTCCACGACGAGGTGCTGCGCCACGCGCTGACGCTCGGTCTGGACCAGGTGCTGGTGAGCGGCGACTGGATGGAGCAGGCGGCGGCGCCGCTGCTGGCCGGATCGAACGGCCGGCTGAGGTTTTTCAAGGATTTCGAGGCGCTGCAGTCCGACGCGCTGGCACAGGCCCCTGCCATGGGGTCGGTGCTGGTCAAGGGCTCGCGCTTCATGCGCATGGAGCGGCTGGTGCAGTCGCTGCAGGCGCTGCCACAACAAGAAGGAGTAAGCCATGCTGCCTAGTCTGGCGCAATGGATGCAGGGCCTGGGTCCCGAGTTCGGTTTTCTGCGGGTGTTCCAGTACCTGACTTTCCGCGCCGTGATGGCGGCCATGACCGCGCTGCTGGTCGGCGTGATCGCCGGTCCCTGGTTCATCCGCCGGCTGACCGCGCTCAAGATCGGCCAGCCGGTGCGCGGTTACGCGATGGAGTCGCATCTGGTCAAGAGCGGCACGCCGACCATGGGTGGGGTGCTGATCCTGTTCGCGATCGCGTTCTCGACCCTGCTCTGGTTCGACTGGAGCAACCGCTTCGTCTGGGTGGTGCTGATCGTAACGCTCGGCTTCGGCGCGATCGGCTGGGCCGACGACTGGCGCAAGGTGGTCAACAAGGACCCCGAGGGCATGCGCTCGCGCGAGAAATACGCCTGGATGTCGCTGATCGGCCTGTTCGCGGCCTGTTACCTGCTGTTCGCGATCTCGGGTCGCAGCGGCACCGGCATGATCGAGTTCTTCATGCGCTGGGCCCAGTCCGGCTTCACGATGGAGTTCCCGACCCAGACCGGCCTGATGGTGCCCTTCTTCAAGGAAGTCGCCTATCCGCTCGGCATGCTGGGCTTCGTCGTCATGACCTACCTCGTGATCGTCGGTTCGAGCAATGCGGTCAACCTGACCGACGGCCTCGACGGCCTGGCCATCATGCCGGTGGTGATGGTGGGCGCGGTGCTGGGCCTGTTTGCCTACTTCACCGGCAACTCGGTGTTTTCCAGGTACCTGCTGCTGCCCTACATCCCGGGCGCGGGCGAGCTGCTGATCTTCTGTGCCGCCATGGGCGGTGCCGGCCTGGCCTTCCTCTGGTTCAACGCCTATCCGGCCCAGGTCTTCATGGGCGATGTCGGCGCGCTCGCGCTCGGCGGTGCGCTCGGCACCATCGCGGTCATCGTGCGCCAGGAGATCGTGCTGGCGATCATGGGCGGCGTCTTCGTTGCCGAGGCGCTGTCGGTCATGCTGCAGGTGTCCTGGTTCAAGTACACCAAGAAGAAATACGGCGAGGGCCGGCGCATCCTCAAGATGGCGCCGCTGCACCATCATTTCGAGAAATCCGGCTGGCGCGAGACCCAGGTCGTGGTGCGTTTCTGGATCATCACGATGCTGCTGTGCCTGCTTGGCCTGTCCACCCTGAAGTTGCGTTGAGGCCCGAGATGGTGAGTTTCCTGCCCCTGCTGCAAGGTCGTGATCTGCTCGTGCTGGGCCTGGGTGCCTCCGGGCTGGCGATGGCGCGCTGGTGCGCCAAGGCCGGTGCCCGCGTCACGGTCGCCGACACCCGCGCCGCGCCGCCGCAGGCTGCCCTGCTGGCGGCCGAGCTGCCGGATGCGACCCTGGTCCAGTCCGCCTTCGACGCCGAGCTGTTCGCGGCTCGGCCCTGGGCCATGGTCTGCCGCAGCCCCGGCATCGCGCCGGCGCAGCTGAGCGGCCTGGCGCAGGCCGCGCAGGCGGTTGGCGTGCCGGTGGTGGGTGAGCTCGGACTGTTCGCCCAGGCGCTGGCGACGCTGGCCGAGCCAGTGGTGGCACCGTCCGAACCCTATCAGCCCAAGGTGCTGGCGATCACCGGCACCAACGGCAAGACCACCACCACCGCGCTGACCGCGCATCTGCTTGAATGGGCTGGTGTCAAGGTCGCGGTGGCCGGCAACATCGGTCCGACCCTGCTCGATACGCTGCAGGCCGGTCTTGACTCCGGCGAGCTGCCCGAGGCCTGGGTGCTCGAGCTGTCGAGCTTCCAGCTCGACGGCGTGCAGGGCTTCGAGCCGACCGCCGCCACCGTGCTCAACGTCACGCAGGATCACCTCGACTGGCATGGCGGCATGGCCGCCTATGCCGAGGCCAAGGCGCGCATCTTCGGCCAGCAGGCACTGATGCTGCTGAACCGCGACGACGCGACCGTGATGGGCTGGCAGCCGCAGCCGCAGACCGTGCAGGAAGGCCGGCGCAGCAAGACGCTGCCGGCGCGCGCCCACCAGACCTTTGGCATCGACGCGCCGCGCCGCGCCGGTGACTGGGGCCTGGAGGCGGTCAACGGCATGAGCTGGCTGGTGCGGGCCCAGCCGCAAGACGACAGCGTGCGCAAGGGCCGCAACGGATCGGATGAAGAGGCCGTTTATCTGCAGCGCCTGATGCCGGCCGAGGCGCTGCGCATCCGGGGCCGCCATAACGCCAGCAATGCCCTGGCCGCGCTGGCGCTGGCCACGGCGGCCGGCGCACCGCTGGCACCGATGCTGCACGGCCTGCGCGAATACCGTGGCGAGCCGCACCGGGTCGAGCCGGTCGCGATCGTCGACGAGGTCGAATACATCGATGACAGCAAGGGCACCAACGTCGGCGCCACCCTGGCCGCGATCAACGGCCTGGGGCCGGAGCGCCAGCTGGTCGTGATCCTGGGCGGCGAGGGCAAGGGCCAGGACTTCGGCCCGCTGGCCAGTCCGGTGGCGCGCCATGCGCGTGCGGTCGCGCTGATCGGCCGCGATGCGCCCGCGATCCGCGCCGCACTGGCCAGCAGCGGCGTGCCGCTGCACGACGCGGCCACGCTGCCCGAGGCGGTCCAGTGGTGTGCGCGCCAGGCCCGGCCTGGTGACGCCGTGCTGCTGTCGCCGGCCTGCGCCAGCCTCGACATGTTCAAGGACTACGCGCAGCGCGCGCAGGTCTTCGTCGAGGCGGTGCAGGAACTGCAGCAAGCAGGGGGGACGCCAGCATGAAGCGCCTTGCTGCTGGCCTCTCCAGCCTGCTCGGCCGCCAGGATGCCAGCGCGTCCGTGCCGGGCGACCTCCCGATCCACCTGTCGAGCCGCGACTACGCGCGCGGCCGCACCGACCAGTGGGTGCCCAAGTTGGGCTTCGACCTGCAACTGTTCTGGGCCATGGTCGGCCTGCTGTGCTTCGGGCTGGTGATGGTCTACTCGGCCTCGATCGCCTTGCCCGACAACCCACGCTTTGGCAACTACATGGCCAGCCATTTCGTGCTGCGCCATGGCTTCGCGATCCTGATCGGCGCCATGATGGCGCTGCTCGCGTTCCAGGTCCCCATGAGCAGCTGGGAGCAATGGGCGCCCCGACTGTTCCTGCTCGCACTGCTGCTGCTGGCGCTGGTGCTGGTGCCCTTCATCGGCAAGGGCGTCAATGGCGCGCGGCGCTGGATCGCGCTCGGCATCATGAACTTCCAGCCCTCCGAGCTGGCCAAGTTCGCGACCGTGCTCTACGCGGCCGGCTACATGGTGCGCAAGATCGCGGTCAAGGAAAGCTTCATGCGCGCCATCCTGCCGATGGGCTCGGCCGTGATCCTGCTGGCTGCGCTGCTGCTGGCCGAACCCGACATGGGCGCCTTCATGGTGGTGGCCGTGATCGCGATGGGCATCCTGTTCCTGGGTGGCGTCACGATGCGCATGATGCTGCTGATCGTCGGCCTGCTGATGTCGGCCTTCGTGGTGATGATTGCGACTTCGCCCTGGCGTCGCGCCCGCGTCTTTGCCTACCTCGATCCCTTCAGCGAGGACCATGCGCTCGGCAAGGGCTACCAGCTGTCGCATTCGCTGATCGCGATCGGCCGCGGCGAGATCTTCGGCGTCGGACTCGGCTCGAGCGTCGAGAAGCTGCACTGGCTGCCCGAGGGCCATACCGATTTCCTGCTGGCCGTGATCGGCGAGGAGTTCGGCCTGGTCGGCGTGCTGGCGCTGGTCCTGACCTTCTTCTGGCTCACGCGCCGCATCATGCAGATCGGGCGCCAGGCGATCGCGCTCGACCAGCTGTTTGCCGGTCTGGTGGCACAGGGCGTGGGCCTGTGGATGGGCTTCCAGGCGCTGATCAACATCGGCGTCTGCCTGGGGGCGCTGCCGACCAAGGGCCTGACGCTGCCGCTGATGAGCTATGGCGGCTCGGCGATCCTGATGAACCTGGTCGCGCTGGCGGTCGTGCTGCGCGTCGACCACGAGAATAGGCAACTCATGCACGGAGGCCGGGTATGAGTCATCAGCCCTGCGCCCTCGTGATGGCCGGTGGCACCGGCGGCCATATCTTTCCCGGCCTGGCCGTGGCTGAGGCACTGCGTGCGCGCGGCTGGCGCGTGCACTGGCTCGGCGTGCCGGGCAGCATGGAAGACCGGCTGGTGCCGCCGCGTGGCTTCGCCTTCGAGCCGGTCGAGTTCGGCGGCGTGCGCGGCAAGGGCCTCAAGACGCTTCTCGCTTTGCCGTTGCGGCTGAGCCGTGCGCTCTGGCAGGCCCGGGGCGCCGTCAAGCGGGTCCAGCCCGATGTCGTGCTGGGCCTGGGCGGCTACATCACCGTGCCGGGCGGCCTGGCAGCCCGGCTGGCCGGCGTACCCATCCTGCTGCACGAGCAGAACTCGATTGCCGGCCTGTCGAACCGCTGGCTGGCCAAGCTGGCCGAACGCAGCTTCAGCGCCTACCCCAATGCGCTGCCGGGCGGCGAGTGGGTCGGCAACCCCTTGCGGGCCGAATTCCTGCAGCAGCCGGCACCGGCGGCGCGCTTTGCCGGTCGCAGCGGTCCGCTGCGCCTGCTGGTGGTCGGCGGCAGCCTGGGCGCGCAGGCGCTCAACCAGGTGTTGCCGCGCGCGCTGGCACTGATCCCGCTTGAGCAGCGCCCGATCGTGACCCACCAGGGCGGCGACAAGCAGATCGAGGCGCTGCGCGCCGCCTATGCCGAGGCCGATGTACAGGCGACGCTGACCCCCTTCATCCGCGACACGGCGCAGGCGTTTGCCGACGCCGATCTCGTGATCGCGCGTGCCGGCGCCAGCACCGTGACCGAACTTGCCGCCATCGGCGCGGCAGCGGTGTTCGTGCCTTTCCCGCACGCGGTCGACGACCACCAGACCCACAACGCCCGCTTCCTGGTCGATGCCGGCGCGGGCTGGCTGCTGCCGCAGACCGAACTTACCCCCGAACGGCTGGCCGGCCTGCTGCAAGGCCTGGACCGGACCGAACTGCTGGCCCGCGCCGAAAAGGCCCATGCCCTGCGCCAGACCGATGCGGTCGAGGCCATGGTTGCTGCCTGCGAGCGCCTGCTGGAACAGAAAGAGAGAACCTGAACATGAAACATGCCATCCGGCATATCCATTTCGTCGGCATCGGCGGCGCCGGCATGAGCGGCATCGCCGAAGTGCTGCTGAACCTGGGCTATCGCATCTCGGGCAGCGACCTCGGCGACAGCGCCGTCACGCGCCGCCTGATCGAGCTCGGGGCCCGCGTGCACCAGGGCCACGACGCCGCCTACATCGAGGGTGCCGATTGCATCGTGACCTCGACCGCCGTCAAGGCCGACAACCCCGAGGTGCTGGCCGCCCGCGCCAAGCTGATCCCGGTGGTGCCGCGCGCCGTCATGCTGGCCGAACTGATGCGAATGAAGAAGGGCGTCGCGATCGCCGGCACCCATGGCAAGACCACCACCACCAGCCTGGTCGCGAGCGTGCTGGCGGCTGCCGACCTCGATCCGACCTTCGTGATCGGCGGCAAGCTCAACAGCGCCGGCGCCAATGCCCGCCTCGGTTCGGGCGACTACATCGTGGTCGAGGCCGACGAGTCCGATGCCTCCTTCCTCAAGCTGCTGCCGGTGCTGGCGGTCGTCACCAATATCGACGCCGACCACATGGAGACCTATGGCCATGACTTCGGCCGGCTCAAGGACGCCTTCGTCGAGTTCCTGCACCACATGCCCTTCTACGGCGCCGCCGTGGTCTGCATCGACGACCCGGTCATCCGCGAGCTGCTGCCGCGCATCGAGCGCCCGATCACCAGCTACGGCACCGCCGAGGACGCGCAGGTGCGCGCGCTCGACATCCGCGCGGTCGATGGCCAGATGCATTTCCGCGTCCAGCGCCGCAACGGCATCGAGCTGCCCGAGCTCGAGGTGGTGCTGAACCTGCCGGGCCATCACAACGTGCTCAATGCGCTGGCTGCGATCGCGGTGGCGGTCGAGCTCGGCGTGCCCGACGCAGCGCTGCTCGAGGCGCTGGCCCAGTTCAAGGGCGTGGGCCGGCGCTTCCAGCGCTACGGCGAGGTCGCGCTGCCCACGGGCGGCCAGGCGACTGTGGTCGATGACTACGGCCACCATCCGGTCGAGATGGCCGCGACGCTGGCCGCCGCGCGCGGTGCCTTCCCGGGCCGGCGCCTGGTGCTGGCCTTCCAGCCGCACCGCTACAGCCGCACGCGCGACTGCTTCGAGGATTTCGTCAAGGTGATCGGCCAGGCCGATGCGGTGCTGCTGGCCGAGGTCTACGCCGCCGGCGAGGCGCCGGTGGTAGCCGCCGACGGCCGTGCCCTGGCGCGCGCGCTGCGCGTGGCGGGCAAGGTGGAACCGGTGTTCGTCGACCAGATTGCCGACATGGCGCAGGCCGTGCTCGACAACGCGCGCGACGGCGATGTCGTGCTCTGCATGGGCGCGGGCACGATCGGCGCGGTGCCGGCCCAGGTGGTGGCGCTGGCCGCCGCGACCGCAGGTGTGAAAGAGGTGGCAGCATGAGCGCGATGGTTCCAGTCGATCCCCAGGCGATGGGCAAGGTCGCGGTGCTGATGGGCGGCCATTCGGCCGAGCGCGCGGTCTCGCTGATGTCGGGCCAGGGCGTGCTGGCCGCGCTGCTGGCCCAGGGCGTCGACGCGCAGGCCTTCGACCCGGCGCAGCGCGACCTCGGTGACTTGAAGCGCGAAGGCTTCGATCGTGCCTTCATCAACCTGCATGGCCGCTTCGGCGAGGACGGCACGGTGCAGGGCGCGCTCGAGCTGATGGGCATTCCCTACACCGGCTCCGGCGTGCTGGCGTCCAGCGTCGCGATGGACAAGATCATGACCAAGCGCATCTGGCTGGCCGAGGGCCTGTCGACGCCGGCCTGGCGCCAGGTCGACAGCGTCGAGCAGACGATCGCGGCGCTGGCCGAGCTCGGTGCGCCGATGATCGTCAAGCCCGCGCGCGAGGGCTCGAGCCTGGGCCTGACCAAGGTCACCGATGCGGCGCAATGCGCGCAGGCCTATGCGCTGGCCGCGCGCCACGACCCCGAGGTGCTGTGCGAGCAGTTCGTCGCCGGTGACGAGGTCACCTGCCCGGTGCTGGGCACCGGCGCGCAGGCGCTCGCCTTGCCGGTGATCCACATCGTCGCGCCCGACGGCAACTACGACTACGAGCACAAGTACTTCACCGACGACACCCATTACATCGTGCCCTGCGACCTGCCCGCGGGCGAGGAAGCCGTGATCCAGGCGCTGGTGCTGAAGGCCTTCCGCACCCTGGGCTGCCGCGGCTGGGCCCGTGCCGACGTCATGATCGACGCCCGCACGCGCCAGCCCTATCTGCTCGAGATCAACACCTCGCCCGGCATGACCAGCCACTCGCTGGTGCCGATGTCGGCGCGCGCGACCGGCATGAGCTACGAACAGCTCTGCCTGCAGCTGCTGGCCTCGGCCAGCCTCGACAACCCGCTGCCCGCTCACGCCGGAGACTGAGATGGCAAGCCGTCCTGCCCTGCCGTTTGACGTCCGCATCATGAACGGGCTGGCCAGCGCCCTGTTCCTGAGCGTGGCGCTGGCCGCGCTCGGCACGGCGGTCTGGTGGGTGGCGCATCACCCGTCCTGGTCGCTGGGCCGCATCGTCGTCGACGGCGAGGTCGAGCACCAGAGCGAGGAAAGCGTGCGCGCCTACCTGGCGCCGCAATTGCGCGGCAGCTTCCTGACGCTGGACCTGCAGGAGGTCAAGCGCCTGTTCGAGACCCTGCCCTGGGTGCGCCAGGCCGTGGTGCGGCGCGAATTCCCGAACCGCCTGCATGTGACGCTGCAGGAGCATGAGGCGGTCGCCTGGTGGGGCGAGGTCGGCGGCGGCAAGCTGGTCAACCGCCAGGGTGCGGTGTTCGAAGCCGATCCCGACCCCGATGAGCAGCAGTCGCAAGCCTGGCCCGAGCTGATCGGCCCCGAGGGCGGCTCGGACCGGGTCTATGCGCTCTACCGCCAGCTGCAGCCGGTGCTGCAACCGCTCGGCCAGCCGCTGAGCCAGCTTGAGCTCGGTGCCAGCGGCCATTGGCAGGCCCGGCTGGCCGGCGGCGCGCTGATCGAGCTCGGTCGCGGCAGCGCGGCCGAATTGCTGGCGCGTACCGAGCGTTTCAGCTCGACAATTCCCGAATTGACAACGCGCTACGGCGGCCGTGCCCTGGAGGCCGCCGACCTGCGCTATCCCGACGGATATGCCGTGCGCATGCGCGGCGTCCAGACGGTCACCGACGACAAGGCCGCGGCGGCGCTCGCCGCCCGGGTCCGCAAAAAGTAATCGAGGCAACAGTACATGGCCAAGGAACAGAAAGACATCGTGGTCGGACTCGACATCGGCACCGCCAAGATCATGGCGTTGGTCGCCGAGGTCCAGTCCGACGGACAGCTCAAGCTGGCCGGGCTCGGCGTCGCGCCGAGCAACGGCCTCAAGCGCGGCGTGGTGGTCAACATCGACGCCACCGTCGCCAGCATCCAGCAGGCGCTCAAAGAGGCCGAGCTGATGGCCGACTGCCATATCGCGCGCGTCTACACCGGCATCACCGGCAGCCATATCCGCGGCATGAACTCGAGCGGCATGGTGCCGATCAAGGACCGCGAGGTCATGCCGGCCGACGTCACGCGGGTGGTCGAGGCCGCCAAGGCGATCAACATCCCGAACGACCAGCGCCTGCTGCTGGCCGAGCCGCAGGAGTTCATCATCGACGGCCACGAGGTCAAGGAGCCGATCGGCATGAGCGGCATCCGCCTCGACGCTCGGGTCCATATCGTGACAGGCGCCCAGAGCGCGGCCGAGAACATCATGAAATGCGTGCGCCGCTGTGGCCTCGAGGTTGACCGGCTGATGCTCAACCCGCTGGCGTCCAGCCACGCCGTGCTGACCGAGGACGAGAAGGAACTCGGCGTCGCGCTGGTCGACATCGGCGCCGGCACCACCGATGTCGCGATCTATTCGGGCGGCGCGATCCGCCACACCGCGGTGATTCCGATCGCCGGCGACCTGATCACGAGCGACATCGCGATGGCGCTGCGCACGCCGACCAAGGACGCCGAGGAGATCAAGGTCGAGCATGGCTGCGCCAAGCAGCTGCTGGCCGACCCCGAGCAGCGGGTCGAGGTACCCGGCCTGGGCGACCGCGCGCCGCGCATGCTGAGCCGCCAGGCGCTGTCGGGCGTGATCGAGCCGCGGGTCGAGGAAATCTTCGCGCTGGTGCAGCAGGTGATCCGCGAGTCGGGCCACGAGGAACTGCTGTCGTCCGGCATCGTGCTGACCGGCGGCAGCTCGGTCATGCCGGGCATGGTCGAGCTCGGCGAGGACATCTTCCTCAAGCCGGTGCGCCGCGGCCTGCCCCAGTACGCGGGCCCGCTCAGCGACATGGTCGCGCAGCCGCGCTCGGCTACCGCCATGGGCCTGCTCGAGCAGGCCCGGCTCGATCGCTTGCGCGGTCACAAGGTGGCGCAGAAGACCGGTTCGGTCCAGGGCACGCTGGGTCGGATCAAGGATTGGTTTGTCGGTAACTTCTGAGCGGGCGCTCAGGTGGGTGTTTTTTGGGTGGTTCTAGTTTCAGGTTCAAACGGCATTTAAGGAGTATTGACATGAGCATCGAGATGATTGAAGTCGAGGAGTTCAACCGGGGCACCCAGATCAAGGTGATCGGTGTGGGTGGTGGTGGCAGCAACGCGGTCGATCACATGATCCGCTGCCAGGTGCAGGGCGTCGAGTTCATCTGCGCCAACACCGACGCGCAGGCGCTCAACAAGACCGCCGCCCACCGCGTGATCCAGCTCGGCCAGTCCGGCCTGGGCGCTGGCAGCAAGCCCGAGAAGGGCCGCATCGCCGCCGAGATGGCCGAGTCCGACATCCGCGCCGCGATCGAAGGCGCGCACATGCTGTTCATCACCGCCGGCATGGGCGGCGGCACCGGCACTGGTGCGGCACCGCTGATCGCCAAGCTGGCCAAGGAGATGGGCATCCTGACCGTGGGCGTCGTGACCAAGCCGTTCGACTGGGAAGGCAAGCGTCGCACCGACAACGCCGAGACCGGCCTGGCCGAGCTCGAAGCCAATGTCGACTCGCTGATCGTCGTGCTCAACGACAAGCTGCTCGAGGTCATGGGTGACGACATCAGCCAGGACGAGGCCTTCGCCGAGGCTAACGACGTGCTGAAGAACGCCGTCGGCGGCATCGCCGAGATCATCAACGTCGAGGCCATGGTCAACGTCGACTTCGAGGACGTGCGCACCGTGATGGGCGAACCCGGCAAGGCCATGATGGGCACCGCGGTCGCCAGCGGTCCGGACCGCGCCCGCATCGCGGCCGAGCAGGCCGTTGCCTGTCCGCTGCTCGAAGGCGTTGACATGCGCGGCGCCAAGGGCGTGCTGGTGCTGATCAGCGCCGGCAAGGGCTCGCTCAAGCTGGCCGAATCCAAGGTCGCGATGAACACCATCCGCGCCTTCGCCTCGCCCGACGCCCATGTGATCTACGGTACCGCCTACGACGAGTCGCTCGGCGACGCGATCCGTGTCACCGTGGTCGCGACCGGTCTGAACCGCCAGGCCGAGCGCCAGCCGCTGACCGTGGTCCAGAGCCAGCCCGGCGTGCGCACCGGCACCGACCCGTTCGTGCTGCCCGACTTCCGCCAGCCCAGCGGCCATTCGGGCCTCGGTGGCGCGGCCAGCCTGGCGGGTGGCGATCTCGGCGTGCCCAGCATCTGGCGCAAGCCGACCGACCGCACCACGGCCGCCTCGCGCGTCGATGCGCTGTCGGCGGGCGGCATGGACGACATCGAGATCCCGGCCTTCCTGCGTCGCCAGGCTGACTAAGGTCTTGAGCGAACGCGACCACCAGGGCCTGGCCCTCTGGCGCTGCTTCGAGCAGCGCATCGACCCCTACCCGACTGCCGCGCCGCGCACGCCGCCGCGCGGCTTCGCGGCCTTCCTCTGGGAAGGCACCCGGGGCTTGCGGCCCTACATGCTCGGCATGACCCTGCTGACGGCCGCGATCGGTGCCTTCGAGGCGCTGCTGTTCGCCTGGCTGGGCCGGGTCGTCGACTGGCTGGGCCAGACCGAGCCCGGACGGCTGTGGCAAGAGCAGGGCCCGGCCTTGCTGCTGCTGGGCGCCATCGTGCTCGGCAGCGGGCTGCTGGTCGCCTTGCAGACCCTGCTCAAGCACCAGACGCTGGCGGGCAATTTCCCGATGCGGCTGCGCTGGAACTTCCACCGCCTGATGCTGGGCCAGAGCATGGCCTTCTATCAGGACGAATTCGCTGGCCGGGTCGCGGCCAAGGTGATGCAGACCGCGCTCGCGGTGCGCGACACCTGCATGACGCTGACCGATATCCTGGTCTTCGTCACGATCTATTTCGTGACCATGGCCGCGGTGCTGGGCGGCCTGGACGCCTGGCTGCTGCTGCCGTTTCTGGGCTGGGTGCTGCTCTATGCCCTGAGCCTGCGCTGGTTCGTGCCGCGGCTGGGCCGGGTTTCGCGCGAGCAGGCTGGCGCGCGCGCGCTGATGACCGGGCGCATCACCGACGCTTACACCAATATCGCGACCGTCAAGCTGTTCTCGCACGCCGGGCGCGAGGCCGCCTACGCCCGCTCGGCGATGCAGGAGTTCATGCATACCGTGCACGCCCAGATGCGGCTCGTCAGCGGCATCGAGGTCGTCAACCACCTGCTCAGCATGGGGCTGATCCTCAGCACCACCGGCGTCGCGCTCTGGTCTTGGAGCCAGGGCCAGGTCGGCATCGGCGCGGTAGCGGCGGCCACAGCGATGGCCTTGCGCCTCAACGGCATGTCGCACTGGGTGATGTGGGAGATGGCGGGCCTGTTCGAGAACGTCGGCACGGTGCAGGACGGCATCAACACGCTGGCGCAGCCGCAGCAGGTGCTGGACAAGCCCGACGCGCCGCCGCTGCAGGTGCCGCACGGCGAGATCCGCTTCGAAGGCGTGGGCTTTGCCTACGGCCAGTCCAAGCTGGCCGCGGCGGACGCTCAGACGCGCTGGGTCATCGACCGGCTCGACCTGACCATCAAGCCGGGCGAGAAGATCGGCCTGGTCGGACGCTCCGGCGCCGGCAAGTCGACCCTGATCAACCTGCTGCTGCGCTTCTACGATGTCGAGACCGGCCGCATCCTGGTCGACGGCCAGGACATCGCCAGCGTGGCGCAGAACAGCCTGCGCGAGCATATCGGCATGGTGACGCAGGACACCTCGCTGCTGCACCGCTCGGTGCGCGACAACATCCTCTACGGCCGGCCCGACGCCGGCGACGAGGCGATGATCGAGGCCGCCAAGCGGGCCGAGGCGCATGAGTTCATCCAGACCCTGAGCGACCTCCAGGGCCGGCGCGGCTATGACGCCCATGTCGGCGAGCGCGGCGTCAAGCTCTCGGGCGGCCAGCGCCAGCGCATCGCGATCGCGCGCGTGATGGTCAAGGACGCACCGATCCTGCTGCTCGACGAGGCCACCAGCGCGCTCGACTCCGAGGTCGAGGCCGCGATCCAGGCCAGCCTGTACCAGCTGATGGAAGGCAAGACCGTGGTCGCGATCGCGCACCGGCTGTCCACCATCGCGGCGATGGACCGCCTGATCGTGCTCGATCAGGGCCGCATCGCCGAGCAGGGCAGTCACGCCGAGCTGCTGGCGCGGGGCGGGCTCTACGCGCGGCTGTGGGCGCGGCAGAGCGGGGGCTTCCTGGGCGAGGAGGGCTGAGGCTGCTGAGTCCCTGCGCTTGACCCGGCCGGC
This sequence comes from Malikia spinosa, assembly GCF_002980625.1. Classification (GTDB taxonomy): domain Bacteria; phylum Pseudomonadota; class Gammaproteobacteria; order Burkholderiales; family Burkholderiaceae_C; genus Malikia; species Malikia spinosa. The sequence goes on along the minus strand of NZ_PVLR01000025.1, from coordinate 4,596 downwards.
CCAGGCGCGCTGCGCCTGCAAGGTCAAGCGGGAGCCGGTCGGCAGGAAACTGCCCCGGCTCTTAAAATCGATCCCATGATCGCGCAACGTACCCTCAAGACCCTGACCAAGGCCGTCGGTGTTGGCCTGCACAGCGGCCAGCGCGTCGAGCTGACACTGCGCCCGGCGCCGCCCGATACCGGCATCGTTTTTCGCCGCGTCGACCTGGCCGAGCCGGTCGAGATCCCGGTCACTGCGACCTCGGTGACCGACACCCGGCTGGCCTCGACCATCTCGCACGGCAAGGCCAAGGTGCACACGATCGAGCACATCATGAGCGCCTGCGCCGGCCTCGGGATCGACAACCTCGTGATCGACATCACGGCCGAGGAAGTGCCGATCCTCGACGGTTCGGCCGCCTCCTTCGTCTACCTGCTGCAAAGCGCGGGCAGCGTGGCGCAGGACGCGCCGCGCCGTTTCATCCGCCTGCTCAAGCCCGTCGAGGTGCGCGAGGGCGAGGGCCGCAGCCTCAAATGGGCCCGGCTCGAGCCCTATCACGGCTTCAAGCTCAGCTTCCAGATCGAGTTCGACCATCCGGCCGTCAGCGCGACCGGGCAGGCGGTCGAGTTCGACCTCGGCAGCGGCCAGTATTCGCGCGAGATCGCGCGCGCGCGCACCTTCGGCTTCACGCGCGATGTCGAGATGATGCGCTCGCACGGCCTGGCGCTCGGCGGCGGGCTCGACAACGCGATCGTGCTTGACGACTACAAGGTGCTCAACGCCGACGGCCTGCGCTACCAGGACGAGTTCGCCAAGCACAAGATCCTCGATGCGATGGGCGACCTCTACATCGTCGGCAAGCCCTTGCTGGCGGCCTACAGCGCCTACCGCAGCGGCCATGCCATGAACAACCAGCTGCTGCGCGCGCTGCTGGCCCAGCCCGACAGCTACGAGATCGTGAGCTTCGACAAGGACAGCCAGGCGCCCAAGGGCTTCGCGCAGCTGGCCATGTCCTGGTAGACGCGTTGCCGGGTCAGTAGATGCGCCCGTCCTTGTAGGCCGCGTGCGTGCGCGCCTGCAGCTTGCCGACCTGGCGGATGGCGCCGAGGGTGCGCGCCACCTGGGCGTGCGTGATGCACAGGCCCAGTGCGTCGGCCGCGTCCTTGCCCGGCAGGCCGGGCAGCTCGAGCAGACGGCGCACCATCTCCTGCACCTGCTCCTTGGCTGCCTTGCCGTGACCGGTCACGGCTTTCTTCAGCTGCAGCGCGGTGTACTCGGCCACCGGCAGGCCGTTGGCCACCAGCGCGGTCAGGCAGCAGCCGCGCGCCTGGCCCAGGATCAGCGTCGCTTGCGGGTTGACGTTGACGAACACGATCTCGCAGGCCGCGACCGTGGGCTGGTAGCGCTGCACCACCTCGCTGATGCCGTCGAAGATGATCTTGAGCCGCTCGGGCAGCAGCGCACCTTCGCCAGGACTGGTCCTGATGGTGCCGCTGGCCACATAGTCCATGCGGGGGCCATCGACGTCGATCACGCCAAAGCCCGTGGCCTGCAGGCCGGGGTCGATTCCTAGGATTCTCATGCGCCTATTGTCAGTGCTTGTCAGCGTTTATCGGTGCTTGGCGGCGCAGCGACCGCTGCCGATCAGGGCACGGCGACCGAGCCCATGCGCGCGCTGATCGTCGCGGCGCGCCCGGTCAGATAGGCCGAGTTGGGCCGCTTCTCGTAGCGCTTGGGCGCCGGCAGCATGACCGCCAGCCTGGCTGCCTCCCAGCCATTGAGCTGGCTGGCCGGCTTGCCGAAATAGCGCCGCGCAGCGGCCTCGGCGCCGAACACGCCTTCACCCCATTCGACGCTGTTGAGGTAGATCTCGAGGATGCGGCGCTTGTCCAGGCAGGCCTCGAGCGCCAGCGCCAGCACCAGCTCCTGGCCCTTGCGCAGCAGGCTGCGCTCACCCGACAGCAGCAGGTTCTTGGCCAGCTGCTGGGTGATGGTCGAGCCGCCGATCACCTTGGCCGGCTTGACCTTGGCGGGATCAGCGGCCTGTGCCGCCCGGCGTTCGGCTTGCTGGGCCAGCTTTTCGTTCTTGAGCCAGGCCGATTCGAGTGCGTCCCAGTCCACGCCCTCGTGCGCGGTGAAGCCACCGTCCTCGGACGCGATCACGGCCCGCTTGAGCTGGGGCGAGATCTGCTCGTAATTGCGCCATTGCTGCGACCAGCGCCACTGGCCCGAGCCCGCGAGCCGCCAGGCCTCCGAGCGCTGGAAGGCCGTGCTCTGTGGATCGATCACCGCCATCAGCGCGATCCGGCCGACGAAGAACAGCTGCAGCGCGACGAAGGCCGCAAGCAGCCAGAGCAGCCAGCGCCGCAGCAGAGCCATCGCGCCGCCTTACTGCGCGTCCGGCTCGGGCGCGGCGGGGCTGGCGGGGCTGGCCGGTGCAGCGCCAGCCGCTCCGTCCTCCTCGCCCTCGCCCAGATCCATCTGGATCGCGATCGGCGCGGCCAGTTCGGTGTCGTCCTCGGCTTCCTCGGCCAGTGCCTCCTCGGACAGCGCCGGCGCTTCGAGACGCTCGATCACGGTGCCGCCGACCTCGAGCGAGATGTCGTCGATCCGGCCCAGGCGCACCCGAACCTGGGCGCCGCGCGGCAGGCCCTCGGCGCCCATTACGGCCAGCACCAGCGGCAAGTCGTCGGCGCGCACCAGGCCGTCCTTGATCACGCTCGCGGTCAGCTCGGTGATGCCGTGCTGCTGCAGGTAATGCAGCGTCCAGTAGCGCTCCATGCCGTTCTGGAACTGGTTGTAGGCACCGTAGGCAGCATCGAAGGCGCTGATGACCGCGAACAGCTGCGCGTCCTTGGGCCGGAACGGCGCGGCCAGCGCGGCGGTCTTGCCATGGCGCACGCAGGCGATGATCTGCCACTGGTTGACCAGGTCGGTGTAGCGGCGCAGCGGCGAGGTGCTCCAGGCATAGGCCGGCACGCCGATGCCGGCATGCGGCAGCGCCCGGGCGCCCATGCGCACCTTGACGCCCGGCGCCAGGCTGGCCTGGCTGCGGTAGATGCCGGGCACGCCGCATTCGGCCAGCCATTGGCCCCAGGTGCTGTTGGCCAGGATCATGGCCTCGGCCACCATCAGGTCCAGCGGCGCGCCGCGCGAGCGGGTCCCGATGATGACGGTCTCGTCGCCATGTGGCTCGTCGCCCGCCACGCCTTCGAGCTTGAAGGTGTAGTCGGGGCGGGTGAAGTTCTCGGGCTTGCCGCGCACGACCTCGCGCCGTGCCTTGCAGACCTTGGCCAGACGGAACAGCAACGACAGCTCGGGGCGCAGCGCGGCGATCTCATCCGACAGTTCGGCGCCGGCCGGTGCGGCCGGGTTTTCCAGCCAGTCGGCGGTGATCGCGCGGTCGAGCTGGTCGTGGCGCAGGTTGTGCGCGATCGGTACCAGCTCGAGCCGGGTTTCGCTGGCCTGCACGGTCAGCTCGGCCTCGTCCAGCGTCAGATAGAGCGACAGCGCCGGCCGGTTGCCGCCGGATTCGAGCGTGTAGGTCTGCACCACCGCGTCGGGCAGCATGGTGATCTTGTGGCCCGGCATGTAGACCGTCGACAGGCGGTTGCGCGCGACCTTGTCGATCGCGTCGTCGGGCTGGATCACCAGGCCCGGTGCCGCGATATGGATGCCGATGGTGACGGTGCCGCTGCCAACGCCCTGCACCGACAGCGCATCGTCGATCTCGGTCGTGCTCGAATCGTCGATCGAGAACGCCTGCACCTCGGCCAGCGGCAGCTTGTCGCCGATTGCCTTCGCTTCCAGCGCCGGGAAGCCCGTGCCCTTGGGGAAATGCTCGAACAGGAAGCGCTGCCAGTGGAACTGGTAGGCGTTCTGGATCGCGCCAGCATTCTGCAGCAGCGTCAGCGGCGGCAGATGGGTCTGGTGCGCGGCATGGGCGACCGCCTTGTACTCGGGCGCGTTCTTGTCGGGCTTGAACAGGATCTTGTAGAGCTGGTCGCGCACCGGCTGCGGGCAGCTGCCCTCGGCCAGCTCGGCGGTCCAGGCCTCGATCTGGGCCTGCACGGCCTTTTTCTTCTCGATCGCGGCCAGCGCCAGCTGCAACACCTCGGCCGCTGCCTTCTTGTAGCGGCCTTTGCCGGCGCGGCGGAAATAGTGCGGCGCCTCGCTCAGGCGCAACAGGGCGGCGACCTGTTGCTCGGTCGTCGGCGGGTCCTGGAAATAGTCGGCGGCCAGGTCGGCAAAGCCGAACTCCTGCTCGGACGCGAACTCCCAGGCCAGGTCGAGCTCGATCTGCTCGCTCAGCGCCAGCGCGCTGCTCATCAGCACGGCCGGTGCCGGCTTCTCGAACTTGAGCAGCAGGTTGGCGGACTTGACCTTGACGCGCTTGCCGCTGTCGAGCTCGATCTGGAGCGAGCTTTCGGCCTCGGACATCACGCGGCCGGTCATGAACTTGCCGGCTTCATCGAACAATGCAAACAATGTGGGGGCTTTCGGTAGGTATCGGGTGGCAGCGCCCGTGGCGCCGACGGTGCCCCGAGTTTACTGGTGCCGCTGGCGCATGGAAGCTCTTGCGTGGCTCAGCGGTAGCCGTCCGGGTTGCCGCTCTGC
>NZ_PVLR01000024.1 GCF_002980625.1 Malikia spinosa | reverse complement strand
AGCGCGGCCAGCAGCTTGGCGACGGCCAGCGGCTGCAGCTCGGCGTCGGTCTCGACATGAATCGCCCGGTCAGCACCGATCGCCAGCGCGGTGCGCAGGGTTTCCTGGCACTGGCTCACGCCGCAGGAGACGGCGATCACTTCGGTCGCGGCGCCCTTTTCCTTCAGGCGCACGGCTTCCTCGATCGCGATCTCGTCGAACGGGTTCATGCTCATCTTGACGTTGGCGATGTCCACGCCAGTACCGTCGGCCTTGACCCGCACCTTGACGTTGTAGTCCACCACGCGCTTGACGGGGACGAGGATCTTCATTTTCAGCTCCAAAAAAATATCAATCGGGGCCAGGGTATCCTGGGGTCTGGGGTCCCGCCTTCAGTGATCGGGCTGGTAGATCTTGCGCAGCAGCCGCAGCAGCGTGACGCGTTCGAGCGGGGTCAGGCGCGGGGTGGCATCGACCTCGAGCGCCAGCGCGGTGGCCTGGGCCTGCTCAAGCTGGCTTTCGCCTGCTGGCGTCAGGTGCAGGCCCTGGGCCCGACGGTCGCTCGGGTGATCGCGCTTTTCGAGCAGGCTGCGCTTTTCCAGGCCCTTGATCATGCCGACCAGGTTGGGCGGCTGCAGGTCGAGCGTCGCGCACAGCTGGCGCGCGGTGATGCCCGGGTTGTGCCCGATCAGCGTCAGCACCGAGAACTCGACCGGTCGCAGGCCGAACTGCGCCATGCGCGGAATGAAGGTCGCGATGATGGTCAGTGCCGCGCGGCGCGCGTTGTAGCCGATCAGCGTCTCGAGGAAGGAGGTATCGACCCGCTCCACCGCCAGTCCGGCCGCCACCGGCGCCGGGTCTGCCTCGGGCTGAGCTTGAGGCGTGATCGGCAACGGAGAATCGGGCAGGCGAACCGGGCGGGGCTCTGTCATGGTCAGGGGCATGGCTGGTGAATCAGGCCGCCATCATAGGGGGGCTTCAGGCCGCCGCGCCCAGGGCCTGGCGAATCATGAGCTGGCGCATGGCGAGTTCGGGCCAGACCCAACGCGCGAAAGCCGTGCCGCCCTGGCCGGCTGCACCGGCGGCATCGAGCCGGGCCCAGGCCCAGGCCATCAGCGTCAGCGTGACGACGCGCAGGAAGTCACCCGCCACCGGATAGAGCTGCAGCGCCACGCCCGGACCACCGGCTTGCAGCAGCCCGACCAGCTCGCGCAGTTGCTGCAGGCCCGTGCGCGCGCGCACCGCAGCGGCCGAATCGAATCGATCCAGGTCCTGCTCCAGGCCGCCCAGCGTCGCCAGCAGGCCTGCGCCCTGGTCGGCCAGCACCTTGCGAAACAGCAGGTCCTGGGCCTGGATCTCGTTGGTGCCCTCGTAGATCATTGCCACGCGCGAATCGCGCACGATCTGCTCGATGCCCCATTCGCGCACATAGCCATGGCCGCCAAAGACCTGCAGGCAGTCGCTGCCGCCGTGGAAGGCCTGGTCGGTCCAGCTCGCCTTGAGCAGCGGGGTCACCAGCGCGCACCACAGATTGGCCTGCTGGCGTTGCGCCGCATCGGGGTGGTGCTTGGCGACATCGAGCTCGATCGCGGTACGGTAGGCCAGCACACGGCCGGCATCGACCCAGGCGCGCTGGGTGTCGAGCAGGCGCTGCACCGCCGGGTGTTCGATGATCGGATCGGCCGGCTGGCTCGGGTCTTGCCGCACCGGCGCACGCATCTGGCGCCGCTCGCGGGCGTAGCCGTCGGCCTTCTGCCAGGCCGCGTCGAGCAGGCCCACGCCCTGCAGCGCCACATGCAGGCGGGCGGCGTTCATCATCAGGAACATCGCGTTGAGCCCCTTGCCGAGCTCGCCGACCAGCCAGCCGCGCGCCTCATCGAAGCGCATGACGCAGGTCGGGCTGCCGTGCAGACCCATCTTCTCCTCGATGCGCTCGCAGACCACGGCGCTGCGCTGGCCGTCCGGGTAGAACTTGGGCACCAGGAACAGCGACAGGCCCTTGGGGCCGGGCGGGCTGTCGGGCAGGCGCGCCAGCACCAGGTGCACGATGTTGTCGCTCAGGTCATGCTCGCCGCCCGAGATGAAGATCTTGGTGCCGCTGATCTGGTAACTGCCGTCGGATTGGACGACCGCCTTGGTCCGGGCCAAGCCGAGGTCGCTGCCGGCATGCGGCTCGGTCAGGCACATGGTGGCCAGCCACTCGCCGGTGACGAGCTTTTCCAGGTAGCTCGCCTTCAGCTCCGGACTGGCATGGTGCTTGATGCATTCGTAGGCGCCGTGCAGCAGGCCGGGTGCCATGGTCCAGCCCAGGTTGGCGCCGCTGAGCCATTCGTAGAGCACCATCTCGAGCACGGTCGGCAGACCCTGGCCGCCGTCCTCGGTCGCACCCGACAGCGCCGGCCAGCCGGCCTGCCAAAAGGCCTGATAGGCCGCGCGCGCGCCGGGCGGCATGGTCACTGCGCCATCCTTGAAGCGCGCGCCGATCTCGTCACCGTCGCGGTTCAGCGGCGCGACCACCTCGCCGACGAACTTGCCGGCTTCTTCCAGCACCTGGCGCAGCAGGTCGGGGTCGGCGTTGTCGGCCAGCGCCGGCAACTGGGCCAGGCGGTCCTGGGCTTGCAGCACGTCAAACAGGATGAAGCCGATGTCGGCGGCTTGGGGGCGGTAGGCGTTCATGGCGGGGCCTTGGATAGCATGCCGCAAAGGCGGCGGCGGGTATTCAGGAATTCAGCGCGGGGGCCGGGCCTCGGCCCCCGCATGGACAGGATCAGGAGTCGGCCGAGAAACCGATTTCCTTGACGATGCCGCGCCACTGGTCGGCGTCGGCCTTCAGCCAGGCAGCCAGCTGGTCGGGGGTCGAGGACTGCACCTCCATGCCGACCTGGGCCATGCTGTCGATCAGGTCCTTGCTGGCCAGGGCCGGCTGCAGGTAGGCGGCAGCGCGGCGACGCACCTCGGGCGAGGCCTTGGCCGGCAGGAAGAAGCCATACCACTCGCGCACCGAGATGTCGATGCCCTGCTCCTTGAAGGTCGGCACATCGGGCGTGAACGGCGAGCGCTGCGGACCCGAGGTGGCCAGCAGGCGCAGCCGGCCCGACTTCAGGTGCGGCAGGTAGTCACCCACCGGCGAGCACATCGACGACACCTGGCCACCCAGCAGGTCCTGGATGCCGGGCGCCGAGCCCTTGTACGGCACATGCTGCAGATCGGCCTTGGACAGCTTGTTGAACAGCGCTGCCGTCAGGTGCGGGATCGAGCCGGCAGCGGGCGAGGCAAAGTTGGCCCGGTCCGGGTTGGCCTTGGCCCAGGCCACGAAGTCCTTGATGGTCTTGACGCTGGCGGGCACGGCCGGGCCGACGCCAAAGCCGTGGCTGAAGAAGCAGGCGACCGAGACCGGCGCCAGGTCGTCCAGCGTGTAGGGCAGCTTGGAGTAGGTGAAGGGATAGACCGACAGCATCGACGAGGGCGTCAGCAGCAGCGTGCTGCCATCAGCCGGTGCCGCCTTGAGCGCGCTGATCGCGATCTGGGCGCCGGCGCCTGGCTTGTTCTCGACGATCACGTTGCTGGCGTAGCTGCCGCGCAGCTTGTCGGCGACACGGCGCGACAGGGCGTCAGTGGTGCCGCCCGGCGGGAAGCCGACCAGGATCTTGGCCATGTCCAGGCTGGCCTGGGCCTGGGCGGCCAGCGGCAGGCCGAAGGCCGACAGGGCGGCGGAGCCGAGCAGGGATTGGGTGAAGGCGCGTCGAGTAGTCATGTCTTGTCTCCTGATTTTTTTCTGTCGATGGCGGGTGGGTGGCAGCCGTCAGCTGCACATGGCCTTGATGTCCTCGGGGATCTGGATCGCCTTGATGCGGTCCGGGTCCTCGGGCGGATGGACGACGAAGGCACGGGTCTCGGTACCCTCGCACAGCACCTCGTCGCCGCGCTTGACCACATGCTTGTGGATGTAGACCTTGTCGCGCCACTCGATGATGCTGGTGTGGATCTGCAGCCGCTCGCCATAGGTGGCCGGACGCATGAACTTGGTGTGGATCTCGAGCAGCGGGTTGCCGATGATGCCGCGCGTCTTTTTCAGCTCGCGCCAGGGCGGCAGGCCGCATTGGCGGAAGAAGTTCAGCGAGGCGCCGTCCATCCACTTCGAGTAGTTGGGAAAGAACACGATGCCGGCGGGGTCGCAGTCGCCAAACATCACTTCGACTTCATAGACGATGGTCTTGCTCATGAGGGAGTCCTGGGGTGGTTGGGGGATCAGCGCGGTGCCAGGCGCAGCGCGCCGTCGAGCCGGATCGTCTCGCCGTTGAGGTGGCCGTTGCTCACGATATGGCAGGCCAGCTCGGCGAACTCGCTGGGCTTGCCCAGGCGCGAGGGAAAGGGAATGCTCGCCGCCAGCGAAGCCTGCACCGGCTCGGGCAAGGTGCCCATCAGCGGGGTCGCGAACAGGCCGGGCGCGACGGTGCAGACCCGGATGCCGTACTGCGCCAGGTCGCGCGCCATCGGCAGCGTCATGCCGACCACGCCGCTCTTGGACGCGCTGTAGGCCTGCTGGCCGACCTGGCCATCGAAGGCGGCGACCGAGGCGGTGAACACGATCACGCCGCGCTCGCCGTCTTCCATCGGCTCGGCCTTGGCGCAGGCGGCAGCAAACAGGCGCGCGACGTTGTAGCTGCCGATCAGGTTGACGTTGACCACCTTGGCAAAGTCCTCCAGCGGCGCCGGGCTGCCGTCGCGGCCGATCACGCGCTTGGCGGTGCCGATGCCGGCGATCTGCATCAGGATGCGGGCTGTTCCGTGGGCGGCGGCGGCGGTCTCGATCGCGGCTTGCACGCTGTCCGGGCTGGTGACGTCGCACAGCAGTGCGATGCCGCCGATGTCCGCAGCGACGCGGCGCGCGTTGTCGAGGTTGACGTCGAGCACGGCGACCTTGGCGCCCAGGCGGGCGAGTTCACGCGCGGTGGCTTCGCCGAGGCCGGAGCCGCCGCCGGTCACGAGCGCGGCTTGTCCTTGGATGTTCATCTGTGTGTTCCTTTCGTTGTCGGAGCTTGGCTGGAAGGCACGAGTGACCAGCTTACTGCGGGTTCTCGATCAGCAGCGCAATGCCTTGGCCGCCACCGACACAGGCGCTCGAAATGCCGTAGCGCAGGCCCGAGCGCTGCAACTCGCGCGCCAGCGTCAGCGTCAGGCGCACGCCGGTGGTCGCCAGCGGATGGCCCAGCGCGATCGCGCCGCCATTGACGTTGAGGCGGGCCAGGTCCAGGCCCAGCTCGCGGCCCACGGCCAGGGTCTGCGCGCCCTGCGCCTCGTTGATCTCGAAGCGGCCGATGTCGGCCAGTGTCAGTCCGGTGCGCTCGAGCAGCAGGCGGATCGCCGGCGCCGGGCCGATGCCCATGATCTCGGGCGGCACGCCGACGACGGCGGCGGCCACCACGCGCGCCAGCGGTTTCTTGCCGTTGGCCTTGGCATAGGCACCCGAAGCCACCACGCAGGCCGCTGCCGCATCGACCAGTGCCGCGCTGTTGCCGCCGGTCTGCACGCCGCCCTCGTAGACCGGGCGCAGCTTGGCCAGCACCTCGACCGGCGAGATCCGGGCGTGGGTGTCGGCGCTGACCTCGGTCAGCTTGCCCTGCAGCTTGATGCCGCGCGGCTTATAGCCCTCGAGCTCGAACTTCTCGCTCACGATCGGCACGATCTCGCCGGCATGAAAGCCGCTTTCCTGTGCCGCCACCGCCTTGGCAAACGAGTCGCTGGCGAACTGGTCGACTTCCTCGCGGCTGATGCCGTATTGCTTGGCCAGGTTCTCGGCGGTCTGGATCATGTTGATGCCGGCGGCCGGGTCCTTCAGCGCCTCCCACATGTAGTCCTTGAAGCCGACCGGCGCGCCGAGCTTGAAGCCGGTGCGGTGATCGAAGGCCGCGATCGGATTGCGCGTCATGCTCTCGGTGCCGACCACCAGCGCGGCGTCGCAGGCGCCCGCCTCGATCTGCTCGCCGGCCTGGCGGAACAGCTCGAAGCCGGTGCCGCAGATGCGCTGCGCCATCAGCGCCGGCACCTGTTGCGGCACGCCGGCATAGAGGCCGATGTGGCGCGGCAGGAAGAACTGGTCGAAGTCGCCCGGCGCCATGTTGCCGGTGATGACCGAGCCGATGTCCGAGCCCGGCACGCCAGCACGGGCCAGTGCCTCGCGTGCGGCCTTGATGCCGAGGTCGGTCGGCGACACATGGCCGATCGCGCCACAGTAGTCGACCATCGGGGTGCGCACGCCGTCGAGCAGCCAGACGTCGTTGAAGGCGTTGAAGAATCCTTGCTGTGCCATGGTGTTGCTTGCTTTCAGATTTGGGGTTTGAGGATGTAGTGCAGCTCGTCGGCGTGCAGCTTGGCCACGGTATCGGCGCGGTGTGTCAGCACGGCGCGCTGGTTGATCGAGCCCTTGTCGGTGATCTCGCCCCGGTCCACGGTCGGCGCATCGGCCAGCAGGCACAGGCGCGCGATGCGGTTGGCGCTGCCGGTGGCACTCTTGGCCAGTTCGTTGACGACCTGCTGGAACTTCGCCAGCACCGGCGCGCTGTCGACCACCTCGTGCATCGAGGTATCGGCCGGCAGCCCGGACAGCGCGCGCACGGCCTGGGTCGGGAACACCATGGCGCCGACCTCCTTCAGGTTCAGGCCCGTGATCACGACATCCTGGATATAGGGCGCGCCGGCGGCAATGATCTTGGCGCGCAGCGGGCCGACGCTGACGAAGGTGCCGGTGGCGAGCTTGAAGTCCTCGGCGATGCGGCCGTCGAACTTCAGGCCCAGGTGGATGTCGGTCTCGTCGATCCACTTGACCGCGTCGCCCGACTTGAAATAGCCCTCCTCGTCGAAGGCCTCGGCGGTTTCCTGCGGCGCGCGCCAGTAACCCGGCGTGATGTTGGGGCCGCGGTAGCGGATCTCGGTCTTGCCCTGCAGGTCGACCAGCTTGACCTGCATGCCCGGCGTCGGCACGCCGAGGTCGCCAGCCTTGAGCTCGGGGCCGGTCACGTAGAGGCCGAACGGGCCGGACTCGGTCATGCCCAGGCCCGAGGTCATCACGATGCGCTGGCCGATCTCCTGCTCGGCGGTCTCGAACAGGCTGTCCCAGATCGGCTGGGCCAGCGCCGCGCCGGCGTAGAAGAACATCTGCACTCGCGACAGCAGGGTCTTGCGCAGCTGGGCATCGGTCTTCATCGCGGCGGCAATCGCCTCGAAGCCGGTCGGGACGTTGAAATACACCGTCGGCGCGATCTCGCGCAGGTTGCGCAGCGTCTCGTGCATCAGCGCCGGCGTCGGCTTGCCGTCATCGATGTAGAGCGTGCCGCCGTGATAGAGCACCATGCCGACGTTGTGGTTGCCGCCGAAGGTATGGTTCCAGGGCAGCCAGTCGAGCAGCACCAGCGGTTGCTGCGCCAGCACCGGCATCGACTGCACCATCTGCTGCTGGTTGGCGCACCACATGCGCTGGGTGTTGATGACGGCCTTGGGCAGCTTGGTCGAGCCACTCGTGAACAGGAACTTGGTGATGGTGTCGGGGCCGGTGGCGGCCATCGCGGCATCGACCGCCGGCGTCTCGGGCGTGGCGCACAGCGCGTCGAACGGCGTGCTGGCCAGCCCGGCCAGCTCGCCCTCGACCAGCACCAGCTCCATCTCGGGGGTCGCGACCGCCTGCAGCGCCTTGCCGTAGCGCGCGGCATCGCTGGCGAACAGCATGCCCGGCGTGACGGTGTTGATCACATGGCGCAGCTTGTCGTAGTCGGTGCTGATCAGCGAATAGGCGGGCGAGGTCTGCACGAAGGGCACGCCGGCGATCAGGCAGCCCAGCGACAGCAGCGCATGCTCCAGGCTGTTCTCGGACAGAATCACGACCGGGCGCTCGACGCTCAGGCCACGGTCCAGGATCGCCTGCGCGATGCGGCGCGCGGTCTGCCAGGCTTCGCCATAGCTGACATGCTTCCAGTCGCCCAGGCTGCCGTCGGGCTGCCTGACGCGGCGCGCCATGAAGCTGCGCGTCGGCACGGTTTGCGCCCAATGCTGCAGCCGGTCGGTCATGCGCTCAGGGTAAGGCAGCAGCGGCTGGTCGGCCTGCAGGTAATGGGTGCCGGGTGCGCCGTCGCGCAGCTTGACCCGGGTCACGCCGAAAATCAGCGGGCGGTACTGGGGGGACTGGTCGAAACTCATTTTTCTGATCTCCTCTGCGGTGGTTGCTTCGCGGCGCTTTAGGCCGCTCAGGCCTTTTGCACCTTGGCGGCCTTGCCTTCGAGGAAGGCGCGCACGCGGGCCTTGGCCTCGGGCGCCGATTGCGCGATCGAGGACATCAGCGCCTCGGTGAACAGGCCGTGGTCAGCCGGCTGCTCGGCAATGCGCGGCAGCGCGTGCATCAGCGCATAGTTGGTCAGCGGGGCATTAGTGGCGATGCGGGTCGCCAGCTCGAGCGCCTTGTCCAGCGCGCTGCCGGTCGGCACCAGATACTGCGCCAGGCCGATGCGCTCGCCATTGACGGCGTCGTGGACGCGGCCGGTCAGCATCATGTCGGTCATGCGGGCCACGCCGATCAGCTTGGGGATGCGCACCGAACCGCCACCGCCGACGAAGATGCCGCGCGTGCCCTCGGGCAGGGCAAAGAAGGCCGACTCGTCGGCAACGCGGATATGGCAGGCGCTCGCCAGCTCCAGGCCGCCGCCGACCACGGCGCCATGCAGTGCCGCGACCACCGGGACCGTGCCCTTCTCGATGCATTCGAGCGCGCTGTGCCACAGGCGGGAATGGTGCACGCCTTCGCCGGCATCGCGCTCCTGCAGCTCGGACAGGTCCAGGCCGGCACAGAAATGCTCGCCCTCGCCGTGGATGACGGCCGCGCGCGCCTCCTTGGGCAGGTTCTGAAAGATGTCGCGCAGGGCCAGGATCAGGCCATCGTTGAGCGCATTGCGCTTGGCCGGGCGGCACAGGCGGATCAGGGCGACGCTGCCGCGCATTTCCAGTTGAACGGCGTCCTGGACGGAAGGGGTGGACAAGTGGCTCATGATCGACTCGGCTGAAAGTTGAAGAACAGACTACAAGTTATGTTTAATAACTTTATGTTCTCATGCCTTGGTCTGGTTTTTGATTGGGGTTAACCCTTGAAGTTGAGATTTTCTAGAATATTGCTGTTTTTCTGAGCAAAACCAGGGAAAAACCCGGATTCAGGCGCGACCTAGGGGAAACCCCAGCATTTCAACTCTGGGGTCAGGCGCAGAATAACGGTATTAGAAATAACTTTAACCAGACCCAAAGGTGAGCCCATGAAATCCACCCGCAAGCACAAGCTCCTGTCGACGGCAACTCCGCGCTGGCACTCGACCCCGAACCGGATGCTGGCCGGCCTGACGCTGGCGCTGCCGGCGCTGTTCGGCGCCGCTGCAACCCAGGCCCAGACCGTCACGCTCAAGTACTCGCATTTCCTGCCGGCGAACTCGGGCTTCAACCAGAAGGTGGCCCTGCCCTGGTGCGCGGCGATCGAGAAGGATTCGGGCGGCAAGATGAAATGCCAGCTCTACCCCTCGCTGGCGCTCGGCGGCACGCCGGCCCAGCTGGCCGACCAGGTCAAGAACGGCGTCGCCGACGTGGTCTGGACCTCGCCGAGCTACTCGACCGGGCGCTTTCCACGCACCGAGGCGCTCGAGCTGCCGTTCACGCTGCCGGGTGACGGCCTGGCCGCCTCGCGCGCGATGTGGGACTATGTCCAGCAGCACGCGATGGCCGACTTCAAGGACTTCAAGCTGCTGGCCATCCACAGCGGCGGCAACAGCGTGATCAGCACCGCCAGCAAGCCGATCCTGTCGGCCGACGACATCAAGGGGCTCAAGCTGCGCAGCCCGTCGCGCTTTGCCGCCCTGTTCCTGTCCAGCCTGGGCAGCACCCCGGTCAACATGCCGCTGGCCCAGGTCACCGAAGGCATCTCCAAGGGCGTGATCGACGGCGCCATGATTCCGTGGGAAGTGCTGCCGGCGATCAAGGTCGACGAAGTCACCAAGTACCACATGGAAGGCATGGCGCACCAGCCCGGCTTCATCCAGACGCCGATGGCGGTCATGATGAACAAGGCCAAGTACGACAGCCTGGCGCCCGAGCTCAAGGCCGTGATCGACAAGCACAGCGGTCAGGCCCTGGTCGACCTGACCGGCAAGGCCTGGGATGAAGGCATTGCCGACACGCGCAAGAAGCTGGCCGCCCAGGGCAACAAGACCCTGGTGATCAAGGACGCCGACTACAACGCGCTGAAGAAGACCACCGCCTCGGTCGAGGCCGACTGGATCAAGCAGGCCAATGCCCGCGGTCTGGACGGCAGCCAGCTGGCGGCAGCCGTGCACGGCATCGGCAGCAAGTACCTCGGCAAGTGAACCCGGCGCGGGACCCTGTTCCCGCGTGATGCCCGGCCCGATCTGCTTGCAGGTCGGGCCTTGTTCTTGACTAATCCAGCCGGACATCAGGGTAAGCACTCAGTTGTGTGCGCAACCAACTATCACTAGAATCCGAGGCAAGACAGGACGCCACGCATGACCCGCCGACCCCATGACACCCACTCCGCACCCGCACCCGCACCCGCACCGGCGTCAGCGCCGTCGCTCGAGCGCTCGCTGACCTACCGACTGCACCTGCTGCACAAGCTGACCGATCAGGACAGCCAGCATGCCTACCCGCGGGAAGCCGGCCTGTCGCTCAGCGACGGCCGCTGCCTGGCGACCATCGGCAGCTTCGAGCCGCTGTCGGTCAAGGACCTGGCGCAACAGGCCAACCTGAACAAGGGCCAAGCCAGCCGCGCCGCCCAGGCCCTGGTCGACCTAGGCCTGGTGTGCAAGCAGCACGACAGCAGTGATGCCCGTGGCGTGGTGCTGACGCTGACCGAGTCCGGTCGCCAGGCCTTCGCCCGCACCATGGCCCTGATCAACAAGCGCAACCAGGAAATCTTCGGTTGCCTCGACGCCGACGAGCAAGCCAGCCTGAGCGCCTTGTTCGACCGCCTGATCCAGCATTCCCTTCGATCCTGAACGTCCCACCGGAGACAGACCATGCATCAACCGACCACCGAAGCCCGTCCTTCCATCTATTACCAGTACCAGGTGTTCCAGCCCTGGCTGGCGTCGCAGCATCCGGCCCAGCCACGGCAGCAAGTCGTGATCGTCGGCTCCGGCCCGTCGGGCATGGTGACGGCGCTGGAACTGGCGCGCCACGGCGTGGCCAGCGTGGTGCTGAGCGCCGAGCTGCAGTTCTCGCAGGGCAGCCGCGCGATCTGCTTCACCCGCCGCTCGATGGAAATCCTGCAGCAAGTCGGCGTGGCCGACCGCATGACCGAAGGCGGCCTGCCCTGGCGCTTCGGCAACTCGTTCTACCGCGGCCAGCGCGTGTTCCGCATGGAAGCGCCGCACGACCCGGACGACCGCTTCTTCCCGATCATCAACGTGCAGCAGCAGTACATGGAGGAATACCTCCATGACGCCTGCAAGGCCAATCCGCTGATCGACTTCCGCTGGGGCAACAAGGTGGTCCAGGTCGAGCAGCAGGACGGCTACGCCCGCGTCACCGTCGACACGCCCGAAGGCGAGTACCAGCTTGAGAGCGACTGGGTGGTCGCCGCCGACGGCGGCCGCTCGCCGATCCGCAGCGCGATGGAGCTGCAGATGGAAGGGGCGTCGTACGAGGGCTTCTTCGTGATCGCCGACATCAAGATCGACCTGCCGCTGCCGACCGAGCGCCTGGCCTATTTCGACCCCGAATGGAACCCGGGCAACACCATCCTGATGCACCGCGAGCCCAATGGCATCTGGCGCGTCGACTACCAGCTGCCCGCTGGCGAGACGCCCGAGCAAGCGCTGCGCCCGGAATCACTCAAGGCCCGCATCGACGCCCAGCTCGAAATGATCGGTTTCGGTGGCCAGCCCTGGGAGCTGGACTGGAGCTCGGTCTACTCGGCCCGCACCCTGACCCTGCCCGACTATGTGCACGGCAGCGTGATCTTTACCGGCGACGCCGCCCACCTGCTGCCGATCTTCGGCGTGCGCGGCGCCAACACCGCGTTCCAGGACGCGCAGTCGCTGGGCTGGCAGCTGGCGCATGTGGTCAAGGGCCTGGGCGGGCAGCAGCTGCTGGCCAACTACAGCGCCGAACGCGTCGGCGCGGCGCGCGAGATCATCGCCGAGGCCGGCAAGAGCACCCGCTTCATGACGCCGCCGGCCGGCGGCTTCCAGCTGCTGCGCGACGCCGTGCTGTCGCTGTCGCTGACGCAGGAATTCGTGCGCCCGCTCTATCACTGGCGCACCTCGCGCCCGCATGAGTACAGCCACTCGATGCTCAACAGCCGCGGCGACGACAACAGCCTGTTCAAGGCCGGCCCGGCGCATGGCGCGCCGCCGCAGAACGTCCGGCTGGCGGCCAACGACTTCCTGCTCGACCACCTGGGTGGCGGCTTCGACCTGCTCTACTTCACCGCAGCCGACGCGATTCCGGCCGCGCTGCAGCAAGTGGTGGCTGCGGCGCGCGCCAGGGGCATCGCGCTGCGCGTGACCGCGGTCGGCGCGGCCCAGCCGGTGGCCGGCGCCGACCAGACCTTCGCCGATGCCGACGGCCATCTGCGCGAGCGCTACGGCGTGCAGGCCAGCGGCGCGGCCTACCTGCTGCGCCCCGACCAGCATGTCTGCGCGCGCTGGCTGACCCTCGACGCGGTGCGCCTGCAAGCCGCCCTCAACACCGCCCTGCCCCAGTAAGAGGAAAAAACCATGACTGCACAAAAAGCCCTCACGATCGACGGCCTGGAAACCGTCTACGACGCCCTGGCCAACG
The DNA here is from genome assembly GCF_002980625.1 of Malikia spinosa. Classification (GTDB taxonomy): domain Bacteria; phylum Pseudomonadota; class Gammaproteobacteria; order Burkholderiales; family Burkholderiaceae_C; genus Malikia; species Malikia spinosa. Next base: position 172,348 of record NZ_PVLR01000024.1, on the reverse strand, counting down.
CCATCGACCAGGCCGGCCAGGACAAGACCGAACTGTTCCTGGTCAAGCTGGCGCTGCTCAACGCCCAGGCGCTGGGTGACGCCGAGCTGTTCCAGCAGCAGCTGCAAGCCGCCCTGCTCGACCTGTAATTCCGACCTGCTACAACTCCAAGAAAAAGAGGCCCGTCAAGGGCCTCGTTTTTTTGGGGTGAAGAAGTCCGGCTCAGCTGGCGAACTGCACCAGCCAGAGCGGAATGATCGGGAAGAACAGGAACAGCATGGTGCGCAGCACGTCGCTGATCAGGAAGGGCATCACGCCCTTGTAGCTCTCGGCCATCGGGACCGTCTGCGCCATGCCGTTGACCACGTAGACGTTCAGGCCCACGGGCGGGGCAATCAGTCCGAAGCCCACCGTCATCAGCACCATAATGCCGAACCAGATCGCAACCATGTCCTTGGGCATGCCGAAGTCCAGGCCCATCACCATCGGGAAGAAGATCGGCACCGTCAGCAGCAGCATCGACATCTCGTCCATCACGGCGCCGAGCGCGACATAGAACAGCAGGATCGCGGTGATCACCAGCAGCGGCGGCAGGCCCCAGCTGCCGACGACACCAGCGAGCTGATTCGGCACCTGGGTCATCGCCAGCGCCGCGTTCATGGTGTCGGCGCCGATGAAGATCAGGAAGATCATGGCCGCGCTGGCCGCCGTGCCGAGGAAGCAGTCCATCAGCTTGGCAACCGTCATCTCGCGCTTGAAGATCGCGATCAGCAGGGTCGAGGCCGCGCCGACGGCTGCACCTTCGGTCGGGGTGAAGAAGCCGCCATAGATGCCGCCGAACACGAGCGAGAAGATCGTGATGATGGGCAGCACGCCAATGACCTTGGCCAGCGTCATGGGTTCGCGGTTGGGATCGACCTCGGGCGCCTGGCCGGGCACCACGCGCACGTAGATCGCCACGGCCAGCATGTAGCCGCACAGCGCGATCAGTCCAGGCACCACGGCGGCGGCGAACAGCTTGGAGATGTTCTGCTCGGTCAGGATGGCGTAGATCACCAGCACCACCGAAGGCGGCAGCTGGATGCCCAGCGTGCCGCCAGCAGCCAGCGTGCCGGTGGCCAGGCGGCCGGAGTAGCCGTGGCGCTTCATCTCGGGCAATGCCACGCCGGTGATGGTCGCAGCGGTGGCGACCGAGGAGCCGCTGATGGCGCCGAAGGCCGCGCAAGCCAGCAGCGAAGCCATGGCCAGGCCGCCCCGAAAGCGCCCCATGACCGCCGCAGCGAAGGAGAACAGGTCCTTGCTGATGCCGCCCTTGGTGGCGAAATAGCCCATCAGGATGAAGAGCGGAATCACCGACAGGTCATAGCCCGCGAAGCGCGCGAAGGCCTGGGTGTTCATGAAGCCGGCAAAGGGCAACCAGCCGGCCTGCAGGATGTAGCCGGTGGCGCCCGCCAGGAACATGCTGATGGCGATCGGCAGCCGGATCGCCATGAAGACCAGCATGCTGCCGAAAATGATGCCGGCCAATTCAATGGGAGTCATGGGGTGAGCTCTTTTTGTAGGGATTCAAAGCCGAAAACCGTCTGGGTCAAGCCGATCAGCGCGGTCACGATGAAGGGGGGCACCATGGCGGCATAGACGATCCACTCGGGAAAGCCCATCAGCATGGTCTGGGAGCCGGCGTTGTAGGCATTGATGCCGCCGATCGAGACCCGCCAGGCCAGGAAGACAAACACCAGGCTCAGCATCAGGGCGCCGAAGCGGTCGAGCTTGGCGTTGAGCGCATCGCTCAGGCCGGTGGTGAAGAAATCGACAATGATGTGGCCCTGGCGCGCCTGCGCCAGCGGCATGAACAGGGCGATCGCCGCGCCGGTGGACACCGCGGTCAGCTCGAAGGCGCCAACCATCGACTCGCCGATGAAGTTGCGCATGATAAGGTTGTAGCAGGTGATCAGGGTGATCAGGGTCAGCAGCAAGCCGGCCAGGATGGCGCACAGCTTGGCCAACATACCGAGTATTCGCACGATAAAAGCTCCAGCAAGTTGGAAGTCAAAGAAACAACACCACGCGGAAGCTTGTGGCCTCCGGCGTGGTGTCGGCTCGCAATCAGGATTACTTGGTGTACTTCTTGATCAATGCCCTGGCATCGGCCAGCAGAGCCTTGCCGTCGAGGCCCTTCTTGGTGACCTCGGCCACCCATTCGTCGTCGACGTTGCTGGAAGCCTGGATCCACTTCTCGAGTTCGGCCGGCGGAATCACCGTGACGGTGTTCTTGGCGGCGACGATCTTCTGCTTGCCCGGGATGTCGTCGTCAGACTGGGTCTTGCCCAGGAAGGCCGACAGTTCACGGCCGGAGTTCTTGTCGATGACCTTCTGCAGCTCAGGCGGCAGCGAGTCGTACTTGGCCTTGTTCATCGGCACAACAAACAGCGCGGTGTAGAGCGCCGGCTGGGTGCGGTCAGTCTCGGCGGTGAACTTGGTCAGCTCGTCGATCTTGATCGAGGGCGCCACCTGGTACGGAATCACCGCGCCGTCGATCACACCCTTGGACAGCGCGTCAGGCACGGCCGGCACCGGCATGCCGACCGGGGTCGCGCCCAGGCTGGTCAGCAGCTTGGTGGTCAGACGGGTCGGGGCGCGCAGCTTCAGGCCCTTGATGTCTTCCACGGTCTTGATCTGCTTCTTGGAAGTGAAGATGTTGCCCGGACCATGCACATGGACCGCCAGGATCTTGGTGTCCTTGAACTCGTCCTTGGCGTTCTTCTCGTAGTAATCCCAGGCAGCGCGGCTGGTCGCCTCGGCATTTGTCATCATGAAAGGCAGCTCGAAGACTTCCATCCGGGGGAAACGGCCCGAGGTGTAGCCAGGCAGGGTCCAGACCACGTCGGCCACGCCATCACGGGCCTGATCGTAGAGCTGCGCCGGGGTGCCGCCGAGCTGCATCGACGGGAAGATCTGGCACTGCAGACGGTTGGCGGAATCCTTGGCGATGTTGTCGCACCAGGTCTTGAGCATCGTGGTGTGCTGGACCGAGTTGGCGTTCAGGAAATGGTGGACCTTGATCGTGATGGTCTGGGCCTGGGCCTGGGTTGCGAACACGCCGCACATCAGGCCTGCAGCCAGAGCTGTCGTTTTCAGAATACGATTCACAGATATACCCTCGGGATTGAAAGAATGTGTCATGACTTTACCCTTGATCCGGGTCAAGGGAGATCAGGGTTTGCCCTTGAATCACCCCTAGGACTTACCCTAAATATGGTGAAATTGATACCTTATTGGCATCACTGCAGATTCAAAAGGTATGAATGTGGCCGATCCGCGGCTCGACTCCCGATCAGGCCAATGACACACCGCCTGCCAGTGGTATCGTGAAACGCTGAGCCCCAGGACCCGCCACCATGCCGAACCACCACTATCTCAAGCCGCTGCTGGAGCCGCAAAGCCTGGCCATCATCGGCGCCTCCGACAAGCCCGACGCGATCGGCCATGTGATCCTGCGCAACGTGATCGCAGGCGGCTACAAGGGCAAGGTCTGGGCGGTCAACCCCAGGCACAGCGAGGTGCTCGGCCAGCCCTGCGTCGCCTCGGTCGAGCAGATCGGCGCGCGGGTCGACCTGGCGATCGCGACCACGCCGCCGCGCAGCATGCCGCTGATCATCGAGCAATGCGCGCAGGCCGGCATCCGGCATCTGGTCATCGTGACCAGCCCGGCGACCGTCGGCCAGTCAGCGCTCGACAAGCGCATTGCCGACGCCGGGCGGCACTGGGGCGTGCGCCTGCTGGGCCCGAAGTCGCTCGGCATCGTGCGACCCAGGCTGGCACTCAACGCGACCTTCACCGACACCTCGCCGCTGTCGGGCGACCTCGGACTGGTCGCGCAGTCGGGCGCGATGTGTGCCTCGGTGCTCGACTGGGCCACGCTGAACCGCATCGGCGTCTCCTCGGTCGTGTCGCTGGGCAACGCGCTCGACATCGATTTCGGCGAAGTCCTGGATTTCATGGTCCACGACGAGCGCACGCGCTACATCCTGCTGCATGTCGAGCGGGTACGCGACGCGCGCCGCTTCGTCAGCGCGCTGCGCTCGGCCGCGCGCAGCAAGCCGGTGATCCTGTTCAAGTCGAGCGAGCTCGGCGCGCCAGCGGCCGACGCGACTGCAGACGCGGTGTTCGACGCCGCCGTGCGCCGCGCCGGCGTGGTGCGGGTGCGCGGCATCAACCAGCTGTTCCATGCCGCCAAGGCGCTGGCGACCGGTTTCAAGCCGCGCGGCGGGCGACTGGCGGTGGTCAGCAACGGCACCGGTCCGGCGGCGATGGCGGTGGACAAGGCGCGCGCGCTCGGCGTGCCGTTGGCGGCGCTGTCGGCAGCAACCATTGCCACCTTGAATAAATTCCTGCCGAGGGACTGGAACGGCGCCAACCCGGTCGACCTCGGTGGCGACGCGACGCCCGAGCGCTACCTGCAGGCGATCGCCGCGCTGCGCGACGACGAATCGGTCGGCGCGGTGCTGGTCGTGCTCTCGCCGCTGGCGATGGTGCAGCCCGAGCGCGTGGCACAAGGCATCGTCGAGCTGGCCGGCAGCACGCGGGTGCCGGTCTGCTGCTGCTTCATGGGTGGCGCGCAGGTCAGCGCGGCACGCCAGCGGCTGGTGGAAGCTGGCGTGCCGGTGTTCGGCACGCCCGAGACCGCGGTCGAGCTGTTCAGCGACATCTCGGGCTACTACGACAACCAGAACCTGCTGCTGCAGGCACCAAGCCCGGACCAGGACTACGAGCGCGCCGGCAGCGGCAATGCGCGCGTGCTGGCCGACCAGTTGCTGGCCGAGCAGCGGCGCGTGCCTTCGGCGCTGGAGACACGCGCGCTGCTGCGCAGCTTTGGCATCGAGGTGCCGCCGGTGGCGATCGCGCGCTCGACCAGCGAGGCCATCTTCATGGCCGAGCAGCTCGGGCTGCCGGTCGACATCCGGCTCGAAGGCCAGGACCTGGCCGCCGATGCGGCGCTGGCGCGCGTCAATTTGAGCAGCCTGGAATCGGTGCGGCTGGCCTACCAGGACCTCGTCGAGGCCGCGCGCGCGTCCCAGCCCGGCGGCCATGTCGGCCATCTCGGCGGCGTCGCGCTCGAGCGCCACCGCGAGCAGCCGCACGCGCGCAAGCTCAGCATCGGCGTGCTGCGCGATCCGGTGTTCGGGCCGGTGATCGCCTTTGGCGCCGGCGGCGACCCGATGGACCTGTACCAGGACCGCGCGCTGGCGCTGCCGCCGCTCAACCGCTTCCTGGCGCAGCGTCTGATCGAGTCGACGCGTGTCGCGCGCACGCTCGACGCGTTCCGCCAGCGGCCACCGGTCAACCGGCAGGCGCTCGAGAACACGCTGCTCGCGGTCTCGAACCTGGCGTGCGAGCTGCCCTGGCTGCGCGAGCTGTCGATCGACCTGCTGGCCGACGAGGACGGAGCGACCGCGGTGGGCGCGCGCCTCACGATGGACCCGGCGCTCGGCGCGGGCAAGGCCCGCTATGCGCATCTGGCGATCCACCCCTACCCGTCCGAGCTGACGCAGGAATGGCCGATGCGCGAGGGCCACCGGGTCACGGTGCGCGCGATAAAGCCCGAGGACGCGGCACTGATGCGGGATTTCTTCCAGCGCATGTCGCCCGAGTCGCGCTACTACCGCTTCATGGAACGGCTGGAGGAAATGCCGCCGGCACTGGTGGCGCGCTTCACCCAGGTCGACTACGACCGCGAGATGGCGCTGGTCGCGCTGACCGAGGAAGGCGGCGAGACGCAGCAGATCGGCGCGGCGCGCTACACGCTGACCGCCGACGGGGAATCGGTCGAGTTCGCGCTGGTGATCGACGACCGCTGGCAGCGCAGCGGACTGGGCCGGCGGCTGATGGGCGCGCTGATGGACTGCGCGCGCGACCGGTCATACCGCTACATGGTCGGCGACGTACTGGCAGACAACGAGAAGATGCTGCGCCTGATGGCAAGCCTGGGCTTTTCGGTGCTGCCACACCCGGACGGACCGGACATGAAGCGCGTGCTCAAGCCGCTGCAGGAATGAGCGACGCGCCACTGAGCCGCTGAAATGCTGAACCGGTGCAGCGGCGCCGGATCAGTGGCACCAGATCAGCAGTGCCGGAATTCGGGCTTGCGCTTCTCGACGAAGGCCGCCATGCCCTCCTTCTGGTCGGCGGTGGCGAACAGCGCGTGGAACAGCCGGCGCTCGAACATCACGCCGTCGGACAGTCCGCCCTCGAAGGCGCGGTTGACCGACTCCTTGGCCGCCAGCACGCTGGGCAGCGAGTAGTTGCAGATCGTCAAGGCCGCGCCGAGCGCCTCGTCCTGCAGCTTATCGAGCGGCACCACGCGCGAGACCAGACCGGCGCGCTCGGCTTCCTGCGCGTCCATCATGCGCCCGGTCAGCACCATGTCCATCGCCTTGGACTTGCCGACCGCGCGCGGCAGGCGCTGGGTGCCGCCAGCGCCCGGAATCACGGCCAGCTTGATTTCGGGCTGGCCGAACTTGGCGTTGTCCGCCGCGATGATGAAGTCGCACATCATGGCCAGCTCGCAGCCGCCGCCGAGCGCGAAGCCGCTCACCGCCGCGATCACGGGCTTCCTGATCTGGCGGATGGTTTCCCAGTTGCGCGTGATGTAGTCGCCCTGGTAGACATCGGCAAAGCTGTAGCTGGCCATGGCGCCGATGTCGGCGCCAGCGGCAAAGGCCTTCTCGCTGCCGGTCACGATCATGCAGCCGATCGCCTCGTCGGCGTCGAAGGCCTTGAGGGCGGCGCCGAGCTCGTCGATCAGCTGGTCGTTGAGCGCGTTGAGCTGCTTGGGACGATACAGCGTGACGATGCCGACGCGGCCCTCGGTACGGACCTGGATGAATTCGGGGGTAGAGGTCATGACAAATGTCCAGAGCTAAAAAAAACCGCCCCACTATAGCCAGATTCGAAATCCGGCCCTGTGGCGGCGGCAGCTTACAGTGGGCGACTTACGCCCGGCTGATCAGCGGTGGTCGAAGCTCAGCACCAGCTTGATGGTGTCGGCCGCGGCACGGGCCTGGCAGCTCAGCACATAGCCTTGCGCCACCTCGTCGGCTTCGAGCGTGTAGTTCTTGTCCATGGTGGCGCTGCCCTCCATCACCTTGCAGCGGCAGGTGCAGCAGACGCCGGCCTTGCAGGAGAACGGCAGGTCCAGGCCGGCATTGAGCGCGGCGTCAAGCAGGTGCTCGTCGCGGCTGACGGGAATCTCGAACTGCTTGCCGTCGACCACCACAGTCATCTGGACATCCTTGGCAGCGGTGGACTTGGCCGTGGCGGAGTCGGTATCGGCCTGCACCTTGGCCGCCTGCGCCGCCGAGCTCGCGAAGCGCTCGCTGTGGACCCGGCTCTCGGGCACGCCGGCGGCGATCAGCGCCTGCTCGGTCGCCTCGATCATGGCCTCGGGGCCGCAGATGAAGACCTCGTCCATGCTCTTGACCGGCAGCAGCGCGCCGATGATGGCGCGCACCTTGGCGCCGTCGATGCGGCCTTGCAGCAGGTCGACTTCCTGCGCCTGGCGCGACAGGATGTGGATCATCGTGAAGCGGCCGGCAAAGCGGTCCTTCAAGTCCTGCAGCGCCTCATTGAACATCACGCTGCTCATGCGGCGGTTGCCGTAGACCAGAGTGAACTTGGACTCGGGCTGCTCCTCGAGCGTGGTGGCGGCGATCGACAGGATCGGCGTGATGCCGGAGCCGGCAGCAAAGCCGACGCGGTGGATCGCGCGCGCCTTCTTGACCGTGAAGCGGCCCTCGGGCGGCAGCACGCTGAGCGAATCACCGACCTTGAGCGCGCTGGCGGCCCAGTTGGAGAACAGGCCGCCTTCGACCGGGCGGATGCCGACCTCGAGCTCGCCGCACTTATGCAGACGGCTGCGCGGGCTGCTGATCGAGTAGTTGCGCCGCACATCCTGGCCGTTGACCATCGCGCGCAGGGTCAGGAACTGACCGGGCTCGAAATGGAAGTCGGCACGCGCCTCGGCGGGAATGTCGAAGGTGATGGCCACCGAGCCAGCCGCTTCCGGGCTGACTTGCTTGACCTTGAGCTCTTGAAAACGGGGGGCAGACATGCGGGTGTCTCCGGTAAAACTTAATACGGCTTGAAGTAGTCGAACGGCTCTTGGCAGTCCAGACACTTGTAGAGTGCCTTGCAGGCGGTGGAGCCGAAATGCGAGGACTCCACCGTATGGCTGGAGCCGCAATGCGGACAGGGCACCAGCTCGGGCTTTGCAGCCTGGCGCACGAAGCGCAGCGGGCTCTCGCCCAGCAGCGGCTGGCTGGCGCAGCGATGCTGCGGCGGTGCGATGCCGTAGGCGCGCAGCTTGTCGCGCGCCGCGTCGGTCATCCAGTCAGTGGTCCATGCCGGCGCGAGCTGGGTGATGACCCGGCCTTGCAGGCCGGCGGCCTGCAGGGTGGCGCGCACGTCGTCCTCGATCTGGCCCATGGCCGGGCAGCCGCTGTAGGTCGGCGTGATCACCACCTCCAGCCCGTCGACACCCAGGCGCACGTCGCGCAGGATGCCGAGTTCGCGCAGCGACACGACCGGGATCTCGGGATCGGTCAGCACATCGAGTGCGGTCCAGGCCGCTTGCACGGCAGCAGAAGCATCAGCAAAGGCGACGGCGCTCATGGGCTTACCAGGTGGCGGTGGGGTGGGAGCGGGCCAGGCCCTGCATCTCGGACAGCAGGAAGCCGAGGTGCTCGGAATGCAGGCCGTTCTTGCCCTGGGTCACATAGCCCTCGCCTTTCGGGCGCTGCAGGGTGGCCTCAAGCAGCGCGTCGTCGACCAGCTGGTCCCAGTCGGACTTGAGCGCGGCGACATCAACCCCGACGCCAGCGGCGACGGCTGCAGCCTCCATGCTGCTGCCGGTCCAGAATTCCTGGGTGTAGGGCATCAGATGGTCGAGCGCGGCCTGCACGCGGGCGTGCGAGTCGTCGGTGCCGTCACCCAGGCGCACCAGCCAGTCGCGCGAGTGGCGCAGGTGGTAGCGCACTTCCTTCAAGGACTTGGCGGCGATGGCGGCCAGTTGCTCGTCTTTCGACTGCTGCAGCTGTTCCCACACCAGCACCATCAGCGCGCTGTAGAGGAAGTTGCGCACGATGGTGGTGCCGTAGTCGAGGTCGCTCTTGGCGTAGCCGACCAGCGCGCTGTGGTGCGGCAGTTCCAGCAGCGTGTAGTTGCGGAACTCCGGCACATCGCGGAAATAGGCCAGCCGGTCCTCGGTGGCGTCGCCGCCGAGCTCGGTCGCCGCCTGCTGGTACAGCAGGCGGGCCTGGCCGATCAGGTCCAGGCTGACGTTGGCCAGCGCGATGTCTTCCTCGAGCGCCGGGCCGTGGCCGCACCATTCGGCGTTGCGCTGGCCCAGCACCACGGCGTTGTCGGCCAGGTGCAGCAGGTAGTTGGCAGTCGCGCTCATTTACATATGCCCCACGGCTTCCGGGATTTCGTAGAAGGTCGGATGGCGGTAGATCTTGTCGGCCGCCGGATCGAACAGTTCGCCCTTGTCATCCGGGTTGCTGGCGGTGATCTGGGCCGAGGGCAGCACCCAGATGCTCACGCCTTCCTGGCGCCGGGTGTAGACATCGCGTGCCATCTCGAGCGCATGCTGCGCATCGGACGCGTGCAGGCTGCCGCAGTGCTTGTGCTCAAGACCCTGCTTGCTGCGAACAAAAACTTCCCACAGGGGCCATTCCTTCAGTGCGGCGCTCATGCTGCCTCCTTCATTGCTCGTTGTTGCTGTTTGCGGGCGTGGGCCAGCGCGGCATCGCGCACCCACTGGCCATCGTGGTGCGCTTTCACGCGGGTCGACAGACGTTCCTTGTTGCAAGGGCCGTTGCCGTTGACGGTCTGCCAGAACTCGTCCCAGTCGATCTGACCGTAGTCGTAATGGCCGCGCTCCTCGTTCCACTTCAGGTCCGGATCGGGCAGGGTCACGCCCAGCACCTTGGCCTGCGGCACGGTCGCGTCGACGAACTTCTGGCGCAGATCGTCGTTGCTGATGCGCTTGATGCCCCAGCGCATGCCCTGCACGCTGTTGGGGCTGTCGGCGTCGGGCGGTCCGAACATGGCCAGGCATTTCCACCAGTAGCGGTTGACGGCGTCCTGCACCATCGCCTTCTGTTCCTCGGTGCCCTGCATCATGACCAGCAGCGCTTCGTAGCCCTGGCGCTGGTGGAAGGATTCCTCCTTGCAGACGCGCACCATGGCACGGGCATAGGGGCCGTAGGAGCAGCGGCACAGCGGCACCTGGTTCATGATGGCGGCGCCATCGACCAGCCAGCCGATCACGCCGACATCGGCCCAGCTCAGAGTCGGATAGTTGAAGATCGAGCTGTACTTGGCCTTGCCCGAATGCAGGCCGTCGAGCATCTGGTCACGGCTGGTACCCAGCGTTTCGGCGGCGGAATACAGGTACAGGCCATGGCCGCCCTCGTCCTGCACCTTGGCGATCAGGATCGCCTTGCGCTTCAAGCTCGGGGCGCGGCTGATCCAGTTGCCCTCGGGCAGCATGCCGACGATCTCGCTGTGCGCGTGCTGGCTGATCTGGCGCACCAGGGTCTTGCGGTAGGCCTCTGGCATCCAGTCCTGCGGCTCGATGCGGCCGTCGGCGTCGATGCGGGCATCGAACCTGGCCATCAATTCGACCGGTTCGGTCGAAGCCACCGGCTTGAGCGGCTTGCCCGGCTCATCCGATACGCTGAAGGATTGCGTGTACATGGTGTTGACTCCTGGGGAATGAAGCGGTTGACGGAATCGGCCGCTCAGAGCAGCCAGCTCGGGGATCTCTTGTCGAGGAAGGCGGCGATGCCATCGCGCGCCTCGTCGGTGGCGCGCTGACGCGCGATGCGCTGGGCGGTTTCCTCGCTGACAGCGTCGTCGATCGGGCGACCGTCGACGGCCGCGATCAAATCCTTGGCGGCCTGCTGCGCCCGCGGCGCGCCAGCAATCAGCGGCTCGATCAGCAGCGCCAGCGTCGCGTCGAGGTCGTCGCGCTCGCAGACCTCGTTGACCAGGCCGATCTCGTAGGCACGCCGGGCGCTGAAGCGCTCGCCGCTCTGGAAATAGCGCAGCGCCTGGCGCGGGCCAATCGCGCGCAGCACATAGGGGCTGATGACCGCCGGGATGATGCCGAACTTGACCTCGGAGGTCGCGAATGAGGCGTCATGGCTGGCCACCGCCATGTCGCAGGCCGCGGCCAGGCCGGTGCCGCCGCCCAGCGCAGCGCCCTGGATGCGCGCGATGGTCGGCTTGGACAGGCCGGACAGGACGCGCAGCATGGCGGCAAAGCGGCGCGCGTCGGCGCGGTTCTCTTCCTCGCTGAAGGCCGAGGCGCGCTTCATCCAGTTCAGGTCGGCGCCAGCCGAGAAATGCTTGCCCTTGCCGCCCAGCACCACCACCCGCACCGAGTCATCGGCGTCGAGTTCGGCGCAGGCCGCCTGCAGGTCGGCAATCAGCTGCTCGTCGAAGGCGTTGAACACCTCGGGCCGGTCCATCCAGATCGTGGCGACGCGGTCGCGGCGCTCGATGCTCAGAGTCTGGTACATGGGATGTTTCCTGACCTGCTCAGAGCTGCTTGGGACGCGTATCGAACACGCGCTTGGCCTTGCCGGTCAGCGTGCGCGGCAGCGCATCGGCATCGAGCACGCTGACCTTGGTCGAGATGCCGACGATGGTCTTGATGTGATGCTGCAGCTCCTTGGCGATCTGCTGGACCTCGCTCGCGCCGAGCTTGCCCGACAGCGAGCGCTGCAGCTCGCAACGGATCTCGACCGCGTCGAGGTGGCCATCGCGCTCCAGGTGGATCTGGTAGTTGCCCGACAGGCGCTGGTCGCGCAGGATCTGCTCCTCGACCTGGGTCGGGAAGACGTTGACGCCGCGCACGATCAGCATGTCGTCCGAGCGGCCGGTGATCTTGCCGATGCGGCGGAAGGAACGTGCGGTCGGCGCCAGCAGACGGGTCAGGTCGCGCGTGCGGTAGCGGATGACCGGGAAGGCTTCCTTGGTCAGCGAGGTGAAGACCAGCTCGCCTTCCTCGCCGTCGGGCAACACTTCGCCGGTCTCGGGGTCGATGATCTCGGGGTAGAAATGGTCCTCCCAAATCACCGGGCCGTCCTTGGTCTCGATGCATTCGCAGGCCACGCCCGGGCCCATGACCTCGGTCAGGCCGTAGATGTCGATCGCGTCGATGCCGAACTTGCGCTCGATCTCGGCACGCATGCCCTCGCCCCAGGGCTCGGCACCGAAGACGCCGACCTTGAGCGAGATGTCCTCGGGCGCGATGCCCTGGCGCTCGAATTCCTCGGCAATCACCAGCGAGTAGGACGGCGTGACCATGATGCCGTCGGGCTTGAAGTCCATGATCTGCTGGACCTGCTTCTCGGTCTGGCCGCCCGACATCGGCACGGCGGTGCAACCCAGGCGCTCGATGCCGTAGTGCGCGCCAAGGCCGCCGGTGAACATGCCGTAGCCGTAGGAGTTCTGCACCATGTCACCGGCGCGCAGGCCAGCGGCGCGCAGCGAACGCGCGATCAGGTCGGCCCAGTTCGAGATGTCTTGCTGGGTGTAGCCGACCACGACCGACTTGCCGGTGGTGCCGCTCGACGCATGCAGACGGGCGACCTTGTTGCGCGGCACCGCGAACAGGCCGAACGGGTAATGGTCGCGCAGGTCCAGCTTCGTCATGAAGGGGAAGCTGGACAGGTCGGACAGCGTCTTGAGGTCGTCCGGATGCACGCCCTTGGCCAGGCATTTCTCGCGGTAGGGCGCCACGTTGTCATAGGTGTGGCGCAGCGACCACTTGAGGCGCTCGAGCTGCAGCGCGGAAATCTCGTCGCGGCTGGCGGTTTCGATCGCATCGAGTTCGCCGGGCAGGGGTTTCTTGACGGTCATGGGTTTCCTCTGTCGATTCTTGTGATGGTGGTTGCGGGACGAGGCTTACTGCGCGTCAGCCAGGCTGGCCGTCACCTCGCCCTTGATGCGGGCGCTCTTGCCGCGAAACAGCGCGAGGGTCTTGCCGCCGACGACGCTGACCGTGACGTCATAGACGCCGGTGCGACCGCCCGCCGCACGCTCGACGGCCTGCGCCTCGAGCAGATCGCCTTCGCGCCCCGGCGCCAGGAAGTCGATGTGGCAGGCCGAGGCCACGGTGTTCTGGTTGTAGCTGTTGCAGGCGTAGGCAAAGGCGGTATCAGCCAGCGTGAAGATCATTCCGCCATGGCAGATATGGTGGCCGTTGGCCATGTCGGAGCGCACGCGCATGCGCAGCGTGGCATGGCCGGGCGTGACCTCGACCCGCTCCATGCCCAGCGCCCGGGCGACGGCGTCGCGCGACCACATGGCATCGGCAGCGGCATCGGCCAGTGCCTGCGGATCGCTGCTGGGGCTGGGGCTGTTGGCTTCAACCATGGATCGGACTCCCGGCATGGACGGCTTGCTGGATCAGCGGGGAAACACGGTAGCGGTCCTCGCCATAGAACTGGTTCAGATGGGCCAGCACGGTGCGGATGCGCTCGACGCCGACCGCATCGGCCCAGGCCAGCGGACCGCGCGGGTAGTTGACGCCCAGGCGCATGGCGGCGTCGGCAGCGGCGGCGTCGCAGACGCCCTGGTTCACCGCGTCGGCGGCCTCGTTGGCCAGCATCGCGACCGTGCGCATGACGGCCAGGCCCGGTACATCGGCCAGCAGGGCCACCGCATAACCGGCAGCTTGCAGCAGGCCGACGGCCGCCTGCTGCGCAGCCGGGTTCGCCTGGCGTGCCAGCGCCAGCGCCAGACGGCTGGCCTGGCCGTAGTCGAGCGCCAGGTCAACCAGCGCCAGATTGGCGATGCCGCTGTTGCAGGCGCGCTGGGTCGCGCTGCGGCCATCGGTCTGGAACAGCACCACGCTGCCGGTCTCGGCAATGCGGCCGTCGATCGAAGCGGCGCGGCTGAACGCGACCCCGGCGGCCTGCAAGCGCGCGGCCAGCGCCAGCGCAGCCGGGCTGTCACCGCAGACCAGGATGTCCGCCGGCACGCCGACGGGGACAGCGCTCTGCGGCTGCGCACGTTCGGCGCCGGCGCGGTAGTCGTAGAAGCCGCGCCCGCTCTTGCGGCCGATGAAGCCGGCATCGACCAGCTCCTGCTGGATCAGCGAGGGCTGGAAACGCGGGTCCTGGTAGAAGGCGTTCCAGACCGATTTCGTGACCGCGAAGTTGACGTCATGGCCGATCATGTCCATCAGCTCGAACGGCCCCATGCGGAAGCCGCCGGCCTCGCGCATCACGGCGTCGATGGTGGCGCAATCGGCCGCGCCCTCCTGCAGCAGGCGCAAGCCTTCCGCATAGTAGGGGCGCGCGACGCGGTTGACGATGAAGCCGGGGGTCGACTTGGCGTGCACCGGGGTCTTGCCCCAGGCGGCTGCAGTGTCGAACAGCGTGTCGGCCAGTTGGCGCTCGCTCGCCAGGCCCGAGACGATCTCGACCAGCGCCATCAGCGGCGCCGGGTTGAAGAAATGCATGCCGACCAGGCGCTCGGGCCGCTGCAGGCCGGCGGCGATCGCGGTGACCGAGATCGACGAGGTATTGGTCGCGAAGATGCAGTCGGCGCCGCAGATCGCCTCGAGCTCGCGAAACAGCGCGCGCTTGACCTCGAGGTTCTCGACGATGGCCTCGATCACCAGGCCGGCATCGGCAAGCTCGGCGCTCGACGCCGCAGCCGACAGGCGCTCAGCCGCGGCCTGCGCCGCTTCGGGGCTCAGCTTGCCCTTGTCGGCCAGCTTGGTCAGCTGGGCGCGGATACCCGCCACGGCCTGTTCGGCCGCGCCGGCGCGGTTGTCGAGCAGCCGGACCGGATGACCGGCCTGGGCCGCGACCTGCGCGATGCCGGCACCCATGGCGCCGGCGCCGATGACGGCCACCGGGGTGGAAAGGGGCAATGCCTGCTTGCTCATGCTCATGCTCATGCTCAGGCTCCCGTGAAGCGCGGCGCGCGTTTGTCCAGGAAGGCACTCACGCCCTCGACATAGTCGGCGCTGCGACCGAGCTCGCGCATGAAACCGCCCTCCATCGCCAGCTGCTGCTCCAGCGTGTGGGTCGGCGCGGCCTGCATCAGCTGGCGCGTGCGCACCAGGGCCTTGGTCGGCATGACGGCCAGCCGGGCGGCCAGCGCATCGACTTCCGAACCAAAGACCGCGTCGTCATGGACGGCCCAGATCAGGCCCCAGGCAGCGGCCTGCTCGGCCGGCAGCTTGTCGGCCAGCAGCGCCAGCCCCATGGCGCGCGCCATGCCGACGCGCTGCGGCAGCAGCCAGGTGCTGCCGGTATCCGGGATCAAGCCGATCTTGCTGAAGGCCTGCAGGAAGGAGGCCGACTTCGCGGCCAGCACCAGGTCGCAGGCCAGCGCCAGGCTGGCACCGGCACCGGCGGCAATGCCGTTGACGGCAGCGATGGTCGGCACGCGCAGGTTCTTGAGACGCATGACCAGCGGCTGGTAATGGCGATCGACCAGGTCGCCCAGATCGGGCGGGGTCTGGCCGGGCGTGAAGCGCACCTCGGCATCGGCCAGATCCTGGCCGGCGCAGAAACCGCGACCGGCGCCGGTCAGCACCAGCACGCGCACCGCCGGATTGGCCTGGATGCTGTCGAGCGCGTCGCGCAGCTCGGTATGCATCGCCGCCGTGAAGCTGTTCATCTTGTCAGGACGGTTCAGCGTCAGGCGCGCCACGCCGTCAGTGACTTCGAACAGGATCTGCTGGTAGCTCATCTGTATCGCCTCAGACGTGGTAGCGACGCTGCACGACGCGGAAGCGATTGGCCACGAAGGCCGAATCCGCGTAGGACGCGTTCGCCGCCGGGTTGCCGCCGGTGCCGTGGTAGTCCGAGAAGGCCGAGGACTGGTTGACGAACACGCCGCCGGTCAGGTTGATCGACAGCGCGACCTTGCCGCGCCAGGTGGCTTCGGTCATGGCGTCGATCACGTCCTGGCTGCTCGAGTACAGGCCGACGGTCAGCGCGCCATGGGTGCTGACGATGCGCTCGGACAGCGCGATCGCCGCAGCCGTGTCGGCAGCCTTGACGATGAAGCTGATCGGGCCGAAGCGCTCTTCCATATAGCAAGCCTCGTCGGCGGCGTCCACCGCCAGCAGCACCGGGGTGCGCACGTCGGCACCCGGGAACTCGGGATTCTCGAGTTTCCTGGAAGCCAGCACCACGCGGCCCAGACTGGCGCCATTGGCTTGCTCGACCCGCTCGGCGGTGGCCGTGGACTGCATCGCGCCCAGCACGGCGCAGGCGACTTCGGGCTTGCCGAGCAGGCGCTCGACCGCCTTGGCCAGGTCGGCGCAGACCTCGTCATAGCTCTTGTGGCCTTCGTCGGTCTCGATGCCGCCAGCCGGCACGATGATGGCCTGGCTGGTGGTGCACATCTGGCCCGAGTAGAGCGAGAGCGTGAAGGCCAGGTTGCCCAGCATCGCCTTGTAGGCGTCGGTCGAGTCGATCACGATGTTGTTGACGCCCGCGAGCTCGGCATAGACCTGGGCCTGCTTGCAGTTGTCGATCAGCCACTGGCCAAACACATTGCTGCCGGTGAAGTCGACCGACTTGACCGCCGGGTGGGTCGCCAGCGCCTGCGTCACGCTGCGCTGCTCGGCCACGCACAGGGTCACCAGGTTGGGGTCGATGCCGTTCTCGGCCAGCACGGCGCGCAGCGTGCGCACGGTGATCGCAGCCGGCAGGATCGCGTTGCTGTGCGGCTTGACGATGACGGCGTTGCCGGTCGCCAGCGCGGCGAACAGGCCCGGATAGGTGTTCCAGGTCGGGAAGGTGCCGCAGCCGACCACCAGGCCGACGCCACGGCCGACCAGCTCGAACTGCTTCTTCATGACCAGCGCCGGGTTCTTGCCCTGCGGCTTTTCCCACACCGTCTCGGCCGGCACGAAGCTCTGCTCGCGCCAGGCATAGGCCACGGCTTCCAGGCCGCGGTCCTGGGCATGGGCGGCGCCAGCCTGGAAGGCCATCATCCAGCCCTGGCCGGTGGTCATCATGACCGCATGGCCGATCTCGAAGCTCTGGCGGTTCAGGCGCTCGAGCATTTCCAGGCAGATGCCGGTGCGCCCGGCCGCGCCCACGGCCTGCCAGCCCTTCATGGCGGCCAGGCCGGCAGCGATCAGCGCCTCGTGGTCGCACAGGGGATAGCGCACATCAAGCGCAACACCGTAGGGCGAGGCCTCCTTGCCGCCCCAGCCACTCTGGCCCGGCTGGTCGAGCTCGAAGTTCCGGCCCAGATGCGCCTCGAACGCCTGCTTGCCGTCGGCGGCAGCGGTTTCGCCATAGACCTTGGGGCTCGGCATTTCGCTGTAGGGCGACCAGTAGCCACGGGTGGCGATGGCATGGAGTGCGCCATCGAGCGTGGCACGGTGCTTATCAAACAGGAGATGTGACATCAATTGATTCCAGAACAGTTGAGACCCGGGAGGCCGGCAGCGGTGCAGCTGCCGTCCAAACACATTACAAACTTAATTTAATTTCTACAAAAAATGTATCACATGAGAATAAAAAAAAGGATCAGGGTTTCCCCTGATCCATCGCCCCGTTGCCGGATGGCTTGACCGTGCTGGCGCGTGCGCTCGCTCAGGCCAGCTCGGTCAAGGCGTCCTGGCCCTGGAAGCGCTCGCTCACCAGGCTCGACGCCGGCGGCAGCTCGCCGTTGGCCAGCAGCAGATGGCGGTCCAGATGCCGCTCCGACGGCCCGAGCAGGCGGCGATAGAGCGCCTTGCAAAGCTGGCGCGCCGCATGGCCCGGCCAGCCGGACGGCAGCAGCACCTCGGGCAGCTCCGGGTCGCGCAACAGCAGGCGGCGAAAGTCGTGGATCAACAGCATGCGCACCAGGAAGGCGCTCTGTTCGTCGACACCCTCGGGCGCGGACTGGCGCAGGGCGTCCAGGATCGGCTGGTAGCAGGCCACGAAGTCGGTGTAGGCGCCCGCCAGGCTCTCGAGGTTCCAGGCCGACTGGACGATGTCGGCATCGTGCGCCGACTGGCCCAGCCGCGGATTGACCGCCAGCAGCGGCATCAGCTTGGGCAGCAGCCCGCTCATGCCGTCGGCGCCCAGGGCATCGAAGCTCGACTCGAGGTCGGCGCCTGGGTGCACGAAGCAAGTCGGGCTGAATTCACCGAACCCCTGCCAGTAGAGGGCGCGGCGCAGCTGCTCGCGCTCGCGCGGCGCGAGTTCGCCCAGCACCATCACCAGGCGCCAGCGCCGGTCCCACAGCGGTGCCTCGGCGGCGTAGATCTGGCGCGCAGCCTCCTCGAAGCGGCGCTGGCCCGAAGCCGTCAGCATGTAGTCGGTGCGGCGGCCCTGGGTCTGGGTCGTGAGCCAGTCATCCTTGACGAGACGGAACACCGTGGTGCGCACCAGCCGCTCGTTGAGGTCGAGCGGCCCGAGCAGGTTGATCAGGCTGCCGAGCCAGATCCGGCCGCCGCGCGGCAGCACGGCGTCACCGAACACCGAAACGATCAGCGAACCGGCCTTGATCCGGCTTTGCTGGCGAAAGCTCTCCAGGCGCTCGTGAATGGTCTGCTCCACGCTGTCTTTTGTCATCGATCTTGTCTTTTGTCTTGTCTTTTGTTGTGGCGGCGCGACTCCTTTGGACTCCATGGCCGCGCCAGGCTGCCGAGTGTAGAGTCTCGATCCAGGGCGGCCAGGCCCGCAATCCGGCTCCAGGCAGAGCGCCAGGGCCATTGCGTCGCAACGGGCCGGGACAGGGCCGGCGGATTGACGCTATTTTTTCAGCTGACAGCGCTTGAAATCCTGACAAGGCGTCCCAAGCTGGTGGCAAATCTTCATTGTTGCAACCCTAGAGCCTGTCATGTCTGCACCGCAAGACCTCCACTCCACCGAAGCCGGTCAAACCGCCCCCATCAGTCCCGAGGAAGCGCAAGCCGCGGCCGCTGCCGGCCAGGCCGACGCCGCAGCCGCCCAGGTCAACGAGATCGAGAGCCTCAAGGCGCAGAACGCCGAGCTGGCCGAGCAGTTCCTGCGCGCCAAGGCCGAGGTCGAGAACATCCGCCGCCGCTCCGAGGACGAAGTCGCCAAGTCGCGCAAGTTCGCCGTGGAAGGCTTCGCCGAGAGCCTGCTGCCGGTGCTCGACAGCCTCGAAGCCGGCTTGAGCATCCAGGAAGCGACCGTGCAGCAGATCCGCGAAGGCTCGGAAGCTACGCTCAAGCAGCTGCAGTCGGCGCTGGCCCGCAACAAGGTGATCGCCATCGCGCCGGCCGCCGGCGAGAAGTTCGACCCGCATCACCACCAGGCGATCTCGGTCGTGCCGGCCGAGCAGGAGGCCAACACCGTGGTCGCCGTGCTGCAAAAGGGCTACCTGATCGCCGAGCGCGTGCTGCGCCCGGCCTTGGTCACCGTGACCGCCCCCAAATAAGAACCAGCCGGACGCCGGCAGAGACCCGACGCCAGCGCGGGTCTTGAAAAAGCCCACAGCGTCCTCACCTCTGATTCAAGCGAATTTCCACCGTTTTTTCCAAGATTCATCGGAGCACCTCATGGGCAAGATCATCGGCATCGACCTCGGCACCACCAACTCCTGCGTGGCCGTGATGGAAGGCAACACCACCCGCGTCATCGAGAACAGCGAAGGCGCGCGCACCACCCCGTCCATCATCGCCTATCAGGAAGATGGCGAAGTGCTGGTCGGCGCGTCGGCCAAGCGCCAGGCCGTCACCAACCCGCGCAACACCCTGTACGCCGTCAAGCGCCTGATCGGCCGCAAGTTCGGCGAGAAGGAAGTGCAAAAGGACATCGACCTGATGCCCTACACCATCGCGGCCGCCGACAACGGTGACGCCTGGGTCGAAGTGCGCGGCAAGAAGATCGCCCCGCCGCAGATCTCGGCCGAAGTGCTGCGCAAGATGAAGAAGACCGCCGAGGACTACCTGGGCGAAGCCGTGACCGAGGCCGTCATCACCGTGCCGGCCTACTTCAACGACGCCCAGCGCCAGGCAACCAAGGACGCCGGCCGCATCGCGGGCCTCGAAGTCAAGCGCATCATCAACGAGCCGACCGCCGCTGCGCTGGCCTTCGGCCTCGACAAGCATGGCACCGGTGACCGCAAGATCGCCGTGTTCGACCTCGGTGGCGGCACCTTCGACATCTCGATCATCGAGATCGCCGACGTCGATGGCGAAAAGCAGTTCGAAGTGCTGTCGACCAACGGCGACACTTTCCTGGGCGGCGAGGACTTCGACCAGCGCATCATCGACTACATCATCGACGAGTTCAAGAAGGAAGCCGGCGTCAACCTCAAGCAGGACGTGCTGGCCCTGCAGCGCCTGAAGGAAGCCGCCGAGAAGGCCAAGATCGAGCTGTCCAACAGCACCCAGACCGACATCAACCTGCCCTACATCACGGCAGACGCGTCGGGTCCGAAGCACCTCAACATCAAGCTGACCCGCGCCAAGCTCGAAAGCCTGGTCGACGAGCTGATCGAGCGCACCATCGCGCCTTGCCGCATGGCGATCAAGGACGCCGGCGTGTCGGTCTCCGACATCCAGGACGTGATCCTGGTCGGCGGCATGAGCCGCATGCCCAAGGTGCAGGAGAAGGTCAAGGAATTCTTCGGCAAGGAGCCGCGCAAGGACGTCAACCCCGATGAAGCCGTCGCCGTCGGCGCCGCGATCCAGGGCCAGGTCCTGTCGGGCGACCGCAAGGACGTGCTGCTGCTCGACGTGACCCCGCTGTCGCTGGGCATCGAGACCATGGGCGGCGTCATGACCAAGATGATTGGCAAGAACACCACCATCCCGACCAAGTTCAGCCAGGTGTTCTCGACCGCCGAGGACAACCAGCCGGCCGTCACGATCAAGGTGTTCCAGGGCGAGCGCGAAATCGCCGCCGGCAACAAGGCGCTGGGCGAGTTCAACCTCGAAGGCATCCCGCCGGCCAGCCGCGGCACGCCGCAGATCGAAGTCTCGTTCGACATCGACGCCAACGGCATCCTGCATGTCGGCGCCAAGGACAAGGGCACCGGCAAGGAAAACAAGATCACGATCAAGGCCAACTCCGGTCTGTCGGAAGCCGAGATCGAGAAGATGGTCAAGGATGCCGAAGCCAACGCCGCCGAAGACCACAAGAAGGTCGAGCTCGTGCAGGCGCGCAACCAGGGTGATGCCATGGTCAGCTCGGTCAAGAAGAGCCTGACCGAGTACGGCGACAAGATCGACGCGGCCGAGAAGACCGCGATCGAAGCCGCGATCAAGGAAGTCGAGGAAGCGATCAAGGGCGACGACAAGGCCGCCATCGAAGCCAAGACCGAAGCGCTGATGACCGTCAGCCAGAAGCTCGGCGAGAAGATGTACGCCGACATGCAGGCCCAGCAGGGCGCTGCCGCTGCCGCCGGTGCTGAAGGCGCCGCCCGTCCGGCCGACGACAATGTGGTCGACGCCGAGGTCAAGGAAGTCAAGAAGGACTAAGCTCCCTCTTTTCCTGACCTGAACACCGCCGCGCGCGGGTCTGCCGACCCGGCGCGGCGTTCGCACTATCAGCCCTACCCCCTGCAAGCACCATGGCCAAACGAGACTTTTACGAAATCCTGGGCGTCGGCAAGACCGCCAGCGACGACGAGATCAAGAAGGCGTATCGCAAGCTGGCGATGAAGCACCACCCGGACCGCAACCAGGGTGAGGCTTCCAAGGCCGCCGAAGAGAAGTTCAAGGAGGCCAAGGAAGCCTACGAGATGCTGAGCGACCCGCAAAAGCGCGCCGCCTACGACCAGTACGGCCATGCTGGCGTCGACCCGAACATGCGCGGCGGCCCGGGTGGCGCCGAGGGCTTCGGCGGCTTTGGCGATGCCTTTGGCGACATCTTCGGCGACATCTTTGGCGGCCAGCGTGGCGGTCAGCGCGGCGGCCGTCAGGTCTACCGCGGCAACGACCTGTCCTATGCGATGGAGATCACGCTGGAGGAAGCTGCCGCCGGCAAGGACAGCCAGATCCGCATCCCGAGCTGGGACGAATGCGACACCTGCCACGGCAGCGGCGCCAAGCCCGGCACCAGCGCCAAGACCTGCAACACCTGCCAGGGCAGCGGCGCGGTGCAGATGCGCCAGGGCTTCTTCAGCGTGCAGCAGACCTGCCCGCATTGCCACGGCAGCGGCAAGATCATCCCCGAGCCCTGCACCAGCTGCCACGGCCAGGGCAAGATCAAGAAAAACAAGACGCTCGAGATCAAGATCCCGGCCGGCATCGACGACGGCATGCGCATCCGCTCGGCCGGCAACGGCGAGCCCGGTCGCAACGGTGGACCCGCAGGCGACCTGTTCATCGAGATCCGGGTCAAGCGCCACGAACTGTTCGAGCGCGACGGCGACGACCTGCACTGCAAAGTGCCGGTCAGCGTCACGACCGCGGCGCTCGGCGGCGAGATCGAGGTGCCGACCCTGGCCGGCAAGGCCGCGATCGACATCCCCGAAGGCACCCAGCATGGCAAGCAGTTCCGCCTGCGCGGCAAGGGCATCAAGGGCGTGCGCTCAAGCTACCCCGGCGACCTCTACGTCCATGTCGATGTCGAGACCCCGGTCAAGCTGACCGAGCACCAGCGCAAGCTGCTGAAGGAACTCGACGAATCGTTCAAGAAGGGCGGCCACAAGCACAGCCCGAACGACAAGGGCTGGTTCGACAAGTTCACCGAGTTCTTCTCTTAAGACGAAGAACATGCTGAAATGGGCGCATGAGCGTCCAGATCAGCTTCCTCGGCGGGGCCGGCACCGTGACCGGCTCCAAGTTCCTCATCCAGCACCAGGATCAGCGGCTGCTGGTCGACTGCGGGCTGTTCCAGGGCTACAAGCAGCTGCGGCTGCGCAACTGGATGCCGCCGCCGGTGGCTCCCGGCCAGATCGACGCGGTGGTGCTGACCCATGCCCACCTCGACCACAGCGGCTACCTGCCGCTGCTGGTGCGCGAGGGCTTCCAGGGCCGGGTCTGGTGCACGCCGGGCACGCGCGACCTGTGCCAGATCCTGCTGCCCGACTCGGGCCATATCCAGGAAGAAGATGCCGCCTATGCCAACCGGCATGGTTTCTCCAAGCACCACCCTGCCCTGCCGCTCTACACCGTCGCCGATGCCAAGGCCTGCCTGGAACGGCTGCAGACCGTGCCGCCCTTCCATGCCTTCGAGCCGCTGCCGGGCTGGCAGGCCAGGCTGCAGCCGGCCGGTCACATCATCGGCGCGGCCAGCCTGCTGATCGAGGTCGGCGGCAAGCGGCTGCTGTTCTCGGGCGACCTCGGGCGCTCGGACGACCTGCTGATGCTGCCGCCCGAAGCGCCACCCGGCGCTGACGCCGTGATCATCGAGTCGACCTATGGCGACCGCAAACATCCGCCGCAGGACCTGCTCGACGAACTGGCGCCGGCGCTCGCGCGGGTGGCGGCACGCGGCGGCACGGCTGTGGTGCCGGTATTCGCGGTCGGCCGGGCGCAAGCGCTGCTGCATGCGATTGCCCTGCTCAAGCAGCAGCACCGGCTGCCGCGCGGCCTGCCGGTCTACCTCGACAGCCCGATGGCAATCCACAGCACCGAAGTGTTCGCGCACCACCCAGGCGAGCACCGGCTCGACGCCGGCCAGGTGCACGACATGGCGCACGCCGCCACCATGGTGCGCACGCCCGACGAATCCAAGGCCATCGCCGCGCTGCACGGCCCCAAGATCGTGCTGGCGGCCAGCGGCATGGCCACCGGCGGGCGGGTGCTGCACCATCTGGTGCAATACCTGGGCGACCACCGCCACATGGTGCTGCTGACCGGCTACCAGGCGCCGGGCACGCGCGGCGCCGCACTGGTCAATGGCAGCGCTACGCTGCGCATCCACGGCCAGGACCTGCCGGTGCGGGCCGAGGTCGTGCAGTTGCAAACCGCGTCTGCCCATGCCGACGCGCCCCAGCTCATGACCTGGCTGCGCGCAGTACCGGGCCGGCCGCACCGGGCCTTCGTGGTCCACGGCGACCTGGAAGCCTCGGACGCGCTGCGCCAGCGCATCGAGCGCGAACTGCACTGGCAGGCGGTCGTGCCCGAGCATGGCTCGAGCTGGGCGGTGTAGGCCTGGATGCAGGGCCGGGCTGGTCCGGGACTGGTCAGCCGGCGGCTGCCGGCCTCAGCTCGGCCGCGTTTCCCTTGGCCGGTGGCGGGCCGGCCGCAGCGCTGAAACGGACGCCAGCCTGACGCTGTTGCGCCCCGCCTGCTTGGCCTGGTAGAGCGCCGCATCGATCCGGCTGATCCAGCTGTCGAGCGATTCGTTCGGCAAATAGCCGGCGACACCAAAGCTCGCGGTCACCCGGCCGACCTGCGGGATCTGTTGCGCCTCGAAGGCCGAGCGCAGCTTCTCCGCGACGGTCATCGCCTGCTGCGGCCCGGTATCGGGCATCAGCAGCATGAATTCCTCCCCGCCCCAGCGAGCCAGCAGGTCGCAGCCCCGGGTGTGCTGGCGCGCCAGGGCCGTCAACTCCACCAGCACGCGGTCGCCGGCCAGATGACCATGGATATCGTTGATATCCTTGAAATGATCGAGGTCGAAGATCAACAGGCTGAGCGCCTGCTCGTGCCGGTCGGCCCGGGCCATTTCCTGGCGCACCATGCTCTCGAAGTGACGGCGGTTCCACAGCCCTGTCAGCATGTCCGTGGTCGCCATGTGGCTGAGCTGCGCATTGGCCGACTCCAGCGCCTGGTTGAGTCGCTCGGCCGCCTCCTTGGCCTGTTGGAGTTGCTGCTCGAAGCGCTGCTGCACCTGCAGCAGGAAGCCGAAGCCATTGATGCACATGACCACGAAGGCCAGGGTGTAGAGCCCGATGTTGATCCCGTTGTTCTGGTAGGACACCAGCTCGACGCCGAGCAATCCGATGATCACCTTCAGCGCCAAGCAGCCCCCCAGCGCTCCGTCGAGCGCGCTCATCATCAGCAGCAACTGGGGCGACTGGCGGAACTGGTTCAGGCTCAAGGCCGACATCGCCAGGTAGAGCAAGGCGGCAATGCCGGTGCCGACGAGGATCATCGGATGGTTGCTGCTGGCCAGCCAGACCGTGGCGATGAAGACCGGCACAGCCACCATCATGGCGGCCCGGACCACCGGGACCCAGCGCGGCGCTCCCAGAAAGCGCGCATAGACCGCCAGCTCCATGGCGATGCCCAGCCACTGCATCAGATTGCCGGCATAGATCCAGGGCACCCATTCCGCGCCCCACAGCGGCCGCGACCAGCCCAGCAGGTAACCCGATCCGGCGACCAGCTTGGCCAGCTGCCAGGCGCGCAGATGCGGCATGTCGTGCTTGCGGCAGCGCTGATAGACGAAGACCACCAGCGCAAACGACAAGTTGAACAAACCGAGAGAGAAGATCAGGGTCCTGGTGTCCATGGTGATACGGGCTCGGTACGGGCTGCGCAAAAATAGCAAGATGCACTGATTAAACCCTGACCCAATGCCTCTTCTCCCCATAGAAAACCCAGAATTATCGTTTTCTGTCGGGCTGCCGGCCTCGGTCGCCGCGCCGGTCCGAGCAGGGATCAAACCGGCGGTGTAAGCTTGCTTTCCATGAAAAATCCACTCGACCGACTGCAGGACCCGACCCTGTTCAAGACCGATGCCTTCATCGCCGGCGACTGGGTGGCTGGCAATTCGCGCTTTCCCGTGCATGACCCGGCCACCGGACACAAGCTCGCTGATGTCGCCAACCTCGGCCCAGCCGAGACGCAAGCCGCGATCGCCGCCGCCAACGCGGCCTGGCCGGCCTGGAAGGCACGCACTGCCAAGGAACGCAGCATCGTGCTGCGCCGCTGGTTCGACCTGCTGATGGCGCATCAGGAGGACCTGGCCCGACTGATGACCGCCGAACAGGGCAAGCCGCTGGCCGAGTCGCGGGGTGAGGTCGCCTACGGCGCGAGCTTCGTCGAGTGGTTCGCCGAGGAAGCCAAGCGCATCAACGGCGAAGCCCTGCCCCAGTTCGACAACAACCGCCGCCTGCTCGTGCTCAAGCAGCCGATCGGCGTCTGCGCGGCGATCACGCCCTGGAACTTCCCGCTCGCCATGATCACGCGCAAGGTCGCGCCTGCGCTGGCGGCCGGCTGCCCGGTCATCATCAAGCCGGCCGAGCTCACGCCGCTGACCGCGCTGGCCGCCGCCGAGCTGGCACTGCGCGCCGGCATCCCGGCCGGCGTGCTCAACGTCATCACGGCTGACGCCGAGCAATCGATCGCGGTCGGCAAGGCACTCTGCGCCAGCGACGTGGTGCGCCACCTGAGCTTCACCGGCTCGACCGAGGTCGGCCGCATCCTGATGGCGCAATGCGCGCCGACCGTCAAGAAGCTCTCGCTCGAACTCGGCGGCAACGCGCCCTTCATCGTGTTCGACGACGCCGACATCGACTCCGCCGTCGAGGGCGCCTTCGCCAGCAAGTACCGCAACGCCGGCCAGACCTGCGTATGCAGCAACCGGCTCTATGTGCAAGCCGGTGTCTACGACGAGTTCGTCACCAAGTTCGCGGCGAAAGTCCGGACCGCCAAGGTCGGCAACGGCTTCGACGACGGCGTCAACCAGGGCCCGCTGATCGAGGAGGCCGCACTCGTCAAGGTGCAGCGCCATGTCGACGACGCGCTGGCCAAGGGCGGTCGGGTCCTGGTCGGCGGCAAGCGACTGCCGGGCCTGTTCTTCGAGCCTACCGTGGTCGCCGATGCCAGCGCCGACATGCTGTGCGCGCGAGAGGAAACCTTCGGTCCGTTCGCGCCGGTGTTCAAGTTCGAGACCGAACAGGAAGCGATCGCCTGCGCCAACGCGACCGAATTCGGCCTGGCCAGCTACTTCTACAGCCGCGATGTCGGCCGCATCTTCCGCGTCGGCGAGGCGCTCGAGTACGGCATGGTCGGCATCAACGTCGGCATCCTCGCGACCGAACATGTGCCGTTCGGCGGCGTCAAGCAGTCGGGCCTGGGCCGCGAGGGCTCGCATTTTGGCATCGACGACTATGTCGAGATCAAGTACCTGTGCCTGGGCGACATCCTGCGCTGAAACGTCGCGTGCCGGTGCATTCCGACGCTGCCGATCAAGCCGTGCAGCGGCGGGCCGAACGGCGCCGGTTTCTGCGGTAAAATGATAGTCTATGCGGGTGTAGTTCAATGGCAGAACCACACCCACCTATGAAAACTCATAGGAAAGGCATAAAACCTACACCAAAACCTACGCCGTACAGGATCGCAAGTCAGCTCGGAATGCTCATCACCGCGCCACACCCTTGACCTTTTCGGCAGTGCGCAGGCCGGCAATCCCCAGCATGCCGGACAGCACCACCCACAGCGCGTCGGTGTCGAGCATGGGTGGCGGCTGCAGGCCAGCAGGCACCAGGCCGCGCGCCTGCAGCAGCGCCCAGGCCCAGACCAGCAGCGGATAGGCCAGGAACTGATAGCCCAGCGCCGTCGCCCCAATCCAGCCGATCGCTGGCCGCCAGCCGGCCACGAACAGACTGCTGCTGGCCGCCTCGACGCGGTTGACCTCAAGCTGCCCGCGCACCAAGTCGGCCTCGACCTTGCGCTCTTCGAGGCCCAGGCGGCGCAGCTCGAGCTCGGCGTCGAGTCGCTCCTTATCGGTCGTGATCAGGTCGTCGGCGATCTGGCCAACGGCTTGGACGATGCCACCCAGGGCAAGTAGTGGTGTCATGATGTTGCGGCTTCAGAAAGCGTCCTGTTGATCCAGCCAAGCAGAAAGCGGGCCTGCGTGCGGTCACGCGCCACGATGTCACGGTAGCGTGCGATGCGGGCCAGCGCGTAGAGCGCCAGGAACAGCCTGGCCTCCATGGCGTTGATGGCCTCGACCGTCTTGCCGCCCATCGCGCCATCGGGCGTGACGCCGGCGACGATCTGGGCCAAGCGCACGGCGGTTTTCAGCCCGGCGTTTGTGCCGAAACTGTAGATGGACTCAGCGACGGACTGGTCGCGGATCTCGTCACCGCGGATCGGTAACCACCAGCCGGCGCGGTAGAAGTCCCGCACCAGCTGGGACGGCGGTGTCTCGCCGCGGTCGATCCAGGCCCAGCCCGGCCACTGCGGGTTCTTGGCGCGCGCGATCCCAGCGTAGGTCAGGCCGCCTGTGTCACCGGCGACCTGGTGCAGCTTGTAGCCTCCCTCGGCCAGCAGAGCCCTCTCGAATGCGGGCAGGAAGTCAGCCACGATACAGCCTCCACCACAGGTGCGGCCAGATGGCCAGAATCATCCAGTGCATCTCAGCTGTCCTCCTGAACGCGGCAGTGATCCCGCCGCAGATCGCGCCAGAACGCCAGCGCCTTGTGGCAGATCATCAGCACGGTGTAGACCAGCGTGGCCCACAGGACCAGCTCCGAGACCTGGATGCCGGCGATCGTGGCGATCGAGACACTGGCCGGCGGCGCGGTTTTGGCGATCATCGCGCTGGCCGATTCGGCTGCGGATTGCTGGGTAGTACTCATGCGTGGCCTCTCGGTGGGTCTTCTGCTGCGCGGGCGGCGCGCTCATAGGGGTTGTCCAGGTAGCCGTACAGCAGCAGCCACCACAGATACTTGACGGCGAACACTAGGCGGCCGTCTCGCTGGATCTGCTCCAGGTGGCAGCGCTCGTGACGCAGTAAACGCTGGTCGGACTCGCGACCAGGGAGCACATAGACGGTGTTCCAAAACGAGGTCCAACCGGCGAATCCGCACAGGCGCATGTAGGCGCGGATCAGGCCGGTGGCGGTCTTGACCTTCACGGCGTCACCTCGGCGGGGGCGGCCTCGATCAGCTCGGGCGCTGGCAGCAGCCCGGCCTCGATCGCTGCTGCCGTGAATGCCGCCTCGTCCGTGAAGGCGTAGCACACGGTCGGATGGCCAGCGTAGACCCGCATCGGGGTTTCGGGGAAGACCTGGTGCTGCTCCCAGCCTGGAATGGCCTCCGGCGTGTTGATGTGCCAGCCCGGCAGGGCCTGCGGATCGGTGGCGATGTTGCCCTCGGCATCGAGGATGGCCTGGGTGTAGATGGTGCCGATGATGTCCATGGTGGCTCCTTATGCGGTCAGGGATTGCAGATGGGCATCGCCGAACTTCTGCGGGTAGATCGACAGCTTGCTGATCCAGCCCGTAGCTCCGGGAGCGATCGAGATATTGCTGCCTCCTTGCGTGCCAGCAGACGATGTCACCGCTGCCCCGTTGATGCTCTTTCGTGTGCTGGTAGCGTCATAGGCCACAGCGGTCTTCTGCCTGGTAGATGCCGTGGCAGGAAAGGTTGTCGCGCCAGAAGTGGCGAGCGTGTTGCCAGAGCGAACAGTGGCGTCCACGTAGATCGTCCCAGCTCCAGGCTGGCCCAATGCAGCCGTCAGATTTTGGTCTGCCGCGCGAGTGACCTGCGAGGCTTCTGTCTTGATATACGACGTTGCTTTGTCACCGGCTTCGAGTTGGGCGCCCCAGATGTAGATGCCGGAGTAGCCGTCTCCGATATAAGCAGTGGAAGCAGCACTCATCAACTGAATTTGGAAAGCTTCTGCACCTCCTGCGACGGTCCTTGTGGCTGTACATCTAAACCAACCGTTACCAACTGGAGTTATTGTTGCAGATGATGTGCTTCCGATAGGTATTGCCGTATTTGATGTCAGGTCAAACTCAGCAGCAGGACTTTGTCCGCTGTTACTAGACAGCCTAAATTTTGTGCGACCAGCCGCCTTTGCATATATAGATGCCGAATATGTATTAGCAGATGTAGTAATAGCTTGATCAAGGCCATGCACAACAAGTGCAGTGCTACTCTCGAAAAGCTTGTCTGCAGTCAAAGTTCCGTCTGGAGCAATTGCTACATTTTGCTCTACATTAGTATTAAATTTTGCCCATATCGAGTTAGAAAACTCCTCCGATCGAAACAGCAAGTTCGTCCGCTGCTCTTCCACCAGCAGCCCCAAGGACTCACCCGTCACAGAATTGTGGTCGAAGCGAGGCACACCAGCCTGTGCGGTTTGCAGGACCGGGATATAGTTGGTAATCGGCTGCGTCGTGGTGGGCGTGTAAGCTGTAACTTGACTGCGCTGTTCAAGTTGGGCGCCCCAAATGTAGATGCCGCTGGAGCCGTCGCCTTGATAAGCCGCAGTGCTACTATCGCTATTGCTTAGGTAGACGGCTGCAATACCTGTTCCTGATGCCGTGCCGACTGCTGAGATAGAAACTCTAAACCAGCCGTTTCCAACACCCTGAATAGATGAAGCAGAAACTCCAGCGCCAGTAGAAGTTATTACCCCAGAAGATAGATCAAAAAATACTGTAGCTCCTACCGGAAAAGTTGAAACACTGAGGTAGATAGCACCGAAATTTCTGCCGCCAGCTTTGCAGTAAATACTGAAAGTATAAGGCAAGCCTGCAGACGTGGTACAGCTTTGAGTAAAATAGTGCTGCGCATTTGAAGAATCTTCAGTTAATGAAGATGCTGTTGCCGTAGCATCTGGTGCGACAAGATTTACCTGTGCAATCGAAGCGCCAAGTTTTGTCCACGCTGTAGATGTAAATTCCTGACTCCGAAGCAGCAGGTTCTCTTCCGCCTTCGCCACCGTCTTGCCGTCGTAATAGGTAGCAGCACTGGCGCGGCTGAAGCTGATGCGCGGGTCGAGCGCCTTGGCGTTGGCGAAATCGAGGTTCAACGAAGGACGGATTGCGGGGAAATTGGATGCGATGGCCATGATTCAGTCCTCAGTTCGCTTGCGTGATGATCCAGTTGGTGCCGTCGGACACCAGCGTTGCGTATTTGCCTGCCGCGGCAGCCAGCATGGCTGTGCCTGCAGCGCCACCGGCCAACGGCACCACGTTGCTCGACGCCGACACGACAGTGAACGCGGCGCGGTTCGTGAGCATGATTTCCCGGCCCATGTTGGTCGCGGCATCCGGCAGCGTGACCGCGATCGAGGCCGTGCCGTTGCAGATCAGCCAGTGCTCGTTGTCGGCGACCGTGAAGGCGGCCGTCTTGATCACGGGAGCCCGGCGGCGGATCTGGCCCTCGACGACTCCACCCGAGATCCGCACGGCTTCATGCGACTGGCAGGCCATGCTGCCCAGGTCGCCATTCCTCGGCACCTGATTGGGCGCAGTCCCGATGTCCGACTGCTCGACCAGCGGAGTCAGCGCCACCCACAGATAGGTGATCTTGCCCTGGGCATCCGCCAGCGGGATCTTGCCGGGCGCCGGCTGTTCAGACGACCAGATCGACACGTCGACGATGGCATCGAAGAAGCTGGTGTTGCTGGGCAGATTGCCGGTGCTCGTGGCCTTGCAGATGTACTGCAGGCCGTTGTAGGTCACGATGTCCAGCGGCTGATAGGTGGTACCAGCGAGGTAGGCACCGCGCTGGATGATCTTGATGCGGCCAAGGTTGACGGAAGGCATGGGAGGTCCTTTTTCGGAGGGGTCAGTAGGTCACGACCAACTCGCCGCTGGCGTTGACGGTCATACTGGTGACGGTGGGGTCGTTGTAGGAGCCGATCAGCTCGCCGTTGGCGTTGACCGAGAAGATGCCGATGCCGTTGGCCAGCACGTTGCCGAACGCGAGCAGCGCGGCGTTGGCGGCAGCTGCAGCGCTGGCGGCCGAGTTGGCCTGCGTGGTCGCGGTGGCAGCCTGGGCATTGGCGGTGCCGGCATGGGTGCTGGCCTGGGCGGCATAGCCCGAGGCAGCGGTCGCCTGGGCCGTCGCTATCACGGCCTGCTGGGTGGCCAGGGTCTTCTGTGCGGCGGCATCAGAGGCGCTGGTGCCGGTGGCAAGCTTGAGCTCGTAGGTGGCCTGGCGGTCGGCGCTTGTCTGCGCGCGGTCCAGTCCAGTCTGGACACGATCAAGGCCGGTCTGCACCCGATCGGCGTCTGCGGCCGCGGCATCCAGGCCGGTCTGCACTCGGTCAGCGCCCGTCTGCGCACGGTCCAATCCGGTCTGGACACGGTCGAGACCGGTCTGCACGCGGTCGTCGGCCGTGGCATCGGCATCCTGCTGCGCAGCCAGTTCGGCTTGGACGGAGCGGTCGCGCGCGGCTTCGGCGCCGAGCCTGGCCTGCTGGGCGGCCGTGGCATTGCCCGCCGAATCAGCCAGGGCGGCGGCGGCCTCTGCCGCTTCCCGGTGCTCTGCTGAGGCAATGGCGTTTTCCGCCGCCTGGCCAGCCGACAGATCTGCGTCCTGGGCTCGCAGGCGGGACGTGGCGGCATCGGCAGCAGCCGATTCGGCGGCAAGCTTGGCATTGGCCTCGCTGGCAGCAGAACGAGTGGCCGATCGGCTGGCCTGGGAGGCAGCCGTGGCAGCCAGGGTAGCGCTGCCGGAGACGTCGACGATGGCGGCCTTGGCCACCACCTCATCGGCGATGTCCTTGATTTGCGCGAACCGCTCAGGCACTTCCTGCAGGAAGGTTCCGACATCGGCCTCGAATGTTGAAGTGCCGGCGACCGGTATCTTTGTGAATGGGGTGAAGTTAGCCATGGGCCCTCCTGTTTTCTTCAGAGCGTGACGCCCTGTGTCTCTACCGTGAAAATTGCCTCGGTCGGCAAATCGAGCGTCATTTCAAAATTCCTGCAGCGCCCGAATACCGTGGTCGGAGCCAGCTGGTAATCGTCGCTCGCGATGAACACCGTCTGACGACCCATCACGGATGTCAGCGTGCTATGCGCCCGATTGATGGCCCATCGAGGCACGGCAATGGAGTACGAGGAGGTCTTCAGGAAACCGATCTGCGTGATCGAGGTTTCCGCAAACTGGTTGGTGTCGTAGCGGTTGTAGTCCTCGACCCCGGCGCGAATTCCGAGCTGCACCTGTCCCAATTCAACGAAATTCCCCACGATCAACGCGCCAACCTGCGGATTTCGACCTGGCACGCTGATTTCGATCGTCATGTCGGACCGAGACTGGAATCCGAAAAAGACATCCGCGCGGATTTCGTACGGCTCGACAAAAAACGATTTCCAGTCCGAGACATTGCGGCGCTCGAGCTTGACCTGGTAGATCATCTGGACCTCACCGCCAGCCACCAGCGTGCGCAGCGTGATGCCCTGCGCATAATCGCGCGTCGTGTCGCTGTCGGGCTGGCCGGCCGAGGGGTGGCGGCAAACGATGGTCATCTCCCGGACGTCGACCAGGTTCAGCAGCGCGACGCCATTGCACATGCCGGGTCTGAGCTTGACCTGCAGGCCATCTGCGCCGCCGACGCTGCGCGTGTTGACGTTGGAGTCGAACATCGCCCAGCGATTCGTCAGCCCCACGCGTATCCAGTGATCAGGGTCGCTTTCGGGGGGCAGCAGGCTGATGCCGTCATCGACCCGTTGATAGATCTCGTGCCGGGATGAGCGCATCACGAACGGCCCGAAAACCGTCTCCGGCGTCCGGCCGATATAGAGCCGCGAGAATCCGACCGCCGGGTGCTGGACGCCATGCGGACCGTCAATCTGCAGCCAGATGGCGGCGCGCGTTGCGCTACCAGGCATCGTCACCGATCCAGCAATACGGTGGTACGCCAGGCCCGGCGAGTAACCGGCTCCCAGCCAACCCAGGCACCGATCGTTCTCGTCCCAGACCATCACGCCCACGGCGCCGGCCAGCGTGCTGCCGGATGAATCGACGTCGCAGGCGATGTGCAGCAACTCACCCGGATAGACGACGAACGATCCAGATCCAGGGCTCCAGCCGTTGGTGCCAGCCAGCGTATCCCGGGCCGTTGTCCGGAGCTCGCCGTGGCCACCATTGCCGGCAGCATTGACCACGACGGGAACGCCGTTCGACGAATACCACTCGGTCAGTCCATTGAACGGGTTTGCCCCCGCCAGATTGACGTAGTCGCTCAGCTGGCCGGCGGCTGATGCCTGGGCGGCATAGGTGGCACCAGGCACCCACTCGGGGCAGTCGTCCTCCGGGATGCTGCTGTGCAGCAGCATGCTGTCCTTGATGCGGATCGGGTCGAGCACTTTCAGCATGATCGATCCTCAGGCAGCCGCAGCCGGCATGCCGACCTGCTCCCACGTTTTCAGGATGCGTGACTGGCTCTTGGTCTCGCCGACGATCTGGGCGTTGCCGATGTTGTTCTCGGATCGCATGCGATCGACCTGGCTGGACAGATCGGCCATCTGGCGCGTCAACTCACGGTTCTGCTGTACCAGATCACGGTTCTGCTGCACCAGTTCGCGCAGCAGTGCGCGCACCTCGCCATCGTCGGACAGGGCGGCCGCGATCGGAAACACGGGCAACCCAACGGCACCGCCGTCAGCAAACCCGGGCAGCCCCCCAAGGCGCAGCGACTCGACCGCCCGCACGCCGCCGGCACGCGCCACGTCATCCTGGGACCAGACCACCTCGCCCTTGTGCACGATGCCCGCCGGCTCATCGATGGCGCCAGGCCCGGTGTAGCCGCCGACGCTGTAGGCCGGCACGCCACCCAGCGAAACGACCAGGTCGCGCGCAGCCTTCACATCCTCCGAGATCGACTGCAATTGGCCGATTTTTCCGTAGACCTGGTCGTAAACACCGCCTGATTGGTAGAACTCCCGGATGTAATTGGCATAGCCGTCGCCGCTGGTCGTCGATGTCTGCTGGTAGTTGGAGCCCAGCAGTCCATCCTCGCTGACGTAGATATAGGCCTTGGCGCCCTTGTCATTGAGCAAATCCACGCCATTGGCGCTTGCCAACGACCACAGCGCCTCGATGCCCTGCTTCACCGAATCGACGGTCGCCCGCTGAATACCCGCGTACTGCTCGAGGGACGCCTGCGCATTGGCCAGCGACTGCTGCCGCTGCAACTCGGCCGCCTGGTCCGAGGATTGCTGCCGGATGGCCGCCTCGATACCCGCCAGCTTTCCGAGCAGATCGACGTTGCCACGATTGAGTGCGCTGACGATGTCAGTGGTGCCGCTGTCCTGCTTCGACAGCCGATTGAGCACCGCGCCGAGCAGGGTCTCGCTGCCGTCCGTGGCAGCGGCCACGAGATCGGTCAGCCCGAGTGCCTTCGACTGGGTTTCGCCGAGCAACTGCAGCTTGGTGATTTGATCCTTCGACAGCCCGCCCAGGCTGACGGCCTGCTTGTCAGCAGCCGCGGTCTGGCCCTGCATACCAGCCAACTGCAGCACCGTCGTCGAATCCAGGCTGGAAACGACCGTGCCGGCGTTGTCGACCAGCGCCCCGACGATGCCGCCGTTGCCGGTCTGCATGGTGCCGATCGTCAACTGCGCGCTGGCCTGGATCGAGCCGTCGACTCGGCCGAGTGCCGTCTGGATCTGCTGGAGCAGATCGACCGTCAGGTTGCCGCTGGCCAACTGCTCGCGCGTGATCTCGAGCAGCGAGGTGTTGACGTCATAGAGCTTGGCCTGGTAGTCGGCGCCGATGCCCAGCACGTCCGCCACCGCGGCCACGCCATCGAGCTGGTTGGCGACCTGGGCGCTCGCGACCGCGAATTCGACGGCGGTGCGCGAGCTGTTCTTGGTCTCTGCGATCAGCGCATCGGCCAGGCTGGGCAGGGCCTGCATCGCCTTGACATCGCCGCCCTGGGCACGCGTCAGCTGTGCTTGGTAGGCGGCACGCGCCGACTGCCCACCGGCGCGCTGCAGCAGGATGGACTCGGCGGCCGAGCGCAGATCCGTCATCGCCGCGCGGTAGGCGTCGGAGGCCTCGCGCGCCGTGCGGGCCGCGCCCTGGCTGAGCTGGATCTGGCTGTCGATGAGTCGGGTGGCTTCGTCCGACAGGCCGGCGACCAGGCTGCCGAACTTCCCAGCCAGCGTGTCGAGCTTGGGAGCGAGGCTATCGAACTGCGCCGACAGGCCCAGCAGGGCCGCATAGGTGCGACGGCCGGCATCGGTGGTCAGGTCCTGGGCCTCGACCAGGGCGCGGTAGGCGGCGCGGGTGGTGGGCAGGGTCAGGCCCAGCGCCGACAGGGAGGCCGTGAGCTGGCGCGTCGCCGTTGCGTTGCGCTCGGCCTCGGTGTAGTAGGCTTGGTAATAGGCGGCCGTGGTGCTCTGGTACTGGGCCAGCCCCCCCATCTGGTCGACCAGCTGGCTGGCCATGTCGGCTCCGGTCAGGCTGGCTGCGTACAGCGTGCGGCCCAGCACATCGAATGTGCCGTTGACCGTACTCAGGCTGCTGGACAGGCGCTGCAGCGTCTGCACCGCGGTCTCGCCGGCGCGGGTGTAACGCTCCGTGCCCAAGGCCGTGGAGGCCAGACTCTCGCCCACCTTGGCAAACTCCTCGGCCAGCTGGGTCTGGATCTGCTCTTCGGTCAGGCCCTGGAAGCTGAGCTGGATGCTGGACGTGAAGCTGCTGATGGCCTCGGTGCCGAGGCCCAGGGTAGAGGCCATCAGGCCGGTCGAGGCCTGCAGTGCGCGGAACTGATCGGCCAAGCCGGCCTCGACATCCGGGTCGAGAGCGCTGGTCTTGGTCTTGTCGGACCTGAACCAGCCGCCCTTGTAGAACTGGTAGCTGTTGCCGCTGAAACCCTCGTTGCCACCAAAAGTGCCTTGCAGGCCGCTGTCGGCCAGCTTGCGACCGAATGCCCGGTTGATCGCGCCGCTGACGGCCCCGGCGATCAGGCCACCCGTCGGATCAAACCAGCCAGCGACCAGCGTGGCCGCGTCCATGATCTTGCCGTTGCCGACCTGGTAGCCACCCGACAGGCCCTTGCTCAAGCCGTAGGCCATCATCGATCCGCCGGCGCTTTGCAGCGCCGAGTTGACTGCCTGGCCACTGCTGGTCAGCGAGCGCACGCCGGCATCGGCGTCGTACAAGCCCAGCTGCTGGCCCAGATCGGTAGAGGCCAGCTTCGTGAAGCCCTTCGAGATGGAGTCCCGGACCCCGGTGGTCAGCAGGTTGTAGGCGCTGCTGGCTGAGCTGGCCAGGGACATCGGATTAGCGCCCTGCCCCGCCTGACCAGCGCTAGCCGCACCAGGCAGGCCCAGCGCCCCGGTCATCGCGCCGGCTACCGGGTTGATGACCGCCTGGATCACCGGCCGCAGGACCAGCGTCGAGAACATGTT
The DNA here is from genome assembly GCF_002980625.1 of Malikia spinosa. GTDB lineage: Bacteria > Pseudomonadota > Gammaproteobacteria > Burkholderiales > Burkholderiaceae_C > Malikia > Malikia spinosa. Next base: position 135,350 of record NZ_PVLR01000024.1, on the reverse strand, counting down.
CTTGAGCGTGTCGATCAGGTTCTGGCCAAAGTCCTTGCCCGACTCGAAGCCGCGCATCAACGCATCGGTCAGGCTCTGGCTGATCTGGTCGGACGTCTTGCTCCAGTCCGCGAAGATCACCTTGTTGACGGCGGCCGCCGACTCGATGCGCTCGGCAGTGCGGGCCTTCTCGCGCAACGCCTCCTTCTCCGCCTCGCTGAGCGTGGAACGGTCGATCGCAGCGAGCTCCTTGGCGTACTTGATCTCGACCTGGCGGCGCGCGACGATCTTGTCGCGCTCGAGCGCGGTCATGCCGACCAGCGTCAACTCGTCCTGGTACAGGCCGTTTTGCTCGCGAGCGGCGCGCAACAGCTCCTCGGCCTGCTGGTCGAGCTTCTTGTAATCGGCCGCCTGCAGCCCATCAACCAAGCGCTGCTGCTGGCCGATCTCGTCCTCGAGCGCCTTGATCCGCAACGCAGAGGCGCCAGAAGCGCGCTCCTTGGCCAACTGGTTGCGGAGCTCGGCCAGCGTGGCCTCCTCGATCGCCGTCTTGCTCTTGCCCCACACAGCGTTCTCGGCCTCGATCGCGTTGGCGCGGCCCTTGATCGTGTCAGTACGGGTGTAGATCTCGGTGATGGCCGCATTCGATTTCTGCAGCGCGCCGAGCTCATCGGCGATGGCGGCCTTGCTGAGCAAGTGCGCCCTGGTCTTGGCATCGAGCGACGGTATGGCGGCCTCGCGGCGCAGCTGGATCGCCTCCTTCTCGCCGGCAGTCAGCTTTTCAGCCAGCGGGCCATGCTGCTCGAGGGCGGCCTGGTAGGCCCTCTCGGCGTCGATCTTGGCGCGCAGCGCAGCGATCTCTTTTTCTGCCGTCTGCGCGGCCTGCGTGCTTGTGCCGTTGAGCCCCTTGAGCGCAGCATCGCGCTGCTTGAGCAGTGCCGACTCGGCCTGGCCTTGCTCGGCCTGGCGCTTGCGGATGAACTCCTCGGACATCCCCTTGTCGCGCGCCAGCTTGATGTAATCCTCGAACGACCGCCTCGAGGCGGACAGCTTCTCCTGGTAGTCCGACTGGATGCTGGAGGCCGTCTTGAGGCCGTCGTTGGCTTTCTTCCAGGCCTGCTCGGCACCGGCCAGGGTCAGCGTCATGCCGGCGGTCGAAGCCCCTGCCGCCTGGGTAGCCTGTTCGACGCGCTGGATGTCATCGACATGCTGCTGAATCTTGCCATTCACCCCGGAAAGCTTGCTGTCCAGGCCAGACTGGTAGTCGTCCCCGAACAGGAAAGCCAGCACGCCAGGGTTGGCTTTGTCCGCCAGCAGAGCGTCGCGCTCATCCTTGAGCGTCTGCAACGAAGCGCGCATCGTGGACAGATCGCCCACGTCGACAAGCTTGCCGTCGCGCGCGGCAGCCATGGCGCGCTGGTACTTCACGAGTGCCTGCTCGGCATCGCTGGCCTTGCCGGCCGCATGGCCCAGCCACATCACCAGCCCGCTGATTGCCATCACTGCAATGCCAACCGGCCCACCCAGTGCCCCCATGACAGCACCCATGGCCCGGCCAGAAACACTGGCGGCGCTTGTAGCGGCCGAAAGCCGCATCGCAGCCTCCGATGCCGCATTCGACGCAGCGGTCTGAGCCGCCAACGCTGATGCAACATTGGCCTGCACACTGGCCTGCTGACGGCCCAGCATTGCCAGATCACCGATCAGGGCGGCATGACGAGCCTGGGCAGCCGTCAAGGTGTCCGTGGCTTCACGCACCAGCGCCAGGGCGAAACTCTGCGCGCCGGCAGCGCGAGCCGCAGACAGCTGTGCTTCAGCCTGGGCGATGGTCGATCGCGTGACCTCCAATGCAGCGGCGCTCTGCGCGCGGGCGGCCACGATGCCTTCCTGGGTCGCTGACAACCTGGAGACCTCAGTCGCCGCCAGTGCCGCATTGGATTGCATCAGATTGGCCTTGGCCTGCAATTCAGACAGCAGTGCAGCGATCTTCTCTCGCGCAGTCATCCCCGCCGCTTGATTTGCCGCACTTTCTGCAGCCGCCTGCACGGCAGCCAGCTGCGAGGCGCGCACCAGGTCCAGCTTGGCCGCTACAGCGACCTGAGCCTCTGAGGCCCACTGCCCGATCTTGAGCGCCGCATAGGCCGCCGCCAGGGTCGACACGGCCTCTCGGTTGGCCCACAGCGCCGAGGCAGCCGCCTGGCCAGTCGTCATGATGCCGACCATCGACTCGGCGACACCGCGCAGGCCTTCGACCAGCCCGGGATTGAGTTGCGCCCGTCCCGCCTTGTCAAACGTGACCAGCAGATCGGACATCTGCCCGGCAGCGGTCGAGATCGCCTGCGTCAGCGGCGCCATGCCGTCGGCAGCAACGCGGGTTGCGCCTTCCTTGAGCGTGCTGAGACGCCCCTCGAGCGTGTTGCCGAAGGCGGCGGACGAGGCCTCGAAGCCCCTGAGCCGCTCCATCAAGAAGTTGAACAAGCCCTCGCTGCTGGCCTTGGCCTTGGCGATGTCCGCATCCTTGAGGCCCAGCGAAGTGGCCAGCGTCGAGCTGCTGGCGGTGATGCCGCCGGCGACCAGGTCGCGTAGCTCCTGCACCACCTGGTTGCTCGTCAGCCCCATGCTGCGGACGGCGTTGGTGCCGACCACGGTCAGCTGTCGGATCTCGTCGAGTTTCATCCCGGCAGCCAGGCCTGGAGCAAGCAGCGCCTGGAAGGCGCCGACCAGCTCCTGGCTGCTGGCAGCGGTGCGCAGCGCATCGTCGTTGAGCTGGCGGATCATGCCCTGGCTGATGCCAAGCGCCTGGTTGAACTCGATCTGCGCACCGTTGAGCGCAGCCACCGAGCCGATGATGCCGGCCATGCCGACGGCCGAGGTTTCGAGGTTCTTGCTGTAATCGAACGCCGCGCGTGGCAGTGCCGACAGGGCTGCCGAGATGGACTGGATGCCCTGGGTGACCAGCAGCAGCTTGGCCGCACCAGATGCCAGCGACGAGATCGAATCCCGAGCACGCGCCATGCCGCGATCGACCTGCGCCGACGCCTGGCCAGCCTGCTCGCCGAAGCGCTGCAGGGACTTACCGGTGCGGTCGAGCTCGGACTGCACCAGGCGACCGTCAGCAGTCAGGACAATTCCGATTTGGTTCGTGCTCATCGTCATTTCACGTTGTCATTTCGCCTTGCGCGCTGCAGCGGCTTCGCGCTCGTTCAAGATCCTCAAGGCCTCGATCTCCATCACCTGGTACTGCTGCCACAACTCGCCACGCTGGCCCGGCTTCGCGCCCTGCCACTGCATGACCTGCCTGACCTCGCTCGGTGGAGCAGCCCGCCAGCGGGTGCCACCGAGGCTGGTGACCATCGTCAAGTGCCGGGCGCAGGACATGAAGAGCTGGAAGGCCGGCACGTTGTCAGGGAAGACTTCGCAGTCCGACCCCGCCTCTGCCTGCCCGTCATCCGTCTGGATCACCAGCCCGAAGGCATTCAGCGCTTTCGTCTGGCGCTCCAGGCTCTCGCTGCTCGCCACTGGCTCAACGTCCGGCCGCAGCGCGTGCCTGACGATGGCGATCAGTTTTTTGCCGGCTGCTCCGCGTAGTGCTTGAAGAAGCTGGAGACGATGGCCTGAGCGCAGCCATTGACCTCGAGCAGCCGGTCGAGGTTGAACTCGTTGAACTCGAGCGGCGTCTTGTCCTCGTCGAGCAGATCGGCGCCGAAGCCAACCAGGACGGCATTGATCGTGTCGCGGTCGGTGCATTCCGGCAGAGGAATCTCGGTCAGCGGCGCGCCGCTGCGCTCTTTCTGCTCGGCCACCAGCTTCTCGATCAGCGCGGCGTGATTCGCATTGCTCAGCGCGATGCGCGAGTTCAACTCCTTGTACTCGCTGGCGGCCAGCATCTTGAACACGACGCTGAACGTGACTTTCTGGGTCTTGCCGCCATCGGACGGGATGTTGAATGCCACCGGTGCGGTGAAAGTCGGTTTCTGCTGCAGAACGAATGTCATGTGGATTCCTTGTTGCCTGAAGGGCTGGATGAATGGGGTGGTGGAGACTGAATCAGCTGAACACCAGTCGCAGCTCGTCGTTGCCGCTGACAGGCTGCAGTGCGAGGTCGAGGCCCAGCTGGGCCACGCCTTCGTAGTCGGCCCGCTTGGGCGACAGGCGTTGAACCGACGGGCAATGGATCAGCGTCTTGCTGCCGGCGACGCTGCCGTGCTCGAACGACATCGAGGCCAAGACGGAACCGTTGATGTCGGCGATCAGCGCGACTTCCTGCGCGGCGGTCAGCTCGATCTGCACCGAGCCGCTGGCCTTGCGGCCCATGGCGTTGACGGCCTGGCCGGAGCTCGAGTACCCGTTGCCATTTGCGAGCATGCGGCGGGGCTTGATGTCATTGCCCAAGTTCAGGCTCAGACCACGCGAGGGGAACGCAGTGCCGCCGGTCAGCACGCCGGCGCTGTAGGTGCCGCCGAACTTCAGGACCGCGCCACTGATCAGCTGCGGGGTCTTCCAGGCGGTCAGGGTCTGGTTCGGGAGCGCACCCTCGACGATGCCGCCATCGATGCCGGTGAACTGGAACTTCAGCACTGGGATTTCGCCCTCGTTCGCCCCCAATTCGACCGTGCCCATCGCGCCGAGCAGCTTGTGCAGCACGCCGTCGAGGTAGTAGTAGATCGAGGCCGATTCCTGGCTCAGCGTGATCGGGGCGTATTCGACGCGCGTCGTCACCGTGATGGTCTCGCTGAGGGCGCAGGCACGCAACAGCGGGCTGAAGGCCGGCGCGGTGCCAGCAACGCCAGACGGCGCGATCTCGACGTCGAACGAGACCTTGGCAAACCGGGTGTTGTGCATCGCCTGCTGCGCACCGAAATGCGTACGCAAGACGTTGCGCTCCTTGCTGTCGTAGACCAGCTCGAATTGCGGCTCGCTACAGACGATCGCGTTGGCCGCGCCGGTCGGAACTGCATCGGTCGCGTAGGTCGTCTCGAGCTTGGCCAGGACGGCCGACATCTGGGTCATGCGGGGCATGGTTACTCCTTGGTGTTGGTAGCGGGCGCGGTAGCCGGCTCAGGCGCGTGGGCCGGAGCGGCGACAGGCGGCGCGGCGGTCAAGGCGCGCTCGAGCGAGCCGTCGGGCTGACGGATGTAGCTGCCGCCGCGCTGAGGCGTGGCGTCCGGATCCGGTGCAGAGGCTTGGTTGGTGGGTGATTTCATGGTCAGGCCCAGGGGGTCAGTGAATGGGTCGGGGTGCGATGGCGCACCAGGAACTGCAGCGCCGCGCACTCCATATCGGTACGGGAGCCGGCGTAGTCCCAGTCAATGCCGTCCTGCTCCAGGCCCTCGATGCCAGCCCCCGTGATCCGGGCCTCAGGGCCGAACAGGCGCCGCCAGGCCGAGTCGAGCAGCTCGTCGACATCACCGCGCGCATAGCACTCGACCACGATCGGCGTGGTCCAGCGCGTCACGCCCAGTGGGCCGCTGCTGGCTTTCGAATTGCCCAGGTGGACGGCGATCTGTCGCTGTCGCGACTCGGGCACCGAGTGCCGCGGGTTGGCAACGACCTCGGCCGGCGCCGGGTAGGCGGACAGCGCCGCGACGATGGTGTCGAGCACCGACTTGAAGGCGGTTTTCATGCTGGCTCTCGCTTGAGCACCAGGGTGCTAATGCCCGTGCCGTCGGGCTCGTGCTCGGTCACCCGATAGGTCAGGCCACGCAGCACCAGGCGCAGGTCTACCGCATCCGGATCTTCGTGCGACAGGCCTGGATGCACATAGAGCACGAACCAGTTGCGCACCGCCAGCGGGATGTCGGCGGTCAGCAGCGTGAAGGTCGGGCGCGAGTCGGCCATGGAGAGCATGCCGACGTCGCCGCGAGCGTGCTCGTCGTCGAAGATGCCGCGCACCTGCTCGCCGCCAGCAAAGGTAGCGACGGCGTTGGAGAGGTGCGCGACCGTCTCGCGATTCACGAGTGCCTCGAGCTCGGCAAAGGGAGCGGGCTGGTTCATGGCGGCGTGCGGCAGATCAGCGCACCGTGGCGCAGAGGCTGGCGTTGACGCGGTAAGGCACGGTCAGCGGGGCGCTCTGCAGCAGCAGGTAGCGCACCGCCGGATCCTCCTGAATCCAGGACTTGGCGAAGCACGGCAGCGCCTGCAGGCCTGCGGCCTCGTCCTTGATGGCACCGTAGGCGCGGGTGCCTTCTAGGTCCGGACTGGTCACGATCACGGTGTTGGCCGGCAGGAAGGGCAGCAGGTTGCCGGTGGCCGGGTCCTCGTACCAGCCGATGTAGACCCAGATGTCGAAGTCGCCGATGCTGCCCATGTAGCGCCCGCCCGCGCCCGTCACGGTCGGGTTGAGCTGTTCGGCGCCGCGGAAGCGGTCAAGCAGCTTCTGCACCTTGGCCGATGCGCTGAACAGCTTCCAGGCCTCGACATCCATCACCAGGGTGTTGGCTGTGGCGCCAGACTTTTCGGTCGCCAGCAGCGACCAGGCCTGCACGTCGTCGAGCGGCTCCACGCCCACCTCGCCCCAGCGGGTGGCACCGGCCAGCGCTTTTGTCAGGCTCGCGTCGCGGCCGAAATTGACCTCGACGGTCGGATAGAAGTCACCCGTCACCGTGACCTTTCCGGTGCGCAGTGCCTCGATCGCCATCACCTCCTGGCGGCGAATCACCATGTTGATCTGGTCGCTCAGCTCCGTGGCCAGGGCCAGTTGCAGGCGCTGGGCCGGAGCGAGCTGGCCGCCGATGCTCTCGCCCGCCAGACGCTTGAAGGGACGGCTGGCATCGAAGACGCGCTTGTCCTTGACGTAGGCCGGCTTGAAGGTCTTGGTCTGGTAGCCCTTGGACTGCACGACCTGGCCCGCCACGATGGGCGACACGAAGGGTGCCAGGCGGCGGCTGCCACTGTCGATGTCGAAGTGGATTTCCTCGCTGGTCTCGGTCTGGATCATGCCGAAGAAGCTGTTGAGGATGAAGGGAGCGGGAAGCGGCAGCTCGGCCACGACGCGGCCCAAGACGGCGGTGCTGAAAATCTCCATGGGGATCTCCTGGATTCAGTGGGTAAGAAGACGGCTCAGGCGATCGACGCCAGCAGCGTGATGCCCTTGGCGCGCAGGCCTTCGGTGATCGATGCGACGGTGTGCGCAGCGCCCAGGGTCAGCGCGCGGCTGTTGAAGTCGCCGCGGGCATAGGCCAGCACCGACTTGTCGGCGGCGCTGGCGTTGCAGTCCTCGGCCAAGATCAGGTCAGGGGTCTGACTGCCATCGGCGGCGGCCGACAGCGACAGCAGGTACTTGCCGGTGGCCGTGACCTTACCCAGCACAGCGCCGCGCACCAGGTTCTGGCCCGCAGCGATGGTGATCTTGCGGCCCACCAGCAGGTGGGCGTTGCCTGCGATCAGGGCGTCGTGGGCCAAGACGCCCTCGGTGCCAAAAGTGGCTTGGTAGTCCATAGCGTTGCTCCTTTTTCAGATCAGCGCGTGTTCGCGCGGAAGGTCGCCAGCACTTGCGCGGCAAGGGTTTCTTGCTCGGAAGCGGCGCTGGCGGCAGCGGGCTCGATACCCGAGACGGCCGGGTTGCCGATCGAGGCCATGACGGCGGAAAACTGGTTGGGCGCCGATGCCGTGGTGGCCGATGCGGCAGCGGCAGCAGCAGCAGCAGCAGCCACCGGCTGAGCGCCAGGCAGCGCAGCCATGATCTGGCCCGCCTGCTCGGCGCTCAGGCCGGTGTTGATGCAGGTCAGTGCCACGGCCATGTGGGCGCCAGCGCGCTCGTGACCCAGGATGGCGCCGACACGCTCGCGCTCGGCCTGTACGCCGGCGGCGTGGCCCTCGCTGCGGGCCTGCGCCGGGTCGGCAGAGAAGGGAGTGGTGGCAGTGGCGACGGCCGGTTGCGGCGCTTGCGCGCCCGGGGCGGCCGATTGACCGCCTGCTTGGTTTGCCATGGTGGTTGCTCCAGGGGTGGCGTTTGCGCGGGCGGTCTGCCCGACAGGGAAAGAGCGGGACCGCTGCGCGGCCAGCTCGGTGATGACTTGATCGGTGGTGCCCAGGCGGTCAGCAAGGCCAACGGCGAGTGCGGCGGCGCCGCGGTACACCTGCGCCTGTGTCTTGCGCACGGCGGACGGTTCCAGGCGGCGGTTGGCGGCGACGGACTGCACGAACATCTCGTAGAGCCCATCGATCTCGGCCTGCATGTCGGCACGTACGGCGGCCGGCAGCGGCTCGTAGGGGTTGCCGTCGACCTTGTGGGCGCCGGCATAGATGTGCGTGACCTTGACGCCATCGCTGGCCAGCGCCTGGCTGAAGTCGACGTGGCGCATCACCACGCCGATCGAGCCGACGTAGGCGCTCGAGGTCAACACAATCTCGTCGGCGGCAGCGGCTGCCAGATAGGCGGCGCTGGCAGCCATGCCATCGGCCATGGCAACGATGCGCTTGCCCTGCCCGCGCAGCGCGGCCAGGCGGTCGGCAAACTCGAAGGCGCCTTGCGCCTCGCCGCCGGGACTGTCAAAGTTCAGCAGCAGCGCATGGACCGAGCGGTCAGCCATTGCCTCCTCGACCAGCATGGCCACCTCGTTGTAGCCGAGCAGACGGCTGGAATCAGCCTCCATGCGGCTGCGGTGCACAAGGGCGCCGCTGACAGGGATGTAGGCGACCCCATCCGACACCGCGTAGGGCTGGCCATCGCTACTGGTGTCGCGCTTGGTGCTGAACAGCTCGGCCGGCAGCAGCTGCGCGCCGGCCTGACTGGCCTTCAGCGCTGCCACATCGGCACCATCCCCCAGGCCGAGCAAGCGCGGGCCAATGCCGGCAATGATGGCGTCCAGTTTTTGTGGGTGCACCAGCAGCGGCGTGTTGAACACGCGCGCGGCCAGGTGCGGGTAATGGCGGGCGAAGCTCATGCGGCGGGGTCCTGGGGTGGTTCCTGATCGGCGCCGTCCTGCGGGTCGGTGCCGTCCTCTGGGTCGGATGCCTCATCCGGCGAGCTTGGTGCGCTGGCAGCAGCCACGGCCACCGGGCTGGCGGCATCCGGGTTCAGGCCGCGCGCCAGCATCATCTGGCGCTCGATTGCCAGCTGGTCCAGCACTTCCTCATAGTCCAGGCCCTGCTCGGCGCATTCCTGCTCGAGCGTGCTGACCTGGGACTCGCGCCGGATCTTGGACGCGGTGGCGTCCTTGACTGGGTCCACCCAGCCACGACCACCGAAGATGAAGCGGCAACGTGCGTAGGCATAGCGGTTGTCGTAGAAACCGGGGGCCTCGATCTCGCCGGCGTTGATGGCCTCCTCCAGCCACAACAGGTAGACCTCGCGCAGCCAGTAGTCGGTCAGCCAGCGGCGGCGGCCGTTGAAGTAGCGCCAGGCCTCCAGCAGCGCGGCGCGTGCCGACGAGTAGTTGGTCTTGCTGAAGTCCTTGAGCAGCAGCTCGTAGGGCATGTTCATGCCGGCGGCGATGTTGCGCAGGCTCGCCAGCATGAAGGCCTCGAAGGCCGCGTTCGGCCGCCCTGGGGTGAAGCTGTTGAGCTTGGCACCGGGCGGCAGCGGCAGGATGGCGGCACCCTCCATCTGGCGCACCGTGGGCTTGCGGCGCACGAAGTCCTTCCAGGCACCGCTGACATCGGTGCCGAAAATCTCGGCGGCCGATGTCGGGTCCAAGTCGGACTCGAGGAAAGCCGCCACCAGCGAGTTGGCCAGGCTGGCCTGCAGCTCGTTGCTTGCGTACTTGCCAGCCATGTGGAATTCGGTCATCACGCTGGCGACCACGGGCTTGCCCCGGCTCTGTCCGGTGCGTTCCTTGTCGTGCAGGTGCAGCACGCGGCGGCGGCCCCAGGCGGTGTACGCCGGAATGCGCTCCCACTCCTGGTAGCCCGATCGGGTGCTGATCCAATCGCCCGGGTGATGCTTGAGCACGCAATATGCCATCGGTGCGCCGTAGACATCGAACTCGATGCCGCCCCGAATGTCATCGCGGTGGCGCAGCTCCTGCGGCGTGCACAGGCGGTCGGACTCGACCATCAGCAGCCGGGTGTTCCATTTCAGCCCTGGGCTTGGCAACCACAGCGGCAAGGCCAGCGCATCGCCATTGAGCATGGTTCCACCCAGCGCCTGCAGCGTCAGGCCCAGCAGATTGAGCGTGCGAGAGGCGTCACACTCGTTGGTCTCGGCCCAGGTGCGGAACTTGGACTCGGTCTGGTTGCCCCACTCGCGCGCCTGCTCGCGACTCCAGCCCAGCAGGCGGTAGTCGGGCGTTGCACTCAGACGCAGCGTCGCGCCGACGATGTTGTCGCGCAGCGTCTGCATGCCGCCGGCCATCAGGCCGTTGTTGCGCGCGAGATCGCGCGAGCGCGCCGTCAGCGTGGACAGGTCGGGCAGCGTGTCGGCGTCGGCGCTGGCCCGCAGCGGGTTCCAGTTCATCAGCGGCAGGCTGTTGCCAGCCGCCTGGTGGGCAGACATCTGCGCGCCACCACCAAGGCCGAGCACCGATACAGCGGAGCGCCAGCCTTTGGAGATGAGCGACGGAATGCCTGCCACGATCGTCACACCAGGTAGATCGGGCCACGGGCCGGGGCACCATCGCGGCGCGACAGTTCGACGTTGATCGCGTCCAGCTCGCGCCGGATCTCGGCGGTCTGGTTGGCGTGCTGGTAGCCGACCGAGCGGCCGGTGGACGACACACTGCTCGGGCCGGTCAGGCGCGACTCAAGCGCGGCCAGCAGACGGTCGCGCTTGGCTGTCAGTTCATCGGTGCTGAGGTGGCTGTAGATACCCATGCCCAGCACTTTGCCGGGCTGGCTCGGACATTTCTAGTTGACAGGCGTCACAAAAAAATGTCCGCATTTATTACGAAAGAATATTTCACACACCCCGATTCTCGATGAACTCAATTTTATTATTACTCAATGCGGCCTTATCGTAAATTTTTTCCAATTGCACAGCCGTCAAAATAGCCACCGGGCCATTACCAAAATCATTTTTTATCTCTGGAAATGTATTAATCATTTTTTTATAGACCAACTCCATCTTATAAAGATGTTCTCGCGGATGAAAACATGAAATACCTTGAGGATTTTTTGGATTGTACGCATTAATCATAAATTTAATATTTCCATGCAACTCTTCTGCCGAGATTAAAAAATCAGAAATTGCCGGAAGAAATTCAGAATCAAGTGCAGCATTATTGTACTCAATAGTTTTTTTAAGCCTATCCATAACATCATCCAAAGGTGGTATGAAAACAGATTTACCCCAATAATTAGCATCCGCCTGCGTTACACTTTCTGGAATCATATGCCCCCTCTTTTCAACATGGAAACCAGGATCAACAACGTGATGTGCCGCATTGAATAACGTGCGATGTGCCTCATACAATACTTTTACAACGTTCCTACGAGCCGGCCTCCACCGTTTATATTCTCGACGTGAAATTAATTTATTGATGCAAAATATTGTTATTAATGCCTCCGCTGGAAATACTATGGCACTAGCAGTAAGATTAATTACAATTTCATTCCAGTGCTCAATTAAAAAATAATACAAAGAAATCATCGTTTGTCCTCGGTTGTGTTTTACTAAGTGACATTTCAGCAAAGATAAACCACAAAGTCAAATTGATAACAATATCCAAGCACCCGCAGATGCGGTATATATGCAACACGCCTCTCAAACCTGCACAATCCGCCTCACGCTGCGCGACGTCAACCCGTACTCTCGCGCCAGTTCATCCACATTGTTGCCCTTGAAGCGGGCACGAATCTCTTGGTGCCGAGCACGTTGCAACTGAGCGGACCTCTTGGGCAGGTAGAGCTGCCCTCCTCCCAACCGCATCAGCACCCGCTCGACCAGGGCGGCGGCGGCATCGTCCGGCGTGCTGACGCCAAACGACAGCGCGACCGCGCGCGCCTCCTGTTCGATCACGGCCACGGGGTCGATGTTGTCGGTGAATTTCTTCATGCGGGTCGAGTTCTCGGGTGTCATAGGATCAGCTTCCGTAGGCAAGATCGAACAGATTGGTCGATGGCGCAGTGGATGCGGTAACAGGTTGGGTTTGCACCAGCACCTCAGCAGGCGCGCTGCCTGCCTGGGCCATGGCCAGCAACTGTGCCTCGCGGCGGTCCCAATCGGCCTTGGTGGCGCGGTGCAGCCGCAGCTCCGGGTGGTGCGCGGCGGCGTAGCTGTAGACCCAGGTGTCCAGCGGTTCGTTGCGCGCGCCGCGGCGCTTGTCGAAGCGGTTCTTGGCCGGGTTGTAGGTCTCGCTGACCAGGCCAGCGAAGTAGCTGGGCTCCAGGTCTTGGCTGAAGTGGGTCTGGCGCTGGTCGCTGGGCTTGTCGGCGTCAGTGGACAGGCGCCCGTACAACCAGTGCTTGGCCGCCACGGTACCGACCTGGTAGACGGTGACGCCGCGCTTGTCCACGCGACCGCGCCAGTCCACGTCCATCAACTTGCCCTTTCCGAGCACCGGCGCGTTGTTGGCGGTGGCGCCGAAGATGACCATGGGCCGGCGCACGCGCCGGTCGCGCACATAGGCCTTGACCGCCTCGCCACGGTGGCCGCCCATGTCGTTGGCCATGGCCTCGATGCGCAGGGTGGCACCACACTCGTGCTGGATCGGCGTGTTGAGCAGCTCGGTCAGCGCGACCCACACGGCGTCGTCGGCTGGGTCGCCCATCAGCTCCACGTAATCCAGCGTCCAGAAGGCCATGCCACGGCCCCAGCCGGTGATGTGCACGGCCAGGCGGTTGTCCTGCGTGTCCACGCCGGCGGTGACGGCCAGCACGCCCATGGGTGCCACGCGCAGCTTGTATGGCTCGGCCCGGTCGGCAATAGCGTTGTGGCGCACGGCGCGCATGGCGGCGTCTTCCCAGGGCTCGGCAAGACGGTCGTTCATGAAGGTCTTGTGGCGCGCGGGGTCGCTCTGCACTTCGCGCCAGGCCTCTGCCAGCTCGGCCCAGCGCGGGCCCAGGCCGAACTGGTAGTACAGGCAGTTGATGTGGTAGCCGCGCACCTTGGCGCCTGGATTGCCAGGGATCCACTGGCCGGCCGCGATCATGGCGGTCTTGTGGTGTTCGTCGATCTGGGCGCCGCACTCCTGGCAGGTGTACCAGACCTGGCTGACGTCGGGTGTCCAGTGCAGGCCAGACCACTCCAGGTGCTGCAGGTGACCGCAGTGCGGGCACGGCACATGGTAGCGACGCTGGTCGCTTTTCAGCCACAGCTGCTCGATGCGGCTGATGCCCTTGATCTGCGGCGTGCTGATGTACAACCGCTGGCTGGTGGTGGGGAAAGCGCTGGTGCGGCCGTTGAGCATTTCCAGCGGGTCGTCGCCGCCGCTGAAGTTGTTGGCGAACTCATCCACTTCATCCACGATCAGCTTGCGCACGGTCGTCGATTTCAGGCGACTCGGGCTGCCGGCGTGCTCGACGTACAGCTGGCCGCCGGCGAAATCCTTGAAGGTTCGAGTGTTGGTGGCGTCGCGGCTGGCAACGCTGGTAAGGGCCCGCTTCATGGCCGGAGATTCGTCAATGGCCGGGTTGAGCTTCTGTGCCACCCACTTCTGCATGCTGACCTCGCCGGGCAGGCACACCATCACCGGGCAGGGGTCGTGGTCCATGCAGTAGCCCAAGGCGTTGACGGCTACCTCGGTCTTGCCGAACTGGATCGGGAACATCAGCACTACATCGCGCACATTGCTGCGCGCGCTCAGGCAGTCCATCGGCTCGCGCAGCGGCGGGTTGCGATCGGTCACCCACTCCCCGGTAACGGAACTGCCTTTGCTGGAGAGGTGCCGGTTGTCATCAGCCCATTGGCTGACGGTGAGGGCTTTGCGCGGGGCCAGAGCTCGGGCCATGGCGCGCAGGCCGACCTCCGGCGAGCAAAAAAAGCTCATGGACTCAGCCAGCATGAGCCGTCTCCTGCGCCTGGGCAGTGATGGCGGTTGCCAGCTCGCGCAGCACCTGTTCCAACTGCTCCACCAGCGTGGACCGAATTGCAGCCTCATCGCGGCCCACCAACTGTGGCGGCAGTACGGCGGACCAGGCTTCCAGCTTGGCGCGCAGATTGGCGCCCGCGCGGGCAAAGGCGGCAATATGCTCGGCGCGCTCGATCAGCTCACCAGCCTCCTTGCGGAAGGCAGCTTGCTCGCGCTCAGCAGCCCAATGCTCTCTCTTGGCCTTGGAGATTTGGAAGTCATACTGGGGAAGCGGCATTTCATCAACTACCGACTCATCATCGCCAACTGGCGCGCGATCATGCCCAGTCAGGGCCGGCGCGCCGCGCTCGGTGGCATGGCGCTCGGCCACCGCCTGCTTGCTCGGGTCGCGCGTGGCCTCGATGCGGGCGATGGACTCGGCCACCAGGACGGCCTTTCCGTCGGGCGTGAGCACCAGTCGGCCGTCAATCTCCAGTTGGCGCACGTAGCTGGGCTTGACGCCGATGCGATCGGCAAAGGCCCGTTTGCTGAGCTGTTCAGGTGCGGTCATGATCAAGCACCTGCCTTTACCGAAATCATCCGGTACTGGTCGCGAATGTTGCCGCGCAACCACTTCGCGAAAAGTCCCTGCACATCCAGCTCGCGTGCGATCTTGTCCATGTCCAGCCGTGGCTGATAGGTGCCGCTGCGCACAAACAGCAGAACTGGCTGCAGCTTGGCGCCGCGCGATCCGCCCGTCTTGGCCCAGATGCCAGGATGCAAATGCCGTGAGCGAGAGCCCCCAGTCGCTCGCATGACAGCGCGCTCGCCACCCTCGATCTGCAGCGTCATCTGCGGGCCCGCAATGAAGAACACCACGCCATTGATGTCCCGCCCAGAACGGCGCGTGGCGATCACGCTGTAAGCCCGGCGGTCTTCCTTCCTGGCGATTGCGCCCTTCTTCATGTTCTGGAAGTGGCCCTGCTCGTAGTACATCTGCAGGTAGCTCATGACGCTGCGCAGGAAAGGCCCCCGCAGGTTGCCGCGGCCGTCGTCGCTGCCTGGGTAGGGCGTCTCGGGTATGGCGGTTTGGTAGCCGGCGCGCAGCCAGCCGCGCTGACGCAGCAGGACTTCGGTTTTCTTGTCCCTGCGGGCCCCGCCCAAGGCCTGTGCGCTCAGAATCTTCTGAGGGTCCACGCTGATCTTGCCGCCCTTGCCGCCGGATGGCGCCTTGATCGATGGGGAAATGGTGACCGTCAGACTGGACGACGTCGCCGCTTCGACCTTGACGCTGTTCAGGATGTAGGGCGTGGGACGGTCGAAGACCCGGGACATTTCATTCCGGATGCCTCGGGCGTAGCGGCCAGCGATCTGGTTCAGCGTGGTGGCTACCGCGCTCTTGAACTGCGGGCCGCTCAGGGCCTCGAGTTCCTTCTTCACCTTCTCGATGCCGTTTATCTTGATGTCGATCTTCATGGCGTTCCCCAGTCAGCCGGCGTGGGTGGATTGCGCGGCCACAGGCGCGTTTTCCGGCAGGAGGGCAGCCAACCCTTTGCCGACATGCTCAGCGCTGCCGGTGAGCGTGATTTGCATGGCGCGCAGGCCCGGGAAAAGGTTTTGCTCCTGGAGGCCCTTCACCAGGTCGTGCAGCTCCGGCCAGGCTTTGACCACCTGCCGAAACTCCTTCACGTTTTCCTCGGTGCAGCGAATGACCCGGGTAGAGGTTGGTTCGTCCATTTTTTTCTTTGTGCGGTATGTGGGGGATGGTGTGCGGTATGCGAAATCGCGTAAGTGCTTGATGTGCAAGGCGTGTGCGGTGTGTGCGGTATGTGCGGTATGCGAATGTGTGCAGGCATGTGCGCGCCTGCATGTGTACGCGCACGCCCGCCTGCACGCCCGTGTAAAGGCTGATACCGCACATACCGCACAAGCAATAAAAATCAATGACTTAGCACCGCACGGAATACCGCACTTGATACCGCACATACCGCACAGAACAGGACGAATGGAGGTTTTCATGGTGGTCATGCCCTGAAACTCATGCCCTTGTAGTCCTTGAGCGCGGTGCGGAAGACCTCGATACGCTCGCCCAGCCACACGGTCTCGCTGCTCCCCACTGGGGCCTCATGACCGCCAGGCAGGTAGGTGATGGCGCTAGGGCCCTTAGTGCCGGCACCACTGTCGTAGCGCTTGCGCAGCGAAACGCCCTTGTGCTTGCGCATGACAGCGTTGGCAAAGCGCGGCTGGTTCAAGGCCTTGAGTCCCGCGTGGTGACACCAGGCGGCATAGAGGTCATACAGGTCCTGGCCGAGGCAGGGCGTCAGCAGGGCCGGTGCCCGCTTGGCGGGAAAGCCCGCCACGTCGCCGGACTCGAAGGCCAGGATGAACCGGCTGGGGCTGTCCAGGCTCAGGTCGATCAACTCGCGCTTGGCATCCGTCATCGGCGGCAGCGTGGCGCTGTTGAAACTCCCCAGATCCAGATGCAGCAGGTAGTGATGCAGAGCGGCTATGCCGCCGGCATCGATCTCGGCCTTCACGGCGGCGTAGAACTCGGGGCTGAGCTTCTCGGGCGTCCAGATCACCGCATGCCGGCGGTCATCCTCCTCCAGCACCACGGGCATGGCCTCGTTGGAGAGGAAGACCATGTTGACATGGTTGCGCTCCTCGTAGGCCGCCATGTTCTTGGGGTTGATGCGAATCCACTCCCCGGTGATGAAGGCCTTGAGCTTGTTCTTGATGTGATACAGGTCCGACCTGGCCACCACCTCGTCGGCGATCAGGAACAGCCGGCGGCTGGCCCAGTCGTTGAACTTGTCCTCGATCGCACTTTGGTCAATCACCCGGCCATAGCGACCGTAGATGGCCATGATGGCCTCGAAGAACATGTTCTTGCCGGTGCCCTGCGGTCCGTGGATCACCAGGGTGGTCTTCATCTTGGCGCCAGGGTGCTGGATCGGATAGGCCAGCCAGCGCAGCGCCCACTGATACAGCTCTTCAGGCCGGCTGTCAGCCGCACACATGTAGCGCAACAGGTCCAGCAGGTTCTGGCAGTTGCCCGCCCGCGGCGTCGTCGGCCAGCCCGACCACAAATTGCAGCGGATGTTGGGGTCGGTACCGGCCGGGTCGAAGCCGACCTCAGTCACGCGCACCATCGACTTGTCCGGATGCTCGGCCCAGGCCCGGTGCAGCTCGCGCTTCAGGCAGGCGTCGCGCATGTCGCTCAGCGTGACCAGGCAGTGCTCCTGATGGTCGAACACCGTGCCACCCTGGCCATAGACCAGGGCGAAGCGCTCGAGCAGCTCATCCAGGGAATCGATGGGGCGCAGCGGGTCCTTTTCCGGCACGCCCCCCTCCCCCTTGGGCTGGGCAGCGCGCTGGACGACCTGGGCGATCCGCCAGCCCAACACCGTGAGGCGGGCCTCGATCTGCGTGCGAACGACATGCAAGCCCTCGGCCTGGTGCAGATCGTTGAAGTCGCTGAGCTTCGACCCCTTTTCGAGCCAGGCCAAGCGCCGCGCGGGCTGGTCGGCGAACATGGGCGCAACCCATGCTCCTCCGACCTCCATCGCAGCGCTGCTGGCACACGAGATCCCGGCATTGCCTGCCTTGTGCGGCTCGCCGCAGTGCGGGCAATCAGGACCGTCGGAAAGCCAGACGCGTTGGCGGCAGGCGCTGTTCTGGCACTTCTGGGCCTCGTCGTCGTCAGCGCAGACCAGAATGCGCGCCGCCTTGTAGCGCTTGTGCAGCGCTGCAGCCACCGGCGCCAGGTTGTTGGCGTCGAAGGCCACCGCCACGCACAGGCCCGTCGCCTCGAACAGGCTCGCTGCCGTCGCGTAGCCCTCGGCCACCAGGATGATCGGACCCGGCATGCCGATCAGATGGAAGTGCCCCTTCTTGATCAGGCCCTGCGGCCAGTATTCCTTTTCCAGGCGCCTGGCAGATCCGGCCTGCTTGCCGCGCACGATCTGCAGACCGTGGATCTTGCCGCCCACGTCGAGCAGCGGAACCACCATCGCACCCTGCGGGCTGAAGCGAACGCCATGAGCGCCCACCGCCTTCCGGTGCAGGTACTCGCAGTCGCCATCCTCCGAACAGCGCTTCCACGCTGCTGCCGCCCTGTTCGCTGCGCGGTTCGCGTCCGCCTGGCGGGCCGCCTCAGCCAGACGTCGGTCCTCGGCCAGGCGCTTGCGCAGGCTGTCACGCTGCTCCTGGCTCAGTGCCGTGCTGCGCAGCTCAACCTTGACCGCGTTGTTCTCGGCGCCACGCCAGATGCCATAGCTGCCGACGATCAAGTCGTCGCCGGTCTGCAGGCGCATCTCGTGCAGGTGGTACCAGCCGCGTCGCTCGCGGTCCCCGTCGACCTTGCAACGGCGCAGACGCCCCACCTCCAGGCTGTCGACCAGCAAGCCAGCGGCGCGCAGCTGGCCGAGCACATCCTCGTAGTTCGACGCCATTCAGTAAGTCCTCCACTCACTGACTACACAGACAGAGGGGCTCGAATTACCCGCATAGGTATCCGCGGGGGAGGACCCACGACCGGCATGACCCCGCATCGCTGCAGGAACAGAGCCGCGTTTCGCACACCTGTGCGCTCTCTCAAACCAGGGGGAGGGGGGCTGCGCGATCATTTTTCACTGCCCTTGGGTGGCGACGGCATGCGGGCACGCAAGGAGCCCAGCACCGCATTGATCGCGGACGACAGCTCGGCTGCCATTGCCTCGCAGCGACGCATGGCGTTCCGGGACACAGCCCCAGCCGATATCGCGTCGACGATCGAGTGCCCCAGATCGGCATACGCGGAGACCATCTGCCAATGGAGGGCCTGCAGGTTCTCGGGGTTGGCGGGCGTGCCGCGCACGCACACGTAGCCCAGCGCGTCGGCCATGGCATGCAGGATCGCCACGTCGCCGGTGATCTCCTGCATGGCCATGGCCTCGCGCAAGGTGAGGTGGTGAGAGGTGTTGCTGGCGTTGACCTTGTTCTGCAGCACGCCTGGGACTATGCCCATGCGCCCCGCCAGCGCAGGCACACCGCCCGGGAAGCGGTGCGCCGTGTGATAGGCCGCATCAAGCACGTCGATGCTTGTCCTGATGTACTCCCCCCACTCCGAATTAACGTTTGAGGATGAGCCAGAAATTGAGATAGTTGTTTTCATGAAATCGCTCCTGCTAAACCATTGAAAGGACACGCCGCCATGAGCCACGCCTCCCTTGCTAATCAATCGCCACTCCCCTCCATCGAGGATCGGGTGGACGCCATCGAACTGTTCCTGCAACAGTTGGTGCTGCTGCTTGAGACGGAGCCCGCCATCACCGCGACCCTGCTGGCCACATGGACCAGACTGGCCGGCGCGCACATGCGCCGGAGCGGATCTGCATCTGCACAGCAACTCGCCGCCCTCGACCGCCTGGTTGAGCAGTTGACATGAGCGGCTGCTCCAAAGAAAAAACCACCGACCTGGTCGAAGGGCGGGCAGGAGCGCTCCGCCGCGTCCAGGCCAACGCGATCGGTCGCGTCCACCCGGTGGAAACCGTTGCACGCTGCCAGCCAAGCCTGGCGGGCAGCAGAAAAAATGGCGGGCCGGTCCAGCCCGGTACGATGGAAGCTCTCACACACCCATCGAAGGAAGGATCGGCCCATGAAAGCAGGCAACGAGATCGACCACTTGGCAGCAGAGGCCAAGCGCAACGGCCACGCCGAAACACTCTGGCTGATGCTGCGCAACGCGTACTTCAGAGCCGGCACGCCGGAGGATGGATGGGATGCCATGGTGAGCTGCTTTGCAGGCATGGGTATACGGGCCGTGTCGGACTGGCAGCGCATCAACGGCCGGGAGGTGGAGTACGTGCTGCTGACGCCCAAGCGCCAGGCGGAATAGGCTCGTCCTTCCACTCCTGCCCCTGCTTGTGCTCCACCAGGAAACGGCAGAAGCGCAGGAACTCATCGGACAAACCGCCGAAGCATTCCCGTACCAGCGTCAAAGCATGGTCCTGCTCGGGGGTAAGGGTGGGTGTCATCTCACACTCCCTGCTCGCACTGCCAGCACAAGATCATCGAGACGGCCGCAAAGCTCCAGGCGGTATAGAAGCTGCCTTGCCGGTTCTGCGGCAGCGAGTTCGACCTGGGCAAAACGCAGATACGCGCCGAGATCGCCAAGGTCGAGCAATCGCTGGCGAAGCTGCGGCGATCGCGCGGCCGTCTTGGCAAGTAGATCCAGGTCAGCGAGCGCCTGGTCGGTGTCGATCTGGATCTTCAGCGCATGGCGGTCGGGTAGCTCGTCAGCCAGCAGGTCCACTGCGCGCATGGACTTCAACATCACGCCCCCTGCCCGGCCGTGGCCGGAAAAATGGCGGGTCGGTCCAGTCGGCTACCATTGGAGTTCTCACTCTGCCAACGTTCACCAGAAAAGGACCGACCCATGAAATTCACGACAGAAGAACTCTTGCTTGCAGCAGAAATTGGCAAGCGCAGAATAGAGATGGCCAGAGCCATGACGAGAGACATGACCGCCGAGGAGGTCGAAGTCTTCAGGAGGCAACGCTGGGACGAATTGGCCAAATTGGCCCTGGAGGAGCTCGAGGGGGTTGCCAGCGTCATTGCGACACTCCGTCATCAGCAGGACGAGTCGCACCCGCCGAGGTGATAGGAAACACCATCCCGCCTATCATGGTGCGATGCCTGAGATCGTCGCGCAGGACCTCGACTTCAAAACGCAAGCCGTGCAGCTCTCTCAGCAAAGCCTCTGCCACGACCTTTTGGAACTCGACAGAGCGCGCGGTCAGCTGCGCCTCACGAGCCAGCGCCTCGGCAGCCGCAGCTCGGCGTCGCCATGCGATAACCTTCTTCGGCTTCATCTCACGCCCCCTTCCCGGCCGCAGCCGTTTCGATATCCGAGCCAGCCGGGGTTGGGTGAAGCGGCATGACATCGCTGAAGGCTGACGGGTGGTCGTATGCCTTCAGGAATATTTCCGGGTGCTTTACCTTGATGGCCGCCGGTATCCCACGCTTGATCCAGTTGTGGACGCGACGTGATCCGTCCGGCATTTCTAGACCGAGAAGCCTGGCGACTGCTGTCGGTCCCCCAAGAGACTTTATGGTTTCGGCGTCTTTCATGGAGCACATTAAACATCATGTTTACCTTTAAGTCAACGTCATGTTTAAACATTATGTTGAAAAATACAGGGATGCATGCGACGACAAAACGCCTCTTTGATGCTCTGGTTGAGCTGGCAAAAATAGACGGCTACAAAGAGCCAGGGAAGGCAGCTCAGTTCCTGGGTGAGAGCGCAGCCACCATCACAAACTGGAAAAGTCGCGGAATATCGAAGCAGGGCATCCTGAAGGCCAACAAGCTGTTCGGCATAGACCCCCGCTGGCTGGAGAGCGGCGAAGGAGATATGCTGCCGGAAGGCCGCAGAGTGGAGCCCAACGTGGAAGCGGGACCAGCCGTAAAGCCTACGCGCGAGATCCCCGTCGTCGGCGAGGTCAAGGGCGGCGACGACGGCTACCTGACCGAGCTGGACTACCCGGTCGGTCATGGCGAGGGCGTGGTGGACTACCCCACCAGCGATCCGTGTGCCTACGCGCTGCGCGTGCGCGGCGATTCCATGCACCCACGCTATCGGGCGGGCGAGTTCGTGGTGGTAGAGCCCAGCCTCGAAGCCCAACCCGGTGATGATGTGGTGGTGGCCCTGCACGACGGCCGCAAGCTGCTCAAGGAGCTCAACTGGGCGCGCGACGGCGAGGTGCAACTGCTGTCGATCAACAACCACTTCGGCCCGCTGACCATCCCGCTGGCTGAGATCTTGCGCATCCAGCTGGTGGCCGGCCGGGTGCGGCGCGGGGCGATCAGGCGGTGACCTTTGCTCACTCCATGGCGCGACCACGAAGCCCGTCGGAGCGTCAAGGGGCTTCCAGCCTCTGCCAAGCCCCCACGATCTAGACACACATTGCAAATTTGGTATGCTCCAATGGAAGTTCCAAACGTATGTCTCGCCCACTGGGCGCAATGACGTACAAGATGCGATAGACGGCTATGACATCTACGGACAAACCATGTTCGAACGAGCCGTCATGCACTTGGCAGTCTCGCCCAAGAAGCAATGGGACGAACCACACGGAAAGAAGCTGAAAAATGAAGACCCGCTCTACGAAATCCGATACCAAGCGTTCCGGCGACAGGAGCGCGCGCTCGGCTACTTCGATGATGCCGCCGGCACCTTTGTCATTCTTGTCATCTGCAACCACAAGGACAAGGTCTACAAGCCGGCGAGTGCCTTCAATACCGCCCACACCAGAATGGAGCAGATCCGGTCTGGTCAAGCAACGACTGCTGCTCTCCAGGTCGATGGAGCGAACTTTCCGGAAGATGGTCAATAGCACCGAGGCACGCGATGCTTATGTGCAGGCAGAAGTCACGACTGCGCTGTCCCACCAGATCCGCGCCATTCGCCAGCAGCGCGGCTGGTCTCAGGGCGAACTGGCGCGACGCCTGGGCACTACCCAGGCCGTGGTATCCCGGCTGGAGAACCCTGACTATGGGCGCCTCTCGCTGCAAACACTTTTTCAACTCAGCAAGGCGTTCGACACCGGCCTTCAGGTGCGCTTCGTGTCTCTGGTGACCATGCTCAAGGAGACCTACCACCCCAAGCATGCCAATCGCCTGGTCCCCGCGTTCGAGGAAGAAGCCCAATATGTCGGTTTCGACGATGGCACGCCTTCCTACCACATGGTCATTGACGAGCCAGCGCAGAGCCTTGCGAGCAACCAATCACTGAAACAGATTTCTATGGAGCAACCCACGTTCGGCGCGTGGCTGCGGATCAAGAGCTCCGACATAGGCAGCTCCATGCACACAACCGTCCACACTTTCTTTGCTAAGTCATGACCACATCCAAAGCTACTCCGCGCCCGTTGAGCCTCGTGATCCCACAAGATGTGCCCACCATTTATGTGGAGGGGATCGCCCAGATGTTGCTGGGATTTCCCAACAGTCGGGTTCATTTTTATGACGTGATGACGACTCCGCCGCAAGAGCACCATGACCACGAAAAACATCGCGTGCGCTGCGAGCTGGTGATGCCAACCGCAGCGCTGGTCGAGATGTGCCGGTCGATTCTGGGTCACATCGCAACCGCTTCCCCGAACCTGCAGATGACCAGCACCGAGTGGATGCAACGCGTGCAAGAGATTCTGGACCAGGCGGGCCATCCCATCGCCGCCGCGTCACCGAACACAGACTGAGCAGGCCTTCAGCTTTCAAACTCATCCAACCGCCTTCGGGCGGTTTTTTTTGGCCTGGTTAGGCGTGCATGGCCGTGCGCGCTGCCTCGACCAGGAAGCCGCTGCGACTCATGCCGTGGCGCTTGGCGTAGTCGTCAATCCGGGCCAGGATCAAACGCGGCACCGTGATGTTGATCTTGTCGGCGGGGCCGAAGTACTTCTCGACCGGGGCATCCACCACGGCCCAGACACCTCCCGCATAGTCCGGGTTGGATTGATGGACTGCGAGCGGCTGACGGGCAGGCAGCGATTCTCCATCCTCGAGCAGCGTTTCGACGTGCAGGTCGATCGCCTCCAGCACGCTGTCCAGCGCTTCATCCAAGCTGTCGCCGCCCGAGAAACAGCCCGGCAGGTCAGGCACGGTCACGCCGTAGCGTTGACCGTCATCGGTGTGAAGAACTACGGTGAATTTCATGGTGTTCGGCTCCTGTTACTTGCGCCATCCGGCCTGGCGCTGAATGCTGTACAGCGTGGGCGTCGGTATGTCGCCGTCTGGGTGCTTGACCGTCACCAAGCCTGGCTTGCTGGGGTGCTTGAACTGGTGATGTGAGCCCTTCACGCGGGCCAAATACCAGCCGTCGGCCTCCAGTTGCTTGATGACTTGCTTGCTGTTCATGGTGGTCATGATAACCCAGCGGTGGTTACTGTCAACACCAGAACAAGCCCGCAGGATGACCACCCATCCCGTTCACCGTCATGCCCCTGCAAATTTTTCGGACTCAGCAGGCCAGCCTCCTCCCGCCCAGCGCCAGGCATTGAAGTAAGTGGGTAAAGATTTCCGGAAAAATTTACACACAGCGTGTAAACGTAGCGTTGACATATTATTAAACGTGGTGTTTAATTTATCCCATGCCGCAGCGAAAGCCAGCGGCAAGGGCCAACGGATCGACGTACAGCCCAGCAGGCAGGTTTCGGCGCATAGGCAATGTGTAGCGCCGAAACCGCCCAGTGCGCAGCAAGCCATGCGACTGGGCAGCCTGAACGGATCTTTCAAAAGTCACAGAACAGACGGGATTACTTGGGCGCAGTCGTGAGATGAGGCCCCGCTCCCACACACCGGCCAGCGGATGAAGGGCCGAAAACAGCCCGGCCATGAGTCCGGCACGCCCGTAGCGATCCTGCGGCGTGTCACATGTCGGGGCTGTCCTGCAAAGGACGCCAGTCGCACAGGAAGTTCGAAGAGCCTGTGGACGCCCAGGATGGCGGGTAATCCTGGGCACCAGGCCCGACAGGTCGCACCAGGTAGTGCAGGTCCGTGGCAACACACGGACAGGCGCGAAGGGCGAAACCGGCAGGCCGAAAACCCGAGCGTCTTTGCATTGAGGGCGCTGGGGTTTTCCAACCAAGCGAGGACAAGCACGCCCATGAGCCAGTTTTCTTTCGAGCTGACCCAAAAAATCAAGCTGCAAATTCCAGCAGTCGATCTGGATGCGGTGCAGCGTATCTGTGACATGACGACCCAGGCCTTCCAAGCTGCGCAGCGCTTGAGCCTCGATATCAGCATCGAGCAGGAAGAGACCGGGCCAGCGCTGTTTCTGACACTGGACACGCACGGCATGGACTTTAACGAGCAGCTGGCGTGCGAAGCACAGCTGCGCGCAGCCATTCAAGCAGACCGGCAGCTGGTGGAAGCCAAACGATACCTAGTCATTTCGGTGATGTGAGCGGCAATGAAGCCGCAGGAACTGTCGCAGCAAGGCAGCACACACCTGTCGTGGCGTGGTAACGACAGGCACAGGCCTGACAGGTCGGACCATGGAAGCCCATCAGAAATAGTAGGTGGGCTGGACAGAAACGAAACCGGTAGGCCGAAAACCCGAGCTTCCTTGGCATCGAGGGGGCTGGGGTTTTCTGAAGGAGTACGCATGCAAGTCAGAGACGAGCCGGAAGGCTTCAACAAGGCCATGCTCAAGCAGCGGGCCATCGAACACCTGAAGAACGCGCTCGGTGCTTCATTCGCAGCAGAGCACGCCTTGAGCCTGGAGGTAATCAACCATCAGCGCGGCGAGCAGCTGATGATGAAGTACCAGGAAGAAATCAAGCAGCTGATCGTCGAGGTCAGCCAGCTTTAGGTTGACGGCAGCCAGCCAGCTTCCTGCAGCTCAACCAGTCGCATGCTGGTCGGCTCGCCGCGCGCCATGCAGCGCACGACGGTGGTCAGCCGTGATTCGCTCAGCACATGGTGCACGTCCACCACCAGCAGCGAATCAATGCCCTGCAGGTCGTCGGCGTCCGCAGGCGAATACACCACCTCGCCCACGCGCGGCACATGGGGCGCGTCGATTTCCACCGAGCGCACGAGCGCGCCATTCTTGGTGCAGATCTCAAGAATCATCCCGAATCCTTTCAGTTGTGACAAACCAAAGGATACAGCGCACCTCTGAAAGCGCTTGAGATATGGGTGACAGCCCGGAAAGACGGGCAAAACCTGAGCGCCTTCAGGTTGAGGGTGCTCAGGTTTTCAACCACCAGAGGACATCACCCCGATGAGTACCCGCATCTACCTGGTCACCGACCGAGACACCCAGACCCGGCGCTTGATCCGCGCTGCCAACCAGGCGCAAGCCGTTCGACACGCGGCGCAATCGCGCTTCGATATCCAGGTCGCCAGCCAAGACAACCTGGTCACGCTGCTGGCAGCCGGCCAGGCCGTGGAATCGGCCGCGCAGGCTACCGAGGCCGAGCCCGAAACGACCGCCTGACCGGCCACAGACACCCCGGAGAGACGGGGACCACCCAGGAAATGCCCTGACGCCGACCGGCTGGATGGGCCAGCAGGCGGAGATATGTGTTCCGCCAGGGCGTTTCCCGGGTGGTGCGTCCACCGCCGATCCGACCTCCCTGCCCTGTCGCAACGACGGGGTTTTGCCCGCCAGCTGCCACGACGCACTGGCGGGCTTTTTTCTACCCACCCCAGGAGTCACCCATGAATGTCACGCCTGCCCGCAGCTACCGCTGCACCTACCACCCACGGGACGCCTACGGCGGCACCCAGTTGTCCGAATCCGGCGTGCTGCCCATCATCCAGGTCAAGGCCAGCAGCGCCGAGCACGCCCAGCGCGCCGCCGCGGCGATCACCGGCTGCGCGATCGAATCTGTCGAGCGCGTGGACGACGCCGAGGTGGTGGCGTGAACCGCGTGTACCACCGCGTGAACCACCTGATCCTGGTGGCCGCCGTCACGATGGGCCTGCTCGCTGTCGCAGCACTGCTCGACGGCCCGAGCGACCACGAATTCGAGCAGGCCATAGCCGCCGACCTGCAGGACGCGATCGGCCAGGCCGGTCGCGATGCGCCCGCAGTGCGCCTGGAGCTGGCCCGCCTGGAAGGCGACCGCATCGAGGCGGTTCCGGCCGCCGTGCTGCCGCGCTACGCCATGCTGGAGACGCAGCCATGACTTTCCGCCACCGCCGCG
This sequence comes from Malikia spinosa, assembly GCF_002980625.1. Lineage (GTDB taxonomy): Bacteria > Pseudomonadota > Gammaproteobacteria > Burkholderiales > Burkholderiaceae_C > Malikia > Malikia spinosa. The sequence goes on along the minus strand of NZ_PVLR01000024.1, from coordinate 108,789 downwards.
ACCTGCCCCGCAGCGCACGCCGCCTGCAGTCGATCGCATCCGCCTTGACCGGCTATGCCGCCTTCCTGGTCGTTCTGGTGTCGACAGGCATCGGCATTGCGCTTGTCCTGGCACCGCACATCCCCCAAGTAGCCCAGCCATGAACAGCCAACCCGTGCCGCCGGCGACCCTGCGCGCCTTGGCCGCCCTGGCCCTGCTGCTGGGGCTGGCTTGCGCGGTGGTCAACGGCTGGTTTTTCGCCCTTGGCCTGGAGCAGCTGGAGCCCGACTCCACCGCCCGCGCGCCGCTGCTGCTGGCCGGCTGGTTGATGGTGACCAGCGAGCATGTCGCGGTCGGCCTGGCCGCCTTGCTGCCGGCGGCATTTGCCGGCCTGCGCCGGCGCCTGCTGTGGCTGGGCCTGGCCCTGCTGGCATTCGAGGTGCTGTCAATGTTCGCCGCCCAGCGTGCGCTCGAGCATGTCAACGTCACGGCTACGACTGCGCAGGCCACGCAAGCTGCCGGCCTGCGCGCCGCGATCGACAGCCAGCGCACCACGCTCGAGCAGCTGCGCAGCAACGGCGCGCGCCAGTCTGAGTCGGCCAACGCCTGGCGTCAGCACCTGGGCGCCGCCGCGCTGCGCGATTCGCTGGCGGGCCAGCAGCGGCTGCAGGCCCTCGAGGCCGAGCTGGCCACGCTGCAGGGCGGCATCCGCCCGACGCTCACCGGCGTGCTGGGCGCGTCTGGCGCAACGGCGCTAGCCGCTGCGCGCGCGCTGCTGATCGGCGTCATGGGCCTGGTGCTGATGAGCGCGGCGGGGCAGCTGTGGGCAGCAGGTCGCACTGGCCCGACACCGGCAGAGGCGATCAGCCAGCACCCAGGCAGCAGCCCGTCAACACCCACGCCGCAGACGGCGGAACGGCCCGCAAAGCGCCCTGGCGTCGACCAGGCAAGCAGCCAGATTCCGCCGAAGCGGCCCCCGGCACTGCGCGCCAAGGCGCGTGACAGGCCGGAGCACGAAACGCCATGACACCCCATATCAACACGCTCAGCGACTGGGCTGCGGCCTGCATCTAGCTCCCTACAACGTCTCACTTGCTTGCCCCAGTGCAGGTTTTTTTGCGCCATCTCACAGGGACCGAAACCATGAAGATCCAACCCATAATGCGCGCCGCGCCAGTGGTAGCAGCGAGTCCGACCGGGCTCTACACCGGTCCAGACTGGGCTAGCAGCATGTCGCGGCCAGGTTGCCAGGACCACCTGCTGCACCCCAGCCGCCGTGGCAACGCGCGCTTGTTCCATCGCGGCCATGCGACCACCCTTCAATCCACGAGCAGCAGCAAATGACCCACCACAAGAATGAATCAGTTGTCGCCGCCGTGCAGGATCTTGTAGCCGGCCAGCCGCTCGAGGCGACTTGCGTAAACCGCCCAGTTGGCGGCGGAAGCCGTGGGCACGGAACCATCAGCGTACAGGTATATGCGCTCGGCAGCGGTGTCTCCATGGCACGACAGGGCAGCAATCTGCTTTGCAGAGAGGGCTCGTTTGAACTTGAAGCGAACGGGAAACTGTTCGTATTCGACCCAGTCGGTGCTCGTCAGGCCTACGGGTTTGTAGAACCGGTTGAGGGCGACATAGCTGCCGTCGGGCATCCGGTCGAGGCAGTAGATCAGGAAGACCTGGGAGAAGTTGGATTCGCGCGGGTTGCTCATGATGGACTTTCCAAAAAGACATCAATTTTGAGTCTACCGCAGGGGGCTGGCAAGACCATCCTGGCCGACGCATTGGCCGACCGGCTGGGATGCACCTCCGTGGTCGACGACTGGGACCACCGCATGCTGCTGACGCCGGGAGCACTGCACTTGACCAACATCTTGGATCTCGAGGCCTGAGCCATGCCATCGATCACCCTGACCCTCACCGATACCCCCGCCGGCGGCGTGTCGGTTGCGACCAGCTTTCGCCCGGCCATCAGCCATCCGTGCAGCCCGGCGCAGTCCTATGCGCTCGAGATCCTGGCACGAACGCGTCAGGACTTGGGCCTGCCTGAACTGCCCTACGGGCCACAGCCTCAGACTGGGTTTCCTCACCTCTACCTGGCCGGTCCGATGTCAGGCCTGCCCGACTGCAATTACCCGGCGTTCCACATGGCAGCGGCCAAGCTGCGCGAGCTGGGCTACCGGGTGACGAATCCGGCAGAGAACGGCTTGCCCCGCAGCGCGCCCTGGGCACAGCACATGCGCGCCGACATCAAAGGCTTGCTCGACTGCGACGGGCTGGCGGTGCTGCCCGGCCACGAGCACAGCGCCGGCGCTCGGATCGAGATCGAGCTGGCCACCAAGCTCGGGATGACGGTGGGCAGCATCGTCCTGTGGGTTGACCTGGTCAAGAGCGGATTCCATTTCAAGCGACCCGCGACCCCACTCGAGCAGGCGGTCGCATGAACCTGATGCGCTTCCTCGACAGCGGCATCGACCGCATCAAGCAATCCGAATCTGACCGCGTGGCCGAACGGCTGCGAAGGGACTGGATGAGCGCCCTGCTGGCCGACGAAACCCGTGCCTGGATGAACCTGGGCCAGGTCGACCGTGGGGCCCTGCGCGGCGTGCTGGGCCTGCTGGCCTTGGCTGGCTTCTGTCACCTGCACGATGGCCACGACCAAGACGCGCCCGCCATGCGGGTGATCCGCAGCGCGATCAGCGCAGGCGAGCAATGTGGTCACGGCGGCAGCGTCATCACTCGCGAGGCCGCGCAAGCATTCGCTTCGGCGGCCAGCCGGGCCCGCGAGATTTTCCGCACAGCCAGCCTGGGAGCCATTAAGGCCACCGTCCTGACCGTGAACAACCGGCTGCTGCAAGGCGGGCCCAGTTCGCCGCGATGGAACCAGATCCGGATCTAGACGGTAGGCCCAACCGAATCGATCGCCCCTTCAATACCAGGCCCGCCAGCGCGGGCATTTTCATCCCAGCATGACCATGGCATCTGACTACAAACCCAACAGCCTCGCCATCAAGATCCTGCGCCTGTTCCTGGTCAACCGGGACCTAATCATCGGTGCGGATCGGCTGGCCAACATGTTCAACACCAGCCCGACCCAGGTCCGACAGACGCTTGCGCCGGCAGTGGGCCGCCACATCCTGCGCAAGGAGCTCGACGACCTGACGGGCGAGCAGGACTATGCCGCCGGGCGAAGCCTGGGCGAGATGGCGCACCTGCAGCCGACCGCGCAAGAGCAGGTCCAAGGCACCCAAGAAGCCACCGCCCAACAAACTGCAGAAGCTCCGCCCCCAAGCCGGGCAGCTGCTGATGCCGACCAAGTCGACACCGAGCTGGCGGCGATCATCAACTACGGTCTGCAAGGCAGCCGGATCGACCTCGACGACCTGCAGCTGAGCGACATCCCGGTGCCGACTGGCCGGGCCGGCGCGGTCAGCCGCTACGACGGGCATTTCCGCGAGGCGCTTGAGAGCGGGCGCGCCATCACCATGCCGCCGGTCTACGTCAAGACCGTGGCCAATGCCGCGCGCAGCTGGGCCAGGCGACACGCACCCAAGCACCAGGTCAGGAGCTGCGGCCGGCTGACGGGCTGTCACTTTGGCGCGATCTGGATCACGGAGAGCAAGCGGAAGGGGAAATCATGATGCTGCCGCCAATCGGTTCATTTCTGAAGCCGGTGGGCGCGTCGAAGTTCCACTGGTCGATACGCGTCACCCATCACTGGGACGATGACCGGATCGGCTACGAACGCTGGGGACTGAAGGATGGCCGCGTGATTGACGATGGCCGAATCACGCAGGGCTGTGTAGGCGATCTGGTGCAAACATCGATACCAAGCGTCTGGCGTGATCCATTTGATTTTGGAGGCCACCAGAGATGGACGTGCTGCCCGATTTACTACCGCTCCATCATCGGCCCTACTGGCCAAGGAGATCTGTTCGCATGACCACACAGCTCACGATGACCGGAGACGACTGGATCAGCGACCGCGATCGAACCAGGCAGAAGAAGGCGATTGCGGCACGCCGAGACGCCGGCCTGAAGGCAGCAAAGGCCTTGGAAAAAGCGGCCGAAGCTCTCAACGACTACCTGCGGGCCTGCCGTGAATGCCAGGATGGCAGCGACGACAGCAAGATGGGTGCTGGCGATGGGAGGCGAGTTCTGATCGGCAACATGACTGAATACATGGGGTGGCTGCATTGGAAGCATGACGCTGAAAGAGGTACAGCATGAGTATCACAGTTCAACGGCTGCACAAGCTGCTGGGCCAACTGGCAGAACAGGGACACGGCAGGAAGCCCGTGTGTGTCGACAAAGAATCGTTCTCGAGCCCGCTGGAAAACGATGGCGTCAGCGTGTTTGACCTCGAGATAGTCGACGGCCCGCGCTGGATAGAAATGGCCGACGACGACGGCGGGACGAAGTGGAACAAGGACGGCAGCGCATCCGGGCGCACCGTCGTAATACTGAAGGGCGGTGCAGGATGAAAGAGCGTCCAATCTTGTTTGATGCGCAGATGGTGCGCGCTCTGCTGGCCGGCACGAAGACTCAGACGCGGCGGGCGGCAACGCTCACGGCTAACGCGCATGTGAAAGAGCCCGGTGGCCATCGCCGCTGGCATCCCGGAGATCCTGACGCTCGCTTGGCCTGCCCCTACGGCCAGCCCGGCGACCGGCTGTGGGTGCGCGAGACTTGGGCTGCACCGCACAGCGATGATGCGCGCCCGCCGCGCTCCATCCATTGCGACTGGACGCAAATCCACTATGCGGCGACGGAAGAGCGCGGCGGCCTGATGTGGCGACCGAGCATCCACATGCCCCGCTGGGCCAGCCGCATCACGCTCGAGATCACCGGCGTACGCGTGGAGCGGCTGCAGGACATCAGTGCCGACGATGTGCGGTCCGAAGGCTGCCCAGACAAACCGATCGAAGGAGCAGAGCAAGCAAGCATCGACCTGCTGGCCAAGCTCTGGTATCACGACCTGTGGGAGTCAATCAACGGTTCCGATTCTTGGAATGCAAATCCCTGGGTCTGGGTTCTCGAGTTCAAGCGCGTGGAAGGAGTTGCATCATGAGCAAAATCGACCCAAAGATCCTCGCCAAGATCAAGAAGTGCCTGGCACTCAGCGGTTCGCCAAATCCGCACGAGGCGGCTGCAGCCATGCGCCAAGCCCATGCCCTCATGCGCATGCACGGCGTGGACGCTCATCAGGTGGCCATGGTCGAAATCGGCGAGTCGTCGGCAGGCATCCGCACGATGTCACGCGACAAGCCTGCCCACTGGGAAGCTGCGTTGGCGGCAATGGTCGGAAAGGCGTTTGGCTGCCAGATGCTGATCAGCCGGATGATTTACCCAAAGGTGTTTCGCAAGCACGTCAATGAAGGCCAGTTCATCTTCATCGGCCAGAAGGGTCAGGCAGAGGTAGCGGCGTACACGGTTTCCGTGCTGGCCCGGAAGTGCAAGACTGCGCGCCAGAAGTGGATCGCCGAGCACCTGGCCGGCGTGTCCGGTGAACGCGGTGGCAAGTCGACAGTCACGCGCATGGGCGATGCTTTCGCCGAGGGCTGGGTCCACTCCATCGGCAAGCTGGTGGCCGACTTCGCCAACACACCTGAAATCGAGCAGGCCATCGAGCGGCACATCGCCGAGAAGAACGTGGGCGCTGATGCTCCTACCCGGAAGATCAAGACTGACGACATTGGGCGCAGCGAAGTGATGGCGGCCCGCATGGGCGCGCAAGCCGCTAAGGGTGAATCGCTGTACCGGCCCATGCACACCAGCGCGCCGCAAATGGCAATAGGTATGGAAGGAGCCGCGGCATGACCATCACGCTCGACTCGACCCGCACTGCCGCGGTCGACCAGGGGCACTGCTGGATCGACATCGACGACCAGCCGCCGCCAACCGGCGTCAAGCTGCTGTTGATCAACCGGGCCAACGGCGTGGCCTGCCTCAACGTCTACCAGGCCAAGCACCAGTGGACGCACTGGGCGGGCCTGCCACGTTTTTCCGACCAGGTTGGCCAGCTCAGCCGCCATGGCACACAGGAGGAGCCGTGAACATCAGACCCATCGTCGTCAAGAAAGACGTGGCCGCCATGATCGTTGCGCTGTCCGAGTCCACGATCGACAACCTGGAAAAGGCCGGTGAATTCCCGAGGCGTCGCAAGATTTCCAACGGCAGCGTTGGCTATCTGGTGCGCGAGCTGGAGGAGTGGGCCGAATCCAGACCTGTGTCAGATCTGCTGCCAGCGCCAGACTGCGGCTATGGCCGCGCCGGCAAGTCGAAATGAAGGCTCGACAGCAGCTCATCCAGCTTGCCCAGCCAGAGCCTGCGTTCGGCATCGTAGGAGTGCAGGTTGTAGACCCCGACGATGTGCTGGGGCATATGCCCCATGATCGCCTCGGCGATTTCATCCGGGCAGCCCAGGGACGCCAGCAGGGTCCGGCCTGTCCGGCGCAGGCTGTGCGGCGTCCAGTTCGTCACCGGGATCACCAGCCCCTCGCCATCGCGACGCGCGACCTTCTCGCTGTAGGGCTGCAGCGAGTAGATGTAGGTGCTGAAGAAGTGCTGGGTGTACTGCTTCACCTCGCCCTTCTGCACCGTCTCGAACAACCAGCCCGACTCTCCCACGGCGCCCAGGCGGCGCTGCACCACTTCCAATGACCTGCCGATCAGGGGCACTCGTAGGTCCTCGGACTTCTCGAACCGGGCGTTCTTCGTCTGCGCTTTCGGGACCGTCCACCACCAGCCGTCAGCTTCCTGCCTGATGTGCTCTGGTCTCATTCCAAAAATCTCAACTCCCCGCGTGCATGTCCACAGGTACATGACCACCGCATCCCGGCCAATGTCGTGCATGTGCGGCAGCCACGCTAGCAGCTCACCCACTTCGTCCTGGCGCAGCACGCGCCGCTGCTGGCCCACATGCTGGCCGCCGACGATCTTCCCTTTCGACTTGAGCCGGCCCTTCATCACGGCACGCCACCAGTTTGGCACGTCGCCGTTCAAGCGCCCGGCATCGAGCGCGTAGTCCCAGGCCGCACCGAGCAGCGCGCGCAGCTTCTGGGCCGCCGTGGGCCGATCCTTGCGGGCATCTAGGATGTCGAAAGCCTCGGACCGAGTCACCAGAGCGGCGCTCATGCCCGCGAAGTCTGGCGACTCGTCCAGCAGCCGCTGCAGCGCCCGGCGCGCGGCCTCGGCACCCTCCGGCTTGCGGGAGGTCATCAGATGCCCGTCGACATAGTCCTGCAGCAGCTCGCGCACGGTGTAGGTTTTCGGCGCCGGTGTAGGTTTCTTGGCCGCCCGCCGTTGCGCGGCAGGATCTGCCCCGCCGTCGCGCAAGGTGCGCAGCTCCTGCCAGGCAGCCGCTGCGCTTTGCACCGACATCGCCGGCCACTGGCCGATGGCCACTTGCTTAATCTTGCCGTCGATCGTCTTGTAGCGGTAGGTCCAGCTTTTTCGAGACGCGGACACGACCAGTCGCAGGCCGCTACAGCCTTCAACGAGCATGTGCTCGCCGGGCTTGAGCAGCTTGGCTTTTCGTGCGTCGAAGAACATGATCTACACTCCCATCAATCCCTGCGCGGCGCAAGCGCAGGGCCGGTGGAAGGCGGTGTAGAAAAGCTACACCAAAGCTACACCGGGACAGCAAGTGTATTTGGTTTTGGTTGGGCTTCCTTGGGGTACAATTTCAATCAAGCACTTGAGAAATCGTCAGGATTTCAAGGGCTTACAGCCTAATCTACTGAAAAATCAGCAGGTTACAGAATGCGGGTGTAGTTCAATGGCAGAACGGCAGCTTCCCAAGCTTCATACGAGGGTTCGATTCCCTTCACCCGCTCCAATCTAGCCTCTCACACTGTCGCAAGACATCGCATAACCCGCTGATTCCACTCGGAAAGCGGGTTTTTTGTTATCTTGCGTCACCGCATCGCGGCACCCGACCCACTGAATACCCCCCATGAGCACCACCCCCTCGCGCCCCATCCTGGTCATTTACCACGGCGACTGCCCGGACGGCTTCGGCGCCGCCTATGCCGCCTGGCTCGCGCTCGGCGACCAGGCCGACTACCTGTCCTGCAAGCATGGCGACCCGGCACCCGATGTCAGCGGACGCCAGGTCTACATCCTCGACTTCTCGTTTGCCCCCGCGGTGCTCGAACAGATGCGCACGCAGGCCGACTCGATCACGCTGCTGGACCACCACAAGACGGCGCAGGACCAGCTGAGCTGCCTGAGCTGCGGGCCGAAGTTCTCGCTGCTGTTCGACCTGCAGAAGTCGGGCGCGCGGCTGGCCTGGGAGCATTTCCACCCAGGCCAGGCCGTGCCGTATCTGATCGCGCGCATCGAGGACCGCGACCTCTGGAACTGGAAGTTCGACGACAGCCGCGAGCTGCTGGCGGTGCTCGACACGCGCGGCTTCGACTTCCAGGCCTGGCATGCGCTGCGGCTGCAGGCCGATGATCCGGCGGCGCGCCAGGCCCTGATCGAACAGGGCAGCGCGCTGCGCCGCCAGTACGAAGGCCTGGTTGCCAGCGTGGCCAAGGGGGCGTTCGAGCTCACGCTGCTCGGGCACCAGACGCTGGCGGTCAACGCGGTCAGCGAATTCACCAGCGAACTCGGCAACATCCTGGCCCTGCGCACCGGCAGCTTTGCCGTGGTGTTCAAGATCGACAGCCCCGAGTTCGTCAAGGTCAGCCTGCGCTCGCTGCGCAGCTTCGATGTGTCGCCGATCGCGCTGCGCTTTGGCGGTGGCGGTCATCCCCAGGCCAGCGCCTTCCGGCTGCCGATGAGCCGGTTTGCCGACTTCCTGGCCGGAACGCTCGCGTAAGCGCACGCCGGCAGCGGCATCAGCTCCAAGCCACGCGACAACAAATCCCCAGTCGTGACAGGGCACGCGCCAGCAGGCATGCTGGCGGAACCTTGACCCTTCAGCCAGGAGCCCGCATGCCGCATACCGTCCCTCGTCCGACCGCCGCCGATTTCGATCAGGAACTGCTGATCCTGTTCGATGCCTATGTGCATGGCGACATCGACCGCCGTGGCTTCCTCGAGCGCGCGCGCCGTTTCGCGGTCGGCGGCCTGACGGCGGCCGGCCTGCTCGCGGCGCTGAGTCCGGACTTCGCCCGCGCCCAGGTCGCGCCCGACGCGCCCGGCCTGCGCATCGAGCGGATTGCCATCGATTCGCCGCAAGGCTACGGCAGCCTGCCGGGCTATCTGTGCCGACCGGCAAAAGCCAGCGGGCCGCTGCCGGCCGTGCTGGTGGTGCACGAGAACCGCGGGCTCAATCCGCATATCAAGGATGTGACGCGCCGGCTGGCGCTCGAAGGCTATCTGGCGCTGGCGCCCGACGCGCTGGGGCCGCTGGGCGGCTATCCCGGCGACGAGGACAAGGCGCGCGCCCTGTTCGGTCAGCTCGACCAGAACAAGACCCAGCAGGACATGCTGGCAGCGGCGCAGGCGCTGCTGCGCCACCCCGACTCGAACGGCCGGCTCGGCGTGGTGGGCTTTTGCTGGGGCGGTGGCATCGCGCACACGCTGGCCACGCGCCTGCCCGAACTGGCGGCCGCCGTACCCTTCTATGGCAACCACCCGCCGGCCAGCGAGGCCATCAAGGTCAAGGCGCCGCTGCTGATCCACTTCGCCGACCAGGACGAGCGCATCAACGCGGCCTGGCCAGCCTACGAGGCGGCGCTGAAAGCCGCTGGCGCGCGCTTCGAGGCGCAGCGCTACCCCGGCACCCAGCACGGCTTTCACAACGACACGACGCCGCGCTACGACGCTGGGGCAGCACGCCTGGCCTGGTCGCGCACGCTCGACTTCCTGGCGCGGCAGCTCAAGAGCTGAAGGCTGAAGCCCCGGGCTCGCGTAGTCGGCGCGGCCTGCTAAGCTGGGCGGATCGAATCCTTGTCGTTTCCGCTCGAAAGAAGATGGCCATGTCAAACCCGCCGCGCCCGGCTGACGATGCGCTGGCCCAACGGGCCCGCCGCATCAAGAACTCGCTGGCCGACCTGAACGCCCGCATCGCCCGGCTGTCGATTTTTCTGCAGCTGCCGCTCGACACCGAAGCCCAGCTGCAACAGATCGTCGAGCGGACGCATCCGCTGTTTCGGCTGCATGACGGGCAGCCAGCGGGCGCCGCGGCAGGGGGCCAGCAACGGCAGCGGCAGGCGCTGGAGGAATTGCGCGGCCTGCTGGTGCTGCGCTGCAAGGTGATGGCCAACCTGCTCTCCAACCTGGGACTGGAGCTGACCGGGCAGATCGCCAACCAGGCCGAGGACCATCTGGACCGGCTGGGCTTCAAGCCGGGTGCGGATGGCTTTCGCCTGCTACCGCGTACCGAACCCTAGGCCGGCCAAGTCCTGCCGGCCGGGGGAGGATTCAGCGCTCCGACCCGGCCACTGCCGGCGGACCGTCGAGCGCCCGGATCGCCATCCGGTAGCCGGCCTCGATCAGCCGGGTCAGGGTCTTGTCCGAGAAGTCGTAGCCCGTCGAAGCGGGCTCGCCCGGCACGCTTTCGCGCACGATGCGGGTGATCTGCAGCGGCGCCTGCTGGCCCATCAGCTGGATGAAGTTCGGCTGATGCCGGAGGCGGTGGGCTTGCGCCGGCGGCAGCTCGGCCAGCATCTCCTGCACCAGCTGCTGGAAATCATGGACCAGGGTCTCCGTCCTGAGGTCGTTGCGGATGCGCTCGGCAAACAGGATTTCCTCGCGCCTGGCCATGACTTCGGTCAGGTTGCTCGGCAGGGCCCGGGCCTTGCCCGGATAGAGGTCGACGATGTAGACCCGCTTGCCGGCCGCGCCGCAGCGTTCGATCACCTGCTCAAGCGGCGAGTTGCTGACGATGCCGCCGTCCCAGAAATGCCGGCCCCCGATCGTGGTCCACGGAAACGCCGGCGGCAGGCTGCCGCTGGCCAGGATATGGTCGGCGCTGAGGTCATCGACATAGCTGTCGAACACCACCAGCTCGCTGGTCTCGACATCCACCGCGCTGACGATCAGCCGGACCGGGCTGGACTTCAGGCGCTCGAAATCGACATATTGCTCCAGCAGCCGCCGCGCCGGCGACATGTCGTAAAGACTGGTCCAGCGCGAAGACGATGGATCGTCACTCCAGAACGGCTTGAGCCAGCCGGGCTGGAAGAACTGCGGCACCCCGAGCAAGGCCACCTGCCCGCCGGCAAGCAGGCGCCGCAGGCCCTCGTCGGCCAGCTCCGGTGACTCGGTGCCGAGCTCGCGCCAGAAGGCTTGCAGCTGCTGCGCCGCGTCGTCCGGATTGCCCGCGATGATCGCGCTGTTGATGGCGCCGATCGACACGCCGGCCACGATGTCGGGCCGGATGCCGCGCTGCTGCAAGGCCTGGATCGCGCCGCATTCGAAGGCGCCGAAGGCCCCGCCGCCCTGCAGGATGTAGACGGTCTGGTTCGGGATCTGGTCGAGCGCGAATTCGGGCTCGGACAGCCGCGGCTTGCTCGCGCGCAGATTGACGCGGTGCTTGATCAGGCCCTCCATCATCCGGGTCTCGTCAGCCGGACGCCCGAGCGAAAACAGCCCGCGCGGCACATCATCCTGCAGAAAGATCGCCGCGTAGGAGCCGGACTCGAGCGAGCCGCGGTCGATGCGCTCATGCCCGGACTCGATGCGCCCGAGCAGGTTGAAGCTCAGGTCGAACACATGGCTGTAGAAATAGCTGACCTCGCAGTAAGGCGCACGCCGCCCCAGCATGTTGCGTGCAGCATGGCGGCCTTGCTTGAAGGCATTGTCCCAATGCTCGATATGGCGCTGGCAGTTGAACACGGTGTCGAAGAAGCTGCAGACATCGCCCACCGCATAAATGCCAAGCTGACTGGTCTGCAGGAAGCGGTCGACCCGGATGCCGCCCGCATCGAGCTCGATGCCGCTGCCGTGCAGGAACTCGGTATTGGGCCTGACCCCCACCCCCAGCACCACCAGGTCGCAGTCCAGGCGCAGACCGCCGCGGGTCGTCACGCCCTCGACCGCCGCCTGGCCGTGAAACTGGAGCGGCGCATCGCCCAGCAGCACCTCGACACCTTGCCTTTGCAGCGTGGCCAGCAGATGGGACGAGAACTCCGGCAGCGCCAGGCTCTCGAGCAGCTGGCCGTGCTCGATCAGGGTGACGGCCAGCCCGCGCTGGCGCAAGGCCGCAGCCACTTCGAGCCCGACGAAGCTGCCACCGATCACGACCGCACGCCTGGCCTGCAGCGCGCTGGCACGCAAGGCCTGGGCCTCGGCCAGGTTGTGCAGCAGGTGGATGCCGGCCAGCCCGGCGCCAGGGATCTCGAGCCGCTGCGCCGACGCACCGGTGGCGAGCAGCAACTGGCCATAGGCGATCTCATCCTTCCCATTGACGCACAGCCGCTGGCGCGACGGCTGGACCGAGGTCACCGCAGCGCCGGTCCTGACTTCGATGCCGAGCTTGTCGTAGCCGGCCGCGTCCAATACCCAGTGCGCCGACTCGGCCGACTCGCTCGACAGGAAGGTCTTGGAGAGCGAAGCCCGGTGATAGGGCAGCTGCGGCTCGGCGGCCAGCAGCAGCACGCTGCCCTGGCCCCCTTCGGCGCGCAAGGTCTGGGCCGCACTGGCGGCAGCGACCCCGCCGCCGACGATCACATAGTCATAGCGCTTCATCTTCGAATGCCTCATCTGGGATACCGGGCCAGGATAGCCGACCCGCTGCATCTGGGCGCTCGGAGCATGACAGACCTACCCGCCCGCAGCGTCATCCGGGCTACATGAACGCTCGCTAAGCTGGACAGGTACTTTTCTCATCAGCTGCAGACCATGAATCTCCGCCCCCTGACCCTTGCGATCACCCTGAGCCTGGCCACCAGTGCCGCCCTGGCCCAGACCGAAGTCGGCGCCACCCTGGCCGGCCATGCCTATCTGGCGGCCGACACCACGGTGGCCGCGCCGCGCGATGCCGGCCCGCTGTTCGCCACCAGCGGCAAGTTCGCCAACGGCAAGCGCCAGCGCGTGACCGAGCTCGGCAGCGTGCCGGCCAACACCTTCGTCGGCGACCCCAAGCAACCGCGCGCCTCGGGTGGCTTGCTGCCGGTCAAGGGCCAGTCGGTGCAGGGCTTCTCGGGCATCGTCTCGCTCGGTCAGGACGAATTCCTGACCCTGACCGACAACGGCTTCGGCAACAAGATCAACTCGATGGATGCGCTGCTGATGGTGCACCATGTCAAGGCCGACTGGGCCAGCGGCAAGGTCAAGCGACTCAAGACCACCTTCCTGCACGACCCCGAGCACAAGGTGCCGTTCTTCATCCAGAACGAGAACAGCCGCCAGCGCTACCTGACCGGCTCCGACTTCGACATCGAGTCGATCCAGCGCGTCGGCAAGGAATGGTGGATCGGCGAGGAGTTCGGTCCCTATGTGCTGCGCACCGACGAGCAGGGCAAGGTGCTGGGCGTGATCGAGACCGCCGTCGGCGGCAAGACCTTCCAGGGCCCCGACCATTACCTGCATGCGCGCCCGGCCACGCCGGCACCGCTGCCCTTCAACGTGCGCCGCTCGGGCGGCTTCGAGCCGATGGCACGCTCGCAGGACGGCAGCAAGGTCTACCCGATGTTCGAGTGGCCGCTGTGGGACACCCAGACCAATGGCTACGAAAGCCACCAGGGCAAGCCCTATACCCGCATCCTCGAGCTCGACGTGGCCAGCCAGCGCTACAGCGACAAGCAGTGGAAATACCGCTTCGAGCAGGCCGGCAACGTGGCGGCCGACTTCCAGCTGATCGGTGCGAGCACCGGCCTGGTGATCGAGCGCGACGATGCCTCCGAAGGCGTGAGCCCGGCCTGCCCCGGCCAGCCGCGCACCGACTGCTTCACCCACCCGGCCCAGTTCAAGCGCATCTACAAGATCGACCTGGCGCAGACCGACGCCGACGGCTTCGTCAAGAAGATCGCCTACATCGACCTGACCCGCATCGCCAACCCCAAGGGTCTGGCGCGCCTGGGTGACAACGGCACCAGCTTCGCCCTGCCCCACCTCGGCCCCGAGGGCCTGACCCTGGTCGATGGCGAACATATTGCGGTCGTCAACGACAACAACTTCCCCTACTCCTCGGGCCGTACCCTGGGCCAGCCCGACCACAACGAGATCACGCTGCTCAACGTCAAGGCACTGATCGAGGCTCAGTAAACCCGGCTGCCCGGCGCCTGGCGCGGCCGATCCAGGTCGCCCAGGCAGCCGCCAGCCGCAGGGGCTGATTACCTGGGATTGCGCAGCCGCCGGCGCTCGAAATGCTTGAGCCCGACATAGGTGGCCAGCCCGATCAGCACCGACCCGAGCGCGAACAGGCCATAGGCCAGCGGCCAGGGCAGGCCCGAGGTCATCATCGAGAACTCCGACATGCCGCCCATGCCGGCCAGCACGTTGATCGGCATGAAGACCACGCTGAAGATGGTCAGCTGGTTGACTCGCTTGTTCTGGTTGATGTTGATGAAGCCGATCGTCGCATCCATCAGGAAGTTGATCTTGTCGAACAGGAAGGCGGTGTGGCTGTTGAGCGAGTCGATGTTGCGCAGGATCTGCTTGGCATCCTCCATCTGCGGTGCCGTCAGCAGCCGGCCGCGCATCAGGAAATTGAGCGCGCGCTGCGTGTCGAGGATGTTGGAGCGGATGCGGCCGTTCTGGTCCTCCTCCTCGGCGATGTCGGACAGGATCGAGGCCGCCTGCTCGTCGCTGACCGACTCGTTGAGCACCAGCTTGCCGACCTTGGCCAGGATGGCGTAGCTGTTCTCGAGCGAATCGGACGAGCATTCGACATCGGCGCCGTAGAGGTCGAGCAACACGTCGACCGCATCGGTCACATAGCCCGGCTGGGTTCTGGCCAGCCGGCGCTGCAGCCGGAACACCGGCAGGTCCTCCTCGCGCAGCGAGAACAAGATGCCCCGGTGCAGCACGAAGGCCACCGGCACGCTGCGCGAGTCGCCGGCGCGGTCGAGCAGGAAGTTCGAGTGCAGGTGGATCGCGTCGTTGTCCTCGATGTGAAAGCGCGCGCTGACCTCGAGATCGGTCACATCGAGCGGATCGGGCAGCTCGACGCCGAAATGGGCCCCGATGTAGGCGCGCTGCGCCTTGCTGGCATGGATCAGGTCGACCCAGACCGGGCGCACGCCCTCGAGGTCGCGCTTGCCGGTGTAGGGCATCTGGCGCAGCTTGCCGTCGACCAGCTCGAAGATGCTGATCTTGCTGCCCTCGATGTCGGGCTCGCGGCCACCGGCCAGCTCGAGCCGGCGCTCATCCGACATCTCCCACAGGATGTCGTTGATGCGCGCCTCGGGGATGCGCTGCCAGAGCTCGCAAGCCTGCTCGAGCGACAACCCGTCGAGCGTTTCCCCAAGCTCGGCTGCCGTCTGGCTCTTGATCGCGTTGGCCAGCTCGGCCTCATGCTGCTTGTGCACCAGCACCTCGGCCACCTCGTGCCGCGACATCTTCTGGCTGCGGACGACCTGGTCGACCAGTCTTTGCCTTTCCAGCATTTCCTTGAATTTTTCTATCGACATGGCTGGTGACTCATGGGAGGGCGCATGGAAGCAGCGGCGCGGAATGAAGCAGGACCACTCGTTAGTCCATGCCCGGATTATCGGTGCCCAGCCGGGGACTTCGCGCCCGCGCTAGAGTAGCAGGCGCTTGTGACAACCAACAAACCAGGAGACCCCCCATGAGTGAACGCGAAGCCATCATTCCCCCCGGCATGGAAGCCGTCTACCAGAACATCCGCTACGCGCCAGCGGTGCGCGCCGGCAACACGCTCTACATCTCGGGCCAGATCGGTCGCGACGAGCAGATGCAGCTGGTCGAGGACAAGGAAGCGCAGTTCGTGCAAACCTTCGAGAACTTGAAGAAGGTGCTGCAGACGGCCGGCGCGAGCTTCGACGACATTGTCGACGTGACGAGCTTTCACACCGACATGCGCGACCTGCCGCTCTACATGAAGGTGCGCGACCGCTATTTCACGGCCAACTTCCCGGCCTGGACCGCCATCGGCGCGGCCCAGCTCTGCGGCCAGCCGGGCTACTTCCTAGAAGTCAAGGCGATTGCGGTGCTGCCGGATCGGCACGCGAGCTGAACGAGGCCAGGCCAGGCCAGGCCCGCCAGGCTGAGCCGGACTTGCCGATCGGCCCCAGGCGCCAAGCGCCAAGCGCCAAGCGCCTGTGCGCCATCGTTGACAATAGCGGGGCCCAACCAGCCCCCCTTGCGCATGCCAGACCGTTCCAGCCACACTGCCAACAATCCGTCCCACCCGGCCCCGCCCAGCTCGGTGCTGGCATTGACCGCTCCGGTCGCCATGGGCTATATCCCGCTGGGCGCCGTGTTCGGCTTCCTGTTCGTGCAGGCTGGCGGGCACTGGGCGCTGGCCTGGCTCTCGAGCCTGCTGATCTATGCCGGGGCGGCACAATACATGATGATCCCCATGCTGGCCGCCGGCATGCCGCTGGCCGCGATCGCGCTGGCCACGCTGGTGGTCAACCTGCGCCACGTCTTCTACGGCCTGTCGCTGCTCGAGCGACTGCCGCGCGGGCGGCTGCTGCGCGCCTACCTGGCCTTCACGCTGACCGACGAAACCTATTCGATCCTGACCACGCTGCCGGCCAGCACCCCGACGCGCCAGATGGCGCTGCTGGCGCTGCTCAACCATGGCTGGTGGATGCTCGGCACGGCGCTCGGGGCGCTGATCGGCAGCCAGGCCCGCCTCACGCTGGCCGGGCTGGACTTCGTGCTCGCCGCACTGTTCGCGGTGCTGACGGTCGAGCAATGGCGCAGCCGGCGCCAGGCCACGCCGGTCTGGGTCGCGCTGGCGGCCTATGCGCTGGCCTATCCGGTCGCGCCCCAGCATGCGCTGGTGCTGGCGATCGCCCTGAGCCTGGCCGCCGGTTTCTGGCTGGCAGAAAAGTCCCATGCCGATGATTGACACCTATTACGCCATCGCCGTCATCGCCCTGATGGCGCTGATCACCTTTGCGCTGCGCGCGCTGCCCTTCGTCGCCTCGCGCTGGCTGCAAAGCCACCCGGCAGTGCGCCGGCTCGGTCGCTTCCTGCCGCTGGCCATCATGACCCTGCTGCTGCTGCACACGCTGGTGGGCTCGGCACGCGAACATGCAGCCGGACCCTGGCCCGAACTGCTCTGCGCGGGCCTGGCGGCGGCGCTGCAATGGCGCAGCCGCAACCCGCTGCTGAGCATCCTGGCCGGCACTGGCCTCTACGTGCTGCTGCGCAACCTCGGCGCGGGCTGAGCAGCGGCCACGACCCTCACGATGCCCGGCGAGCCCCCCAGGACACGCGGCCAACGGCTGCCGGTCATTGATCTGAAGCGCTGCACTGGTTGCGGCTGGTGCGTGGCCGCCTGCCCGCTCGACCTGCTGTCGCTTGAACGCACCGGCTGGAAGAAGCATTCGACGCTGAACGAGGCCGAGCGCTGCACCGGTTGCGCCTACTGCGCGATCCGCTGCCCGTTTGGCGTCATCACGATGCAGGAAGCTGGCACCGACTAGTCAACTGGCCAACTGGCCGGCTGGAGTTGCGGGCCCGGCAGCCGGTCGACCGGTCAGGCCCGCCAGGCTCAGCCCTCGACCACCAGCGTGGTTTCGAGCACATCACCGCCTGCGGGATCGAGCGTGGTCAAGGTCAGGCCGGCAGCGGCCGAGACTTCATCGTCATCCGGCCAGTCGAGATCCTCGGGTGGGCCGTCGTATTCGGCCACGAGCTTGTAGAGCTCGCCGATCACGCTCTCGTCGCCAGCGTAGCCCTGGTGCTGGAGCGTGAAATTGATGCCACTCTTGGTGATCACGATGTCGTCCATGGAGCCCTCCCCGCGGTTGATTTTGCGTAGCTGTGCTGATGGTCGGACAAGCAGGAACCGGCGTCAAGGGCGTCTCCTGCGCTGGAGCTGATCATTTCAATCAAATGTAGAGGGGCATCTTATGCACATGCCTGCAAGCAAAAACAGCATTCCGGTCCCTTGCGACACCGATCCGTCACAATCGAATGCACAACTTTCAAGACGTTGATTTAGTTGGGTTTTTTATAGTGCCTATTTTATGGGCAAACCACTTCCAGCGCCTTTTCCCAGAGGGGTGAAGCAAATGGTCCACGACTTGCCCACAATGTTATC
Source organism: Malikia spinosa (assembly GCF_002980625.1). Taxonomy (GTDB): domain Bacteria; phylum Pseudomonadota; class Gammaproteobacteria; order Burkholderiales; family Burkholderiaceae_C; genus Malikia; species Malikia spinosa. The sequence continues at coordinate 90,674 of NZ_PVLR01000024.1, read as the reverse complement.
CACAGAAATTCTGGGCAACTCCCGAAATTCGTGAAAAATCAATGACTTGGCAAAGTCTTCCAAGTCGGCACGCCAACCCTGGCCGAACGCTGCGCGCAGCAGCAAATCCGGCAGAGTCGAAAAGCCGGATCGATCAGCCACCGCAGCAAAGCCCAGCTACACTGATGACCCCAACATCGGGGTCTATAATGTTTTGAATCTGGCGCCTGATCCACAGGTGCTCATCAAGCAACCGCGAACCGATCCAGACTAGCCATGGCCAACGAGCTGATCAAACAAGTTACCGACGCAACCTTCGAAACCGAAGTCCTCAATGCCGGCTCGCCGGTGCTGGTCGATTTCTGGGCCGAGTGGTGCGGTCCCTGCAAGATGATTGCTCCGATCCTCGACGAGGTCGCCACCAACTACAACGGCAAGCTGCAAGTCGCGAAGATGAACGTCGACGACAACCGCGAAGTCCCGGCCAAGTTCGGCATCCGCGGCATCCCGACGCTGATGCTGTTCAAGGACGGCCAGCTCGCTGCCACCAAGGTCGGCGCGCTGAGCAAGGCCCAGCTGACGGCCTTCATCGACCAGCAACTGGTCTGACACAAGATCCAGCCGCTCCGGTGCAAGGCCGGGGCGGTTTCCTGTCATAATGGCCCATCACAGCGCCGGACAGGCCCTCCTCCTTTCGATGTGACGCGCCAGCTCAGCCGCGTCGACATCCACCCCCCATCACTTACACGACTCCCGCTGCGGAGTAACGTCCATGCATCTGAACGAACTCAAGGCACTGCACGTGTCTGAAGTGCTCAAGCAAGCCGAAGCCCTGGAAATCGAGAACACCGGGCGCATGCGCAAGCAGGAGCTGATGTTTGCGATCATCAAGAAGCGCGCCAAGACCGGCGAACTCGTCTTCGCTGACGGCGTGCTCGAAGTGCTGCCGGACGGCTTTGGTTTCCTGCGCGCGATGGACACCAGCTTCACTGCGTCAACCGACGACATCTACATCTCGCCGAGCCAGATCCGCCGCTTCAACCTGCACACCGGCGACATGATCGAGGGTGAGGTCCGGATTCCGAAGGACGGCGAGCGCTATTTCGCGCTCAACAAGCTCGACAAGATCAACGGCCTGCCGCCCGAGCAGAACAAGCACAAGATCATGTTCGAGAACCTCACGCCGCTGTTCCCGAAGGAACAGATGAAGCTCGAGCGCGAGATGAAGGGCGAGGAGAACGTGACCGGCCGCGTGATCGACATCATCGCGCCGATCGGCAAGGGCCAGCGCGCGCTGATCGTCGCGCCGCCCAAGAGCGGCAAGACCGTGATGATGCAGCATATCTGCCACGCGATTGCCGCCAACCACCCGGAAGTCGAGCTGATGGTGCTGCTGGTCGACGAACGCCCGGAGGAAGTCACCGAGATGCAGCGCACCGTCAAGGGTGACGTGATCGCCTCGACCTTCGACGAGCCGGCCGCGCGCCATGTGCACGTGGCCGAGATGGTGATCGAGCGCGCCAAGCGCCTGGTCGAACTGAAAAAAGACGTGGTGATCCTGCTCGACTCGATCACGCGCCTGGCCCGCGCCTACAACAACGTGCTGCCGTCCTCGGGCAAGGTGCTGACCGGCGGTGTCGACGCCAACGCGCTGCAGCGCCCCAAGCGCTTCTTCGGCGCCGCGCGCAATGTCGAGGAAGGCGGCTCGCTGACCATCATCGCCACCGCGCTGGTCGATACCGGCAGCCGCATGGACGAAGTGATCTTCGAGGAATTCAAGGGCACCGGCAACTGCGAGATCCACCTCGACCGTCGCCTGTACGAGAAGCGCGTCTTCCCCTCGATCCAGCTCAACCGCAGCGGCACCCGCCGCGAGGAACTGCTGCTGCAGCCCGAGATCCTGCAAAAGACCCGCATCCTGCGCCAGTTCATGTACAACATGGACGAGATCGAGTCGATGGAGATGGTGCTCAAGAGCATGAAGCAGACCAAGAACAACCATGAGTTCTTCGACCTCATGCGCCGCGGCGGTTAAGGCTATAATCCAAGGCTTTTGGCGGAAAGTTCATCTGGAATAGGCCGGATGCGGCTGCCGCCGCTGAACATATTTACTAGGAAATGCGATGAAAGAAGGCATTCACCCCAACTACCGCGACGTCTGCTTCGTGGACCTGTCCAACGGCTTCAAGTTCGTGACCCGCTCCTGCGCCAACACGAAGGAGATGATCGACATGGAAGACGGCCGCAAGCTGCCGCTGTTCAAGCTGGATACCTCGAGCGAATCGCACCCCTTCTACACCGGTACCCAGAAGTCGGTCGACAGCATGGGTGGTCGCGTGGAGAAGTTCCGCAACCGCTTCGGCCGCACCACCGCCAAGTAATTCTTGGTCGCTTGCGAGCACGGAAAAAAGCAGCCTCAGGGCTGCTTTTTTTTATACTGGAGCCACGGTGCCTGACCTGCATTCCCCTACCCCCGCGATCGTCTCCCAGCTGGCGGCGCGCCGGTTCCCGCGCTGGATCCTGCTGCTGCTCGGACTGATCTACGTGCTGCCCGGCTTGCTGGGCCGCCAGCCCTGGAGCGGGCCGGATCTGGCCTCCTTCGGCGTCATGCTCGACATGGCGCAGGGTTCGGGCGACTGGCTGCAGCCGCAGGTGCTCGGCGAGCGCGCGGCGGTCCAGGCCTGGCTGCCCTACTGGCTCGGTGCCGCCAGCATCCAGCTGCTGCCCTTTCTGCCGGCCGACCTGGCCGCCCGCCTGCCCTACGGGTTGCTGCTGGCGCTGGCACTGCATTGGACCTGGAAGGCGACCTATCACCTGGCCCGCCGGCCCAATGCACAACCGGTGGCGTTCGCCTTTGGCGGCGAAGCCAGCCCGCAGGACTATGCGCGCGCGCTGGCCGATGCGGCGCTGCTGGCGCTGATCGCCAGCCTGGGGCTGGCTCAGCTGGCGCATGAATCCACGCCCGACGCCGCGCAACTGGCCTTTGCTTCGCTGCTGCTCTACGCCTGCGCCCGCCTGGCGAGTCCGAACGCCCAATGGCGCGGACTCAGCGCGGCGGCCTGGTGGCTGGGCGCGGTCGGCCTGGCGCTCAGCGGCGCACCCTGGATCGGCCTGGTGCTGGGCATGGGCTGGCTGCTGTGGTCACTGGCCATGGTCCGATCGGGGCCCAGGGTAAGGGGCGATGTCTGGCTGCTGGTTTTCTGTGCGTCCGGTACCTTGCTGGCGGCACTGCTGGCATGGCAACTTGAATTGCCGCGCCGCTTCGAGCAGCTCAGCGACTGGGCGGCCTGGACCGACCTGGCGCACTGGCGCCGCTTTGGCCGCCTGCTGCTCTGGTTCAGCTGGCCGGCCGGCCTGCTGGCACTGCTGACCGTCTGGCGCTGGCGCCGACGCCTGGGCAACACCCACCTGCTGCTGCCGCTCTGGTTCGCCACCGTCGGCATGGTTTCCTGCTGGCTGCTCGATGCCAGCGATCGCGCGCTGCTGCTGGCGTTGCCGGCGCTGGCCTGTCTGGCCGCCTTCGCGCTGCCGACCTTGTCGCGCAGCGTGACCGCGCTGGTCGACTGGTTCGCGCTGCTGTTCTTCAGCGGCTGCGCGCTGCTGATCTGGTTCTACTGGCTGGCACTGCAGACCGGCCTGCCGGCCAAGCCGGCGGCCAACGTGCTGCGACTGCTGCCCGGCTTCAAGCCGGAACTGGACTGGACGCTGCTGCTGGCGGCCCTGCTCGGCACACTGGCCTGGATTGGCGCACTGGCCTGGCGGCTCGGCCGCTACCGGCCGGCACTCTGGAAGGGACTGGTGCTGTCGGCTGGCGGCAGCACGCTGTGCTGGCTGCTGCTGATGACGCTCTGGCTGCCGGCATTGAACTACGGCATGGGACAGGAGCCGATCTCGCGGCGCATCGCGGCCTTGACGCCCGGGTCCAGCTGCGTGCTGGTGCACGGGCTCAGTGCCTCGCAGATCACGGGTCTGCAGTACCACGGCGGCCTCGAGCTCGAGCGCGCCCGCCGGCAGCGACGCAGCAGCTGCCAACTGCTGGTGGTCGAGCCCAAGGCCCTCAATACGCTGGCGCAGACGGTCGACCTGTCGCAGTGGCGCGCCTTGCGCAAGGTACCGCGCTTGCGCGAGAACCGCGACGGGTTGCTGGTCTACCTCAGGCGCTGATCAGGCGCTGAGGGCGGCTGCGACCGGCGCGTCGAGCGAGCGAATCCGGCTCGCGGGCAGCAGGATGCGGAAGGTCGAGCCTTGTCCGACCACGCTGTCGATGCGCAGCTGGCCGCCATGGCGTTGCACCACATGCTTGACGATGGCCAGACCCAGGCCGGTGCCGCCGGTATCGCGCGAACGGCTGCGATCGACGCGGTAGAAGCGCTCGGTCAGGCGCGGGATATGCTCGGACTCGATACCGGGACCGGTGTCGCTGACCCAGTATTCGGCCCCGCCCGGTGCCAGTCGACGCCAGCCGGCTCGGATGCGGCCGCCAGCAGGGGTGTAGCGCACGGCATTGCTGAGCAGGTTCGACATCGCGCTGAGCAGCTCGGTGCGGGAACCGGCCAGCTCGAAATCCGGGCCGGCATCAGCGCAGATGTCGTGCGAACCGTCAGCGATCAGATCGGACAGCACCCGGCCGTCCTCGATCACATGGTCGAGCAGTTCATGCGCCGAGATCCACTCGGCCGTGCCGGGTGCCGGCGTGCCTTCGAGGCGCGACAGCAGCAGCAGGTCATTGACCAGCGTCATCATGCGCTGCGACTGCTGGTTCATCAGCAGCAGATAGCGTTCGCGCTCCTCGGCTGACAGGTCGTAGCTCAGCAGGGTCTCGATGAAACCGCTCAGCACGGTCAGCGGCGTGCGAATCTCGTGCGAGACATTGGCGACAAAATCGCGCCGCATCGTGTCGGCCAGCTCGAAACTGGTGATGTCGCGCGTCAGCAGCAGCTTGTTGCCAAAGCCGTAGGCATGGAGCTGGAGCGAAATCCGGCTCGGCTGGGCACCGGCCAGGGCACGCATCTGGATCTCGACCGGTTGCGAGTAATCAGCGCCGTTGAGGTAGGCGATGAAGGCCGGATCACGCACCAGATTGCGCAGGTGTTGACCGAGGTCGCGCTTGACATCGAAGCCCAGATGATCAGCCCCCGCCTGGTTGCACAGGATGATGCGCTCGGCGCTGTCGAGCACCAGCAAGCCGTTGGGCGAGGCCTCGAAGGCCGCGATCAGCTGCTGCAGCCGGTCCTCAACCTTGCGTGTCTCGCGCTGGAGCAGCTTGAAGCCTTTCTGGCTGCGCTCGACCAGCTCGGTCCAGTCATCCGGCAAATTGGGCGCCGCGGCAGGGTGACCCTGGCGCAGCCAGTCACGAAAACGCCCGAGCCGGTGCTGGTCGATCATCAACCAGACCATGGCCCCGGTACCGGCGCCACCGATCAGCTGCAGCGGCTCGGCATCGAGGGCCAGCGCGGCGGAACCGCCGGCTGCCGTCAACGCCAACAGCTCGATCAGACGCCTGATCATGCCGAGGCAGCGATGCCGGCCTTGGCCAGCCTGAGCACGGCCTGGGCGCTCAGGCGATAACCGGCACCGCGCACGGTCTCGATCATCTTGCCAGCCTCGCCAAGCGACTCGCGCAGGCGCTTGACATGCACGTCGACCGTGCGCTCTTCGATGAACACATGATCACCCCAGACCCGGTCCAGCAGCGAACCGCGCGTGTGCACGCGCTCGGGATGCTTCATGAGGAAATGCAGCAACTTGAACTCGGTCGGGCCGACCTTGAGCTCGCGCCCCTGGTGGCTGACGCGGTAGGTCGCGGCATCGAGGTGCAGCTCGCCGACCTGGACCGAATCGTTGACGATTTCAGGCGCGCGGCGACGCAGGACGGCGCGGATGCGCGCGAGCAGCTCATGGGTCGAGAACGGCTTGGTGACATAGTCGTCGGCCCCGGCATCGAGTCCCTGCACCTTGTCCGACTCCTCGATCCGAGCCGTCAGCATGATGATGGGAACTGGCTTGGTGCGCTCCTGCGAGCGCCAGCGCTTGGCCAGCGCAACGCCGCTCTCGCCCGGCAGCATCCAGTCAAGCAGGACGACATCGGGCAGGACGGCATCGATCTCGCGTTGCGCAGCGGCACCGTCGAACACCACCGTGGGGGCAAAGCCGTTGTGGCGCAGGTTGACGGCGATCAGTTCAGCGATCGCCGGCTCGTCCTCCACCACCAGCACGCGCGGCATCTTCCTCATTTGATGGCAGCCTCCCGCTCCGCTTCCGTGGTGTGACGGACGTCGGCGCCCTTGGCGATGTAGATCACCGCCTCGGCGATGTTGGCAGCATGGTCGCCGATGCGCTCGATCGCGCGCGCCAGGAACAGCAGGTTGAGCCCCGAGCTGATGGTGCGCGGATCTTCCATCATGTAGGTCAGCAGCTTGCGCGTCAGGCCTTCGTGCTCGACGTCGATCGCCTCGTCGCCCTTGATCACGGCCAGAGCCGCCTTGACATCCATGCGGGCGAAGGCGTCGAGCGAGCGGTGCAGCAGGTCGGAAGCCAGGCTGCCGGCCACGCGCAGCTCGGTGGTCGGCAACGCGCGCGGCATGCCGTTGTCCAGCGTGGACTTGAGCATCTTGGCGATGGTGCAGATCTCGTCGCCGGCGCGCTCGAGGTTGATGATGATGCGGGCCGTGCCGACCAGCAGGCGCAGGTCGCGCGCGGTCGGCTGGCGCCGGCTCATGGTCGAGGTCACGTCATGGTCGATCTGCACTTCCATGCGGTTGACCTTGTCCTCGATCTCGAGCACCTGGGTGCAGGTCTCGGCGCTCAGGTGCGACAGCGCGTAGAGCACCTGCTGCAGCTGCGACTCGACCACGCCGCCCATCTCGAGCACCTGGGTCGAGATGCGGTTGAGCTCGGCGTCGAACTGACTGGAGATATGCTTTTCAACCATGATCAACCAAACCTTCCTGTGATGTAGTCTTCGGTTTCGCTGCGCTGGGGCTTGAAGAAGATCTGCTCAGTGGTGCCGTACTCGACCAGGTTGCCCAGGTACATGTAGGCGGTGAAGTCGGAGCAACGGGCAGCCTGCTGCATGTTGTGGGTCACGATCGCGATCGTGTAGTCCTTCTTGAGCTCGTGCACCAGCTCCTCGACCTTGCCGGTCGAGATCGGGTCGAGCGCCGAGGTCGGCTCGTCGAGCAGCAGCACCTTGGGCTTGACTGCCACGCTGCGCGCGATGCACAGGCGCTGCTGCTGGCCGCCGGACAGCGACAGGCCGCTTTGCTGCAGCTTGTCCTTGGCTTCGTTCCAGAGCGCGGACTTGGTCAGCGCCCATTCGACGCGGTCGTCCATGTCGGACTTGCTGAGGTTCTCGTACAGCTTGACGCCGAAGGCGATGTTGTCGTAGATCGACATCGGGAACGGCGTGGGCTTCTGGAACACCATGCCGATGCGCGCGCGCAGCAGGTTCAAGTCCTGCTTGGGGTCGAGCACGTTGTTGCCGTAGAAGTTGATCTCGCCCTCGGCCCGCTGGCCCGGATACAGGCTGTACATGCGGTTGAGTGTGCGCAGCAAGGTGGACTTGCCGCAGCCCGACGGACCGATGAAGGCGGTGACCTTGTGCTCGGCGATGTCGAGGTTGATGTTCTTGAGGCCCTGGAACTTGCCGTAGTAGAAGTTCAGGTTGCGCACCTCGATGGCGTTCTTGAGCTCGGGGGTGGTGGCGGTCATGAGAGGGGGTTCTCGCTGAAGGGGTTCAGGTGGAGGATCGGGTTCGGGCGGGCGAGACAGCTCAGCCGGCCACCTTTTCGCGGAAGAAGACGCGGGCCAGGATGTTGAGCACCAACACGGTCATGGTGATCAGCAGCGCGCCGCCCCAGGCCAGACGGACCCAGTTGTCGTAGGGACTCATGGCGAACTGGTAGATCACGACCGGCAGGTTGGCGATCGGCTTGGACATGTCCGAGCTGAAGAACTGGTTGTTCAGCGCGGTGAACAGCAGCGGTGCGGTCTCGCCGCTGATGCGGGCGATGGCCAGCAGCAAGCCGGTGATGACGCCGCTCTTGGCTGCGCGCAGGGTGATGAAGGTGGCGACCTTCCAGCGCGGTGCGCCGAGGCCGAAGGCCGCTTCACGCAACGTGGGCGGGACCAGGCGCAGCATGTTCTCGGTGGTGCGGACCATGACGGGAATCGCGATCAGCGACAGCGCGATGGTGCCGGCCCAGCCCGAGAAGTGGCCGACCTGGGCCACGAAGATGGCATAGACGAACAGGCCCAGCACGATCGAGGGCGCCGACAGCATGATGTCGGTCACGAAGCGGGTCAGCTCGGCGGTCTTGCTCTGGTCGCCGTATTCGGCCAGATAGACACCGGCGAAGACGCCGATCGGGGTTGCGATCAGGATCGTGAAGCCCACGATCAGCAGGCTGCCGTAGATGGCGTTGGCCAGACCGCCGCCCTCGGTGCCGGGAGCCGGGGTCGACTGGCTGAACATGTTCCAGTCCAGCGCGGCCAGGCCGTTGGCGAACAGCACGCTGAGAATCCAGAGCAGCACGACCAGGCCCAGCACCATGGCAGCCATGGACAGGGTCAGGCCGATCGCGTTGACCATCTTGCGACGGCGATACAGGAGGGAAGTATTTTGCATATCCATGTTTATCTCGCGGGTGAGTGGCCCTTGATCAGTTGCCCTTGGCCTTTTCGGCGCGGATCAGCATGACCTTGGCGATGGCCAGCACGAAGAAGGTGATCACGAACAGCAGGAAACCGAGACCGAACAAGGCCGACATGTGCATGTCGGCGGCTTCACCGAACTCGTTGGCCAGGGTCGAGGCGATCGAGGTACCGGGCGCAAACAGCGAGGCGCTGAGCTTGTTCGAGTTGCCGATCACGAAGGTCACGGCCATGGTCTCGCCCAGGGCGCGGCCCAGGCCCAGCATGACGCCACCGACGACGCCCTTTTGCGTGTAGGGCAGCACCACGTTGCGCACCACTTCCCAGGTCGTGCAACCCAGGCCGTAAGCCGACTCGCGCAGGATAGGGGGCACGATCTCGAACACGTCGCGCATCACCGCAGCGACGAAGGGCAGCACCATGAAGGCCAGCACCAGGCCGGCGGCCAGGATGCCGATGCCGTTCATCGCGCCACCGAAGAAGGTGCCGATCAGCGGCATCTGGCCCAGGGTGGATTGCAGCGCGGGCTGGCCGTGCTCGGCAAACAGCGGGGCGAAGATGAAGAGGCCGAACATGCCGTAGATGATGGACGGCACCGCGGCCAGCAGCTCGACTGCAGTGCCCAGCGGGCGACGCAGCCAGACCGGGCAGGTTTCGGTCAGGAACAGGGCGACACCGAAGGACAGCGGCACGGCGATCAGCAGCGCAATGGTCGCGCTGACCAGGGTGCCGACGACGGCGATGGCGGCACCGAATTCCTCGTTGACGATGTCCCATTCGACACGCCAGATGAACTCGAAACCGAATTTCTGGAAAGCTGGCCAGGCGTTGACGAACAGCGAGACGATGATGCCCAGCAATGCGACCAGCACGATCAGCGAAAAGGTCAGCGTGATCTTGTGAAAGAGAAAATCCTGGATTTGCTGGCGCTTGACGATGGAGAGCATGCGCTGCTCGTCACGTCCGGCGGCTGCCTCGGGTAGGCTCATGGTAGCTCCCACGCTCATGGTGTGTGATGTGTTGAGTTGAAGAAACAGACATTGCGCCAGCGTGACGGATCACGGGCGCAATGTCTGGGGAAGCTAGAAGCCTCTTACTTGATCTGCGACCAGACCTTGCTCTGGATCTGGGCGGTCACGGCGTCAGGCATCGGCACGTAGTCGAGATCGATGGCCAGCTTCTTGCCGTTCTTGAAGGCCCAGGAGAAGAACTTCAGGGCTTCTTGCGAAGCGGTCTTGTCTTCCGGGCTCTTGTACATCAGGATGAAGGAAGCGGTCGTGACGGGCCAGCTGTTGGCACCCTTGGCATCGACCATCGACACGCCCATGCCCGGTGCGCTGTTCCAGTCCACGCCAGCAGCGGCAGCCGAGAAGGTGGTGTCGTCAGGCTTGACGTACTTGCCATCCTTGTTCTGCAGCTGCATGTAGTTCATGTTGTTCTTCTTCACGTAGGCGTACTCGACGTAGCCCAGTGCGCCCTTGACACGGTTGACGTTGGCGGCGACGCCTTCGTTGCCCTTGCCACCGACGGAGGAGTCAGCCGGCCACTTGACGGCAGCGCCCTTGCCCACCTTGTCGGCCCATTCCTTGCTGACGGCGCTCAGGTAGTCGGTCCAGTTGAAGGTGGTGCCCGAACCGTCGGCGCGGTGCACGATGGTGATGGACTGGTCAGGCAGGTTCTTGCCCGGGTTCAGGGCAACCAGCTTGGCGTCGTTCCACTTGGTGATCTTGCCCAGGAACATGTCGGCCAGCACAGTGCCGGACACGCGCAGCTCGCCCGGCTGGAAGCCTTCGAGGTTGATCACGGGCACGGTGCCGCCGATGATGGCCGGGAACTGGACCATGCCGTCGCGGTCGAGCTCTTCACCCTTGACCGGAGCGTCGGTGGCGCCGAAGGTCACGGTCTTGGCGCGGATCTGCTTGATGCCGCCGGAAGAACCGATCGACTGGTAGTTCAGGCCGACACCGGTTTCCTTCTTGTAGACCTCGGCCCACTTGGCGTACATCGGGTACGGGAAAGTAGCACCGGCGCCGGTGATGTCGGCAGCGGCAGCAAAGGTCGGCAGTGCGAAGCTGGTGACAGCGACGGCAGCGGCTGCGATGGACTTGAGGAAATGGCGTTTCATGATCGACGTCCTTTCGGATGAGTGGGTTCGGTAGCCCCCACTTTATGCCTGATATGTGACATATCAATGACATTATCTTCACATAACTTCTGTATCGGCGGGGCCGCAACAGTCGGCTTGCAATGCGGCAAGCATCAGGCAGCCGGGAGGTTCGAGGTGGTATGCTGACGCGGAAATTTCCAAATAGATATGCAAAACGGAACCTTGCTGGCTGCAGTGGACCTCGGGTCCAACAGCTTTCGCCTTGAAATCGGCCGCTACGACTCGGGCCACATCGAACGAGTCGAATATCTCAAGGAAACGGTGCGCCAGGGCAGCGGCCTTGACGAGAACAAGAACCTGAGCCTGGTGGCGATGGAGCGCGGCTGGGAATGCCTGGCTCGCTTTGCCGAGCGGCTGCAGGGCTTCCAGAAGCACCAGGTGCGCGCGGTCGCCACGCAGACCCTGCGCGAGGCCAGAAACCGCGACGACTTCACGCGCCGCGCCCAGGAGATACTGGGCTTTCCGATCGAGGTCGTCTCGGGTCACGAGGAAGCGCGGCTGATCTACCAGGGCGTGTCGCACCTGCTGCCGCAGTCGGACGAGAAGCGGCTGGTGATCGACATCGGCGGACGCTCGACCGAGGTCATACTGGGCCAGGGTTACAGCGCGAGCAAGATGGAGTCCTACCGCCTCGGCAGCGTGGCCTGGTCGTCGCGCTACTTTCCGCGCGGCCAGATCACGCAGCAGTCACTGCAGACCTCGGAAATCGCGGCCAAGGCCGTGCTCGATGAGGCGCTCGACGCCTATCCGGTCGGCAGCTGGGACACCGCCTACGGCAGCTCGGGCACCGTCGGCGCCGTGGCCGAGATCCTCACGCTCAACGGCTGGCCGGCAGGCCAGATCACGCGCGCCGGCCTCGACTGGCTGACCGACAAGCTGCTGCGCGCCGGCCACCCCGATCATCTGCGGCTCGAGGGCCTGAAGGACGACCGGCGCCCGGTGATCGGCGGCGGCATCGGCGTGCTGCGTGCGCTGTTCGATCTGTTCAAGCTCGAAAGTCTGGTGAAAGCGGAAGGTGCATTGCGCCAGGGCGCGCTCTACGACCTGATCGACCGCGAGAACGATTCGACCGACGTGCGCGAGCGCACCGTGAACTGGTTGTGCGAACGCTACGGCGTGGACCAGCTCCATGCTGGCCGCGTCGGGCGGATCGCGACCGAACTGTTTGCGCAGATCGCCGTTCCCGATCCGAACAATGAGCGCTATTCGCAAAAGCTGGTCTGGGCGGCGCGACTGCACGAGATCGGCACTCATATCTCGCACAGCGACATGCACCGCCATGGCGCCTATATCCTCGACCATGTCGATGCACCGGGCTTCACGCTGCAGGAGCTGCACCGCATGAGCCAGCTGGTGCTGGGCCAGCGCGGCAAGCTGCGCAAGATCGAGGACATCCTGGACGACGAGCTGTTCGCCAAGCAGCTGCTCTGCCTGCGGCTGGCGGTGCTGCTGTGTCATGCGCGCAAGGACCCCGACATCACGCCGCTGCAGCTGAGCTACAAGTCGCGCCAGTTCAAGCTGAGCGCCACGACCGGCTGGGCGCGCGGTTTTCCGCAGTCGGCCTGGCTGGTCGAGGAGGAAGTGGCGGCCTGGCAGAAGTCGGGCTGGCGATTCTCGGCCGACCTGGGCTGACGGCCAGAGCCCGGTCGCGGGCTGGGTCGCAGTATCTTGCGCTGTCGCCCTGCCCGTTCACCGGCTTTACTGCTTCCCGAGACCGGCCGCTGGCCGGTTTTTTCATGCCTGTGCCTGCGGGAGGAGTCAGGGCCAGGCGCTCAGGGCTGGTGGCGTGCGGATTCGGGCCAGCGACCGTAGTCGACGTAGGATGAAGCCACCGCACCGAGCTGGCAGCGACCGACATCATGCGAGGCGGTGGCCGCCTCGGGCCAGACCAGACTGGAAAACCACTGCGACAAGGCCTGCAACAGCGGCGAGCTGGCGATGGTGTGAAACATGATTTTATTTTAATATTAACAACGGTATATACCGTTTATACCGCGTAGAGAAATCATGTACACCCGTGGAAACCCTAGCTCAGACCAGCAGGCATGAAAAAGCGCCCCGAAGGGCGCTCTCGCGTGAACCAGTCGGGCAGAACGACTGCCCGAGCAGGATCAGAAGGTGTGGCGGACGCCAACGGCCAGGGTCTTGACCTTGCCCATGTCGGCACCGGTGGTGTCGTTTTCCTTCTTGATCTGCTTGTAGCCAACGTAGGCGTCGGTACGCTTGCTCAGCACATAGTTGGCAGCCAGGGTGAAGCCAGTGGCCTTGTAGTCGGTGCCGGTGACGGCATCGTACTCGCTGCCGGCGTAGCCGAAGAAGACGTTGATGTTCTTGGCAACCGGAGCCTGGACACCGAAGTACAGGCTGTCGTTGTCGCCTTGCTTGACGCCCTTGGACTCGATTTCCAGGGTCTGGTAACCGCCGACCAGCTTGGCAACGCCGAAGTCGTAGGAAGCAGCCAGCAGGTTGAAGGTCTTGTCTTCGGTCTGGCCGGTCGCAGCAGCGGGAGTGCCGGCGGTCAGCTGGGACTCTTCCTTCTGGAAGCCGTATCCGACCAGCAGCGGGCCGTTGGCGTACTGCAGCTTCAGCGAGCTGTGGCTGGTGGCGTCAGCCACGTTGGTCTTGTTCTCGCCGAACGAGACAGCGACAGCACCGCTGAAACCGTTGAAGGTCGGGCTGACGTAAGCGACGGTGTTGTCGGTCTTGTCGGTGTAGTCGGCCTTGGCGTTCTTGATGGTGTCGCCGACCGGGCTGATGTTGGTGTCAGCGATCGGGTTGGTCTTGCCGCGCAGATCGTCGTACGGAGTGCCCATGCGGCCCAGAGCCACGGCACCGAAGTTGCCCGACAGGTTGATGCTGGACTCGCCCTTGAAGGCAACGCCGTCCTGCTCACCGGTGTCGGACTTGAAACGCTGCTCGAGCTTGAAGCCAGCCTTCAGGCCACCGCCCAGGTCCTCGGAACCCTTCATGCCCCAACGGTTGGACTTCAGGCCACCCGAGCCGACCACGGTCTGCGATTCAGCGGTTGCCGACTTGATGGTGTCCTTGGTGGAGCCGACGTAGGCATCGACGATGCCGTACAGCTGAACGGAGGATTGGGCCATGGCGGCACCGGAAGCGGCCAGCACGGCCAGGGCGATCAGACTCTTTTTCATGGAACGGGTTTCCTGTTGATTAAGACCGGGGGCTGCTGTTGCAACCCCTTCACTATCAGATCCACTGCTTGAGTGGATAGAGTAATTACCCCAGATTCGTATGACATTTCTGAGACAAGGGGCCTGATTGTTGCCAATAAACAACAACCAGACCCCCGCCCCACCATCAGGCCATGATGTGCAGGCCGGCGTCGACGTAGATCACGTCGCCCGTCATGCCCGAGGTCGCGCCGCTGACCAGGAAGGCGACCACGCGGCCGACTTCGGCGATGTCGACCAGGCGACGGCCCGGCGAACGGGTCACGGCCTTGTCGATCAGCTCGTCGAAATGGTCGATGCCCGAAGCCGCGCGCGTGCGCAGCGGGCCGGGCGAAACCGCAAAGACGCGGATGTCGCGCTCGCCGAGCTCGTTGGCCAGATAGCGCACCGAGGACTCGAGCGCGGCCTTGACCGGGCCCATCAGGTTGTAGTGGTCGACCACCTTGTCGGCGCCGTGGTAGCTCATCGTGATCAGCGCGCCGCCCGGGTTCAGCAGCTTTTCGGCGTAATGCGCCATCTCGATGAAGCTGTGGCAGGAGACCTGCATCGCCTGCAGGAAACCGGCCTGCGAGCAGTCGGTGATGCGGCCATGCAGGTCGGCGCGCGGTGCGAAGGCGATCGAGTGGATCACGAAGTCGAGCTTGCCCCACTCGCGCTCGATGCGTTCGAACACTGCCTGCATCTGGCCGGGCTGCATGACGTCGAGCGGCAGCAGCAAGTCGGCGTCGATCTGGCGCGCCAGCGGCTCGACATAGGTCTTGGCCTTGTCGTTGAGGTAGGTCAGCGCGATCTCGGCGCCAAAGGCGCGCAGCTTGGCCGCACAGCCAAAAGCGATGCTGTCGCCGTTGGCCACGCCGACCACCAGGCCGCGCTTGCCGCGCAGCATGTCGCCGATGCGGGTGCTTTCATCCCAGACCTTGGGCAGGGGATCGTTGGAGTTCGGGTCCTTGAACATATGCGGTTTCCTTGAAAGATGAAGGCGGGGCTCAGAGCGCCGCCTCGGCCTCGACCCGGGTTTCGTAGATATGCGGTGCCAGCCCGCGCTCGCGGATTGCGGCGCCGAGCTTGTCGCGCAGGAAGGCGCTGGTGGTGTAGCGCGTGACCTGTCCGTAGTAGCGCTCGACCAGATCGGCAACGACCTGGGCATAGGCATCCATGGCCGGCTCCAGGATCTCGAAGCCGTCGTAGTTGACAACGACATCGACCCGGTGGCCGATGGCCTGGCATTGGCGCTCGACCGCGTCGCGCACGTCCTGCGCGTCCTTCGGGCTGACCAGCTTGAGGCCCTGGAAGTTCAGGAACAGGCGGTTGCGCTCGGGCTGCCAGCTGATGCGTTCGAGCAGCGAGATCGCCAGCAGGCTGTCCTTCAGGCCCATCGGTTCCGGGCGGAAGATGCGCGCGTCCATCAGCACCGGCTGCCTGACGATCGGGCGGAACGCCATCTGCGACAGGATGTCGCGCTCGAGGTCGATACCGGGCGCGATCTCGATCAGCTCCAGGCCTTCGGGCGTGAGCGCAAAGACACAGCGCTCGGTCACGTAGAGCACCCGCTTGCCCAGGCGCGCCGCGTATTCGCCGCTGAAGGTGACCTGCTCGATCGCCTCGACGAACTTGCGGTGCTTGCCTTCTTGCAGGATGGTCAGCTGGCCCTGTTGCACCGCCACCTTGAGGCCGCCGGCGCTGAAGGTGCCGATGAAGACCACGGTGCGGCTGTTCTGGGTGATGTTGATGAAGCCACCGGCACCCGCGAGCTTGGGGCCGAAGCGGCTGACGTTGATGTTGCCGCGCGCATCGCACTCGGCCAGGCCCAGCACGGCCAGGTCGAGGCCGCCGCCGTCGTAGAAGTCGAACTGCTGGTTCATGTCCAGCTGGGCGGTCGCGTTGGTCGAGCTGCCGAAGTTCAGGCCGCTGCCGGGCACACCGCCGACCACGCCGGGCTCGGCGGTCAGCGTCATGTAGGACAGCAGACGCTCCTCGTTGGCGATGTCGGCCACGCCCTCGGGCATGCCGATGCCGAGGTTGACCACCGCATTGGGCATCAGCTCGAAGGCGGCGCGGCGCGCGATGATCTTGCGCTCGTCGAACGGCATCGGCGGCAGCGCATCGAGCGGCACCCGCATCTGGCCCGACAAGGCCGGGTGGTAGCCGGTACCGTAGGTCTGCATGTGGTATTCGGGGCGGGCCTGCACCACGCAGTCGACCAGGATGCCCGGCACCTTGACCTGGCGCGCCGGCAGGCTGGCGCGCTCGCACAGGTATTCGACCTGGGCGATCACGATGCCACCGGAGTTCTTGACCGCGGTCGCGATCGCCAGCGTGTCCTGCGCCAGCGCCTCGCGCTCGATCGACAGGTTGCCGTCCGGATCGGAAATAGAGGCCCGGATGAAGGCGACCTGGGGCTTGGGCACGCGGTAGAACAGCAGCTCCTGACCGGCCAGCTCGATCACGCTGACCAGATCCTCGGTGGTGCGGGCATTGACCTTGCCGCCTTGGAGGCGCGGGTCGACGAAGGTGCCGAGGCCGACGCGCGAGACATTGCCGGGCAGGCCGGCGGCGATGTCGCGGTACAGGTGCGAGATCACGCCCAGCGGCAGGTTCCAGGCCTCGATCCGATTCTCCATCGCCATGGCGCCGAGCTTGGGCACCAGGCCCCAGTGGCCGCCGATGGCGCGCTGGATCAGGCCGTCGATGGCGATGCGGTTGATGCCCTGCTCCTTGCCGTCGCCCGGTCCGCCGCCGAAGATCAGCGTGAGGTCGCGCGGCGACTGGGTAGCCTCGAAGCGCTGCTGCAAGGCCAGCAGCAGTTCGTCGGGCACGCCGACGACGCCAAAGCCCGAGCAAACCAGGGTATCGCCGTCGTGGATCAGGCCGATCGCCTGCTCGGCCGTGACAATCTTGGACTTCATGCTCACTCCTGCGGCTTGTTGCGGGCTGCGGTCTTGCGCGCGGGCTTGGCGCCAGGCTGGCTGTCGGCGGCGCTGACTTCAGCCGCGCTGGCAGCGTCGGCCTCGTCGCTGGCCAGCTGGGGCGCGGGCTCGTCCTGCGGCGACAGGCTTGCAAGCGCAGGGGTCTGCACCTGGCCCAGCAGTTGCTCCATGGCCTCGAACATGTGCAGCGAATGCGGCTCCATGTCGCTGCGATCGCCGACGACGAAGCGCACGCTCTCGAATGCCTGGTGGCGCTGCTCGGGCAAGGGCAGCAGGCGGACCAGGCTGCGCAGGGCCTGTTCGGGCTCGAACTCGACGATCACGGATTGCTCGTGGATCAGCGCGGCACGGCGCTGGGCGCTGAGCTGGGCGAACGGCGGCTCCGTGGTCAGCACCTGGGCCGAACGCTCGAGTCGATCGCGCCGCACCGAGCCGCGGCTGTCAGCCAGCAACACCAGCATGCGGACCACGGCGGCTTCATAGCCGCCCTCGTCGATGGCTTCCAGGGTGGCTTGCACCGTCGGCAACCAGCGCAGTTCCTCGGGCTTCTTGTGCGTGCGCTGCTGCGCCAGCGACTGGCCGAACCAGTTCATCCAGGGCGCGCCATAGATCGACAGGAAACTCATTTCGTAGGCGCTGTCGCGCAGGTCGCGGTACAGGTCCATGCCTTGCGAGATCCCGTCCGCCAGGGTCTCTTGCCAGACCAGCCAGGGGTTGCCGGCAGCCACCGGCTGGCGTTGCTCGCGGGCCTGACCGGCCAGCACGCCGACGGCGGCCATGACCGGGTTCTGGTCCGAGAAGATGCGGCGGCTGACGCGGCTGGAGTTCATGTCGCGCAGCAGCTCGGCCGATTGCTCGGTGACCATGGACTGGACCAGGGGACGGGCGGTCATCTCGTAGAGGTCGGCGCCCAGGCGCGACAGGCGCGCGACGGCACCAAAGCCGCGCTCGAGCTCGCGGTCGTTGGGCACCACTTCGAGGATGTCGCTCATCTTGCGGTCATGGAAGCTGACGACGAAGCGCTCGTCGGCGCCCTCGCCTTCGCTGTGGTCGATCTTCATCTCGTACAGGCCGGGCGCGAGCGCCTCGAGGGTCTGCAGCGTCGAGGTGACTTCGGTGTGTTCCTTGCGGGCGATCGAGGACGAGACGAAGATGCCAAGGTGGCCGACCTTCTCGTGCACCATGTAGACGATGCGCTGGCCGCGGATGCGGATCTCGTTCTCGTCGGAATAGGTGTCGACGATCCAGTTCAGCGCCTGCTGCGGCGGCGTGATGTTGTCGCCCTTGCTGGCGAAGACGACGATCGGCGAGCGGATGAACTTGAGGTCGAGGTGGCGGCCGGGCTCGAGTTCGGCCTCGCCGCGCGAGAGCTTGTTGCCGATGAAGATCTGCTCGACGATCCAGCGCATCTCGGATTCGTTGAGGAAGTGGAAACCGCCCCACCAGCGTTCGAACTCGAGGAAGCTCTCGCGCCCCTTGTCGACGTTGGCGTAGAGGTCGTAGTACTTGCCGAAGAAGTTGCGGCTCGGGTTGAGCTGCTCGAAGTTGCTGACCAGGTGGGCCCCGTCAAACTCGCCGTTGGCCAGATCCATCGACAGCAGGGCCGGCGCGATGCCGCCCATCAGGCCGCCGTTGTAGCGCATCGGGTTGGCGCCGACCTGACCCGACCAGGTCGAAACCGGCGAGCCGTTGATGACCAGCGGGCCGGTGATGTCGGGGTTGGCTGCGGCCAGCACCAGGGTGGCCCAGCCGCCCTGGCAGTTGCCGACCACGATCGGGTTCGGCGCGTCGGGGTGGCGGCGCGAGATCTCGCGCAGGAACTCGGCTTCGGCGCGCATCACGTCGGCCAGGGTCTGGCCCGGCTCGGGATGCTGGCGGAACACCACGAAATAGACCGGATGGCCACCGCGCAGCGCAACGCCGACCTGGCTGTCGGGCTTGAAGCCGCCGATGCCGGCGCCGTGGCCGGCACGCGGGTCGATGATCATGAAGGGGCGCTTGCGGTCGCTGATCTCGCCGCCTTCGGGATGCAGGATCTTGAGCAGCTGGTAGTTGGCCGGACGCGCGAAATGGCGTGCATCGAGCACCAGCTCGTAGTCATAGTCGAGCACCGGCGGCGTGCCAGCTTCCTCGTGCAGCTTGTCGTTGTTGGCGCGCTCGCGCAGCACGTCGACGGTCAGCGCGCTGCGCTGGGCCGCGTCGATCAGGTATTGCGCGCTGTCGGCGAGCAGCTTGCCGTCCTGCAGGCTCTGGACCAGACCCTGCTGGGTCGCAAGACCGGAACGCCAGAGTCCGAGCGTGCGCTCGGCGTGGTTCTGGAAGATCTTTTGCGCGTGGGTCGCGCTGCAGCTCAACAGGCGCTGGATCTGAGCGGCATGTTCGGCTCGCTCCTGTGCCAGACGGGACGGCAGGTTGGCTGGGCTGTAATGGGATTGCATGGCGATCGGGGCTCTTGTAAGGGAAACAATAGAGATTCAGGACAGGGCCGTCAGTTCCGCAGCGTGCTCGGCCAACATGCGCTCTTCGTCGGTGGCCAGCACCAGCACCCGCACCGAACTGCGCGGCAGGCTGATTTCCTCGGCACCGGCCTGGTTGGCCGATTCGTCGAAATCGATGCCGAGCCAGCTCATGTTGCGCAGCAGACGGCTGCGCACCTCGGCCGCATGCTCGCCGATGCCGCCGGTCAGGACCAGCGCGTCGAGGCCGCCCAGGCTGGCGGCCAGGCCGCCGAGCTCGCGCCGGCATTGCTCGACGAAATAGTCGACCGCCTCGCGCGCCGACGGCAGGTCGCTGGCCAGCAGCACCCGCATGTCGTTGGACAGGCCCGACATGCCCTTGAGGCCGGAATTGCGATAGAGCAGATCGGTCAGGCTCTGCGCATTCATGCCGTGCTCGCTGACCAGATAGAGCAGCACGCCCGGATCGATCTGGCCGCAGCGCGTGCCCATCGGCAGGCCGTCGAGCGCGGTGAAGCCCATGGTCGAGGCGACCGAGCGGCCGCCGCGCATGGCGCACATCGACGCGCCATTGCCCAGGTGCGCCACGATGACCCGGCCTGCCAGCAGGCCGGGGTGACGGCTCTTGAGCTGGCGCGAGATGAACTCGTAGGACAGGCCGTGAAAGCCGTAGCGCCGGATGCCCTGCTCGTAGTACTGGCGCGGCAGCGCGAAGGTATCGGACACGAAGGGATGACTGCGGTGAAACGAGGTGTCGAAGCAGGCCACCTGCGGCGCCCGCGAGAAGGCGACACGCGCCGCGTCGATGCCGGCCAGATTGTGCGGCTGGTGCAGCGGCGCCAGCGGCACCAGGGTTTCGAGCTGGGCCCGGCTGTGGTCGTCGATCACGATCGGCTCGACATGCTCGGCCCCGCCATGCACCACGCGATGGCTGACGGCCGCGACCTCGCGGTTAGGGAAGCTCAGGCGCAGCCAGTCCAGCACGCCTTGCAGGGCATGGCCGTGGTCGGCCACCGAGCCGTCGAGCCACTGCTCGTGGCGTTCGCCCGCGGTCGTGACGGCGCAGAAATGCGCGCGCTCGCCCAGCCCCTCGACCTGGCCGACGGCCAGGCGATCCAGGCCATGCGGGCGCTGCTCGAACAGCGCGAACTTGATCGACGACGAACCGGCGTTGAGGGTCAGCAGCAAGCTCATGCCTGCACCTCAAGGTCCGGCTCGATCGGGACGGCGCAGGCACCGGTCTGGCGCCAGTGATCATGCAGCAGCGCCAGCGCACAGGAAGCCAGGCGCGAGCGGTCGTTGTCGGCGCGGCTGGTCAGGATCACCGGCACGCGGGCACCGACCACCAGACCGGCAGCCTCGGCGCGCGCGACAAAGGTCAGCTCCTTGGCCAGCATGTTGCCGGCCTCCAGGTTGGGCACGATCAGCACCTCGGCGCGACCCGCCACCAGCGACTGGATGCCCTTGGTGCGCGCCGCGTCGAGGTCAATCGCGTTGTCCATCGCCAGCGGACCGTCGACCGTGCCGCCGCGGATCTGGCCGCGCTCGGCCATCTTGGACAGCACGGCAGCGTCCAGCGTCGAGGGAATGCTGGTGTTGATGGTCTCGACCGCCGACAGGATGCCCACGCGCGGGCAATCCAGTCCGCAGGCGCGCGCCAGGTCGATCGCGTTCTGCGTGATGTCGACCTTGGTCGTCAGGTCGGGCGCGATGTTGATCGCGGCATCCGAGATGAACAGCAGGTGGTCGAGCATCGGTGCGTCCATCACGAACACATGGCTGAGCCGGCGGTGACCGCGCAGGCCATGCTCCTTGTTGACGACCGCGGCCAGCAGCTCGTCGGAGTGGATCGCGCCCTTCATGACCGCGCCCACCTCGCCATTGCGCGCCATCGCGACGGCGACTGCCGCCGCCGCGCGCGGGTCGGACTCGTGCACCTGGCGCCAGCCCGAGAGGTCGATGCCGAGCTCAGCGGCAATATGCGCCATGCGCTCGGCATTGCCGACCAGCACCGGCTCGATCAGCCCTTCGCGCGCCGACAGCGCCAGTCCGCCCATCGAGTTGGCATCCTCGGGGCAGACGACTGCGGTCTTGAGCGCGGGCAGCTGGCGTGCGGCGTCGATCAGGCGGGCGAAATGGTCCTTGTTGCCCAGGATCAGCGGCGGCAGGTCACGCGCCACCACGAGCTGCGAGACGCGTGGCGCCTCGACCTCGGCCTCACCCTCGCAGACCAGCTCGCCGGCCTCGGTGCTGATGCGGGTCGCGAAGCGTGCCAGCGGCTCGGGGCCCTTCTCGATGCAGGTCACGCTGACTTGCAAGCGGTCGCCGACCTGGACCCGACGCTGGAAGCGCAGGTCCTGGCTGCGGTAGAGCGTGCCGGGACCCGGCAGCAGATTGCCCAGCACGGCCGACAGCAGCGAGCCGACCCACATCGATGGCGCCAGCGCCGGCAGCTGCGACTGCGACTGTTCGGCTTCAGGCAGGTTGAGCGGATTTCGGTTGCCCGAGGCATGCGCGAACAGCAACAGGTCCTGTTCGCTGCAGACACGCTCGAGCGTGGCGCTGGCACCGAGCTCAAGCTCCTGCCAGGTGGTATTTTTTCGGGGTAGGCTCATGTGTAATCCATCAATCAGGGTTAACCCATAACAGCTTATTTACCACATAAGTCAGAACGATTAATAAGCTACAAATAAGAAAAACAAACACCGGATATATTGTTTATACTGTTAGCATAGTTAATAGCAGGTGCAAGCCCATGAATTCAAGCAAGAAAACCAAGCCCGAAGTCGCCAACGACAAGGACAAGAAGCCCAAACTGGTGCGCGACAGCTTCACGATCCCGAAGGAAGAATACGCGGCCATCGAGAGTCTCAAGATCCGTGCCATGACCATGGGCCTGGCAATCAAGAAGAGCGAGTTGCTGCGCGCCGGGCTGATGGCGCTGACGGGCCTGAGCGATGCCAAGCTCAAGACGATGCTGGTGGCGGTGCCGACGCTCAAGACCGGCCGCCCTTGCGCGCCGGACAGCGCTGCGGTGGCCGCGCCCGCTCAGGCCGAACCGGCACCCCAGGCCGCCGCGGTATCGACCCTGCCTGATGCAACGCCAGCCGCCGCCAAGGTGCCGGCCGCGCGCAAGAGCCGCAAGCCCAAGGCCGTGCTCGCCAGCAGCGCCGCCGCGGCACTGCCCGAGTCGAAGCAGGCCTGAGGCGGGTTCCTCAGAGAAATTCCGGGCTCTGGACCGTCAGGATGACGGTCTGGCTGACCCCGTTGCGCTCGCGCTGGTGCAGCCACCAGAGAGCGCCCTTCTTGATCGAGCATTCCTGCTCGGACAATCCCAGCAGCCGCGCCACGACCCGGCCCAGCGTCGGCTGATGGCCGACGATCAGGGTCGGATGCTGCAGCTGCGGCCACTGCACCAGTTGCAGCAGGTCATCCGGGCTGGCATCGGGGCGCAGCGCGTCGCTGAGCCGGTACTTGCGCCCCAGCGCCAGCACGGTCTGCTCGGTGCGCACGGCCGGGCTCGACCAGATCCGCGCGTCCTCGGGCAGGTTGCGCGCCAGCCAGTTCGACATGCGGGCGGCCTGCTTCTCGCCCTTGGCCGTCAGCCGGCGCGACAGGTCGCTGCCGCCGGTCTCCTCGTTGTCGGCCAGGTCCTCGGCCTCGGCGTGGCGCCACAAGATCAGGTCTGCATTCATGCCTTTCCTCCATAGCGCGCCATCAGTTGGGCTTGCGCCGAATGCGCGTGCGCGCGCGATTTGCTGTTGACCCCCTGGGCCCGGAGGTAGACGCCGTCGGGCTGCAGCAGCCAGGCGTCGGTGTTGTCGGCCAGGCTCATTTCCAGGCATTCGTCGATGATGCGTCGGCGCAGCGACGGATCCGTGACAGGCCAGGCCAGCTCGATGCGGCGCAGCATGTTGCGGTTCATCCAGTCGGCGCTCGAGAGCCACAGGTCCTCCTGCGATCCGGTCTGGAAGAAGAACACGCGCGAATGCTCGAGCAGCCGGCCGATGATCGAGCGCACCCGCACATTGTCGGTATGACCCGGCACGCCGGCGGGCAGGATGCAGGCACCGCGCACGATCACGTCGACCTTGACCCCGGCCTGCGAGGCCAGCGCCAGCGCGCGCGCCAGCGGCTCGTCGGTCAGGGCATTCATCTTGAGCACGATGCGGGCGGGCTGCCCCTCGCGCGCGGCCTGTGTCGCGGCCTCGATCCGGTCGAGCATGGCCTTGTGCAGATGGAACGGCGCGATCAGGGCTTTTTGCAGCCGCGACAGCCGGTTCTGGCTCGCCAGGTGCAGGAAGATCTGCTCGAGGTCGCTGGTCAGCGCCTCGTCGGCCGTCAGGTAGCTCAGGTCGGTGTAGAGCTTGGCCGTGCCGGGGTTGTAGTTGCCGGTCGAGACCTGGGCATAGCGGCGCAGGCGGCCCTGCTCGCGCCTTGTTACCAGCAGCATCTTGGCATGGGTCTTGAGCCCGACGATGCCGTAGACCACCTGCGCGCCGACCGATTCGAGCAGCTCGGCGTTGTTGATGTTGGCCTCCTCGTCGAAGCGCGCCTTGAGCTCGACCACGGCCGTGACTTCCTTGCCGCGGCGCACCGCCTCGCGCAGCAGCTCGGTCATCTCGCCCTTGCTGCCGGAGCGGTACAGGGTCTGCTTGATCGCCAGCACGTTCGGGTCCTCGACCGCCTCGCGCAAGAAGTCCAGCACCGCATCGAAGCTCTCATAGGGCTGGTGGATCAGCACATCGCCCTGCTGCAGCCGGTCGAAGAAGGACTGGCCCGGTGTCAGCTGGATCGGCCAGCTCGGCTGGTAGCGCGCAAAGCGCAGCTCGGGCGCATCGACCAGGTCGATCAGCTGGGTCATGCGGACCAGGTTGACCGAGCCGGCCACCTTGTAGAGCGCCTCGGGCGGCAGGTCGAACTGCTGCAGCAGGAAGTCCGACAGGAAGTCCGAGCAGCCGGCAGAGACCTCGAGCCGCAGCGCGCGGCCGTAATGGCGGTGCTGCAAGCCCACGCGCAGCGCGGTGCGCAGGTTCTTGACCTCCTCCTCGTCGACCGCGAGGTCGGAATGGCGGGTGACGCGGAACTGCGAGAACTCGGTCACCTGGCGGCCCGGGAACAGGTCACCCAGATGGGCGCGGATCACGCTCGAGATCGAGACGAAATGCACCTGGCGCGAACCCTTGACGCCCGGCATGCGCAAGAAGCGCGGCAACGACCGGGGCACCTTGACGATCGCGATCTCGTTCTCGCGGCCAAAGGCATCCCGCCCCGACAGCCGCACGATGAAGTTGAGCGACTTGTTGGCCACCTGCGGGAAGGGGTGCGCCGGATCGAGCCCGACCGGCAGCAGCAGCGGCTGCACTTCCTGGGTGAAGAACTCGCGCACCCAGCGGCGCTGGCGCAGGTTGCGCTCGCCATGCGGCACGACCTTGATGCCGCGTTTTTCCAGCAGTGGCAGCAGCTCGCTGTTGTAGATCTGATATTGCTGATCGACCAGGCGATGCACATGTTCCGAGATCGCGGCATAGCTCTGCACCGTGACCGGGCCGCGCTGCTCGTTGCTCAGGCGCGCGCTCAGGTGCGGCTCGAAGCGGACCTCGAAGAACTCGTCGAGGTTGGAGGAGACGATGGTCAGGTAGCGCAGCCGTTCGAGCAGTGGCACCTCGGTCCGGCGCGCCCAGTCCAGCACGCGCTCGTTGAAGGCCAGGATGCTCTGGTCACGATCAAGGAAGGACACGCGGGACAAATGGGTAGCGACTGTCATGAAAATCTGGCGGAATTCCGGAAAAACCTCGCATTATCCCCAGATATCATGCCTAGCATGATGAAAAAATGATGACAAAGGCCTAATCAAGGCTCGGCAGTGGCTGTTTTTCCCGGCAAGACCGCGGACTTGGCATCCTGGGCCAGGACCCGCTCGTCGGGCCAGTGCACGATCTCGAGCCGGCCGTCCTGGTGCTCGACCAGCGCCGTCAGGCTCTCGACCCAGTCGCCATCGTTGCAATACAGCGTGCCATTGATGACGCGCATCTCGGCGCGGTGGATATGGCCGCAGACCACGCCATCGAGGCCGCGCTTGCGCGCCTCGGCGGCCACGGCCGACTCGAAGCTGCTGATGAAATTGACCGCGCCCTTGACCCGGTGCTTGAGGTATTGCGACAGCGACCAGTAGGGCAAGCCCAGACGCGCGCGCAGGCTGTTGAGATGGCGATTCAGCCGCAGCGTGAACTCGTACAGCGTGTCGCCCAGATAGGCCAGCCACTTGGCGTACTGGATCACGCCGTCATAGAGATCGCCATGCACCACCCACAGGCGCTTGCCGTCGGCGGTGGTGTGGATGGCCTCGGTCACGACCTCGACGCCGCCAAAATGATGATCGACGAAATGGCGCACGAACTCGTCGTGATTGCCCGGCACGAAGATGACGCGGCAGCCCTTGCGTACCCGGCGCAGGATCTTCTGCACCACGTCGTTGTGCTCCTGCGGCCAGTACCAGCGCCGGCGCAGCTGCCAGCCATCGATGATGTCGCCGACCAGATAGAGATGATCGCTCGGATTGGACTTCAGGAAGGACAGCAGCGCCTTGGCCTGGCAGCCCTGGGTCCCCAGGTGGACATCGGAAATGAAGATGCTGCGCAGCCGCGCAGCCGACTCGCCGTGCGGCTCGGTGGCGGCGCTTTCACCACGACCCTCGAACAGATCGGCGGTACGCATCAGACCCCCAGGAAATGCTTGCGATAGCGCTGCGGCAGCTCGGCCAGGCGCATCATCATCGGCAGATCGGCGGCGTTGAAGTCCGGGTCCCAGGCCGGCGCGCCCAGCACCTTGGCGCCCAGGCGCAGGTAGCCCTTGATCAGCGCCGGCGGTTCGACGTCCAGGCTGTCGTCGAGCTTGTCGACCGGCAGCGGCAGGCGCGGGCGCACATGGTATTCGATCGCGGCCAGATGCTTTTCGCGCACCTGGCGCCAGATGCTGGCCGCTGCGTGGCCGCCGCCGATGATGCCGTGCGGGCCCTCGTATTGCATCGGGATGCTGGCGCAGCCGATCATGGTGTCGAGGTCGTTGCGCACCATGAAGCCGGCCAGCGCGCCCCACAGCGCCATGATCACGCCGCCATGGCGGTGCTCGGGATGGACGCAGCTGCGACCGAGCTCGACCATCTTGTCGCGCAGCATGCGCAGCCGGGTCAGGTCGAATTCGGTATCGCTGTAGAAGCTGCCGACGCGCTTGGCCTGGGCCGGAGTCAGCAGGCGGTAGGTGCCGATGACCTGGCGCGTTGCGCTGTCGCGCACCAGCAGGTGTTCGCAGTAATCGTCGAACAGGTCGATGTCGTGGCCCGGCACGGTCTTGGGCAGGCGCGCGCCCATCTCGCCGGCAAAGACCTCATACCTCAGACGCTGCGCTTCGCGAACTTCGTCTTGATGGCATGCCCAAGCCACTTCGATGCCACCCTTGGACTCAGAAACCGATGGGGTTGCGTCCAAGCCCGGATGAAGTGACCCCCTGGGCAGCGCAAGCGGCGAAAGTTCCAACGTGGGGGTGGGCAGTTCCTTCATCTCGATCTCCTAATGTCATTCAGTTGCATCCCATTCTTGGCCTCGCGCATGACGCCCAAATGGCCGATCGATGAACGATTCGTGACAACACACGCCAAATGCCACTGCCCCCAGCTTCCTTCATACCAGCGTCACGAATCCGCCACGGCCCCGACTTGTCAGCGCCCGATGATCTTCCATCGACCGATCAGATGGAGCGCTATGACAACAAGAGCCACGGGCAAGACTTCAAACATGCCACAGGGGTTTTACTGGCTCATCCTGGCGCAGTTCTTTTCGGCCCTGGCAGACAATTCCCTGCTGATCGTCGCGATGGCTTTCCTGCACGAGCAGGGCTACCCGGCCTGGTGGGCGCCGCTGCTCAAGTTCTCCTTCACCT
Organism: Malikia spinosa; assembly: GCF_002980625.1. Taxonomy (GTDB): domain Bacteria; phylum Pseudomonadota; class Gammaproteobacteria; order Burkholderiales; family Burkholderiaceae_C; genus Malikia; species Malikia spinosa. Next base: position 63,361 of record NZ_PVLR01000024.1, on the reverse strand, counting down.
GGGCCTATGTGCTGCTGGCCCCCGGCGTCGGGCATCTGGCCGACATGGCGCCCAAGGGCTTGCTGATGGGCTGGATGAATGCCGTCAAGCTCGCTGGCGCCCTCACCCTGCTGGCCGGACTGCACCCGATACTGGCGTTCGCGCTGATCGGCATGGGCGCCTCGGCCTATGCCCCGGCCAAGTACGGCCTGATCACCGAGACCGTGCCGCCCTCGCGCCTGGTCGCGGCCAATGGCTGGCTCGAAGTGACCGTGGTGCTGTCGGTACTGCTCGGTACCGGCCTGGGCGGCCTGCTGGTGTCCGACTTCGCGGTCGCAGGGCTGAGCCAGCTCTGGCCGAATCCACCGAGCTGGTGGGTCGATACCCGCCTGGCCACAGCGTTCGCGCTGGTGCTGGCGCTCTACCTGCTGGCGGCGCTGCTCAATATCGGCGTGCCCAGGCGGGCGGCCCGGCTGCCAGTCGCGCGGCTGCAACTGCGCCCGCTGCTGCAGGACTTTCGCCAATCCAACCGCCAGCTCTGGCTCGATCCACTGGGCGGACTCTCGCTGGCGGTCACTACCCTGTTCTGGGGCGCGGGGGCGGTACTGCAGTTCGCCGTGCTGCGCTGGGCCCAGGACGTGATCGGACTCGCGCTCGACCGCGCCGCCTATCTGCAGGCCTGCGTGGCGATCGGCGTCGTGGTCGGGGCCGGCCTGGCGGCGCATCGCATCGCGCTGAATCGCGCCGCCACCATGTTGCCCTGGGGCGTGGCGCTGGGCCTGCTGGTGGCGGCCAGCTCGCTGCTGACGGCGCTCGAATGGGCGCTGCCCCTGCTGGTCGTGACCGGTGCCGTCGGTGGCCTGCTGGTGGTGCCGATGAACGCGCTGCTGCAATACCGCGGCCACCGTCTGCTGAGCCCGGGCCGCTCGATAGCGGTCCAGGGCTTCAACGAGAACCTCAGCGTGCTGGTGATGCTGGGCCTCTACACCCTGCTGCTCTGGCTCGGCCTGCCGATCGTGCCGCTGATGGTGGGCTTCGGCCTGCTGCTGGCCGCTGGCATGGCCGCCCTGATGCTGCAGCTCAGACTGAAACGAGCCTGAAGCCCGAAGCCCCGAGCGCCTGCTGCTCGATCAGGCGCTCCCAGATCGCCTCGACCTGCAGGCAGATATGGCTCCAGTCCAGCGCCAGCGTCGAGGCGCGCGCGCCCTGGCGCAGCCGCGCGACCAACTGGCGGTTGCCCGCCAGATCGATGGCACGGCGCACGAAGGCATCGGGGTCGCCAACCGGCGCCAGCAAGCCGTTCTCGCCATGGTGGATCAGTTCGGCCGCAGCGGCATAGTCGTAGGCCAGCACCGCCAGGCCGCTGGCCAGCGCCTCGGGCGTCACGTTGCCATAGGTCTCGGTCAGGCTCGGGAACAGGAAGCAGTCGGCGCTGGCGTAATGCTCGGCCAGGTCGGTGCCGCTGCGCGAGCCGGCCAGCACCACCTCGGGGCAGCGCTGCTGCAGCGCTGCCCGATCCGGGCCGTCACCGACCACGACCAGGCGCAGCGCGGGGTTGACCTGACGCATGGCCTCGTAGCTGCGCAACAGCAGCTCCAGATTCTTCTCGGGCGCGATGCGGCCGACCGACAGCACCACCTGCTCACCCTCACGCACGCCCCAGGACTCGCGCAAGGCCGCGCTGCGGCGGGCCGAGTCGAAGCGCTGCGTGTCGACACCGCGCGCGACCACCAGCAGGCGCTCGAAGCCCATCGCCTGCAGCTCGGACTGCAGCGAGGCAGTCGGCACCATGGTGCAATGGGCCTGGTTGTGAAAGCGCCTGAGGTAGGCGGCGATCGGCTTTTGCAGCCAGCCAATGCCGTAATGGCGGCTGTAGGCATGGAAATTGGTGCGGAAATCCGTGCTGACCGGCAGCTTGAGCTTGCGCGCGGCCTGCAGCGCCGACCAGCCCAGCGGCCCCTCGGTCGCGATATGCACCAGGTCGGGCCGGCGCAGGGTCCAGAGCCCGAGCAGCGCGCGCTTGGCCGGCAGGCCCATGCGCAGGTGCGGGTAGCGCGGTATCGGCAGACCGCGCATCAGCACCTGCTCGGTCGGGTCCTGCTCGCCTGGTCCGGCATCGACAGCGGCCTGGCGCGGGCGCACCAGCTGGATGTCGTGGTGGCGTGCCTGCAGCCCGCGCACCAGCCGGTCGATGGTCAGCGCGACGCCGTTGACTTCGGGCGGATAGGTCTCGGTGACCAGGGCCACGCGCAGGGAACGGCGCTCGGGGGCGAAGTTTTCGACCAGCAGCGGGTCGCTCAGGGATTGCATCATGGCAGTCATGCTCAGCCCGCTTGATGACAGGCCTGCGACAAGCGCCGCCGTGCTGTCACGCTCCGATGCGACAACGGCATGAAGCCCGGCGCACTGTCACCGTGATTTCACGCAGCCTGACCATGATCGATTGCGACCGCCCCGACCGGCGGGCAATCCTCACTCACCGAAAGAAGGACAACGGCGTGAAAGAATTTCTGCAAGACCTGCGAGTGCAGCGTTGGGACGACCATCGCTACTACCACCACAGCCGCATCAACCAGACGCTGCACCTGATCAGCGCGATCAGCTTCCTGCTGGCCTACGCCCTGGTATTCACCGATCCGGCCATGGCGGCACTGGTGGCCTGGCTGGTCTCGATGCTGACCCGACAGAGCGGCCATTTCTTCTTCGAGCCCAAGGGCTACGACGAAATCAACCAGGCCACGCACGAATACAAGGAAGACATCAAGGTCGGCTACAACCTGCAGCGCAAGGTGGTGCTGATGGCGATCTGGGCGTTGTCGCCGCTGCTGCTGCTGTGGCAGCAAGACCTGTTCGGCCTGATCGAACCCCATGCCGACTGGCGCGGCTTTGCCCACAACGTCGGCCTGATGTGGCTGGCGGTCGGCGTTGGCGGCCTGGTCTTTCGCGTGCTGCAACTGTTCGCGCTCAAGGATCTGCGCACCGGCCTGGTCTGGGCCAGCAAGATCCTGACCGACCCCTTCCACGACATCATGCTCTATCACAAGGCACCGCTGTACCTGCTGCGCGGCCAGCTGCTCGACCCGGGCCACAAGGCCAGCTGATCCTCTGCCGCGGGCCTGGTGGCCCGCTCGCGCGCCCTGCCGGGCAAGCACCAAAAAAGCCGCTTCGACTTGAGATCGAAGCGGCTTTGCTACTTCAGGACTGCCTGCGGAGCCAGGCAAACAACGACGTACGAACAACTCATGGTAGCTCGCACGTCAACTCTCCTGCTCAGTGCCAACCCAGCTTGTGGGCCAGCATCTCGCGCAGCAGCCGGCGCCGGATCGCCTTGTGCGTCAGTCCGGGCGCAGTCCACCACCAGCCGTCAGCCTGCATGCGCCGGCCTGCCTCGATGAAACGGCGCGTGACCTCGGCCATGTCGGCGTCGCTGTAGTTGAGGCTGAAGATGAAACGGCCGGTGCCGACCCAGCTCAGCGCCAGGCCCTGCTCGCGCAGGTAATACTGCAGCAGCCAGTGGTAGCGCGAAGGTTGGGTGTAGTTGACGGTCCAGATGCTGGAGAGCGCCTCGACCTGCAGCGGCATGCCGGCCTGCTGCAAGGCCTGGTTGAAGGCCTGGACGCGCGCGCGCCAGCGCTCGTCCAGGCCCTGGTAGATCGCCTGCACCTCGGGCGTGCGCAGCCGGCGCAAGAAGGCATGCATGGCCCCCATCACATAGGGATGGGCATTGAAGGTGCCGCGCGCAAAGCACAGGTCGGCCGGGCGCTCGGGCTTGAAGCGGCGCATCAGCGCCGCCTTGCCGCAGACCACGCCGACCGGAAAACCGCCGCCCAAGGACTTGCCGTAGATCACCAGATCGGCCTGGACGCCGAAATACTCCTGCGCGCCGCCCGCTGCGAGCCGGAAGCCGACAAACACCTCGTCCAGGATCAGCACGATGCCGCGCTCGCTGCAGACCTGGCGCAGCTGGCGCAGCCAGTCGGTGTAGGCGGCGCGGTCGAAGCCGGCGCTGCGGCTGCCGTCGACCAGGGTCGAGTCGCCCGGCGCGTTGCGGTTCGGATGCAGCGCCTGCAGCGGATTGACCAGCACGCAGGCGATGTCCTTGCGCGTGCGCAGCACCTGCAGGGCACGCGGGTCCATGTCATTGAGCGTATAGGTCTCGCGCGGCGGCAGCGGATTGCCGGGGCCGGGCTGCACATCCTCCCACCAGCCATGGTAGGCGCCGGTGAAGCGCACCAGATGCTTCTTGCCAGTGTGATAGCGCGCCAGCCGCACCGCCTGCATCACGGCCTCGGTGCCCGACATGTGAAAACTCACCTCGTCCAGGCCCGAAATCTCGCGCAGCCAGTCGATGTTCTCGGCCACGCAGGGGTGATAGCCGCCCAGCACGGGACCGAGCGCAGACCCGAGGCGGGCGCCCTCCTCCATGCACTGCTTGTAGAAATCGACGCCGAAGATGTTGACGCCGTAGGAGCCGGCCAGGTCGTAATAGCGCTGGCCGTCGAGGTCCTGCAGCTGCACCCCCTCGGCAGACTGCCAGAAAGCGCCCACCGGCAACTGCTCGCGCACATAGGCGCTGAACTGGAACGGCACGCGGTAGCGCCCGGTCAGCTGCAGGTCGGACAGGCCCTCGCGCGCCTGCGCCGTCAGCGCCAGCGAGCGCGGCGCACCCTGGCGCAGGCTGCTGGAGAGCCGCGCGAAACCGGCCCGGCGTCGGGTCTGCACCTCGAGCGGCGCGTCATCGACGCCGAAGAATTCATCCTCGCCATAGGAATAGCCCGGCAGCAGGCGCGCGATGCGCTTGGCCATGCGCGAATGCCCGGCCAGCGAGGGGTGCTTGGCGCGCGAGAGCTGGAGTCGCCGGCGCAGCCAGGGGAAACCAGCCACCAGGGCGCCGGCGGTCATTGCGATCTCAACGGACATGTCATGAGCCTTTCAAAGTGAACGGTGACAGTTGTACGCATCGCTTTTGACAAGACCATGAATAAACACCGACTGCGCGACCGCCTACTGCTGCAGGAAGACCTGAACTTCCTGCTGACCAACCGCGTACCCCGCATCGCGCTGACCCATCTGATGGGCTGGTACAGCCAGCTGCGCAGCCCGCTGCTGACCCGGTTCTCGATCGCGGTCTGGCGCCTGTTCACCGAGCTCGACCTCAGCGAAGCCAAGCAGCAGCAGTTCGACAGCCTGCACGACTGCTTCACGCGCGAGCTCAAGGCCGGTGCGCGACCAAGCGACCCGCGCCCCGGGATCATCGCCAGCCCGAGCGACGCCATCGTCGGCGCCTGCGGCCAGCTCGATGGTACGCGGGCGCTACAGGCCAAGGGCATGGACTACCCGCTGCACGAGCTGCTGGGCTCGCGCGAGCTGCCCGCGCGCTTTGCCGGCGGCAGCTATGTCACCCTGCGCCTGACCTCGAGCATGTACCACCGCTTCCATGCGCCGCACGACATCGAGGTCGACCGCGTGACCTATATCTCGGGCGACACCTGGAACGTGAACCCGATCGCGCTCAAGCGGGTCGAGCGGCTGTTCTGCCGCAACGAGCGCGCGGTGATCGAGGCCAGGCTGCAGTCCGACGGTACACCGCTGCTGCTGGTGCCGGTGGCAGCGATCCTGGTCGCCAGCATGCGCTTGACCTTCATCGATGTGCTGCTGAACCTGCGCTACCGCGGACCCAATGTGATCCCCTGCCAGGCCAGGCTGGCCAAGGGACAGGAAATGGGCTGGTTCGAGCATGGCTCGACCATCATCGTGATCACACCGCCCGGCATGGAACTGGCCGACGGCATCGCCAGCGGCAGCCGGCTGCGCGCGGGCCAGGCCTTGCTGCGCCGGTCAGAGCCAGGAGCGCCGCATGAGCACGATTGACCTGGTCTACTTCAATGCCGGCGGTGGGCATCTGGCCTCGGCGCAGGCGCTCTCAGGCGTGCTGCAGGCACAGGGTTCGCACTGGCAGGTGCGCCTGGTCAATCTGTTCGAGGTGCTCGACCCGCAGCAGCGGTTTCGCAAGCTGACCGGCAGCGCGCCCGAGGACTGGTACAACCGGCGCCTGGCGCGCGGCTGGACCCTGGGCATGGCGCAGGAGCTCAAGCTGCTGCAGGGCCTGATCCGGCTGGCCCACCCGAAGCTGACGCGCCAGCTGCAGCAGCACTGGCTGCGCACCGAACCCGATATCGTGGTCTCGCTGATACCCAACTTCAACCGCGCGCTCCATGAGAGCCTGGACTCGGCGCTGCCGGGCCGGCCCTATGTGACCGTGCTGACCGACTTAGCCGACCTGCCGCCGCATTTCTGGATCGAACCGGGCCAGGCCCAGCATTTCATCTGCGGCACGCCCCGGGCGGTCGAGCAGGCCCGCGCCCAGGGCCATGCCGAAGACCGCATCCACGCCACCTCGGGCATGATCATCCGGCCTGACTTCTACCGCCCGAAAATGGCCGACCGGGCCAGCGAGCGGGTCCGCCACGGCCTGGACCCGCAGCGCGAGACCGGCATCGTGATGTTTGGCGGCCATGGCTCCAAGGCCATGCTGGGCATTGCGCGCCGGCTGGCCGAGCAGCAACTGATCCTGGTCTGCGGCCACAACCGCGCGCTGGCCCGGCAGCTGCGCGCCGAGCAGGCCGCGGCACCGCGGCTGGTGGTCGAGTTCAGCCGCGACATCCCCTACTACATGCAGCTGGCCGACTACTTCATCGGCAAGCCCGGCCCGGGCAGCCTCAGCGAGGCGGTGCAGCAAGGTCTGCCGGTGATCGTGGTCGACAACGCCTGGACCATGCCGCAAGAGCGCTACAACGCCGACTGGGTGCGCGAACAGGGTGTGGGCGTGGTGCACAACAGCCTGCGCACCCTGGCTGACGCCGTCCAGCAGCTGACGGCCAGGCTGGATGACTACCGGGCCAATGTCAGCCGGATCGACAACCAGGCCCTGTTCGAGATCCCGCCCCTGCTGAGCCAGATCCTCGAGCGCTCGCGCGTGGTCGAGGGACTCCTGAAAGCCCATTGCGCCAGCCAACGCCACCACCCAGTCAACCTGGAACATCAGTCATGAGCGAAACCCCGCAAATCTCACCACTGGACCCAGCCGACAGCGAGGCCATGAACGCTGCAGCGACCGTGCTTGTCAATGCCTTCAACGAGCCGGGACGCTACAGCATCGAGCGCATCAAGGCGGTGCTCGCGCCCATTGATGCGCCCTTCTACCAGCGTTTCTTCATCGCCCGGCTGGAGGGCGAGGTGGTGGGAGCAGGCGGCATCAAGGCGGCAGACTGGGCCTCGAACACGCATGTGTTGTATCTGTCTGCAGTCGCCGAGCAGGCGCGCGGTCGCGGCATCGCCCGCGCGCTGGTGCAGGCCCGCATCGACTGGGTACGCAGCCAATACCCGACGGGGACCTTGCTGGTCTCGACCCGCCACCGCAAGCGCTTTGCCCAGCTCGGCTTCCATCCACTCGGTGAGCCGGAAGAGTTCGGACGCACGCTGATGATGTTGTCCCTGGGCAAGGCAATCAGCCAGTCGCCCAGGTGAACCGTAGCGCCATCTCCCGCTGACAGCGCTGACGGCTCTGGCGGCGCATGACATGACCAGGGGCTCGCCAGAGCCCCTGTTTTCTTATTGCTGGACGATCACCGGCTGGATATTGAAGACATGCCGGGTCCTGGGTTGGACCACGACCCGCACCCAGTGGATCGACGGGCTGCCGAAAGTCTGCAGACGGGTCAGATTGGGCAGCAGCTTGGCCGGGCTGTAGAGCGGCTTGTCGACCTTGAAGAAATGCGTGTCGCCATGCACCAGCAGCACCTGGCCGTCAAAGTATTGGGTTTCAGTCACCAGCGCGTCAACAAAACGACGGTAGGCGCTGACACCCTTGGCCTGGCTTTCGTCGACAGACCCGGTCTCGGGCAGGTCAAAGCCCGGATCGGCCTGCATCACGACCACGATACCGCGCGCCTTCATGGCGCTGGCCTTGGCAAAGCCCTCGCGCAGCCAGGTGATGTTGGCGGCATCGCGCTCGACATACTCGGCATTGGCCGCTTCGCACTGGCGGGCGCTGCGCGCGCTCTTGTCGCTGCATTCATACTCGTCGAGCACCAGATTGTTGTTCGAGCCCGGGATGTTGAAGGTCAGGAACGTGATGTCACGGTGCTGGAAACGGGCGTTCTCGACGAACTTCTCGCCCAGCTTGCCCTGGCGAGTCAGCTCCATCTGACGCTGGCCGAGGCTGCGCGTGCTCGGGATCATGACCCGGCGCAGATGGGCCAGTCGCTCAAGCGGATCGAAGCCGCCATTGTTCGTGCGGTGGCAATCGGTCCATTCGTTGTCGCCAGGCACATAGACCACGGGCTGCCTGATCTGGCCGAACATCTGCAGCGCCTGGGTATAGACCTCGTCGCTGCAAGCGGAACTGCCGTCCTTGATGTCGCCGTTGTAGATCGAGAAGGCAATGTCGGAGCCGCTGATGCTGCGCAGCAGGGCCGGCATCTTGGCCTCGTCACCCGCCTTCTTGTAAGGCATGTCGCCCCACAGGCCAAAGGAGAACGACTGGGCTTGTGCAGCCACCGCACAGAGCGAAAAGACAAATCCGGCAATCAAGCGCTTGTTCATGGTTTCAGGCTCCAAATTTCCCGCATATTAGCAAGTTGACAAGACAGCCCCATGAAACCCGCCGGCTGGCTCCGGCCTGGGGCGCGGATCGAGCGTCATGCACATGACACCAGACAGACGTGACCGTGACACAGTACCGAGCCAATGATGGCGGTCGACCCTGCCTAGCAGGGGACTCCTCCCTACCCTGCACTGAAACCTTGAACATGAAACTCAAAGCTTCCATCGCGCTCCTGTCACTGGCCCTGCTGCAAGCCTGCGGCGATGGCGAACCCGCCTTCCAGACCCTGTCGGGCGAAGCCCCTCTGGTCATCGGTCACCGCGGTGCCAGCGGCGAGCGCCCGGAGCACACGCTGGCGTCCTACCAGCTCGCCATCGAGCAGGGTGCCGACTTCATCGAACCCGACCTGGTGCTGACCCAGGACGGTGTCATGATCGCCCGTCACGAACCGATGCTCGGCGGCACGACCGACGTCGCGGCCAAGTTCCCGGCGCGCAAGACCAAGAAAATGGTTGACGGCGTTGAAACCGAAGACTGGTTCGCCAGCGACTTCACGCTGGCCGAGATCAAGACCCTGCGCGCGATCCAGGCCCGCTCGGGCCGCTCGAAGGCCTATGACGGTCAATTCCAGATCCCGACCCTCGACGAGGTGATCGCGCTGGCCAAGGAGCAGTCGAGCAAGACCGGCCGCACCATCGGCATCTACCCCGAGGTCAAGCACTCGACCTTCCACGCCGCCCTGTTCGGTGCCAACCGGTTCGAGGACAAGCTGGTCAGCACCCTGCACGCCGCCTACGGCAACACGGGCAAGGCGCCGGTCTTCATCCAGTCGTTCGAGGTCTCGAACCTGCAGTACCTCAACAGCAAGACCGACATCAAGCTGGTGCAGCTGATCGACGCCGACGACGTCAAGGACGACGGCAGCATGTCCCTGGTCGCGCCCTACCACAAGCCCTACGACTTCGTGGTCAAGGGTGACTCGCGCAGCTTCGGTGACCTGGTCAAGCCCGCCGGCCTCGACTTCATCAAGACCTATGCCGACGCCGTCGGCCCCTGGAAGCCCTACCTGGTCAAGACCGTCAACGACGGCGTCGAGCGCAGCGGCGACAGCAGCCTGAGCCTCAACGACCGTCGCGTTGACGGCAGCACCGGCGTGATCGAGAACGCACACGCGCGCGGCCTGCTGGTCCATACCTGGACCTTCCGCAACGACGCCAGCGGCTACGGCTTCAAGGACCCCAAGGCTGAAATGGAGTACTACATGAAGCTCGGCGTCGACGGCGTATTCACCGACTTCCCGGCCACCGGCGTGGCCGCGCTCAACGCCCTGCGCTGATCCTTCAGGCCTCGAGCCAGTCGCAGATCAGCTGCCACTGCTCGAGGTCCTTGGCCACCTGGCCCGGCGGCACATCGAACAGGGTCAGGCCGCGCATGGCCAGCCGGACATAGTTCTGGGTGTCGCGCAGATAGCCCAGTACCGGCAGCCCCAAGCCTTGGCAGAAATCGCGCAGATTCTCGGACGACAGGGTGCGCTGGTCGACCCGCATACCGACCACGGCGATGTCGAGCCCGGCCGCGCGCCGGCGCTCCTGAAGATCATCGACGAAGGCGCGCGTGGCCAGCATGTCGAACGGGCTGGGCTGCAGCGGAATCAGCAGCTTGTCGGCACGCTTGAGCACCTCCTTGATCTGCTTGCCGTGCAGGCCGCCCGGCGTGTCGATCACCACATGGCTGATGCCCTTGGGTGGACGCAGCTCATCGCTCGACGAAGCATTCCAGGACTGGATCGGTCGCGCATCGGCCGGTCGCATCCCGAGCCAGGCGCTCGAAGACTGCTGGATGTCGGCATCGCCGAGCATCACCTGGTGGCCGCGCCGGGCCAGATAGCCCGCCACGTTGGTGGCAAGGGTGGACTTGCCCACCCCACCCTTGGGATTGGCGACGACGATGACGGTCATGACTCTGTTCCTTGTGCGGCTGCCTGTGCAGCGCGAGGCCATTATCTTAGGCCTGTTGCCGCCCCAATGGACGCCATGCTTTTTGTCACCCGTTTGACATATACATTGCCTAAGATCCAGGATTATTTATTTTGGGATAGCCATGGCCGCCTCCAACCACGAAGACCTGATCAAGCGCATCGAGCGCGACTTGCTCGACAGCTACGATGAAGAGCTGGAACTGGAAATCGAGGATCGCAACCCGGATGCACTGGGAGTCGACCTCGGCGGGGCCGACAGCAACACCGACGAGCACAAGGCTCATCGCATGGCCTACTTCCGCGAGCTGTTCAAGCTGCAGGGCGAACTCGTCAAGCTGCAGGACTGGGTGGCAGCGAGCAAGCAGAAAGTCGTGATCCTGTTCGAAGGCCGGGACGCTGCCGGCAAGGGCGGCGTGATCAAGCGCATCACCCAGCGCCTGAACCCGCGCGTCTGCCGCACCGTCGCGCTGCCGGCGCCCAACGACCGCGAACGCACCCAGTGGTATTTCCAGCGCTATGTCGCCCATCTGCCGGCGGCCGGCGAGATGGTCTTGTTCGACCGCAGCTGGTACAACCGCGCCGGCGTCGAGAAGGTGATGGGCTTTTGCACCGATGACGAATACGAGGAGTTCTACCGCTCGGTGCCCGAGTTCGAGCGCATGCTGGTGCGCTCCGGCATCCGGGTCATCAAGTACTGGTTCTCGATCAGCGACGACGAACAGCACCTGCGCTTCCTGGGCCGGATCCACGATCCGCTCAAGCAGTGGAAGCTCAGCCCGATGGACCTCGAGTCGCGCCGGCGCTGGGAGGACTACACCCAGGTCAAGGAAACCATGCTCGAGCGCACCCACATCGAGGAAGCGCGCTGGTGGATCGTCGCGGCCGACGACAAGAAAAAGGCTCGCCTGAACTGCATCCATCACCTGCTGACCCAGTTCGATTACCACGAGATCGAGAAGCCGGAAGTCGTGCTGCCCAAGCGTGAGCGCAACCCCGACTACATCCGCCACCCCGTGCCTGACTCCATGATCGTGCCGGCAATTTATTGATGATAATCACGCCCATGATCGATCACCCGCCCATCAATGTCCTGTTCCTGTGCAGCCACAACGCGGCGCGCAGCCTGCTGGCCGAAGCCATCCTGAACCATGTCGGCGGCGCACGTTTTCGCGCCTTTTCGGCCGGTACCGAGCCCGCTCGTGACCAGCAGCCGCACCCCTTGACGCTTGAAGCGCTGCAAAGCGCAGGCGTGGACACGACCGGCCTGCACAGCAAGAGCTGGGACGAGTTCACCGGCCCCGACGCGCCGCAGATGGACCTGGTCATCACGGTCTGCGACGATGCCCATGGCGAGACCTGCCCGGTCTGGCCCGGTCATCCGGCCACCGCGCACTGGTCCTTCCCCGATCCGATGCAGGTCCAGGGCGACCGCGATGCGCTGCTCGAGATGTTCAAGCAGATCATGCACCGCATGCACCAGCGACTTGAACTGTTCATGAACCTGCCGCTGGCCAGCCTGGACCGGCTGGTGCTCGAAAGCCACGCCCGGGAAGTTGCAGCGCAGCACTGAACCCTGCAGCGCAGCAGCTCCGAGGCCGCCGGCAATGCCAGGCGGCCTTTTACATGGTTCAGATGGCGCGGCTCAGCTCAGGCCTGCGCCAGCATCGCCTGCCAGACCTTGATCGCGTCGACCGTCTCGCGCACGTCATGCACGCGCACGATGCGGGCGCCGCGCTCGATCGCGAGCAGATGCGCGGCCACGCTGGCCGCCACGCGCTCGCGCGGCACCTCGTGGCCCGTCACGCTGCCGAGCGAGGACTTGCGCGACCAGCCCGATAGCAGCGGGTAGCCCAACGCCAGCAGCTCCGGCTGGCGCGCCAGCAGCGCGAAGTTCTGCGCCACCGTCTTGCCAAAGCCGATGCCGTAGTCAAGCACGAGGCGTTCAGGCGCCACGCCCTGGGCCCGCAGTCGCTCGGCGCGCTGGCGCAGGAAGTCCACCACCTGCGGCACCACATCACCCGTCATCGGCGCGACCTGCATGCTGCGGGGCTCCAGGTGCATGTGCATCAGGCAGACACCGCAATCAGGGTGAGCTGCGACCACCTCGACGCCGCTGCCCTGCCCGCTCTCGAACGGCCGCTGCAGCGCCCAGACATCGTTGATGATGTCGGCGCCCAGGTCCAGGCAGGCCTGCATCACCTCGGGCTTGTAGGTATCGATCGACAGCGGCACGCCGAGCTTGAGCGCCAGGCGCAACACCGGCAGCACGCGGTCGAGCTCGTCTTGCAGCGACACCGGCGGCGCGCCCGGACGGGTCGACTCGCCGCCGATGTCGAGAATGGTCGCGCCGTCTTTCAGCAACTGCTCGGCATGGGCCAGCGCGCGCGCCGGGTCATCGTGCCGGCCACCGTCCGAGAACGAATCGGGCGTGACGTTGACGATGCCCATGACCTGGGGCTGACCCAGGTCGATCTCGAAGCGGGTGGTTTTCCAGACAGGGGCTTGGTGCAGTTCGGCGGTCATGTCGGAGAGCGCCATGCGGGCGCGGCAAGCAGGGAAACAGGAATGAAAAAACCGGGGCCAGGCCCCGGTCATGATCTTGGCTGGCTATTTCAGGCCACCGTCGGTGTCGGGTCGGCCTTGACCGACGGCGGGCCGCCATCGCTGCCACCGGCCGGCGGATTGCGCGGCACGAAGTCCTTGGGCGGGCGCGGCGGCTTGCCGGCCATGATGTCGTCAATCTGGTCGATCTCGATGGTCTCCCACTCGAGCAGGGCCTTGGCCATCGCATGCATCTTGTCGCTGTGCTCCTCGATCAGATGACGGGCCTGGCTGTACTGCTCGTCGATGATGCGGCGCACCTCGGTATCGACCTTGCGCATGGTGTCCTCGCTCATGTGCGTGGTCTTGGTGACCGAACGGCCCAGGAACACCTCGCCCTCGTTCTCGGCGTAGACCATCGGGCCCAGCGCCTCGCTCATGCCGTAGCGCATCACCATGTCGCGCGCGATCTGGGTCGCACGCTCGAAGTCGTTGGAAGCGCCGGTGGTCATCTGGTGCATGAACACCTCTTCGGCGATGCGGCCACCGAACAGCATGCTGATCTGGTTCAGCATGAACTCGCGGTCATAGCTGTAGCGGTCCTTCTCGGGTAGGCTCATGGTCACGCCCAGCGCACGGCCGCGCGGGATGATGGTGACCTTGTGCACCGGGTCGCACTTGGGCAGCAGCTTGCCGATCAGCGCGTGACCGGCCTCGTGGTAGGCGGTGTTGCGACGCTCTTCCTCGGGCATGACCATCGACTTGCGCTCGGGGCCCATGATGATCTTGTCCTTGGCCTTCTCGAAGTCCTGCATCTCGACCACGCGGGCGCTGCGACGCGCGGCCATCAGGGCGGCCTCGTTGCACAGGTTGGCCAGGTCGGCGCCGCTCATGCCGGGCGTGCCGCGGGCGATGATGCCGGCATTGACGTCGGTACCGAGCGGGACCTTGCGCATGTGGACGTTGAGGATCTGCTCGCGGCCGCGGATGTCGGGCAGCGTGACATAGACCTGGCGGTCGAAACGGCCCGGACGCAGCAGCGCGGCGTCGAGGATGTCGGGACGGTTGGTCGCGGCGATCACGATCACGCCCAGGTTGGTCTCGAAGCCGTCCATCTCGACCAGCATCTGGTTGAGGGTCTGCTCGCGCTCGTCATTGCCACCGCCGACACCAGCACCACGCTGACGACCGACCGCGTCGATCTCGTCGATGAAGATGATGCAGGGGGCGTTCTTCTTGGCGTTCTCGAACATGTCGCGCACGCGGGCCGCGCCGACGCCGACGAACATCTCGACGAAGTCGGAGCCCGAGATGCTGAAGAACGGCACCTTGGCTTCGCCAGCGATCGACTTGGCCAGCAAGGTCTTGCCGGTGCCCGGGGGGCCGACCAGCAGCAGGCCGCGCGGAATGCGACCGCCGAGCTTCTGGAACTTGGTCGGGTCCTTCAGGAAGTCGACCACTTCCTTGACCTCTTCCTTGGCCTCGTCGCAACCGGCGACATCGGCGAAGGTCACGGTGTTGGTGCTCTCGTCGAGCATGCGCGCCTTGCTCTTGCCGAAGCTGAAAGCACCGCCCTTGCCGCCGCCCTGCATCTGGCGCATGAAGTAGACCCAGACCCCGATCAGCAGCAGCATCGGACCCCAGCTCACCAGCAGCGTCATCAGCAGCGAACCTTCTTCGCGCGGACGTACGTCGAAGTCGATGTTGTTGGCGCGCAGGTCACCGACCAGACCGCGGTCGAGGTAGGTCGCCGTGGTGCGCACGCGCTTGCCGTCCATCGTCTCGGCAACGATCTCGGTGCCGTTGGGAGACTCCTGGATCGTCGCCTTCTTGATGCGCTGAGCCTGGACCTCGTCGAGGAACTCGGAATAGCCCATGTAGCCGGCGCCAGCGCTGGTCCTGCCATCGAACTGCTTGAAGACGGTAAACAGCACCATGGCTACGACCAGCCAGACACCAACTTTGGAAAACCAGGGGTTGTTCAAAACGGACTCCCGAACGAAAACGCGATGTACTGATAGATTGGCGCCATTCTAGGGGTTTCAAGCGCCGGGCTGACAGCCAGGGTCTAGAACCCTACAGATGCCGTGGATAGAAAAAATTGATGCTCGCTCACTTGAGACCGATTCCGACCAAAAAGGTTTCAGAAGACTTGTCGCGCGAGGACTTGGGCTTGATCGGCTTGACCAGCTTGAAGCTGTCCTTGAACAGCTTGACCATGTCCTGGTAGGCGCCGCCGTGGAAGATCTTGACCACCAGCGCGCCGTCGGGCTTGAGGTGAGCCTTGGAGAAATCGACCGCCAGCTCGATCAGCAGCGCAATGCGCGCGGCATCGACCGAATCGATGCCCGACAGGTTGGGCGCCATGTCCGACACCACGGTATCGACCAGGCGATGGCTGCCGTCGGGCAGCTGCAGCTTGGCCTCGAGCTCGGCCAGCACCGCTTCCTCGCGGAAGTCGCCCTGGATGAACTGCACGCCCTCGATCGGCTCCATCGGCAGCAGGTCGAGGCCGATGATCATGCCGTTGAGCTCGCCGACAGCGGCACCGGTCGGCGACAGGCGCCGGCGCAGGTACTGGCTCCAGGCCCCCGGCGCGCAGCCCAGGTCGACCACACAGTGGCCGGGCCGGATCAGATGGAAGGTTTCGTCAATTTCCTTGAGCTTGTAGGCCGCGCGCGCGCGGTAACCCTCTCTGACGGCCAGTTTGACCCAGGGATCGTTGACATGTTGGTTCAGCCAGGCCTTGTTGACCTTCTTGCTCTGCGTTTTTACTTTCATTCAGCCTCGATTGTCACACGTCGGCCACCATCTTGCCGGCGGTCCACTGATCGAGCACGCAGCAGAAGTCCCCACCGAGCGCGCGCGATCCGGGATAATCGCATCATGCCTCAAATTATTCTGACTCCTGCCCAGCGCAAACCCTTCCGCTCGGACGCCCACCATCTCGACCCGGTCGTGCTGATCGGCGGCGATGGCCTGACCGAAGCCGTCAAGAAGGAAGTCGACGCCGCACTCAAGGCCCATGGCCTGATCAAGGTGCGCGTGTTCTCGGACGACCGCGACCAGCGCACCGCCTACCTCGAGCAACTGGCCGAGGAACTCGACGCCGCGGCGATCCAGCATATCGGCAAGCTGCTGGTGCTGTGGCGCCCGATCCCCGAGAAGGAACGCACCATCGACGAGGACCGCATGCCGGGCCCGCGCGATGTCAAGGTCCTCAAGTACAGCTCCAAGGGCGGCCAGCGCCCCGAGGTCAAGCAGGTTCGCGTGCTCGGCAACGAGCGCCTGACCTTCGGCGGCCTGGTCAAGCGCGCCAAGAAGGTGACCCAGAAGAGCAGCAAGAAGGCGCACCAGAAGTAACTCACTCATTTCATTGAGTTTTTTCATCCATCTTGCGATGCGCAGGATGGATCACTTTGCGTCGAAATACCCTGCGAAGCCTGGCGCCAGCGCGACGCGGACTGACGCGCCAATGCAGTCAGCGAAGCTCGGCCTGGCGGGCCAGCAGTCCGTCGAACACGGCTTCAAGCCCGGGATGGACGCCGCGGACACCGGCAACCACCTGGGCAGCCCAGCTGAAGTAGCCCTGCTTGCGCTCTGCCGACCAATCGGCGGGCGGCGAGGCCAGGATATCGCGCAGGTTGCAGATCTTGTCGGCCAGCTTCACGAGCTTGGCCTCCCGCGAGATATGCGGGGCATGCTCGATCTGGCGCTGCTTGCGCACAGGCTTATCCAGCGACTTGTCGTCGGTCACTTCCAGGACAATCGCGGTAACCTGCGGACCGAAGATGGCTGCCAGCTCTGCCGATGAGGTCTCGGTGTCCTCGATCGTGTCGTGCAGCACCGCCGCACACAGTACGGCCACATCAGCGACACCGCCCTCGTTGGCCAGCACGCTGGAGAGCGCGATCGGATGGTTGATGTAGGGCGAGGCGTCAGCATCCTTGCGGCGCTGGTTCCGGTGCTTGTCGGCCGCGAAGGCCACGGCCTTGACGAACAGGCCGATGATGGCCGGGTTTGGATGCATCTGTCGGTCCTTCTGCTGGATATATTGCGCTCGTGGGGCAATGGCGCGATTTTGCTGCACTTCAGCTTGCAAGCGCCAGACACAAAAAATGAAGAACGCCGGCTGTCGCGCTTTGTTTTTTGAACACAATTGGATCGAATCAGATACTTCATATGCCATTGACTCTGCCCCAACTGGAGCGCCACCTGTTCAAAGCCGCCGACATCCTGCGCGGCAAGATGGACGCCGCCGAGTTCAAGGAATACATCTTCGGCATGCTGTTCCTCAAGCGCTGCTCCGACGTCTTCGAGCAACGCCAAGAGGAAGTCATGCGTCTCGAGCGCGAGGCAGGCAAGACCGAACTCGAGGCCATCGTCTCGGCGGCGAACCCGCGCTGGTACAAGCGGGACGGCTACTTCTGGGTTCCGCCGCAGTCGCGCTACCAGACGCTGCTCAACGACGCTCACCAGAACGTTGGCGACTACCTGAACAAGGCACTCACAGGCATCGAGGGCGAGAACACCAGCCTGTACGACGTGCTGGAGCACATCGACTTCACCCGCAAGGTCGGCCAGAGCAAGATACCCGACATCAAGCTGCGCCAGTTGATCACCCACTTCGGCATCTACCGCCTGCGCAACGAGGACTTCGAGTTCCCCGACCTGCTCGGTGCAGCCTATGAGTACCTGATCGGCGAGTTCGCCGACTCGGCCGGCAAAAAGGGCGGCGAGTTCTATACCCCGCGCTCAGTAGTGCGGATGATGGTCCGGCTGATCAAGCCAACCCTGGCCCATGACATCTACGACCCCTGCTGTGGCTCTGGCGGCATGCTGATTGCGGCCAAGGAATACATCGACGAGCACGGCGAAAACGGCCGCAAGGCCAACCTGTTCGGGCAGGAGTTCAACGGCACCGTCTGGTCCATCGCCAAGATGAACATGCTGCTGCACGGTATCAGTACCGCCAACCTGCAGAACGACGACACCCTGGCCGAGCCGCAGCATGTCGAAGGCGGCGAGTTGATGCACTTCGACCGGGTGCTCACCAACCCGCCGTTCTCGATCCACTGGGGCAACACCGAACAGAACGCCGACGGCACACCTGCCTGGGCGCCGAAGTTTCCCGAGCGTTTCCGCTACGGTCAGGTGCCGCTGGGCGCCAAGAAGGCCGACTTGATGTTTTTGCAGCACATGCTGGCCGTCACCCGCGACGGCGGCATGGTGGCCACCGTCTTGCCGCATGGTGTCCTGTTCCGGGGTGGTGAGGAGAAGACCATTCGCGCCGGCATCATCGAAGACGACCTGCTGGAAGCCGTGATCGGCGTCGCGCCCAACCTGTTCTACGGCACTGGCATCCCCGCCTGCATCCTGGTGCTGCGCCAGCAGGTGGCCAACGGCGCCAGCCGTGTCAGCGGCAAGCCCGCCGAACGCCAGGGCAAGGTGCTGTTCATCAACGCCGACCGCGAGTTCTTCGAAGGCCGGGCGCAGAACTACCTGCTGCCCGAGCACATCGAGAAGATCGTCACCACCTTCGACGAGTTCCAGGCGGTGCCGGGCTTCTCGGCCATCGTGGACAACGCCACGCTGAAAGCCAACGACTACAACCTCAACATCCGCCGCTACGCCGACAACGCCCCGCCGCCCGAGCCGCACGACGTGCGTGCCCATCTGGTGGGCGGCGTGCCCAAAGCAGAAGTGGATGCCAAGGCCACGCTGTTCAAAGCCCACGGCCTGAGCCCGCTGGACCTGCTCATCGAGCGTGATGCGAAGTACCTGGACTTCCGGCCCGAACTGACCAGGCGCCAGGATCTCAAGCCTGCCATCGAAGGCAATGCCGGGCTGGTCGTCAAGGAAGCCGCCATCCGTTCAGCGTTCGAACAGTGGTGGCAGCAGCACAGCGCACGCATCACAGCGCTGGCCGGTCAAATGGACAACGCATCCAGCCTGGTCGCCCTGCGCAACGACCTGCTGGCCAGCTTCAGCGAGTCGCTGGAAGCGATCGGCATGCTCGACCCCTTCCAGGTGCGCGGCATCGTCGCCGGCTTCTGGTACCAGACCAAGTACGACTTCCTCACCCTGATGGCGCGCGATGCCAAGGGCGTGATGGATGCATGGCGCACCAGCATCGTCACTGCGCTGGAAGACAAGTCCAGCAAAGAGCGCCCTCTGGAGCACAAGCTGGTCAAGTTCCTGATGAGCGACTTCGTCGAGGCCATCAGTGAGCTTGAGGCAAAGAAGGCCGAGTTAGACAGCAAGATAAAGGCCGCAAGCCCCAAGGATGATGAGGGTGAGGACAGTACGGAAGCGGACGCCGAGGTCGCAGGCGGGGACGAGGACAACGAGAACGTCGTGGAAGAGGCACAGCTCAAAACCTGGAAGAAGGAACTCGCCACAGTCAAGAAACAACTCAAGGCCAAGCACGACAGCTTCAAGCAGCACATCGGCACCGCTGTGGAAGGGCTGACGCCAGAAGCCGCCGCCGATCTGCTGCTGACCATCCTGCACGACGACATGCGCGCGATCGTCGAGCGCTACATCACTGCCCAGCGCAAAGCCATCGTCGCCGCGTTCGAGAATTGGTGGGACAAGTACCGCGTGACGCTGACAGAAATCGAGGGCAGGCGGGATGCCGCGACACAGGCGTTGCAGGGATTCTTGAAGGGGTTGGGGTATGTCTGATTGGTTCGATGGCCAGCTTGCCGACTCAATCGCTGCCCTCAATGCTGGAGTGAGTGTCAACGCTGAGGACCGTCCACATGGGTCTGGCGAAATCGGCGTCCTCAAGACCAGCGCCGTCAGTGGCGGCCAGTTCTTACCGGACCAGAACAAGACTGTCGTTGAGCATGAGCGTCGTCTCGTCGCCGAACCGGTACAGGGTGATTCAATTCTGGTGAGCCGCATGAATACGCCGGCACTCGTCGGCGAATCCTGCTATGTACGCGAGGCGCATCCGTCACTGTTTTTGCCGGATCGACTCTGGCAACTGAAGCCCAAAGACAGCACGAAGATCAGCATGCGCTGGATGTCTTTCGTTCTGCAGTCAGCCGCATATCGCCGCCATGTTGAGGTTCATGCGACGGGCACCAGCGGCAGCATGAAGAACTTGCCAAAGTCCAAGCTGCTGGCGTTACCGATTAGCTATCCGGGGCTGACCGAGCAGGCACAGATCGCCCAGATCCTCGACACCCTTGACACGGCCATCTTTGAAACCGAGTCGATCATCGCCAAGCTCAAAGCAGTCAAGCAAGGCCTGCTTCACGATCTGCTGACGCGCGGCATCGATGCCAACGGCGAACTGCGCCCGCCCCAGGCCGAAGCTCCCCATCTCTACAAGGAGTCGCCTCTGGGGTGGATTCCGCAGGATTGGGACACCGCCACCTTGGAATCGGTGTCCTCCACAGTGACCAGCGGTTCGAGAGACTGGGCGCGCTACTATTCCGAGAGTGGCGCACTGTTCGTTCGCATTGGCAACCTGACACGCGAACACATCAATTTCCGCTTCGACTCCACGATTTACGTACGACCGCCACGCAATGCTGACGGGCAGCGGACCCGACTAGAACCAGGTGATATTCTGATTTCGATCACCGCGGATCTAGGTATCGTGGGGGTTATTCCTGAGGGAATGGGCGAGGCATACATCAATCAGCACATCGCCGTAGTTCGGCCAAGTTTTAGTGCTGTCAACCCGAGATTCGTTGGCCATTACTTGGCCTGCCCGGTCGCTCAGATATACATCAGTCAGTTGAACGACGCCGGGGCCAAGGCTGGCCTGAATCTACCGACCGTTCGCGGACTTTTAACAGTGCGGCCTGAGCGCCGTGAGCAGGACCTCATCGCTGAGCGGCTGGACGAGATCGACAAACGCATCCAGAACGCCGCTATCGAAGTCGCAAAGCTGCGCGAACTCAAAGCTGGCCTGATGGACGACCTCCTCACCGGCCGCGTCCGCGTCACGCCCTTGCTTGAGGCCGCCGCCCCATGACCGACGCCTTGCCCAGCGCCGAATCGCTCACCGTCGAATTCAAGAGCGACCTGAAAAAGCTGCCGGACCGCGAACTGGTCGAGGCCATCGTCTGCCTGGCCAACGCCGAAGGTGGCGAGCTGTGGCTGGGCGTGGAAGATGACGGCCGCCCTACTGGACTGCATGTTGATCACCAGATGCTGGCGGGTCTGGCCGGGATGGTCGCGGCGCGGACCTCTCCCTCACTCACGGTTCGGGTGTCCTCGGTCGAGGCTGCGGGAGTGTGCGTCGCCCGCATCGAGGTGCCCAAGGCCCAAGGCGAGGTGGCCACCAACAACGGCGTCTATCTGCGCCGCCGCCTCAAGTCCGATGGCAGCCCCGAGTGTGTACCCATGCTGCCCCACGAGCGGATCAGCCGCGCCTCCAGCTTCGGGTTGATCGACGTGTCGGGACAGCCAGTGGCGGGCACCACGCTGGCCGACCTGGACCCGCTTGAGCGCGAGCGCCTGCGCCAGGCCGTGCAGCAGTACGGTGGCGACCGGGTGCTGCTGGAACTGGACGACGAGGCACTGGACGGCGCGCTGGGCCTGACCGCCCGCCTGCAGGACGGCACCCGCGTGCCGACGCTGACCGGTCTGCTGCTGGTGGGCCGCGAGGGCGCGTTACGCGAGCGGGTGCCGACCCACGAATTTGCGTTCCAAGTGCTGGCGCAGCAGGCGGTGCGCTTCAACGAATTCCGCCGTTTTCCGCTGCTCAAGGCGCTCGACTGGCTTGAGACCAACTTCCGCCCCTACAACCCGGAGGAGGAGATCCAGGTCGGCCTGTTCCGCGTTCCGGTGCCGATGGTGGACATGGCGGCCTTCCGCGAAGCGGTTGCCAATGCCCTGATCCACCGCGACTACCACCGCCTGGGCGCCGTCCATGTGCGGCTGGAGGACGAGGCGCTGGTGGTGAGCAACCCCGGCGGGCTGATGGACGGCGTGACGCTGGCCAACCTGCTGGTGACCGAACCGCGCCCGCGCAACCGCACTCTGGCAGATGCGATGAAGCGGGTTGGTGTGGTGGAGCGCTCGGGGCGAGGCGTGGACACGATCTTCCGGGGCATGCTCAAGTTCGGCCGCCCCAGCCCCGACTATTCGCGCACGGATTCCCACAGCGTGGTAGTACGCCTGCCCACCGAGCCAGCCGATCTGGACTTCCGCCGACTGGTGGTAGAAGAGGAACGGCGCAGGAGTGCCGAGTTGCCGATCGACAGCCTGATTGCGCTGGCTGCCGTGCGCGAACTCAAGCGGGTGACTGCAGAGGAGCTGGCCAGCCGCATCCAGCGCGACGCAGCCAGTGCCAAGCGCACGCTGGAGGCACTGACCGAGGCCGGGTTGGTGGAAGCGCACGGCAACGCGCGGGGGCGCAGTTACACGCTGTCGGCTGCCGTGTACCAGCGCCAGGGCGACAAGGCTGCCTACACCCGACAGGCCGGCTTCACGGACCTGCAGAACGAGCAGCTAGTGCTGAACTATGTGCGCCAGCACGGGCAAATCAAACGGGCGGACGTGATGGAGCTGTGTCGCCTGGGCGAGAACCAGACCAAGGCGTTGCTCTCCCGATTGAAGGGGGATGGGCGGTTGACCCAACATGGCACGCGTCGAGGCAGCTACTACACCACCGGCCCCGATGCACCATGACGCATAGTTATGGTGCGTTATGGGAGTTTATGGAAGTTATGGCGTGCGAGTTTGAAGTTATGTCGGAAATGGTTCTGGCAGATTAAGGGAAAAGACATGGGCTGGGAGCTTGACGACGTCGAAAAACCTTTCGTGGCGCAGCTGCTGGCGCAGGGCTGGCAACACATCGAGGGTAGTCTGGACGACCCGTCAATCACGGGCCGCACCAGTTTTGCCGAGGTGCTGCAGGAGCATGCCTTGCGCCAGCAACTGCGTGCCCTGAACCCCGGCCCGCACGGTCAGCCCTGGCTGGACGATGCTCGCTTGTCCGAAGCGGTGGCAGCCATTACCCGACTGGGCACACATAAGCTGATGGAGGCCAACCAGAAGGCTACCGAGCTGCTGATCAAGGGCCTGACCGTCGAAGGCCTGCCGGGCTGGGACGGCGGCCGCGGCCAGACCATCCGCTACATCGACTGGGAAACTCCATCCAACAACCGCTTCACGGTGGTCAACCAGTACCGCGTCGACTGCCCGCCCGGGTTCAACAGTGCCAAGGCCTTTATCGTGCCCGACCTGGTGCTGCTGGTGAACGGCATCCCCCTGGTGGTAGTGGAATGCAAGAGCCCTGCTATCCCAGAGCCGCTGGCCGACGCGGTGGACCAGCTGCGTCGTTACAGCAACCAGCGCAAGGCCGCCTTCGAGGTGGATGACAACGAGGGCAACGAGGCCCTGTTCGCTACCAACCAGCTGCTGGTGGCGACCAGTTTCGACGAGGCACGGGTCGGTTGCGTGGGCGCGGGCCTGGAGCACTTCGCGCAGTGGAAAACGGTAGTCGGCCCGCATGGCTCCGGCAGCGAGATCGAAGTGGCACAAGGCCTGGGCAAATCCGGTCTGTCGGAACAGGAGCGCCTGATCGCTGGCCTGCTGAAACCGTCGCATCTGCTCGACGTAGTGAAGAACTTCCAGCTCTTCATGCAGGTGGGCGGCCAGACCATCAAGTCGGTGTGCCGTTACCAGCAATACCGGGCGGTGAACCGTGCCATCGCAAGGCTCAAGACCGGCCAGACCCGGCTGCAACACGGCGAGCACGACCAGCGCGGCGGCATCATCTGGCACACCCAGGGCTCGGGCAAGTCGCTCACGATGGTGTTCCTGGTGCGCAAGATGCGTGCAGATGCCCAGCTGCGGCGCTTCAAGGTCATCGTGGTCACCGACCGCAAGGACTTGCAAAGTCAGCTCTCGGTCACTGCGACGCTCACCGGCGAGGTGGTGGAGGTAGCGGACAGCACGACGGGCGTGAAGGCGCTGGCCCGCCGCAAGGGGCCAGGCCTGGTCTTCGCCACCATCCAGAAGTACCGCGACAACGACATGGTGGGCGATGCCCCGCTGACGGCAGACGACTTGCCCAAGGCCGAGACCGCCAGTGGCAGCTACAAGACCAGCAGGAAGTACGAGCTGCTGAACGAGGACGACTGCATCCTGGTGTTGGTGGACGAAGCCCACCGCACCCAGGCAGGCGATCTGCACGCCAACCTGCTAGCCGGGCTGCCCAACTGCGCACGCATCGGCTTCACCGGCACGCCGATCATCATGGGCGAGAAGAAGCGCACTCATGAAATCTTCGGCGAGTTCATCGACTGCTACACCATCAAGGAAGCCGAGGCTGACGGCGCCACGGTGCCGGTCCTCTACGAAGGGCGCACGGCCAACGGTGCAGTCAAGGACGGCGCCAGCCTGGACGAGCTGTTCGAGGACCTGTTCCGCCAATACAGCCCGGACGAGCTGGAAACGATCAAGCAGAAATACGCCACCAAGAGCCACATCTTCGACGCGCCATCGCTGATTGCCGACAAGGCGCGCGACATCATCCGGCACTTCGTGACCAACATCCTGCCCAATGGCTACAAGGCGCAGGTGGTGGCGTACAGCCGGTTGGCCGCGATCTGCTACTTTGAAGCGCTCAAGACCGCGCGCGACGAGTTGCTGGTCGATGCGGAGGCGCTCAGTCCGCAAGACAAGGCCATGGACGACGAAGCCTTGTGCAAGCGTCCTCCCAAGGTGCAGGCGGTGGTGCAGGCCTGGCGCTACCGCGACACGCTGGCACGCCTCGAGTTCGCTCCCATCATCTCGGGCAGCAACAACGACGATCCAGCCTGGAAGACCTGGACCGACGGCACGGCACACGAGGCGCTGATCAAGCGCTTCAAGAAGCCGCTGTTCCATGCCGACCCCAACAAGACCGATCCGCTGGCCTTCCTGGTGGTGAAATCGATGCTGCTGACCGGTTTCGACGCACCGATCGAAGGCGTGATGTACCTGGATCGCCCGATCCGCGAGGCGGAGCTGCTGCAGGCCATTGCCCGTGTCAACCGGACCGGCTTTGGCAAGCGCTGCGGCATCGTGGTGGATTACTTCGGCGTGGCGCAGCACCTGAAAGAAGCGCTGGCCGCCTACGCCGACGAGGACGTGGAAGGTACGCTTACCAGCCTGAAGGATGAGATTCCAGTGTTGCGTGACCGGCATCTGCGAGTGGTGGACCTGTTCCGCCAGCAGGGCATCGAGTCGCTGGACGACACGGAGGCCTGCGTCGAAGCGCTGGGCAGCGAGAAGCTGCGTGCCGAGTTCGCGGTCAAGCTCAAGGCTTTCCTGGGGTCGCTGGATACGGTGCTGCCGCGCCCCGAAGGACTGCCCTACTCGGGTGATGCGAAGAAACTGGCCTACATCCACGCCCGGGCGCGCAACCGCTACAAGGACACCCCTGTCCTGGGCAAGGACGTCGGCGCCAAGGTACGCAAGCTGATCGACGACCACGTGATCTCGCTGGGCATCGACCCCAAGATCCCGCCGATCCATCTGACCGATGCCGAGTTCGACACGCACGTCGCCCGCGCAGCAAACGACCGAGCCAAGGCATCCGAGATGGAGCATGCGATCCGCTCGCACATCCGCAAGCACACGGAGGAAGACCCGGTGCTGTACCGCAAGCTGTCCGAGCGGCTGAATGAGATCCTGAAAACCTTGGGCGAACAGTGGAACGAGTTGATCGCCCAGTTGCAGAAGATCATCGACGAATTGCGCAGCGACCAGGCTGGCACTGACGAAGCGCCGAGCGATCTGCCCGCACATTGCGCGCCTTTCCTGCGCACCGTGCTCGATGTGGTGAGTGCGGGCCAGACGCCTCAGCCTGGTGAACTGCTGCGGCTAAAGGACGTGACCGTCGAGTTGGTAGACCTGCTGACGCAGGAGCTGCAGAGCAACCGCAATATCTGGAGCCCTCACAAGCGAGCGGCGCAAGATGACCTGAACGGACAGCTGTTCGACCACCTGATGCGCCTGCGACCTCCGTTGGTGAATGCTGACAAAGCAGGCGTGCTGGCAGACAAGCTGATGGAGCAGGCCCGCGCCTCGCACGACAAGCTGATGCAGGTCTGATGATGATGGTGGTAGGCGATCTACAGTTCACGGTGCAGCGCAGCGCGCGGCGCAGGACGATGCAGATCACGGTCGAGCGTGATGGCGAGCTGGTGTTGTTTGCCCCGCCGCAGGTGGGCGATGATCAGTTGCGCGCTTTCGTCGAAGAAAAGCGCTTCTGGATCTACACCAAGCTTGCCGCGAAAGACCGCCTCCAGCGTACGGTACCGCGCAAGGAGTTCGTCGGGGGCGAAGGCTTTCTGTACCTCGGGCGTAGCCATCGGCTCAAGCTGATCGACGAGCAGGATATGCCTCTGAAATTAGTGGCCGGCCGCTTCTGCCTGCGTCGCGATGCGCTGCCAGCAGCCCGTGATCACTTCATCCACTGGTACAGCGAACGTGCCAAGGCCTGGCTGTCCGGCCGCGTCGCCGAATACCAGAGCCGAATGGAAGTGGAGCCAGCCGGAGTGAAGTTACAGGACCTGGGCTACCGCTGGGGCTCGTGTGGCAAGGGCAACTGGCTGTACTTCCACTGGAAGACGATCCTGTTGCCCGCGCGCATCGCCGAGTACGTGGTGGTGCATGAAATCGCCCACCTGCACGAACCGCACCACACCCCTGCGTTCTGGCTGCGCGTCGAGCGCGCCATGCCGGATTACGCCCAGCGCAAGGTCTGGCTGGCCGAGCATGGCATCGATGTCGAAGGGATCTGAAAACGATGGCGGACTATTCAACAGGACTTTTTCCCGATGGGGTCGAGGCGGCGCTCAGCAGCCAGCGGCTCTTCGGACTCGCTGCAGCACCCGGGTGAAAGCCTTCGAAGCGCTTTGCAGGTCGATGACCGCTTGAGGAACACCGATCAACGCGGGGCTGGCTGCGTGACCCCGTGCCAGCCAAGTGACAAGCACCTGATATTCTTGATGGCTGAGGCAAGCCAGTGCTTGCATTTTCTTTTGCTGCGCCCCAGATACCGACCATGAACGCCACCACCGCCCCCGAATCCGCCGCCTTGCTCGACGCCGCCAATCCACTGCTCGACTTTACTGATCTGCCGCTGTTCGACGCCATCCGGCCCGAGCAGGTCGAGCCGGCCATCGACTCGCTGCTGCAGGCCGCCGCTGCGGCACTCGAGCAGGTGACGGCGGCCGACTTCGCGGCCGACTGGCAGGCGATGGCGCTGGTGCTCGATGTCGCCACCGAGCGCCTGGGTCGCGCCTGGGGCGCGGTCAGCCACCTCAACAGCGTGGCCGACACGCCCGAGCTGCGCGCAGCCTACAACGCCGCGCTGCCCAAGGTGACCGAGTTCTGGACCCGACTCGGCGCCGACGAGCGGCTCTATGCCAAGTACAAGGCAATGGACCCAGCCCGACTCAATGCCGAGCAGACCCAGGCCCGCACCAACGCGCTGCGCGGCTTCGTGCTGGGCGGCGCCGAGCTGCAGGGTGAGGCCAAGGAGCGCTTTGCCGCGATCCAGGAGCGCCAGGCCGAGCTGGGCCAGAAGTTCAGCGAGAACGCGCTCGATGCGACCGATGCCTGGACCTACTACGCCAGCACCGACGAGCTCGACGGCGTGCCGGCCGACACGCTGGCGGCCACCCGCGCGGCCGCCGAAGCTGAAGGCAAGGAAGGCCACAAGCTCACGCTCAAGCTGCCTTGCTACCTGCCGCTGATGCAGTTCGGCCGCAACCGGGCGCTGCGCGAGAAGCTCTACCGCGCCTACGGCACCCGCGCCAGCGAGCAGGCCGAGGGCGATGCGGTCAAGTTCGACAACAGCGCCATCATCCGCGAGCTGCTGGCGTTGCGCCAGGAGGAAGCCACGCTGCTGGGCTATCCGCATTTCGCCGCCGTGTCGCTGGTGCCCAAGATGGCCGAGTCGGCCGAGCAAGTCATCGCCTTCCTGCGCGAGCTGGGCCAGAAGGCCCGCCCCTACGCCGAGCGCGACCTGGCCGACATGCGCACCTTCGCGGCCGACACGCTCGGCCTGGCCGATCCGCAGGCCTGGGACTGGCCCTACATCGGCGAGCAGCTGCGCCAGGCGCGCTACGCCTACAGCGAGCAAGACGTCAAGCCCTACTTCACCGCGCCCAAGGTGCTCGAAGGCCTGTTCAAGATCGTCGAGACCCTGTTCGAGGTCCAGATCCGCGCCGACCAGGCACCGGTCTGGCATCCGGGCGTCAAGTTCTTCCGGCTCGAGCGCGCCGGCCAGCTGATCGGCCAGTTCTACCTTGACCCGGGTGCGCGCTCGGGCAAGCGCGGCGGCGCCTGGATGGATGACGTGCGCGCGCGCTGGCTGCGCCCCGACGACGCCCGCCTGCAGACGCCGGTCGCGCAGCTGGTCTGCAACTTCTCGGAAGCCGTCGGTGACAAGCCGGCGCTGCTGACCCATGACGATGTCATCACGCTGTTCCACGAGTTCGGCCACGGCCTGCATCACCTGCTGACCCAGATCCAGGAACATGATGTGTCGGGCATCAGCGGCGTCGAATGGGACGCGGTCGAGCTGCCGAGCCAGTTCATGGAGAACTTCTGCTGGGAATGGGATGTGCTGTCGGGCATGACGGCCCATGTCGAGACCGGCGCGCCGCTGCCCAGGGAGCTGTTCGACAAGATGCTGGCAGCGAAGAACTTCCAGAGCGGCCTGCAGACGCTGCGCCAGATCGAGTTCTCGCTGTTCGACATGCTGCTGCACAGCGGCGCGGCGGCAGACGGCGACTTCATGGCGCTGCAGCAGCAGGTACGCGACGAGGTCGCGCTGATCCAGCCGCCGGCCTACAGCCGCACGCCGCACACCTTCAGCCATATCTTCGCCGGCGGCTACGCGGCGGGCTACTACAGCTACAAATGGGCCGAGGTGCTGAGCGCCGATGCCTATGCAGCGTTCGAGGAAGCGGCTCCGGCCAACGGCGGCAGCACGCTCGACATCGAGACCGGCCGGCGCTTCCGGCGCGAACTGCTCGAGGTCGGCGGCAGCCGGCCGGCCATGGACTCGTTCAAGGCCTTCCGCGGTCGCGAGCCGGCGCTTGACGCGCTCTTGCGCCACCAGGGCATGGCGGACTAAGATTCTGGTCCAGGGGCTAGCCAAGCCCCTGCTGGAAGGATCATCGATGCAGGCTATTGCCACAAACAGGCGGATTGCCTCTTGCCTATTGGCGCTGACGATCCAGGCTGGCGCGCTGGCGCCGGCCGGCCTGCAGGCGGCCGAATCCTTGCCCCAGGCTGGCAACACCCCGTTGCTGACGGCGCACCAGGCGTCCGAGGCCGCGACCCAGCGGCGCCTGCTGGTCAAGTTCAAGCCGGGCGCTTCCGGGGTCGACGCCACGTTGCCAGCCAGGACAGCACAACTGGCCATCAGCAACCTGTCGCAGCGCTTGCTCTCCGGCGCGCCGGGGCGGCCCGCGGTACAACTGGTGCTGCAGCGCTCGATCAGCGCCCAGCTGCATGTGGTGCTGACCGATCGCGGGCTGAGCCCGAGCGAGATGCAGCAGCTGATCGAACAGCTGCAGCGTGACCCGCTGGTCGAATACGCCGAGATCGACCCGCGCATCAAGCCTCAATTGATACCGAACGACCCGCTCTACGGCTCGCGCCAGTGGAACCTGCAGCCGCCGGGACCGGGACGCGAGGGCAGCGCCAATCTGCCCGGGGCCTGGGATGTGGCGCGCGGCGAGGTCGCGCCCGGACAGGGCGTGGTGGTGGCAGTGGTCGATACCGGGCTGAGGCCCCATGCCGACCTAGCCTCCAGGCTGCTGCCGGGCTATGACTTCATCAGCGACGCCAGCATTGCCAACGACCTCGATGCGCAATGGGACAGCGACGCGAGCGATCCCGGCGACTGGATCAGCGTGCGCGACAGCGAAACCGCCGAGTTTTACGGCTGCGCGCTCAGTCCGAGCAGCTGGCACGGCACGATGATGGCCGGCACGATCGCGGCCGTGACGGGCAACGGCCTCGGGATAGCGGGCATGGCACCAGGCGCGCGGCTGTTGCCGGTGCGCGTGTTCGGCAAATGTGGCGGCTATCTGTCCGACGCCATCACCGGGGTCTACTGGGCGGTCGGGCTGGAATTGCCCAGCCTGCCCGATTCGATGCGCGCACCGCCGGTCAACCCCTACCCCGCGCGCGTGATCAACCTGAGCATGGCGGCCGCGGGCAGTTGCAGCGCGGCGTTCCAGGAAGCGGTCGATCGGGTGCGGGCCCAGGGTGCCGTCGTGGTCGCAGCGACCGGCAACCAGGACGATAACCAGGCCGACAAGGCACTGAGCCAACCCGCCAATTGCCGGGGCGTGATCGCGGTCACGGCCCATACCCGACGCGGCGACCTGGCCTACTATGCCAACAGCAGCGCCAGCACCACGCTCAGCGCACCGGGTGGCGGCTTCGGCATCAACCAGCTGGCCAACGATGGCGACTCAATCACCAGCCTGGGCAACAGCGGCCTGACCTCGCCGCTGTCCGACAGCTACGAGGAAGTGCGCGGCACCAGCATCGCGGCGGCCCATGTGTCGGGACTGGCAGCGTTGCTGCTCGGCATGCAACCGAACCTGAGCCCGGACCAGGTCCGGATCATCCTGACCAACTCGGCGCGCGCCTATCCGACCAATAGCCATTGCCAGACCAACGCGGTCTGTGGCGCCGGCATGCTCGATGCGGAAGCGGCCGTGCGCTGGCTGCAGGCCAACCCGGCACCGGTCGTGCCGCCCGACAACAGCGGCACCGACCAGACTGGCGGCGGCGGCGGTGGTGCGGCGGGATGGCCGGAATGGCTGCTGCTGCTCTCAGCCGTCCTGTTGTCAGGCGCTACGCGCCGGCGGCATCAGCCGGGCTCCGGCCCGCATCAGGCAGGCTGCCAGCAGCCCACCGGCCAGGCCGGCCGCATGTGACGGCCAGTAGACCATAAAGCTCCAGGCCGATGGCAGCAGGCCGGCCGACTCGAGTCCGACCTTGAGCACCAGCAGGGCCAGCATGATCCAGGGCCAGGCTGGCGGCGGGCCGGTGTCAGCGGTTTCATCCGGCGCGGCCGAAGTCGGTCGCAGGGCAGCCAAGCCCGGGCTGGAACGCCGACCGGCGAGCCAGACCGCCGCGCCACCGAACCAGCCATGCAGGGCGCCCGAAAAGCCGGCGTAATAGGCGCAGCCGGGGTCAAGCGCGATCACGGCGGCCACGCCGGCCACGGCGCCAGCCAGCAAGCCGCACTGGATGGCCGTCGACAGCCAGGGCCGCAGCAGCCAGGCGATCAGCAACAGCACGGCGGCATTGGCCAGCGCATGCGGCAGACTCAGATGGACCCACTGGGCCGACAGCAACTGCCACCAGGCGCCCTGCTCGAAACGCACACGCTCGAAGCGCCACGCGGCGGGCAGACCCTGCCAGAGCTGCAGCACCAGCAGCAGTGGCGCCTGCAGCGCCAGCGGCGGCAGGCTTGAAAGGCCCCCGCGTCCGGACCGGGCCCGATGCAGGCTCAGTACTCCAGCGTCTTGACGCCGTCGCGGGTGCCGAGCAGGCAGACGCCGGCCTTCTGGAAGGCAAACACCCCGACCGTCACGACGCCGGGCCAGTTGTTGACCTCGGCCTCGAAGGCCAGCGGATCGGCGATGCGCAGCCCGGTCACGTCGAGGATATGCTGGCCGTTGTCGGTCACCAGCGGCGCGCCGTCCTTCAGGCGCAGCGTGGCGCGACCGCCAAGCGCGGCGAACTGGCGCGCGATGCGCTGCGCGGCCATCGGGATCACCTCGACCGGCAGCGGGAACTGGCCGAGCTGCTCGACCAGCTTGGACTCGTCGGCGATGCAGACGAACAGCTTGGACTGGGCCGCGACGATCTTCTCGCGCGTCAGCGCCGCGCCGCCGCCCTTGACCATGTGACCCTGGCCGTCGATCTCGTCGGCACCGTCGATGTAGACCGCCAGCTGCTCGACCTCGTTGCTGTCGAAGACCGGGATGCCGAGCGCCTGCAGGCGCGCGGTCGAGGCCTCGGAGCTCGAGACCGCACCCTTGATGCTGTCCTTGATCGTCGCCAGCGCATCGATGAACTTGTTGACGGTCGAGCCGGTGCCGACGCCGACGATCTCGCCGGGCACGACATAGCGCAGCGCAGCCTGGCCGACCAGGGTCTTGAGTTCGTCTTGGGTCAGTGGGGAGTGGGTCATGAGTGCAATCTGGGACAATTTGAGGATTGGGCCGCGTCTGGCCCGTCATGACCGGTGATTATCCAATGTCCCTGCTGCCCTACTCGCTTGCCCGCCCTTTCCTGTTTAAGATGGACCCGGAGGCGGCCCATGAACTGACGCTGGACAAGCTGGCCCAGCTCCAGAACACGCCGCTGATGTGCCTGGCGCGCCAGCAGCAGGTCAGCGACCCGGTCCGGCTGGCCGGGCTGGAATTCCCGAACCGGGTCGGGCTGGCCGCCGGCCTGGACAAGAACGCGCGCTGCATCGACGCCTGGGGCGCCCTGGGCTTCGGCTTCGTCGAGGTCGGCACCGTGACGCCCAAGGGCCAGCCCGGCAACCCCAAGCCGCGCATGTTCCGCATCCCCGAGAAGAACGCGCTGATCAACCGCCTGGGCTTCAACAACGAGGGCCTTGACGCCTTCATCGCCAACGTCAAGCGCTCGCAGCTGCGCCAGCAACCGAAGCAAGGCGGCATGCTGCTGGGCCTGAACATCGGCAAGAACGCCGCGACGCCGATCGAGCGCGCGACCGACGATTACCTGATCTGCCTCGAAGGCGTCTACCCGCATGCCGACTATGTGACGGTCAACATCTCGAGCCCCAACACCAAGAACCTGCGCGAGCTGCAAAGCGACGAGGCGCTGGACCAGCTGCTCGGCGCGCTGGCGGCCAAGCGGGCCGAACTGGCGGACCAGCTGGGCGCCTACAAGCCGGTGTTCGTCAAGATCGCGCCCGACCTCGACCAGGCGCAGATCGCGGTGATCGCCGACACGCTGAAACGCCACGGCATGGACGGTGTGGTCGCGACCAACACCACGCTGAGCCGCGAGGCAGTCAAGGGCCTGGAGCATGCCGAGGAGACCGGCGGCCTGTCGGGCGCGCCGGTGCTCGAAGCCAGCAACGCCGTGATCCGCCAGCTGCGCGCGCGCCTCGGCAAGGACTACCCGATCATCGGCGTCGGCGGCATCATGAGCGGCGCCGATGCACTCAGCAAGATCGAGGCCGGTGCCGATGTGGTGCAGATCTACAGCGGCCTGATCTACAGCGGCCCGGCACTGGTGACAGAAGCCGCGCTCGCGCTCAAGAACGGCCGCGCCTGAAGCCATGACCGCCGAGGCACAACTGGGCTTTTTCGGGATTGCGCTGCTGCTGGGCCTGAGCCCGGGACCGGACAACCTGTTCGTGCTGATGCAGTCGGCCACGCAAGGCCGGCGCGCCGGCCTGCTGGTGACGCTAGGGTTGTGCACCGGCTTGCTGGCGCATACGGCGGCGGTCGCGCTCGGGCTGGCCGCGCTGCTGGCGAGCTCGCCCGCGGCCTTTAGCGCGCTCAAGCTCGCGGGAGCAGCCTACCTGCTCTATCTGGCCTGGGGCGCCTGGCGGGCACCGGCGACGCTGCAGGCCGGGGACGAACCACTGCGCCTGCAGCCTTGGCGCCTGTACGGCCGCGGCGTGCTGATGAACCTCAGCAACCCCAAGGTCGCGATCTTCTTCCTGGCGCTGCTGCCGCAGTTCGTGCAGGAAGGCGCCGGTCCCGTGCCCTGGCAGATCGCCCGCCTGGGTGCACTGTTCATGCTGGCGACGCTGATCGTGTTCGGCAGTTTCGCCTGGCTCGCGGGCGGACTGAGCCTGCTGCTGCGCTCGGCACGGGCGCAGCAGCTGCTGAATCGCAGCGCCGCACTGGTCTTTGTCGGACTGGGCATCCGACTGATCAGCTAGGAATTGTGACAGGGCCATGAAGAGGTGACACAATTTGCTGATTACCTTCAACAGCTGCTACATGAGCCAGACCCTGAACCCCAACGCCCCCGAAGACATCGACAGCAAGCCGATTCCGACGCCTGAAAAGACCGTTCGTGCCGGCAAGACTGGCGGCAAGACCAGCAACAAGTCGCGCGCCGTCAAACGCGGCGACATCGCACCCAGACTCGACGGTGCGGCGCTGGCGCGGCATGTCCCGCAGGAGGCGACCACGGCCGCGCAAGGCAAGCAACTGGCAGCCGTGCTGGACCTGCTCGGCAACCAGGAGCTCGCGGCGCCACAGCGTGCCGCCGCGCTGCGCGCGATGATCGAGGGCAGCTCGGCCGATGATCTGGCCGTGCTGCGCCAGGCCCTGCTCGAGGAGCCGGTACCGGTCAAGGGCCACCCGGACGACGAGCTCGCCGCCGACTGGCGCGACGGCGGCTACCCCTACAAGCATCTGATGCGGCGCTCGAGCTACGAGGCGCAGAAATACCAGCTGCAGGTCGAACTGCTCAAGCTGCAGGCCTGGGTCAAGGAAACCGGCCAGCGGGTCGTGATCCTGTTCGAGGGCCGCGACGCTGCTGGCAAGGGCGGCACCATCAAGCGCTTCATGGAGCACCTGAACCCGCGCGGCGCGCATGTGGTCGCGCTCGAGAAGCCCAGCGAGGTCGAGCGCGGCCAGTGGTATTTCCAGCGCTATGTCCAGCATCTGCCGACCGCGGGCGAGATCGTGCTGTTCGACCGCAGCTGGTACAACCGCGCCGGTGTCGAGCGCGTGATGGGCTTCTGTTCGGACGCTGAATACCAGGAATTCATGCGCCAGGCGCCCGATTTCGAGCGCCATCTGGTGCGCAGCGGCGTGCACCTGATCAAGTTCTGGTTCTCGGTCAGCCAAGCCGAGCAGCTGCGTCGCTTCAAGGAGCGCGAGGTCCATCCGCTCAAGCATTGGAAGCTGAGCCCGGTCGACCTGGCGAGCCTGGACAAGTGGGACGACTACACGCGCGCCAAGGAAGCGATGTTCTTCGAGACTGATACCGCCGACGCGCCCTGGACCGTGATCAAGAGCGACTGCAAGAAGCGCGCGCGCCTGAGCGCGATGCGCTATGTGCTGCACAAGCTCAACTACGGCAACAAGGACCTGAAGGCGATCGGCAAGCTCGACCCGCTGATCGTCGGCCGCGCGCATGTGGTCTACGAGCGCGGCGAGAAGAGCGGCGCGCTGCTCTGAGTCGTTGCGCTTCGCGCGCACCGTCATCGCCACCAGCCGTTGGTGACGGTGTTCTAACCGCTTAAACTTCATCAAATTCCCCCTTGGCTACTTATGAGCCAAGGGGGAATTTGCCGTCAACTGATCGCAAAAAGCAGTATATTGGCAATATAACCAATCCATAACTACTACTTTGCATCAATGATGCAAGACACTGGCCTGTGCCCAGTGAAGAACAGAAAATCAATGGATCACTCAGTACACCACAAGACCATCAGCTTCAACAGGTATTTCTACCAGCACAAGACGCTGCGCAGTCTGGAGGAAATCACGGCCGAGATCCTGGCACTGGAGGCTGAAACCGATGGGCTGCTCAAGCAACTGGTGAGCTTCGTGGGAGGCAAGGCATGTTGAACCAGCTCGCACTGAAAGGCGTCGGCCCGGCCCGGCAGCTGACCATCGACTTCAAGCCCCGCCTGAACTTCCTGACCGGCGACAACGGCCTGGGCAAGAGCTTCGTGCTCGACATTGCCTGGTGGGCGCTGACGCGGACATGGGCCCGCGGCGTCATGGCCGCGCCACGCCAGGACGCGGACGATTCCAGCATCCGCTACAGCTACACGGGCAGCACCGGCGACTATGCGGGTGAACGCCTGTTCGACCACGAAGCCCAGCAGTGGTCGATCAGCCAGGGGCGTCAAGCCATCCCCGGCGTGGTGATCTATGCCGGCGTCGATGGCAGCTTCTCGGTCTGGGACCCTGCGCGCAACTACTGGAAAGGCGACAAGGGGGAAGCTGCCATGCCGAACCGCCCCCGCAGCTTCGACTTCAGCCCCGAAGAGGTCTGGAACGGCTTGCTGGCCAGCGATGGCAAAACCCAGTTGTGCAACGGACTGCTGCATGACTGGGTGCTGTGGCAGGAAGCGGGCAAGCCGGCCTTCGACGACCTGGTCAAGGTGCTGGACGCCTTGTCGCCATCGGGCGTCGAGAAGATTAGGCCTGGCACCCCGATGCGCGTGGGCGACAGCGTCAAGGACCTGCCGTCACTTCACATGCCCTATGGGCAGGACGTGCCCTTGATCCACGCCTCGGCCGGCATGCGCAGGATTGCCGCACTGGCCTACCTGCTGGTCTGGACCTGGCGTGAGCATCAACTGGCCTGCGAGCGTTTCCGCGTGAATCCGGCACGCGAAATCATCTTCCTGATCGACGAGATCGAGTGCCACCTGCACCCGCAGTGGCAGCGGCGCATCGTCCCCGCCCTGCTCAACGTGATGGATGCCCTGACAGGCACCCGCGAAGTCCCCGTCCAGCTGCTGGCCGCCACGCACTCCCCCCTGGTGCTGGCGTCGGTCGAACCCAGCTTCGACCCCATGAGCGACTGCATCTGGGACTTCGACCTGATCGGTGGCGAAGTACAGGCGCAGCTCTACCCCTGGTCACGCAAAGGCGACGTGAATGCCTGGCTGGCGTCCGAGGTGTTCAACCTGAAGGAGCCGGCTTCGGTGCAGGCAGAGGAAGCGCTGGGCCTGGCCCGGGGTTTTCTGCGGACGGTAGCGATGTCAAACCAAGTACTGAGCGACGAGCAACGGCAGCAATTGCAGGATATCGACGTCAAGCTTCGGGCCAGCCTAAGCGATGTGGACGCGTTCTGGATTCGCTGGAGCCGGTTCCGTAACCAACTGGCGGGCTGGGCATGATACGGGTGGTGCCAGCCCCAGAACCGGCGGACTTCGACAGCAAGGTCAGACAGCCAGGCTTGCGGGCAATTGCCGAGATGACAGGCAGCCCCGGCTTGCCAAGGCGTCGAGGTCGGCCGAGGGAGGTGATAGCAACCTCACCGGATGAAATACCGGCTGACAAGTTTCCACCCTTCTGGACAGCGGCCTTGCCCGAGCTGCTCGAAGGCTATGACCGCGTCTGCGCTTACATGAGCTTTTACATCGAGCGCGTGACGGGCGCCGCTTCGGTGGACCACATGCTACCGAAGTCGGTCGATTGGCGCGAAATCTACGAGTGGCGCAACTACCGGCTGGCATGTTCGCTGATGAACAGCCGCAAGAACGCGTATCAAGACGTGCTCGATCCGTTCGCGATCGAAGCAGACTTTTTTCGCATAGAACTGGTCGGGTATCAGGTGATCCCGGCGCCAGGGCTGCCAGCGGATATCCATGAGAAGTTACAAGCCACGATCGACCGCCTCAAGCTCAATGACTACGAATGCCTGAAGCTGCGCGAGGAATACGCCGAGGATTACTACCGAGGCGAGATCAGCTTCGGCCGCTTGCAACAGCGCGCACCATTTCTGGCAAGTCAAATTGAGTTGGCTGATCGCTCTGAAAGGAGGTGACGTATGCAGCACTACGAGAGCTACAAGCCCAGCGATGCCGGGTGGCTGGGCAATGTTCCTGCTATCCAAGAATGCTCGGCCCTCGCTCAGCGCCGTCTCAGCAGCAGTCCGATCCCGAGCGCGGCGACCAGCAGGAAGTTCAGGAACGACCAATTGGCGATCGTCAACCCGAGGAAGGTCCAGTCGACCGCGCTGCAGTCGCCGCTGCCGCGAAACAGCATCGGGATCACGCGCCGCAGCGGGAACGACTCGATCATGCCGAACAGGTCGCGACCGCAGGCCGTGATCTCGGGCGGGAACCACTGCAGCCAGCTCTGGCGCGCCGCGACGCCGGCACCCGTGAGCGACAGCAGCGCCATCAGGGCGCCGCTCCAGCGCGCAGTAGCGGCGGGCAGCACGGCACCGATGGCAGCGACCAGCGCCACCAGCACGAACAGGTAGCGCTGCACGATGCACATCGGGCAGGGCTCAAGCCCAACCGCATGCTGCAGATAGAGGCCGAAGGCCAGCAAGGCGATGCAGGCGGCGGCAATCAGCGCCAGCAGGCGGCGCGGCTGATCAAAAAGTGAAAGTAAGGCTTGCAAGACTGGACCCATTGGTTGCACCTAAGCGGAAACCCTAGTATCCAACAAAAAAGGACGACCACCAGGCCGTCCTTTTTCTCATGCTCGCGCGGGCAGGTTTACTGCTCGACGAAGGCGCGTTCGATCACGAAGTCGCCCGGCGTGCTGGTGTTGCCTTCCTTGAAGCCGCGCTGCTCGCACAGTTCCTTCAGGGACTTGAGCATCTCGGGGCTGCCGCAGATCATGACGCGGTCGGTCAGCGGGTTCAGGTCCGGCAGGCCGGTCTCGCGCGCGACCTGGCCGCTGGTGATCAGGTCGGGGATGCGGCCCTGGCGCTCGAACGGCTCGCGCGTCACGGTCGGGTAGTAGATCAGCTGCTGGCTGACCATCTCGCCGAGGAATTCGTTCTTCGGCAGTTCCTGCGTGATGTAGTCGCGGTAGGCCAGTTCCTTGACCTCGCGCACGCCGTGCATCAGGATGACCTTCTCGTAGCGCTCGTAGGTTTCGGGGTCGCGGATGATGCTCATCCACGGCGCCAGGCCGGTGCCGGTACCGATCAGGTACAGGTTCTTGGCCGGCAGCAGGTAGTCGAGCAGCAGGGTGCCGGTGGGCTTGCGGCCGACTACGATCTTGTCGCCCGGCTGGATATGCTGCAGGCGGCTGGTCAGCGGGCCGTCGGGCACCTTGATGCTCAGGAACTCGAGGTGTTCCTCGTAGTTGGCGCTGGCGATGCTGTAGGCGCGCAGCAGCGGCTTGCCGTCTTCCTTGCGCAGGCCGATCATCGTGAAATGACCGTTCGAGAAGCGCAGCGCCTGGTCGCGGGTGGTGGTGAAGCTGAACAGACGATCGGTCCAGTGGTGAACGGTCAGAACGGTCTCTTCGAGGAATGCGCTCATGGTGTTAGCTGTATGCCAGACAGGGCCGGGTCGGCCGTGCCTGTGCCCGGACAGTCGATAACCGTCTGCAGGGCCGGATGGAAATAGGTCAGACGCTGCCAGGCAGCGAAGGCCCGTAGTGTAGCGGGTAGGCAATTATCCCCCCTGCTTGAGGAAGATCAAGCCCGCACCGGATACGGCATGCAAAGCTTGCTACAGTCTCACGCTTGGTCAGCGGGACGGATTGTGCCCGTGCTTGACGGCCAGAAGAAACAATAAAATTTCATACTTTCATAACCTGAACTTCTAAAGAAGGACAACAAGATGGCGCGCACCGTTCAATGCATCAAGCTCGGCGTAGAGGCTGAAGGCCTGGATTTTCCGCCCTACCCGGGCGAGATGGGCAAGCGCATCTGGCAAAGCGTGAGCAAGCAGGCCTGGGCCGACTGGCTCAAGCACCAGACCATGCTGGTCAACGAGAACCGCCTGAACCTGGCTGACGCCCGCGCGCGCCAGTATCTGGCACGCCAGATGGAAAAGCATTTCTTCGGCGAAGGCGCCGACCAGGCTGCCGGCTACGTCCCGCCGACCGAGGGCTGAAGCCCCCATGTCCGCCGCCCAAGCCGAAACCGACGCGCAGCAGACCGGCCTGTCGGCCTGGGCCAACCGAGCGGTCTGGCATGAGCTCGAGACCAGCTTCGGTGCCGGGCTGAACTTCCTGCGCCGCTGGCGCGACTGGCGCGCCGACGCGCACCGGCCCGGCCAGCTGTTCTATACCGCGGTCGACCCGGAGCCGGTCAGGCTGGCCGAGCTGCTGCAAGTGGCTGCCCACGAACCCGGGCTGTCGGCCTTGGCGCAACAACTCGCTGCGCAATGGCAGGCCTTGCTGCCGGGCGTGCACCGCTTCGTCTTCGAGCACGAGCGGGTGCTGCTGACGCTGTGCGTGGGCCAGGCGCGGGACTGGCTGCCGACACTGGATGCGGCGGTCGACCAGATCTGGCTGACAGCGCCTGAGCCGGCTGTCGACTCACCGGATTCACCCGCTGCCGCCGACGGCATCGACGCCATCGATTCCCGCTCGGAGGCGACCGGCCAGGAGCGTGACCAGGCCCGGATGCTGGCGCGGCTGTGCCTGCCAGGCAGCCGCCTGGACGGCAGCCATGCCAGCCGCGCCCTGCAAGCCGAGCTGGTCGCGGCCGGCTTCGAAATTGCAAAACCTCATCTTGAACCTGATTCAGCGGCAGATGCCGGGCTGCAGGCCCGCTATGCGCCGCACTGGCAGCCCCGGTCGGCGCTGCGCCAGCGTGCGGCTGCGGCCGGCCGGCACGCGGTGGTGGTTGGCGGCGGCCTGTCGGGTTCGGCCGTGGCCTGGAGCCTGGCCCAGCGCGGCTGGACGGTCGAGCTGCTGGACCAGGCCGATGAACCGGCCGCAGGCGCCTCCGCCCTGCCCGCTGGGCTGGTCGCGCCCCATGTCTCGCCCGACGACGGCGCGCTGTCGCGCCTGACGCGTGCCGGCATGCGGCTGACCCGGCAGCGCGCTGCCGAGCTGCTGCAACAAGGCGAACAGTGGGCGCCCAGCGGCGTGCTCGAGCATCAGGTCGAAGGCAAGCACAGCCTGCCGCGCACTGAGATCTGGCAGCAATCCGGCCTGGCATCGAGCCGGGTCGCGAATGCCCAGCAACTGGCAGATGCCGGCCTCGCGCC
Source organism: Malikia spinosa (assembly GCF_002980625.1). Taxonomy (GTDB): domain Bacteria; phylum Pseudomonadota; class Gammaproteobacteria; order Burkholderiales; family Burkholderiaceae_C; genus Malikia; species Malikia spinosa. Next base: position 22,606 of record NZ_PVLR01000024.1, on the reverse strand, counting down.
CGGCACGGCCGCGCTCTGGCATGGGCTGGCGAGCTGGCTGCGCCCGGCCTGCCTGGTACGAGCCCAGCTCGACCACCCGGCGATTCGCTGGCGTGGCGGCTGCCGCGTGGCGTCGGTGCAAGCGCTGGCCGAAGGTAGCTGGCGACTGCTCGACGAGGCCGGCATCGAACTGGCCCGCGCCGAACAGATCGTGATCGCTGCTGCCTATGACAGCCGTGCGCTGCTGCAGGCCAGCGGCTTGGCGACGCCGCCACTCAATCCGTTGCGCGGCCAGATCAGCTGGGGCGCGCTGGCAGACCTGCCGGCCGGGACCAGGGCCTTGCTGCCCGCTGCGCCGGTCAACGGCCACGGCTGCTTCATGAGCGGAACGCCCGGACCGGACGGCCGCGCCGCCTGGATCGCGGGCTCGACCTTCGAGCGCTCGGTTACCGAGGCCTTGCTAAAGCCCGAGGACCAGTTCGCCAACCGCGACAAGCTGCTGCGGCTGCTGCCCGCGCTGGGAGCCGCGCTGGCACCGGCCTTCGAGCAGGCGGGTGCCTGGGCCGGCCTGCGCTGCACGCTGCCGGACCGGGTGCCGGCAGTCGGCCCGCTCGACGCGCAGGCCTGGCCGGGCCTGCATGTCTGCGCCGGCATGGGCGCGCGCGGCCTGACGCTGTCGGTGTTGTGTGGGGAGTTGCTGGCAGCGCTGCTGCATGGCGAGCCCTGGCCGGTCGAGCGCAAGCTGGCGCAGTCGCTGCTGGCGTCGCGCTTTGTCATGACAGGGAATGGGCTGCGCGGCGGACCACGGGCCGTGCCGGCCTGATCGCTCAACCTCGGGCTGAACCCCGGGGCTGGCGGCTGATTGCTGGTGATTATCTATGCGCTGGAGTCCAACCACGCAGGCATGGGTTTGCCCGGTGGATGGCTCGCAAAACAGGCCCTTGTGAAGCCTCACTGTACAACGCTGGCTTGTGACCAGATTGCTGGGTGCTGTGGATGACAGATGCCTTCAGTATAGGCCGACAGCTAGGGCAGAAGATTGCGTTTTTGCTTCAAATATCTGGTTAATTGGCATAATATGCCTTCAAAGAATAGATTTTTGGCATAAAAATGAATATCGATCGCTACGACCAGCAGATCCTGGAAATCCTGCAGGCAGATGGCCGCATCAACAACCAGGACCTGGCCGATCGCATCGGCCTGTCGCCCTCGCCCTGCCTGCGCCGGGTGCGTGCGCTTGAAGAGTCAGGCTTGATCAGCGGCTACTACGCCCAGCTGGATGCGAAGAAACTCGGTCTGTCACTGATGGCGCTGATCCACATCTCGATGGACCGGCACACGCCGGAGCGCTTTGCCAACTTCGAGGCCGAGGTCGGCCTGCTGCCCGAGGTGCTGGAATGCCTGTTGATCACCGGCCAGTCGGCCGACTACCAGCTCAAGGTGGTGGTGCGTGACATGGACCATTACCAGGCGCTGCTGCTCAACAAGCTCACCCGCATCGAGGGGGTGACCGGCGTGCATTCCAGTTTCGTGCTGAGGCGGGTGGTCAGCAAGACGGCACTTTCGGTGACGAGTGGTGCAAGGTAAGCGATTCCGCTGAAAGGCCGGGACGGCACCGGCGCGGACCGCTTGCGCCAGGTAGAGGGGGCTGGAGCTCAGCTCAGCTCAGCTTGGCCCAGCCTGCGCGACAGCTTATTACTTTCTATATATGTAGAAACAAGAAAAAAATCGTTTGGGATTATTAGCGCCACCTCTACAGTGGCGACCCATGCACGATATTGGTTTTGTCATCGCGGGTTTTGCAGTGGGTCTGATCGTCGGCTTGACCGGCGTCGGCGGCGGCTCGCTGATGACCCCGATCCTGATTTTCTTCTTTGGCATCAAGCCCTACATGGCGGTCGGCACCGACCTGCTGTTCGCGGCCTTCACCAAGGCCGGCGGCACCGTCAGCCTGATGAAAAAGCGCCTGGTGCCCTGGAGGGTGGTGGGCCAGCTCTGCTCGGGCAGCATTCCGGCGTCACTGGTCACGCTCTATGTGCTGCATTCGGTCGGGCCCGCCGGCGCAGAGGTGCAAAAGCTCATGACCACCACCCTGGGCTGCGCGCTGCTGCTGACCGCCGCGGCCACCCTGTTCAAGGCCATGCGCATGCGCAAGCCGCCGCTGCGCGTGATGGACCAGCAGGGCAGCGTGACGCCTGTCGGCGAAACCGATGCCGCGATGCGCGCACGCCACTGGAGCTTGCCGGTGCTGTTTGGCGCCCTGATCGGCACCCTGGTCACCATCACCTCGGTCGGTGCCGGCGCCATCGGCGTGACGGTGCTGCTGGTGCTGTTTCCGCTGCTGCCGCTGCCGCGTATCATTGCGGCCGACATCGCCTATGCCGTGCCGCTGACGCTGGTCGCCGGGCTGGGGCACGCCTCGCTGGGCTCGGTCGACTGGGAGCTGCTGCTCAAGCTGCTGGCGGGCTCGCTGCCCGGCATCTGGATTGGCGCGCAACTGATCCACAAGACCCCGGAGCGCGTGGTGCGCTCGCTGCTGGCGCTGCTGCTGGCCTATGCCGGCACCAAGCTGATCGCCGTCTGAACCGTTTATTGAACCTGAACCCGTATGTACCAGTACACCGAATTTGACCGCCAGTTCGTGCGCCAGCGCGCCGAGCAGTTCCGCGACCAGCTCGATCGCTTCCACGCCGGCACCCTGGGTGGCGATGAATTCAAGCCGCTGCGGCTGCAAAACGGCTGGTACATCCAGCGTCACGCACCGATGCTGCGCGTCGCCGTGCCCTATGGCGAGCTCAGCACCAGGCAGCTGCGCGTGCTGGGCCGGATCGCGCGCGAATACGACCAGCCCAGCCACGAGGTGTTCCAGGGCGCGGTCGCGGCGCAGAACAAGCTCGGCGACATCCAGCTGCGCGACGGCAAGGCGATCGGCAGCCGACTGCTGACCGGCTACGCCCATTTCACGACGCGCCAGAACGTCCAGTTCAACTGGATTCCGCTGACCCAGGCCGCCGACGTGATGGACCTGCTGGCCACGGTCGGCCTGCACGGCATCCAGACCAGCGGCAACTGCATCCGCAACACCACCAGCGACGCGCTGGCCGGCGTGGCGGTCGACGAGATCGCCGACCCGCGCCCGTTCGGCGAGATCCTGCGCCAGTGGAGCACGCTGCACCCCGAGTTCGGCTTCCTGCCGCGCAAGTTCAAGTGCGCCATCGTCGGCGCGACCGAGGACCGCGCCGCGACCGCCTGGCATGACGTCGGCCTCAAGCTCAAGAGGAACGAGGCCGGCGAACTCGGCTTCGAGGTGCTGGTCGGCGGCGGCATGGGCCGCACCCCGGTGATCGCCAGCACCATCCGCGACTTCCTGCCCTGGAACCAGCTGCTCAACTACCTGGAAGCCGTGATCCGGGTCTACAACCTGTGGGGCCGGCGCGACAACCTGTACAAGGCGCGCATCAAGATCCTGGTCAAGGCCGAGGGCCAGCGCTATTTCGACGAGGTCGAGACCGAGTTCCGCCGCATCCTGGAGCAGGACGGCGGCCCGCACACCATCACCGAAGCCGAACTGGCGCGCGTGCACGCCTGCTTCGTCGAGCCCAAGCTTGACTTCTCCGCTCCCGCAGCCGAGCCGGTTTCGACCGAGGAAGAAGCCGAATTCCAGCGCTGGCTGGCGCGCAACGTGCAGCCGCAGCGCAACCCGGCCTTGCGCGCGGTCACGCTGTCGTTCAAGCGCGTCGGCCAGTCGCCGGGCGACGCGACCGCCGAGCAGCTCGACGCGGTGGCCGAGCTGGCCGACGCCTTCAGCGCCGGCGAACTGCGCGTGACCCATGACCAGAACCTGGTGCTGCCCTGGGTCCGTGCCGACCAGCTGCCCGCGGTCTGGCGCGAAGCCAAGCGCCTGGGCCTGGCCAAGGCCAACGTGCGCCTGCTGACCGACATGATCGCCTGCCCGGGCGGTGACTTCTGCGACCTGGCCAATGCGCGCTCGCTGCCGCTGGCCGATGCCATCACCGAGCGCTACCAGGACCTCGACGAACTGGAAGACCTGGGCGAGATCGACCTGCACATCAGCGGCTGCATCAACAGCTGCGGCCACCACCACAGCGGCCATATCGGCATCCTGGGCGTCGACAAGGACGGCAAGGAGTGGTACCAGGTCACGCTGGGCGGCTCGGACGGCTCGGAGCTGAGCGGCAAGCCGACCCCCGGCAAGGTGATCGGCCCGTCGTTTGCCCACAACGAAGTGCCCGACGTGATCGAAGCCCTGCTCGAGACCCATGTCGCACAGCGCCAGGCCGGCGAGACCTTCCTGGCCACCTACCAGCGCGTCGGCGCCGAGCCCTACAAGGCCGCCGCCAATGCCGTGCGCGTGGCCACCGCGCGCACCGAGGCCTGATCGACCGCCGAACCGACGAGAACGAGAACATGAAACTGCTGAACGCCCAAGACCTCGCCACCGAAGCCGCAGCCGACGCTGTGCTGAGCGTGGCCAATGACGTCGATGTGCAGACACTGGACCTGGCCGGGGTGCAACGCATCGACTTGGTCTTCCCGAAATTCGCTGACGGCCGAGCCTTCAGCCAGGCCTTCGAGCTGCGCCGCCGGCTCGGCTTTGCCGGCGTGATCCGCGCCACCGGCGACGTGCTGGTCGACCAGCTGGTGCAGATGCAGCGCTGCGGCTTTTCCGAGGCCGTGCTGCGCGCCGACCAGGACCCGGCCGTGGGGAAAAAGCTGCTGCAGCATTACAGCGGCTTCTACCAGGGCGATGCGACCGATCTGCAACCGCGCTTCGCCAAGACGGCCTGAAGGAAGACGACATGAGCGACACCACCAGCCTGGGCGCAAGCTCCGCCTTCAAGCCGCAGCGCCTGTCGGCCACCGAGCTGCACGCCAAGCCCTCGGCCGACTATGCCGACAAGCTCGCGACCACGCAGGCGCTGCTGCGTCGCGCCGCAGCCGAGTTCCAGCCGATCAAGCAGGCCTCGAGCCTGGGCGCCGAGGATGTGGTGATCACGCATCTGATCAACGCGCTGGCGCTCGACATCCCGGTGTTCGTGCTCGAAACCGGCCGACTGCATGCCGAGACGCTGGAGCTGCTCGAGCGCACCGAGGCGCATTCGCGCGCACCGATCCAGATCTACCGCCCTCAGCACGAGGCCGTGATCGAGTTCGTGCGCCACAAGGGCCAGAACTCGATCTACGACAGCATCGCGCTGCGCAAGGAATGCTGCGGCATCCGCAAGATGGAGCCGCTGGCGCGCGCGCTCGCGGGCCAGAAGGCCTGGATCACCGGCCTGCGCCGCGAGCAGTCGAACGCCCGCGCCGAGGTGCCGCTGATCGATGAATCCGAAGTCGCGAGCAAGGGCCTGACCAAGTTCAACCCGCTGGCCGACTGGAGCTGGGGCGATGTCTGGCATTACATCGCGCAGAACCAGGTCGACTACAACCCGCTGCACGACCAGTTCTTCCCGAGCATCGGCTGCGTGCCCTGCACCCGCGCGATCAGCCTGGGCGAGGAATTCCGCGCCGGCCGCTGGTGGTGGGAAGACGAGTCCGCCAAGGAATGCGGCTTGCACGTAAGGGCAAGCTAATGACTTTGGGGACAGATCTTTAGCTCTGTCCCCAACTGACTACACAGCGTCCCGCACCGAACCCCAACTGCTCAACTTATAAATGAACTCGGGGACAGACCTTCAGCTCTGTCCTCGGCTGACTAAGAAACCAACATGAGCCACCAACTCAACAATTCGCACCTCGACGCGCTGGAAGAAGAAACCATCTTCATCCTGCGCGAGGTTGCCGCCACCTTCGAGCGTCCCGCCATGCTGTTCTCGGGCGGCAAGGACTCGCTCGTGATGCTCAAGTGCGCCGAGAAGGCGTTCGGCATCGGCCGCATCCCGTACCCGCTGCTGATGATCGACACCGGCCACAACTTCAAGGAAGTGACCGATTTCCGCGACTTCCGCGCCCAGGAACTCGGCGCCGAGCTGATCGTGCGCAGCGTGGAGGACTCGATGGCGCGCGGCACCGTGCGCCTCTCCCACCCCGAGGAAAGCCGCAACGCGCACCAGTCGGTCACGCTGCTGGAAGCGATTGAGGAATTCCGCTTCGACGCGCTGATGGGCGGCGCGCGCCGCGACGAGGAAAAGGCGCGCGCCAAGGAGCGCATCTTCAGCCACCGCGACAGCTTCGGCCAGTGGCAGCCCAAGGCGCAGCGGCCTGAGCTGTGGACGCTGTTCAACACCCGGCTGCAGCCCGGCGAGCATTTCCGCGTGTTCCCGATCAGCAACTGGACCGAGATGGACGTCTGGCAGTACATCGAGCGCGAGCAGATCGGCCTGCCCAGCCTCTACTACACGCACCAGCGCGAGATCGTCGAGCGCAAGGGCCTGCTGGTGCCCGTCACGCCGCTGACGCTCCCGAAGGAAGGCGAGCAGGTCGTGCTGCGCGACGTGCGCTTCCGCACCGTGGGCGACATCACCTGCACCTGCCCGGTCGCGAGCACCGCCGCCACCCCGGGCGAGATCGTGATCGAGACCCTGGCCGCCGACCTGAGCGAGCGCGGCGCGACCCGGATGGACGACAAGACCAGCGATGCGTCGATGGAAAAGCGCAAGCGCGAAGGCTATTTCTAAGCCCCCGTCAGACCCGCAACGAGACTAGACACATGGACGCACTCAAATTCATCACCTGCGGCTCGGTCGACGACGGCAAGAGCACGCTGATCGGTCGCCTGCTGGTCGACAGCAAGGCCGTGCTGCAGGATCACCTGGCCGGCGTGCAACGCGGCGGCGAGACCGACCTGGCACTGCTGACCGACGGCCTGTCGGCCGAGCGCGAACAGGGCATCACGATCGACGTGGCCTACCGCTACTTCAGCACCGAGGACCGCAAGTTCATCATCGGCGACGCGCCGGGCCACGAGCAGTACACCCGCAACATGGTCACCGCCGCGTCGAGCGCCGACGCCGCCGTGGTGCTGGTCGATTCGATCAAGCTCGACTGGGCCGATGCCGGCCTCAAGCTGCTGCCGCAGACACGCCGCCACTCGCTGCTGTGCAAGCTGCTGCGCGTGCCCAGCATCGTGTTCGCGGTCAACAAGCTCGACGCGGTCGATGATGCCGCACTGGCGTTCCAGAACATCAGCGGCGCACTGCAGGCCTTCGCGGCCGAAGCCGGCATTCCCGTGACCGCCATCGTGCCGGTGTCGGCGCTCAAGGGCTGGAACGTGGTCGACTTCACCAACCCCGGCTGGTGCGGCTACGAAGGTCCGACCCTGCTGCAGATCCTCGAAAAACTGCCCAACACCCCGACCGATGTGCAGGCGCCGGTCGCGCTGCCGGTGCAGTGGGTCGAGAAGCAGCACGACAGCCATGTGACCAGCCAGGGCCGCCGCGTGTTCTGGGGCCGCGTCGCCGCCGGCAGCTTCGCACCGGGCACCGAGGTGCAGGTGTTCCCGAGCGGCCAGAAGGCCGTGGTGGCCCAGGTGCTCGACCATGCCCGCCGCCCCGGTGCCGTGGCAGCCGGTCGCAGCGCCGGCGTCACGCTCGACCGCGAGGTGGATGTCTCGCGCGGCGACTGGATCCTGGCGGCCCCGGTGGCCACCGCCGTGGCCGACGACGACTTCGACACCCCGGCTGCGATCAGTCCCTACCCGGGCCAGAAGGAACTGTCGGCCACCGTCGCCTGGATGGACGACGAGCCCCTGGTCGCCGGTCGCGTGTACTGGGCGCTGCACGGCCACCGCTGGGTCAAGGCCAAGGTCAAGCGCGTGGTGCACAAGCTCGAGATCAACACCCTGGCCGAGGAAGCCGCGGATCGGCTCGACCCCAACGCAATCGGCCATGTCGAGCTGCTGCTGCAGGAAGCGCTGCCGGCGCAGTCGTTTGCCGACTCGCGCGTGCTCGGCGCACTGATCCTGGTCGACACCGCCAGCCACAAGACCTCGGGCGCGGTGCTGGTCAACTGACCGGCTTCTTGTCCTTGATCAAGCGATGAGGCCCGCGAGGCCCTAAAATCGCGGGTCTGAGCAGCGCCGGCCTGCCCTGTCTAGGGGCTGCGCCGGCTTTCTCCATAGATTCACCTCCCAGCGCTGCCGCGGCAGCCCACCCCAAATGACTCACGTTGTTACCGAAGCCTGCATCGCCTGCAAATACACCGACTGTGTGGACGTATGTCCCGTCGACTGCTTCCGCGAAGGCCCGAACTTCCTGACCATCGATCCGGACGAGTGCATCGACTGCGCGGTCTGCATCCCCGAGTGCCCGGTCGGCGCCATCTACGCCGAAGAAGACGTGCCGAAGGACCAGCAGCACATGACCAAGATCAACGCCGAGCTGGCCCTGCTGCCGAACTGGAAGAGCATCACCAAGCGCAAGGCGCCGCTGCCCGACCACGAGCAGTTCAAGGACAAGACCGGCAAGCTGGACCTGCTCCAGCGCTGATCCGGACACCCGATGCCGCTGATGACCGACGCCTTGATCATCGGCGCGGGTCCGGTCGGGCTGTTCCAGGCCTTCCAGCTCGGGCTGCAGGAAATCGCCTGCCAGATCGTCGATGCCCTGCCGCACGTCGGCGGCCAGTGCGTCGAGCTCTACGGCGAGAAGCCGATCTACGACCTGCCGGGCATACCGGTCTGCTCGGGGCGCGAGCTGGCCGAGCGGCTGCAGCAGCAGATCGCACCGTTCAAGGTCCCGCTGCACCTGGGCCAGCAGGTCATGAGCCTGGCGCCCACGGCTGACGGCGGCTGGCAGCTGCAGACCAGCTCTGGCCAGGTGTTCCTGGCGCGCGCGGTCATCATCGCCGCCGGCGTCGGCGCCTTCGTGCCGCGCCGGGTCGCCATCGACGGACTATCGGCCTTCGAGAGCAGCCAGATCCACTACTACCAGACCGATGCGATCAGGCTGCAAGGTCAGCGTGTGATCGTGATGGGTGGCGAGGACGCTGCGCTCGAAACCGCGCTGCAGCTGGCCGACAGCGGGCATTGCGCCAGCGTCACGTTGCTGCACCGCAATAGCAGGTTCAAGGCCGAAGCCGCGCTGGAACAGGCGCTGCAGCAGGCCGTGGCCCGTGGCGTGATCACACTCAAGGTCGGCCAGCCGGTCGGCATCGAGACGGCGGCAGAGGGCAGCCGGCTAGTGGCGCTGCAGATCGCCACCGGCGACGACAGCAGCGAAACGCTGGCCGTCGATGCGCTGCTGCCGCGCCTGGGCCTGAGCCCCAAGCTGGGTCCGATAGCAGACTGGGGGCTGGCCATGGAGCGCAAACTGCTCACAGTCGATCCGGCGACCCAGGCCACCGCCCTGGCTGGCATCCACGCGGTCGGGGATATCTGCCACTATCCTGGAAAGCGCAAGCTGCTGCTGTGCGGCTTCCACGAGGCGACCCTGGCGGCCTTCGCGCTGGCGGCCTATCTGCGCCCCGAGCAGCGCCAGCTGCTGCAGTACACCACCACCAGCCCGCGCCTGCACGAGCTGCTGGGCGTGGCAGGGTCATCGGCCCGGACGTAGAATATTCAGCGTCCTGCTTGCTCAGGACCTGAAGCTGGGGGTGTTGGCATCCATCGGGGCGCCGGCTGAGAAAGTCCCTTTGAACCTGATTGAGGTAATCCTCGCGCAGGGAAGCTGGTCCCGGATCTGCGGTCGCCTTCATGACGCCGCGCCGGGCCTGGCAGCCCCGCTCTCGAAAGCTGCCATGGCAACGACCCACCTGATCCAGGACCTGCTGGACTTCATCGCCTTGCCCGACACGGACGACGCGGCCTTCAATGTCATGGCCCTGCGCCTGTTCGCGCACCAGGTGCGCCACAACCCGGCCTATGCGCGCTTCTGCCAGTCGCGCGGCCGCACCCCGGCCACGGTGCGCCGCTGGCAGGACATCCCGGCGGTGCCGGTCAACGGCTTCAAGCAGCTCACGCTGAGCTGCACCCCGATCCAGGCCTGCGAGCGCGTCTTCATGACCAGCGGCACCACCGGCGGCGACGAGCACAAGGGGCGCCATTACCACCCCGACCTGCGGGTCTATGACGCCTCGATGCGCCGCCACTTTGCCGACTGTGCCGGGCCGACCCCGATCCGCATGGCCATCCTGTTCCCGGACGAGACCGCGCTGCCGAACTCCTCGCTGGCGCATTACCTCGAACTCTGCCGGCAGGACTTCGGTCGACCCGGCAGCGGCCATTACTGGAATCTCGAAGGCATGGATGAGGCCGGCCTGCTGGAATTCCTGCGCGGCGCCCGCCGGGACCAGCAGCCGGTCGCGCTGCTGGGCGCCAGCTACAGCTTCGTGCACCTGATGGATGCACTGGCAGGCCTGAACGAGGACTTCCGGCTGCCGGCGGGCAGCTGGCTGCTCGACACCGGCGGCTTCAAGGGTCGCTCGCGCGAGATCCCGATGGAGCCCTTCTACGCCCAGCTGTCCGAGGTGTTCGGCGTGTCGCGCGAGCGTTGCCTCAACATGTACGGCATGACCGAGCTCAGCACCCAGTGCTACGACCGCGGCAATGCCGTGCTGCCCTCGGTCAAGCGCGGCCCGCACTGGATGCGCACCCGTGCCATCGACCCGCTCACCGGCCAGTCGGTGCCCGACGGCGAGCGCGGCATCCTGGTGCACACCGATCTGGCCAACTGGAACTCAGTGCTCAGCATCCTGACCGAGGATGTCGGCATCGTCGGACCTGACGGCTTCCAGTTGCTGGGACGTGCCGAAGGCGCCGAGGCCAAGGGCTGCTCGCTGGCGGTCGAGTCCTTCGTCCAGGCCGCGCGCGCATGACGCTGGGAGTCTTCCGGGTCGGCCATCTGCCAGGGCTCGATGCCGATCACCTGGTCTGGCGCGAGCTGCCGGCGCCGCAGCTGCCCGCTGGCCATGCCTTCGAGGTGCCGGCGCTGACGCCCGATCAGCTGCAGGCGCTGTGCGATCAGGTGCGCGGGCAGGGACGCCAGGGCCTGCGCGCGCTGCCGGTGCGCGACATCGTGCAGGCGATCGACCGCGTGATCCAGCAGCTGCTCGACCCGGCATCGCCTGAACATCAGTTGCTGCTGCGCTGGCTGCCGCTGAGCACCGGCTTCTCGCCCGAGATGATCCGGGTCAACCTGGGCCCCACGCTGCGGACTTTCCGCGCGCTGCAGCTGCAGCGTTTCCTGGTCGAGGACCTCGGCAATCCGGCGCTGCTCGACGGCTTCGAGCCGCGCGTGACCGGTGGCTGGACCCATGCCGAAGGGCCCGATCTGCTGGCCCATGTCTGGGCCGGCAACGTGCCGGGCCTGCCACTGTGGAGCCTGGTCTGCGGCCTGCTGGCCAAGGCCGGTAACATCGGCAAGGTCTCGGCCGGCGAGCCGGTGTTTGCCACGGTGTTCGCCCAGACGCTGGCCCGGCTGGAGCCGCGCCTGGGCGCCGCCGTCGCGGTGCTGTGGTGGGACCGGCAGGACAGCCAGACCCCGCGCGCCGTCTGGCAACAGGCTGATACCGTGCTGGCCTATGGCGGCGATGCGGCCTTGCGCGACCTGCAGGCGCAGATGCCGCCCGGCGTGCGCTTCCTGCCGCACGGCCACAAGCTGAGCTTTGGTGTCGTCGGCCGCTGCGCGCTCAGCGCGGGCCGTGCGCCAGCCATCGCCCGGCTGGCCGCCGATGACCTGGTCCGGCACGAGCAGCAGGGCTGCTACTCGCCGCAGGTGTTCTACGTCGAGCGCGGCGGCCAGGTCACGCCGCAGGAATTCGCCCAACGGCTGGCGGCCGGGCTGCAGCAGCTGCAAGCCAAATTCCCACGCCCGCAGCCCGGACTGGCGGAAGCGGCGCAGATCGCGCAATGGCGCAGCAGCCTGGAATGGGCGGCATTCGACGACGCCAGCGTGCAACTGCTGGGCCACCCGGAACACAGCTGGAACGTGGTCTACCGCGACCGGCCGACGCCGATCGCGCCCGGCCCGCTGCACCGCTGCGTGCAGGTGGTGGCGCTCGACAGCCTGGACCAGTTGCCGGCCTGTCTGGCGCCGCAGCGGCGCTATCTGCAAAGCGCGGGCCTGGCGCTGGCGCCGGAGCAGCTGCAGGCGCTGGCCGGCCAGCTGGCCGCGGTGGGGGTCACCCGCCTGAGCGCCATCGGCCAGATGGCGCAGCCGGCGCCGGGCTGGCACAACGACGGCCGCCCGAGCCTGCTCGACCTGGTGACGCTGGTCGATCTGGAAGCCTCGGCCGAAGCGCTGGCCGAACGCCTGACTGACTATGAAATCTGAAGCGACGCCCCTGTTGCGCCTTGAGCAGATCGGCTTTGCCTATGCGGACGGGCAGCCGGTGCTGCACGGCATCGACCTGCAGCTGGCGGCCGGGCAATTCCACTGCCTGCTGGGCCGCAGCGGCTGCGGCAAGACCAGCCTGCTCAAGCTCGCCGCCGGCCTGCTGCTGCCGAGCAGCGGCCGGGTGCTGTGGCGCGGCGAACCGGTGCGCGGCCCGCTGCGCGAAGTCGCCTTCGTGTTCCAGCGCCCGACCCTGCTCGACTGGCTCAGCGTGCTCGACAACGTGCTGCTGCCGATTTCGCTAAAGCAGCGCGTGACCCAAGCAGACCGCGAACTGGCCCAGCACTGGCTGCAGCGACTGGGGCTGGCGGAGCAGGCGCAGCGCCGGCCTTCGCAGCTGTCGGGCGGCCAGCAAAGCCGGGTCGCGGTGGCCAGAGCCTGGATGCAGCAGCCCGCGCTGTTGTGCATGGACGAGCCGTTTGCCGCGCTCGACGCGCTGACGCGCGAGGAACTGCAGCAGGACCTGCTGGCGGTCTGCGCCGAACAGGGCAGCACGGTATTGTTCGTAACCCATGACCTGAGCGAAGCGGCCTTCCTGGGCGACCAGGTCAGCCTGCTGGACCGCGGCCGACTGCAGGCCCAGTTGCAGGTTGGCGCCGAACGCCCGCGCAGCGCCGATTGGCGCGACGCGGACAGCTTCCATGCCCAATGCGCCCACCTGCGCCGGCAACTGGAGCGCACGCGATGAAGCGCCTGCTTGATGCTGGCATATCGGCCGCGCTTGGCCTGGGCCTGCTGCTGGCCTGGGAGCTCTCGACTGGCTGGTGGCAGCTGTCGGCGCTGGTGCTGCCGGCGCCGTCGCAGATCGCGCGCGCGCTCGGGCAGGGTTTTGCGACTGGCTACTGGTGGCCGCATCTGGCCCAGACCCTGCTGTCGGTCGGCCTCGGGCTGGCCGCGGGCGCCGCGCTGGGCTTTGGCTGCGGCCTCTTGCTCGGACAAAGCCGGCGCCTGCGCCGCTGGCTCACTCCCTATCTGGTGCTGAGCCAGGTGACGCCGAAGCTGGCGCTGGCGCCGCTGTTCATCGTCTGGTTCGGCTTCGGCCTGCTGCCGACGGTGGTGATGACGGCGCTGATCTGCTTCTTCCCGCTGCTCGAGAACACGCTGAGCGCGCTGGATCAGACCGATGCGCGCCAGCTCGAACTGTTCCGGGCGCTGGGCGCGAGCCGCTGGCAGACCCTGTGGCGGCTGCAGCTGCCAGCCGGCCGCCACACCCTGGCTGCCGGCCTGCGCGTGGCGCTGGTGTTGGCCTGGGTCGGCGCCGTGGTCAGCGAATTCATCAGCGCCAGCCATGGCCTGGGGGCGGTCATCATCGGCGCCCAGGGCTCGATGGACACCGCGCTGATGTTCGCCGCGCTGGCACTGATCGCGGGGCTGGGAATCACTTCCTACGCCCTGCTCGGTGCGCTGGAGCGACGCTGGCATTGACTGACACACACTGGTTTTTCAACCCAAGGAATACTCTGATGCACAAGCTTTCACGACGCGATCTGGCCCAAGGTCTGGCACGTTATCTGGCCGTGGGCGGACTGGTCAGCGGCTTCGGCCCGCTGGGCGACCTGGTCAACCTGGCGCAGGCCCAGGGCCAGCCGCTCGACAAGGTGGTGCTGGCCGGCTGGAGCAAGCCGATCTCGGAGATCACGAATCTGCTGGTCGAAGCCGACAAGGGCTTCTTCCGCGCCCAGGGCATCGAATTCAGCTATCTGCCGGGCGCCGGCGGCGGCGACGCGCTGCGCAACCTGTTGAGCGGCCAGGCCGATGTCGCCTTCACCGATCCGGGCTCGCTGTTTGCCGCGCTCGACAAGGGCGAAAAGCTGCGCGCGATCTACGACGTCTATCCGCAGAACGTCTTCAACGTGGTGTCGCTCAAGTCGCGCGGCATCACCAAGCCGGCTGACCTCAAGGGCAAGCGCGTCGGCGTCTACAGCCTGTCGAGTGGCACGCGGCAGAACCTGCAGGTGCTGCTGCATTCGGCAGGACTGAGCGAAGCCGACATCACGCTGGTGCCCACCGGGCTGCTGAACTTCGCACCGCTGATGCAGGGCCAGGTCGATGCCACCGCCGCCACCGACACCGGCCTGCTGGTGGGACGCCAGCGCGGCCTGGGCGAGGTCAACGTGATGGAAGTGCGCCAGCAGCTCAACCTCAGCAGCGACCTGCTGGTGGTGCGCGAGGACACCTACCAGCAGCAAAAGGCGCTGCTGCGCCGCTTCCTGACGGGTTTTCGCGACAGCGCGCAATGGATGATGCGCACCCCCGAGGAAGCCGCCCGCCTGGCGACCCGCGTCGCCATTGACGGCCAGAACGAGGCTATCAACCTGGAAGTGATCAAGCTGCGCAATGCGTCGAGCATCTCGGCGCTGACGCAAAAGAAGGGCCTGGGCAGCCTCGACAGCGCCATGCTGCAGCGCGGGCTGCAGGTCTACCGCGAGCTGGGCGTGCTGTCGCGCGAGATCGCGGTGTCCAGCATCGTCGGAGCCGACCTGCTGCCGATCAAGCCATGAAGCGGGCGTTCGAGCAGCAGGTGGTGCTGGTGACCGGCGCCAGCCGGGGCATCGGCGCCGCGATCGCCGAGGCCTTCGCGCGCGAAGGCGCGATGGTGGTGGTCAACTACCGCGAGCGTGCCGATGCCGCGCGCGAAGTGGTGGCGCGCTGCGAGTCGCACGGTGTGCCGGCCTGGGCGATTGCCGCCGATGTGCGCGACCCCGCCGCCGTGCGCGCCATGGTCGACGAGGTGCTGGCGCTGACCGGACGCATCGATGTGCTGGTCAACAACGCCTTCGCGCCGTATCGCTTCGACCCGGAAACCCGCGCCCGCTTCTGGGAAACCCCCTGGGACGCCTACCAGAGCCAGTTCGACGGCGCGGTCCAGGCCAGCTATCAGCTGTGCCAGGCCGTGCTGCCGGCCATGCGCCAGCGGCTGCAGGGCAGCATCGTCAACCTCGTGACCGACCTGGTGCAGCAGCCCAGCCTGCCCTACCACGACTACGCCACGGCCAAGGCGGCGCTGATGGGCTTCAGCCGCCAGCTCGCCAGCGAGCTCGGCAGCCTGGGCATCCGGGTCAACTGCGTGGCACCCGGACTGGTCAGCCCGACCGAGTCCAGCCGCGCCACTCGCGAGGCGGTCAAGGAGCAGATCATCGCGCGCACCCCGCTGGGCCGCATCGCCACGCCGGAGGACGTGACCGGCCCGGTGCTGTTCCTGGCCTCGGACTGGAGCCGCTTCATGACCGGCCAGACCCTGATCGTCGACGGCGGCCTGGTGATGTCATGAAGCGACAGCGCGACTCAGTCCTGTGCGCGCAGCAGCCGCATCGGCAGCGGGGCATAGCCGTGGTTCAGCGGTCCATGGCCCTGGCCGGTGCGCACCTGGGCGCCAGCGGCGATCGCGCCACGGATATAGGCATGCGCCGCCTGGACGGCCTCGGCCAGCTCCAGGCCCAGCGCCAAGTGGGCAGCAATCGCCGAGGACAGGGTGCAGCCGGTGCCATGCGAGTTGCGGGTGGCGATGCGCGGACCGCTCAGGCGCAGCCATTGGTCGGCGGGCTGGTCGGCCCGCGCCAGCAGGTCGGTGAGTTGTTCTCCGCCCAGATGGCCGCCCTTGAGCAGAACGCCTTTGGCACCCAGGCCGAGCAGATCAGCGCAGGCGGCGTCGAGGTCGGCCACCTCGCGCACCGGACGGCCCAGCAGCAGCGCGGCCTCGTCCAGGTTGGGCGTGACCAGCGTGGCGCGCGGGAACAGCTCGGACACCAGCGAGGCAATGGTCTCGTGCCGGATCAGCGCGTCGCCACTGGTCGCGACCATCACCGGGTCCAGCACCACCTGCTGCAGCTGGTAGTGATCGATGGCCCAGGCCACCACCTCGACGATCTCGGGCGCGTGCAGCATGCCGATCTTGACCGCATCGACGCCGATGTCCTCGATCACGGCGGCGATCTGCTCCTTCAGGAAGGCGGCCGGCACGCCGTGGATCGCGCGCACGCCGACCGTGTTCTGCGCCGTCAGCGCCGTGATCGCGCTCATGCCGTAGCAGCCCAGCGCGGCGAAGGTCTTGAGATCGGCCTGGATGCCGGCGCCGCCACCGGAATCGCTGCCGGCAATGGTCAGGACGCGTGCGTAATGAAGAGTGGAATCTTGGCTCATCGCAAAATTATCCCGCAGCGCCCGGGCGCTGCCTGTTCTCTGGTCCAGAAGGAGTGTCGCCATGCCTGAATCCGTCCAATCGCAACTGCCCGTGCTGGTGCTCGGCGCCGGCCTGATGGGCCGTCTGCTCGCGCTGTCGCTGGCGCAGGCCGGCCACCCGGTCCGCCTCGTCGATGCCGGCCAGCCCGACGGCAGCGGTGCCGCGGCCTGGGTCGCCGCCGCCATGCTGGCGCCGCTGGCCGAATCCGCCATCACCGAGCCGAGCGTGGTCGCGATGGGCCAGTACGCGCTGACGCGCTGGCCGCAGCTGATCAAAGGCCTCACGCGCCCGGTCTACTTCCAGCGCAACGGCACGCTGATCGTCTGGCACCGCCAGGACGCGCCAGAGGCGCAGCGCTTCTCGGGCCTGCTGGCCCAGACCGGCCGCGCCCTGCCCGAGCTGCCCAAGCCGCGGACGCTGGACGGCCGCGGCTTGGCCGAGCTCGAACCCACGCTGGCGCAGCGCTTCCACCAAGGCCTGTACTTGCCCGAGGAAGGCCAGCTCGACAACCGTCAGCTGCTGGCCGCACTGGTCGATTCACTGGCCGCGCGCGGCATCAGCATCGAATGGAATACCGCGCTGACGCTGGAACAGGCGCAGGACATCCAGTCCGACCAGGGCGGCTGGGTGCTCGACTGCCGCGGCCTGGGCGCGCGCGCCGACTGGCAGGCACCGCAAGCCCTGCGCGGCGTGCGCGGCGAAGTCGTGCGCCTGCACGCGCCCGATGTCACGCTGCAGCGCCCGACCCGGCTGCTGCACCCGCGCTATCCGATCTACATCGCGCCGAAGGAAAACCATGTGTTCGTGATCGGCGCCACCGAGATCGAGAGCGACGACATGAGCCCGGCCAGCGTGCGCTCGACGCTCGAGCTGCTCAGCGCCGCCTACGCGGTCCACCCCGGCTTTGGCGAGGGGCGTATCCTGGAGCTCTGCGCACATTGCCGCCCAACCCTGCCCGACAATCTGCCGGCGGTGCATGAGGTCGCGCCGCGCGTGCTGCAGGTCAACGGCCTGTACCGGCATGGCTTCATGATCTCGCCGGCCATGCTCGACGCCGTGCTCGAATGGATGCAGCAAGGCAGCACCGAACTGGCCGAACAGCTGCAGCTGCGCTTCACCACCCTGGCCGCCACCCCGGCCTGAGCCCCAACATGCAAGTCCTCATCAACAACCAGGTCCACCAGCTGCCCGACCACGCCACCCTGGCCGACGCGGTGCAAGCCATTGCCGCCAGCGGCCCGTTCGCCGCCGCGCTCAACCTGCGCTTCGTGCCGCGCGGCCAGTACGCCCAGACGGCGCTGGCCGAAGGCGACAAGATCGAAATCATCGCCCCCGTGACTGGCGGCTGAGTACCCCCTGCGGCCACAGCCCCGGCCTACCCCAAACCCCGATCAAGACCATGACCACAGCCGCCTCCATCCAAGACCCGCTGGTCCTCTACGGCGAGACCTTCATCAGCCGACTGCTGCTGGGCACCTCGCGCTACCCCTCGCCTGCCGTGCTTGAAGCCGCCGTGGCGCGCAGCCAGCCCTGCATGCTGACCGCCTCGCTGCGGCGCCAGGGTGCCAGCGGCCTCGACGCCAGCCAGGGCTTCTGGCCGCTGCTCAAGAAGATGGGCGTGCCGGTGCTGCCCAACACCGCCGGCTGCCACAGCCTGCAGGAAGCCATCACCACCGCCGAAATGGCGCGCGAGGTGTTCGAGACCGACTGGATCAAGCTCGAGCTGATCGGCGACGACTACACGCTGCAGCCCGACACGCTGAACCTGGTCGAGGCCGCCGAGCGCCTGATCAAGTCCGGCTTCAAGGTGCTGCCCTACAGCACCGACGACCTGGTGCTGTGCCAGCGCCTGGTCGACATCGGCTGCCAGGCCGTCATGCCCTGGGCGGCGCCGATCGGCACCGGCCGCGGCCCGATCAACCCCTATGCGCTGCGCACGCTGCGCGAGCGCCTCGACGTACCGCTGATCGTCGATGCCGGCCTGGGCCTGCCCTCGCACGCCTGCCAGGTGATGGAATGGGGCTATGACGCCGTGCTGCTCAACACCGCGGTCGCGCTAGCGCAGGAACCCGTCACCATGGCCGGCGCCTTTGCCGACGCGGTGCAGGCCGGCCGCAGCGCCTTCCTGGCCGGTGCGATGACCGCGCAGGACGCCGCCCAGCCCAGCACCCCGGTGCTCGGCACCCCCTTCTGGCACCAGCCCTGAGTCCGCCATGAGTACCCCCCTCGAACTGATGCAGCAGATCTTGCGGCACCACGCCGCGCTCGGCCTGGACAGCAACGCCGATCGGCAGGCTGTTCCTGCCGACGCCAGCCCCTACGCGGTCTGCTACGCCGCCGCGCGCCGGCTCGGCTTCATCCCGACCGATGCCGAGGTAGTGGCAAGCGCCTGGCAACGCCAGAGCGAACGCACCGGCCGCTTCGCCACTGAGTGCTGGCCCTGCGACCCGCTGGATTTCGGCATCGCCGAACAACCAGGCCAGGGAGTGGCGGGTCCGGCCTTTGCCCCCTGCCCGCACGAGCTCGGCCTCTACGCGGTGCTGCCCAGCGCCGAATGGGTCGGCCGCATAGCACGCGCCGGCCTGCCGACGGTGCAGCTGCGCTTCAAGTCGCAAGATGGCGCCGCCGTGCGCGCCGAGATCCGCACCGCGGTCGCCGCCGTGCAGGGAACGGCCAGCCTGCTGTTCATCAACGACCACTGGCGCGAAGCCATCGCGGCTGGCGCCTACGGCGTGCACCTGGGCCAGGAAGACCTCGACCAACTGTCGGCGGCCGAACTGGGCGAGATCCGCGACGCCGGCCTGCGGCTGGGACTCAGCACGCACGGCTACGCTGAAATGCTGCGCGCCGACGCGGTCAACCCGAGCTACCTGGCGCTGGGCGCGGTGTTCCCGACCACGCTGAAAGCCATGGTCACGCCGCCGCAGGGCACGGGCCGGCTGCAGGCCTACGCGCGGCTGATGCGCACGCGCAGCCTGGTCGCGATCGGTGGCATCAGCGCCGAACAGCTGCCTGAGATCGCCGCCAGCGGCGTCGGCTCGGTCGCGGTCGTGCGCGCCATCACCGGCGCCGAACAACCCGAGGCCAGCGCCGCCGCGCTGCTGCAGCGCTGGGAGGCACTGCAGAAAATTTGAGCCGCGCTGCAACAACCGCAAAAACCTGGCTATAATTCAAGGCTGTTCCTCGATAGCTCAGTCGGTAGAGCGCCGGACTGTTAATCCGTAGGTCCCTGGTTCGAGCCCAGGTCGAGGAGCCAACAATTTGATACTGATGCCTGTGATGACACCCTCATCACGGGTAGATTCCTCGATAGCTCAGTCGGTAGAGCGCCGGACTGTTAATCCGTAGGTCCCTGGTTCGAGCCCAGGTCGAGGAGCCAGATTCAGATGCGGGATTAGCTCAGTTGGTAGAGCGATACCTTGCCAAGGTATAGGTCGAGAGTTCGAGTCTCTTATCCCGCTCCAATACATGACGCCCGTCGCCCAAAGCGACGGGCGTTTTTGTTTGTCCGTCCCGCACCTTCACGTCGTCCTATTGGCCCTATTCGCGCAGCGTGACGCGGGGGCCATCGTGCGGGTGGTTGCTGGTCACGATCTGGTCTTTTGTCTCCTCCTGGTCCATCCCAGGTCCGCTGCCGGCCAGGGTGGGACATCGCCGTGTGGTATCGCGCCCTTCCCCCGACCAGAAACCGGTCAATGCGGCCTTAGTGGCCTGCTTCGCTGTCCTGATCGGTTCCGCTCCAGCCCCGCCATCCGCCCGGACCAGCGTCACCCGGTCGCTCCGAGCTGTGGCCATCACGCGGCCCCGAATGCCCGGTCCCTGGCAGGTCCGGCAACAGTCCGATATCTCCCTATCGCCTTGCGCCACAACCCCCATGCACTCTCCCACCCTGACGCCTGTGCGGCTCGACTGGCTCCAGGCCGCCGCCATCCTGCCGGGCAAGTCGCTTCACATCGCGCTGCTGCTCTACACCCTGTGCTCGCGCCGTGGCCTGCCTCTCGTGCATATGACGCGCCGGATGCTCGACGGCGTCAGCCGCGACGCCCTCTACGATGGTCTGGTCCGGCTGGAGGAACTGCGCCTGGTCAACGTCAGCCGTTTGCCCGGGCGAGCGCACCAGATCACGCTGCTGGAGCCGGGAACCGATCGGGCCTTGCGCATGGCCGTCGGTCAAGTCGGTGTCAAACCTGGCATGGGGGTGTATAGGTAGATGGTTTGACACCATGAGCTGCACATGGGTGTCGCTGTGAGTATAGTGGCAGCTCGCGCTGAACAGTCGCACGCCAGATCAAGGAGGAAGCCATGACGCAGTCTGCCGAAATAAACGCCGTGCAGCTCCGTGCAGACATCAAAAAAGCCATGGTCGAGCGCCTTGAATGGTTCGATACTCGGTACAAAATCGCCAACATGTTCGCCTTCCGGCCGGACAGCGAGCGCGTCTACCTCGGCGACAAGGCCAAGCAGGTTTGCCGCTACTGCGGGCGGGCCGCGCCGGAGGTCAAGTTCAAGAAGCTCGCCCATGCCATTCCGGACCAAGTGGGCAACGACTGGCTCTTCGATTACGAGGAGTGCGACACCTGCAATGGGGACTTCGCCAAGCGGATCGAAGACGACTTCGGCAAGTGGACGCTGCCTTGGCGGAGCTTGGGCCGCATCAAGGGTAAGGAAGGCGTCCCCTCCATCAAGTCCAACGATAAGAAGTTCCGTATCGACGCTACTGTCGCCTCCACGCCGGCCGAGACGGGCTCGGGCGCCGTGCGCCATGACCTCAAGATCCTCATGGGAGCCAACGATGTCCGCCACGAGCTCGACGAAGCGACCAAGACCGTCAAACTCACGCTCGACCGGCCAGCCTACGTGCCAATGGGCGTCTTCAAATGCTTGGTGAAAATGGCAATTGCGGTGATGCCTCCCGACGTGGAGTATCGGTGCGCTCACTTGAAGAAGTGGATTCTTCTGCCGACCCACACGTTTGAGAGCTATCCCTACCGGCCGCTCAGCATCCTCTACCAATTCGCGCCAGGCCCAGTGCCCAACGACGGGGTAGCCTGCTGGCTGCTACGGCGCAAGCTGGGGAGCCCCGACGATTGCCTCTACATTCAGTTCATCTTGCAGCTCAGCAATCACGTCTTCCAAATCGCGCTGCCCATGCACATTGAAGATCGCAAACAGCTCGAGGTGGGAAAGTTCACCACAGCCCTGTGGCCGAACACCTGGGCGAATGTCGAGCATCAACTGCGATACGGCAGGACCGGCCACAAAGACTTCGACATGAGTGGGACCGAGCTCGTTCGCGGCGAGTCCACTCTCATGACCTTCAACTACGACCAGCTCATCGACCAACCCGACATCGTGGCAGTGCCGGACGCAGAGCCCGAGGCTGACTGAGCGGAAGGAGACTCCATGGCTTTCGACTGGGTGGCCATACGCGCCGAAATGATCAAGGTCTACGGCAGAGCGTGTCCGGATAAGTCGTTCTAGTTTTGTGGCGACCAGAGCTAGTTGGGTCGGCCAGGTGAGAATTTTTGAGCAATCCGATCTAGAAGAGGAAAAGCATGGGCGCGCGCTTCGATCTGCCAAGGCATTTGAAACCCGCGCCACCAACCGCATGGAGCGCGTCAACAAGGCGGCTACGACGATCATGAACCGCACTTCAGGCAAATGATCTAGGTGCGGTCGGGAGACCGCGCTAGACTGAGCCATCGCGGGCTACTGGTCACGATCTGGTGACGTGCCATCGGGACAACGCCCTGACCTGAATCGGCCTCCGGCAACGGTTCCCGCCCCGTCATCCAAGCGCAAAGCAGGCCTTCACCCGGACTGTTAATCCGTAGGTCCCTGGTTCGAGCCCAGGTCGAGGAGCCAGATTCAGATGCGGGATTAGCTCAGTTGGTAGAGCGATACCTTGCCAAGGTATAGGTCGAGAGTTCGAGTCTCTTATCCCGCTCCAATACATGACGCCCGTCGCTACCCGCGACGGGCGTTTTTGTTTGTGCGCCGCACTGTTTGATCCCTTCGATCGGCTGGATCCGCGCTACGTGACGCGGGCCATCACCCGACGGGCTTCTGGTCGCACTTTGATCGGTTATCGATTCCTGGTCTATCTAGAGCGTGTTATGAACTTTGTCCGGCGCCAAGGAGCACTACGGCCTTGGGC
>NZ_PVLR01000023.1 GCF_002980625.1 Malikia spinosa | reverse complement strand
GCTTGAACATCAAGTTCTGAGGCTGGAGCAGCCTGACCCACCCCCGTGACGGGTCAGGCTGCCGCCGATCGGAGCGCTTGACGAGGATTCCTGAAATCCCAAGCCTGCGCGGGACTGGGTCCTGCCAGCTCCATGCCGCTGCATAGGGCTTGCAGTAAAGCTCGGGTGATTCGATATTCAGCGGGCCTTGCCGGAGCGCTTGGCCCAACCCAGCACGGTGCATGCCAATACCGTGGTCGACACCAGTCCCAGGCCGTAGACACTGGCAATCAGGAACCAGTCGGCAGGGCCACCGGCGTCGGTGAAGTCCGACCGCTGCGCCACCTGCGATCACGATGTGCGAACCGAAGTTTTCACTGGTTCTGACGCCCGCGCTGCCTCGGCCGGCAGCAAGGCGGCAAGCGAACTGGCGCCGATGCCACCGAGGAAGCGTCGGCGTCCAGTCGCGCTGGAAACGGATGCTGGAATGTGAGGCAGGGTCATGGGGCGCCTCTTCTTATTGGTTTTAATCAGCTTCATGGCCTGGCGCAGCCAGTGTGTGGGGCTTGAATCGGCTTGAACGTTTCCCGCCCTGCAATGCTCACTCCTGGGCTGGCTGCAGCTTGTCCCAGGCTGCAAGCGCCTCGGACGCGTACATCAGCGAGGGGCCTCCGCCCATGTAGACGCAGACCGTCAGCATCTCCTCGAGCTCGGCCCGGCTGCAGCCCAGCTTGATCAAGGCCTTGACATGGAAGCCGATGCAGCCCGAGCAATGCTGGCTGATGCCGATGGCCAGCGCGATCAGTTCCTTGTGCTTGGCACTGATCGTGCCCTCGGCCATCGAGGCCTGGGCCAGCTTGGCAAAGCCGCCCATGGCTTCCGATTGCGATTTGCGCAACGGGGCCAAGTTCGCGTTGATGTCCTTCATCAGGCCGGCGTGGTCGAAAGTGCTCATGCGGATTCCTCTGTGGGTTCGGGATTACTGAACGTTCTGGCGCAGGGTCATGGCACCGCGGACCTGTCCCAGCAGGTAGCCAGTGCCTTTGTCATGGGGATAGCGTTCGCTCAGCCGCGCGGCAACCCCAGGACCGAGCTTGTCGGCGGTACCATGGCATTGCAGGCAGGCTTCCTGTACCGGCAGCGCGCGCATGTAGCGCTTGACCTGCTGACCGTTCTCCGTCACGACTTCGGCCCGCTCCAGCTTGGAGGCGTCGGCACCAGCAGCTTGTTGACGCTCGAAGGTTTCGAGCGTCTGGCGCTCCCAGCTGTCGGGAACCGCCTTGGGGTTGCGGTTACCCAGGCTGACGCGCCTGATCTGCCAGCCCGTGGCTTGTGAGGCCGCCTGCGCCATATTGGGTGCGACGACCTGGCAGACTCCGATCGCATGCGCCGGTCCGCCTTGCTGCATTTCCGTTTTCAGCACGGCCATCAGCTTGGGCGGCACCGATCCGGCGACCTGACGGGCTTCGCCGACCCAGGCCGCTTCAGGCGTGGTGGCGACAGACGCCGCTGCACTGTTTGGCGCGATCGAGTTGCATGCGCTCAGCAAGGGTAGCAGGCTGGCTGCGAGCAATAAGGTGGACTTTTTCATCGGATGAGCTCCTGGTGGATGGGAAGGGAAGTGGGTGGTGCGTCCAGTGCGCCTGCAAGCGCATCAGTGCAGGTCGACGCGATGGATCTTGGCCGGATCGAGCTTGGCCGACCATGGCAGGCCCGAGTTCTGCCAGCCGTTGAACGTGCGCATCCCCTTTTGCGGTCCCTCCTTGCGCGCATCGCCCTGGAAACCGTTGACGACAAAGCGTGCGTTCGGGAAACCCCTTTCACGCAGCAACTGGGCGCTGGGCTCGCCGCGGTCGCTGCCAGAGCGGCACAGGGTGATGATCTCGGCATCGTCGCCCAGCCCGCGCGCGCGCAGCGCGGCTCGCACCTGATCAATGAAAGCGGGATTGCGCTCGACCACGAACACGCCCTTGTCCGCGTTCCAGCGCGTGCGGTCGACCAGCATGAAGGGAATGTTGGCGTGCACGGCATCCGTGAAACCCACGAACATGATCTCGACCGGGTCACGCACATCGATGAACAACACCGGGCTGTCGGTCTGCTGGACCTTGGCCAGCGCGTCCTGCGCGCTGATCGGCATGTCAACCGCGTGGGTCAGCCAGCTGGAACAAGCCAGGGCAGCGGCGAGCAAGAGTTTCTTCATGATGAATCTTGAAATTGATGAAATTGACGGATTTATCGCATGCAAGCGGCGTGAAATGTCAGGGCTCAGGGCTCAGGGCTGCGGGAGCAGCGCCTGGCGCAGTTGCGCCTCGGTGTTGGCATGTCTGATCCGGCTCACACGGCCTTGCTCCAGATCGATCAGCAGCACGGCCTCGGGCTCGCTGGCCCAACCCCGCAGGGTGTCTTCGCTCAGCGACACGCCGACCTTGAATGGCTGCGCGCGCAGCGAAGGCATGGCAAAGGTGCGCGTGATGAAGCCCGGCATGCGGCTCATGTCCGCCAGGTAGGCCGCCTTGCGCTGCTCCAGGAATCCCTTGGGCTGTGTGCTCAATACCGCCAAGACCAGGTTGGACGCCTTGCGTCCGGCGGCGAACAACACCAGCTTGGTCTCGGGCGTGAGCTGCCAGGCTTGGTCGTGCTGATCTTTCAGCGACAGCGCCGGCAAGGGTTGGCCGACTTCCACCGGGCCCGCAAGCAGGGTCAACGGCAGCGTCAGCAAGAGCGATAGGGTGCAAAGCGCTTTTTTCATGGATGCTCCTTCCTTGTCTACATGGAGTGGGACCAGGGTGGCCGCTCGCTCAGGAGTCCCGAGCGTGGTCGAGGAAATTGCGCCAGGCACCGATGTTGTGAACCTGGATGTAGCCGTTCTTCTTCAGCAACAGCTTGGCCATGCCGCTGCGCGTGCCGCTCGCGCATCCGACCACGACGGGTACCGTCCTGGGTATCTCGTTCAAGCGTCCCGCGAGCTCCTGCAACGGAATGTTGCGCGTGCCTGGCGCGTTGGCCTGGGCGAATTCAGCCATCGTCCGGACGTCAACCAGGGTCGCCCCCTGAGCCAACAACCGTGGCAGCATGGCCTTGACACGGCGGGCCGCCCACCACTTGTAGCCGAACCAGGCGGCCACCGCGAGCAGTGGCCAATATTCTTTGAAGAAGTTCATCAGGGATTCGATTCAGAGTTCAGGCATTCGGGGGTTACGCCTGGAATACAGGTTTTTCAGCACGCGACCCTTGAATTCTCATTTATACCCCTACCAGTATATAGGAAAGCGTGCCTGTCAGCATCTTTATACGGGCGAGGGTATTATTCAAAGATCGTAATCCGTGAGTTTTCTTCTTCCATCCATGTACGCTGTTGATGGCGCCTTCAACGAGGTGCTGAAGATATTCAATGACGAAGGCGTGGTGCGTGCCGCAGCACAGGCCGCTCTGGACAAGGCCTTGACCACTAGCGGCGATTGGGAAACAGTGACCGAGCAGCGTTTCGCCCTGCCGATGCTTTTCAGCGGTTTTGACGATTTTGAGCAGCTCATGATGCGCCCCACCTATGCCCAGCACGATTTGAGCGAAGCTGTAACGGCCCGCGTGCATACCGAATTCAAACGGCATCTGACGCCAGAAGGTGCCCGCCTCGTACTCCCCATCCATGTCCGATTGTTCCGTCGCACTGGGGCTTGAGTCGTACCAGATGAACCTCATGCCCTTGGGGCCGAGGCCAAGGTCAAGGTCTGAACCGCCTGGTGTTGTGTCAGGAACACCTGACCGCTCAGATGCTTCAGGAGGTCGCTGCGCTGCAGGCGGTCCATGACCGGTCCCTTCACTTCTGACAGGTGCAACTTGACACCAGCATCCTTGAGCCGTTGGTCGATGGTTTGCAGACTTTCGAGCGCACTGCCATCGATGTCGTTGACCGCACTGCACTGGAGCACTATGTGTCGCACCGCGGGGTGTTGGGCGACTTGGGCTGCGATGTGATCTTCCAGGTAGCGGGCGTTGGCAAAGTACAGACTCTCATCCACACGCAGGCCCAGTATCTGTGGCTGTGTGATCACTCGGTGGCGCAGCACATTGCGGTAATGCTCAGTCCCTGGAACCTGGCCTACGGTGGCGATATGTGGACGGCTGCTGCGGTAGAGCAGCAGCAGCACCGAGGTCGTGACCCCGACAATCAGCCCCACTTCTACCCCCGCAAGCAGGGTCAGTGTGAAGGTCAGCAACAGTGCGACGAAATCCGAGCGAGCGTAGCGCCAAGTATGACCAAAGCAACCCAGATCCACCAAGGACAGCACCGCCACCATGATAGTGGCCGCCAAGGTAGCCTGCGGCAGATGGTAGAGCAGCGGGGTCAGGAACAGAGCAGCCAGCGCCAAACCGGCGGCGGTGAACAGTCCGGCGGCCGGAGTGCGTGCCCCGGCATCGAAATTCACCACCGAACGCGAGAAGCCACCAGTAACCGGAAACCCTCCGGTCAAGCCGGCGCCCAGATTACTCAGGCCCAGGGCGCGCAATTCGGCATCGGGGTCGATGCGCTCGCGCCGCTTGGCTGCGAGAGACTGCCCGACCGACACCGATTCCACGAATCCCACCAGCGAAATCAGCAGGGCCGGCACCAGCAAGGTTTGCAGCAGCTGCAGGTTGGCTCCCGTACTGCTGGGCCAAGTCAGGCCAGGCAGGCCTTGCGGTACATGGCCGACAACTTTCATGCCCTTGCTGGCCAGATCAAGTCCATAAGCCAGTCCAATGCTGATCAGCAAGGCCAGCACGGGTGCGGCTTTGGCGCCCAGGTCGGCGGCGAAGGCCGAAGCGCCCATGCGCTTGAGCAGCGGCTTGGCCCGCTTGCGCGCCAGAATCAGAAAAGCCAGGACAGCAAGGCCCATGATTAGGGTGGGATAGTGAACGGCGCCCAATTGAAGGGGCAGGTTCAGTGCCAGCTGCCACAAGGTGTCGCCTTTCAGCGGCACTCCGAGCAGGTGCTTGAGCTGGCTGGCGGCAATCAGCAGACCCGAGGCCGACACAAAGCCGGAGATCACCGGATGGCTGAGAAAGTTGGCCAGGAAACCCAGCCGCGCCGCCCCCATCAGCACCATCACCACACCGCTGATCAAAGCCAGCAGCATGGCTGCGTCGGTGTAGCTGACGCTGCCTTGCGCCACCACCACGTTCACGCTGGCGGCAGTCATCAATGACGTGACAGCTGCGGGCCCCACCGCCAGCGTGCTGCTGCTGCCAAACAGGGCGTACAGCACCAGTGGCGCCATGCTGGCGTACAGTCCGGCTTGCGGCGGCACCCCAGCCAGCAAGGCATAGGCCAGGCTTTGCGGAATCAGCATCAGCGTCACCACTGCGGCCGCCACGCCATCGGCTGCCAGGAACTCGCGGTTGTACTTGGGCCCCCAACGCAGCACGGGCAACCATTGACTGGCCAGGGCGCTGATCGACATCGGGCGGTCTCAGTCGTAAACCAGGGGTTCTGGCTTGGTTGTGGCTCGTCCGTCTGCCACCCAGGCCTCGTATCCACCAGCCAGCGACAGCACGTTCAAGTAGCCCATGTCCAGCATCGAGCAGGCAGCCAGCGCAGACCGGCCTCCTGTCCTGCAGTACACAACGATGCTCAGGTCCCGTTGCTCGAGATCAGGCGAGCTCGACAGCTTGAACTCCAGCAGACCGCGCGGCCAGTTGATCGCTCCTGTCAAGTGACCGGCCGAATACTCGTCTGGCTCGCGCACGTCGATGAGCACATTTGCCTGACGTATCGCAGCGTCGGCTTTTTCCAGCTCAACCTCTTGGCATCGTTGTTTGGCGGCCATCACCAGATCATGGGCTGACTTCACAGGCATCTCGCAAAAATTGGGAACATGTACAAGGTGATGGCGTGAGCCACCGGTTTAGAGAGGGTCGCGGGCAAAAATCCGTCCCACCACGAAGGCTCCGAACGGAACGAAGGCCGCCCCCAGCAACAGGAGTCCGTCCCTGCCACGCAACTGTCGCATCCAGCAGGCATGAGCCAGCAGACCCAGGTAAAGCAGGAAGGCCGCACCGTGCAGCGGCCCCATCAGCGCCACCCCATCAGGCCAAGCGGCCAGCCGTTTGAGAGGGACCGCCACGAGCAACAGCAGCAGCAATGTCATGCCCTCCAGCCATGAGCCCAGGCGCAGGGGTCTGAGCCGGGAATTCACAGCGCGTTGACCGGAATCTTGAGGTAGCTCACCCCATTGCCTTCCGGGGGCGGAAGTTGACCGGCACGCATGTTCACTTGCACTGATGGCAAGATCAGCACCGGCATCGCCAGGGTGGCATCGCGCTGTTCGCGCATTTGCACGAACTCGGCTTCTGTCACGCCCTGATGGACATGGATGTTGGCACGCTTCTGCTCGGCCACCGTTGTCACGCACCGAGGCTCCCGGTCGTCGGGCGGATAGTCGTGACACAGGTAGAGCTCGGTATCGTCAGGAAGGCTCAGGACTTTTTGTATCGACCGGTACAGCGTGGCAGCGCTGCCGCCGGGAAAGTCGCACCGTGCAGTGCCGTAATCCGGCATGAACAAGGTGTCACCGACAAACGCCACCTGCCGCGGCGGTACGGCTGCGGGGTCGCTGACCACATAGGTCATGCAGGCCGGTGTGTGGCCTGGGGTATGCAGCGCGCGCGCCGGCAGGGTGCCAATTATGAAAGTATCACCATCGTGCATCAGGAGGTCAAACTGACTTCCATCCCGCGCGAATTCGGTGCCGGCGTTAAACAGCTTTCCGAACACGTCCTGCACTGTGGTGATGTGGCTGCCGATGGCCAGTTGACCACCGACCTTTTCGTGCAGATAAGGAGCGGCAGAGAGGTGATCGGCGTGCACATGGGTTTCCAGCAACCATTGCACCTGCAGACCCAGTTCGTTCACGCGCTTGATCAGGCGGTCGGCGCTATGGGTACTGGTTCTGCCGTTCTTGGGGTCGTAATCGAGCACGCTGTCGATCAGTGCGCATTGTGCGCTGGCAGCATCCCACAAGATATGACTGAAAGTGAAGGTATCGGTATCAAAAAACGATTCGATGTTCAGGCGCGATTGGCTGTTCATTCTGGAGACTGAAACCTCATGTCAATGCTGAAACGGCTTGATCCTCGCAAAAAACTTCTCCGGTCGGCGGCATTCCGTGGAATTTGGCGTCGGGAGAAGTCTTGGCAGGGTTACAGCGACTTGGTGGAGAAGTACCAGTCCTTCATGTCATAGCCCTCGCCCTTGCGGGCCTCGATGGCGGCAGGCGTCTTGGGTGGCGGGACGATCACGTCACATCCAGGGGTCCAACCCTCGGGGGTGGCGATCTTGTTGGCATCGCTGGTCTGCATGGCCTGCAGCAAGCGCACGAACTCGTCGATGGAGCGGCCGTTGCTCATGGGGTAATAGACCATGGCGCGCAGCTTGCCCTCGGGGTCGATGAAGAAAGTGGCGCGCACGGCCTGGGTGTCAGCCGCACCAGGGTGGATCATGCCGTAGGCCTGGGCGACCTCCATCTTGATGTCGTCAATGATGGGGAAGGGAATTTCCACGCCGAAGTTGTTCTTGATGCTCTGCATCCAGGCCAGGTGCGAGTAGATGCTGTCGATGGACAGGCCCAGCAATTCGCAATTCATGGCCTTGAACTGGTCTGCTGCCTTGGCAAAACCTATGAATTCAGTGGTGCAGACCGGGGTGAAATCGGCCGGGTGCGAAAACAAGATCAGCCATTTACCCTTGTAGTCCTCCAGCGAACGGGTGCCATGGGTGGTGTTGGCAGCGAATGCCGGAGCGGCTTCGTTGATACGAGGCAAAGACATGGTGACTCCTTACGGGTTTGAAAAAGGCCGTTCAATGTGGCCGGTATCGAAGCACGGAGGTTGTGCGTCAATGAGTGCATTCTACATACCCTAGTGGGTATTTTAGATAGCTTGATTCTATGCCTGGCATTGGAAAAATTGCAGGCTGCGATGACCTTGCATTGACCTTTCTCAAGCACAAGACGCTCTTCATGTGCAGCAGAAAATATACAGACAGGGATATGATAAATCCATCATCAGTCATCAAGACTCAGCTACTTTCCATGTATTCCGTCGACCAACTTCCCGTGCAGCAAGATGAACTGGAACTGCTGAACAGGCTGGCCGACCTCCACCGGCCCAGCCAGCAGGACCAATGGCACCCAGAGAGACAGGGTGAAAAGTGCTTTTTTCATGGATGCTCCATCGTGGGTGTGGCAGTCACGACCGCTTCGCCATCGGCATGTGGTCGATTGGTTTCCTATTGATAACAGACCTTCGAATCAATACGGTGCCGCGGCCAGGCAGCAGGCCAGGCTGGCGTCAAGCTCAGTCGGGGATGCAAATCTGACCACGTGCGGCAGACTGCAAGGTCTTGAAAGACAGCAGCGCCACTACGCTTGTCAGCACGACCAGCAGGATCCAGGACAGCAGTCCATAAAAAACCGCCCCTGTGCGCTGCGCCATCTCGAAAGTGGCCAGGGTCATTGCCGCGATCGGAAAGGAGTAAGCCCAACCGGAGATGAAGAAGGGAAGCTGGAAAAAACGCATCGCATTGCTGGCCAGCAGCAGGGTCAGAAACAATGCACAAAAATACAGGATGCGGGCAAAGGCGTCGATCTGGTCGACCAGCGCCACATAGGACAGGAAGCCGACCGCAGGCGGTGCGATCAGGATGAACAGCGTTGGCGTGAGGCGAGCCGGCAGTGGCTCATGGAAGAAGAGCCGGTAAAGCACGATCGTCATCAACACTAGCCAGAAAACCAGTCCAATGCTGAAGAAGAACCAGCTCAGGTCTGCCGGTGCCAGGCGCACGCCGGCAATAGGCACCAGGATATTGCCCACGACCGGGATGAACCAAGCCGGATTGGCGTGCTTGATGTCGTAGCGGGTATGGTGAATCCAGCTGCTCATCGTGTAGAGCGTGAAGCCCAGCTGCACGGCGGCGCCGACACTCCACATCCAGCGTGCCAGGCTGGGTGCCGGCTCAGACCACAGCAAGGCCAGCATCATCAGCCCGATCGACATCGCCGGAAAGAAGTTGAGCTTGACCGGGTGCTCCAGATCCGCCCGGACCTGGGCGGGATACCTGAGCAGCTTGGCGCCAAACAACAGCAGCAGTAACAGGTAGAGCCCACTCGTGGCCCAGCGCAGGGTCATGCCGATCTCAAGCGGCAAGGCGCCGAATTGATGGGCCTTGAACCAGGTCACGGTCAGGGCGGCCAGTCCCATCACGCTGGAGAACAGGGCAACCGGGAAATGTGCCAGGGAGGAAGGTTGCGTGGCAGAGGTGTTCATGAAATCGGTCAGATTGAGCCTTCAGGCGTGAGCGTGACTGTGGTGGCTGCAGTTCGGCGACCCATCGGTGTTGACCATGTGGTCGGCCATTTTCTGGAAAGTCTCGATCAGCGCGTCGCGCAGCTCGGCATCCCCGACCTGCTCGGTCAAGGCCATGCGCATGCAGAGCATCCACTCATCGCGCTCAATCGGCCCGACGGCATAGGGGGCATGCCGCATGCGAAGCCGCGGATGGCCCTTCTTGTTGCTGTAGAGCGGTGGGCCGCCAAACCAGCCAGACAGGAACTCGAACAGGCTTTGTGCACTGCCCACGAGGCTCTCCGGGTGGATCTTGCGCACCGTGTAGGCCTCTGGAAGTTCGTCCATGAGCTCGTAGAAGCGGTTGACGAGTTGGCGCAAGGCCGGTGCGCCACCGATCAGCTCGTAGGCTGGTTGATATGCTAAATTTGCCATGATTGCTTTCTAGGGTGTGGATGCGCGGTCTCGGTACGCCATCAGTCGCGATCAGCGTGACTCCGTCGTTTCAGCTGGCCAACCAGCGCACCAGCAGCGCAGATGCCAGGGCGATGGCACAAGCCCAGCCCGAGAACAGCCAGCGCCAAATCCTGGCCCGCGGAATGAAGCCGACCCCGCGCACGAAGCCCGCGCTCATGGCCCAGAAGACCAGCGTCGCCAGGCCATGGCTGGCCTGGCCTTGTGCATCGGCCAGGTAGACCGGAGCGATCGAGCCCAGCAGCATCAACACGATTGCCACCAGGAGGGAGGGCCAGTGCAGCCCGGCTTGCGTCGACATCGCAGTCAGCCTCAGTGCCCAACCGGGCTGTCTGTCCCCGGATCGGGGGGTAGCCCCCGTGAGGCGAAGGCGGCATCGCGCGCTTCCTCGTTCTCACCCCACATCGCGTTCAGGATGGCGAACAGGATGGCGAAACCGACTCCCAGCATCCAGGCAAAGTACCACATGGTTTTCTCCTCGTTTCAGTAGGCGCTGTGCTCGTTGGCGCGGATGTGTGACTCGGTGACCTTGCCGCGCATGACGCGGTAGGCCCAGCTGGTGTAGATCACGATGAGCGGCATGAAGATCAGCGTGGCCACCAGCATCAGGCCCAGGGTCAGGTGACTCGAGACGCTGTCCCAGACCGTCAGCGAGGCATTGGGCATGGTGCTCGACGGCATGATGAAGGGGAACATGGCGGCACCCGCCGTGCCGATCACGCCCGTGATGGCCAGCGATGACAGGATGAAGGCCAGGCCCGTGCGGCGCGCGATCAGCAGCGCCATGGTCACCAGCGCCGAACAGCTAGCCATCACTGGCAGCAGCCATAGCAGCGGCTGCTGCTGGTAGTTGCGCCACCAGCCGTCGGCCGCGCGCACGACGGTCTTGGCCAGCGGATCGGGCATGGCCCCGCCATCGACCACCGAGGTGATGACATAACCCTCGATGCCGCCCAAGCGCAGCCAGAGCCCGGCCAGCAGGAAGCCGACCACCGTCACCATGGCGGCGACCAGTGCGCCGCTGATGGCTCTGTGCTGTATCCGGCCTTCGGTCCGGTGCGCCAGATAGACCCCGCCATGCATCGTGATCATCGCGCTGCTGACCACGCCCGCGAGCAAGGCGAAGGGATTGAGCAGTTGCCAGAAGCTGCCGGTATAGGTGGAGACCAGGTAGTCGTTGAACTCAAACGGCACGCCTTGCAGCAGGTTACCGAACGCGACACCGAAGATCAGTGGCGGCACGGCACCGCCGATGAACAGGCCCCAGTCCCAGACGCTGCGCCAGGTGGCGTTGTGGATCTTGCTGCGGTAGTCGAAGCCGACCGGGCGGAAGAACAGCGCCCACAGCACGGCGAGCATCGCCCAGTAGAAGCCGCTGAAGGCGGTCGCGTAGACCAGAGGCCAGGCCGCGAAGATGGCGCCGCCGCCGGTGATGAACCAGACCTGGTTGCCGTCCCAATGCGGGCCGACGGTGTTGATGACCACCCGGCGCTCGATGTCGCTGCGGCCGACGAAAGGCAGCAAGGTGCCCACGCCCATGTCATGGCCATCCATGATGGCGAAGCCGACCAGCAGCACGCCGACCAGCAACCACCAGATGAGCTTGAGGGTTTCGTAATCGAACATGGATCTTCTCCTTCAGGCGTGGACTTCGTTGTCGTAGCGGCCGGTGCCCAGGCTGCCAGGCCCCTGGCGGGCGAACTTGACCATCAGGTACATCTCGACGATCAACAGCACGGTGTAGAAGCCGACGAAGCCGGCCAGCGAACCGTACAGGCTCTCGACGCTGAGGGTCGAGACGCTCAGGTGCGTGGGCAGCACGCCGTAGATGGTCCAGGGCTGGCGGCCGTACTCGGCGACGAACCAGCCCAGCTCGCAGGCGATCCAGGGCGCCGGCAGCATCCACAGTGCCCACTTGAGCAGCCAGGGGCGCTTGGTCATGCCACCGGGCTTGAGCGTGCTCCAGAAGCTCAGGGCAAACAGGGCCAGCATCAGGAAACCCAGGCCGACCATGACACGGAAGCCCCAGAACATCGGCGCGACGCGCGGCACGGTGCTGTCGACCGCCCGCTGGATCATCTCGGGCGTGGCCTGGCGCACATCGACGACATGTTTCTTCAGCAGCAAACCAAAACCCAGGTCGGCCTTGTGCTGCTCGAACAGCTTCAGAGCATCAGCATCCTGGCGGTTCTTGCGCAGCGCCTCGAGCGCGACCACCGCGTGGATGCCGCTTTCGATGCGCAGGCGGTTCTCGGCCTTGATCTCCTTGATGCCGGGAATCTCCTTGTCGAGCGAGCGCGTGCCGATCAGCCCCATGACCCAGGGAATCTCGATCGCCCAGTCGTTGGCCTGCCTGGCCTCGTTCGGCCAGGCCAGCACGTTGAAGCCGGCCGGTGCTGGCTCGGTCTCCCACATCGCCTCGATGGCGGCCATCTTGGTCTTCTGCGCCTCGCCGACCATGTAGCCCGATTCATCGCCGAGCACGATCACGCTCAGCACCGAAGCCAGTCCGAAGGCCGAGGCGACGCGGAAGCTGCGCTTGGCGAACTCGACGTTGCGGCCCTTGAGCAGGTACCAGGCCGAGATCGACAGCACGAACATCGCGCCCGTGACGTAGCCCGCCGAGACCGTGTGCACGAACTTGGCCTGGGCGTCGGGGTTGAACACCACGGCCCAGAAGTCGGTCATCTCCATGCGCATGGTCTGGAAGCTGAACTCGGCGCCGACCGGGTTCTGCATCCAGCCGTTGGCGATCAGGATCCAGAGCGCGCTCAGGTTGGTGCCGATGGCCATCAGCAGCGTCACCAGCAAATGCTGTGTCTTGGGCAACCGATCCCAGCCAAAGAAGAACAGCCCGATCATGGTCGACTCGAGGAAGAAGGCCATCAGGCCCTCGATCGCCAGCGGCGCGCCAAAGATGTCGCCGACGTAATGCGAGTAGTAGGCCCAGTTGGTGCCGAACTGGAACTCCAGCGTGATGCCGGTCGTCACGCCGAGGGCGAAGTTGATGCCGAACAGCTTGCCCCAGAAGCGCGTCATGTCCTTCCAGACGGTCTTGCCCGTCATGACATAGACGCTTTCCATGATCACCAGCAGCCAGACCATGCCAATGGTCAGGGGCACGAAGAGGAAGTGGTACATCGCGGTCGCGGCGAACTGCAGTCGCGACAGGTCGACCAGTTGCTCAGAAATCATGAGCTTGCTCCTTGTTTGAATCGGTTGTGGGGTGCATCAGCAGATGACGGGACGCCTGCTCGGCATCCACCTCGACCTTCTGGCCGGCCAGGAAGCACCACCAGATCGCGGTCAGCAGCAGCAGCTTGATGACAACGGCCCAGGCCAGCTTGCGCACCGGCGGACGGGATGGAGTTTTCATGCACATGCCCTGTTGTAAAAAGAGCCCGTTCAGCAGGACAGGCCAAGTCAGCATCATGAGTCGCCTTGCTGAAAAACACAATTTGGATCAAGCCTGCGTGGGCTGGTCCTCGCCAACCAGCAATTTGCTGTCTGCCAGGTAGAAATGCGGCGGGATTTCGAGGTTGGTCGGCGCGGGCTTGTTGAGGAACACCCGACCGGCCAGGTCGAAGGTCGAACCATGGCAAGGACAGAAAAAGCCACCAGACCAATCGGGTGGCACGCTCGGGTTGGCCGACCCCTTGGCGACGCTGACCGGCGAGCAACCGAGGTGGGTGCAAATGCCGACCGCCACCAGGATCTCGGGCTTGATCGAGCGCTGCGTGTTCCTGGCATATTCGGGCTGGTCGCTCCGGTTCGACGCCGGGTCTGCCAGGCCTGAAATCGTCTCCAGCTCGGCGAGTTGTTCGGGCGTGCGTCGCATGATCCAGACCGGTTTGCCGCGCCACTCAACCACCTTCATGGCGCCGGGTGCCAGGTCGGCTATGTCGACTTCGACTGACGAACCAGCCGCCTTAGCGCGTTCGCTGGGAGCGAAGCTGGAGACGAAGGGCAGCGCAGTGGCTGCTGCTGCTGCCGCTCCGACAGCACCTGTAACGCTCAACCAGCGACGACGTTCGGGATCAACGATCTGGGCACAGGTATATCCATCAAGGGGCAGTTCAACAGTCATGACACTTCTTTCCTGAGTTTAGGCCCATTA
This sequence comes from Malikia spinosa, assembly GCF_002980625.1. Classification (GTDB taxonomy): domain Bacteria; phylum Pseudomonadota; class Gammaproteobacteria; order Burkholderiales; family Burkholderiaceae_C; genus Malikia; species Malikia spinosa. Next base: position 20,533 of record NZ_PVLR01000023.1, on the reverse strand, counting down.
ACTCAAGAAACGTGCCAATTGCTCCAAACTGTCACCCGCATCTTGAACTCAAGAATTACTTTATTTCAATCAACAATTTAGATGACTCCTGCGGGAGGATCGCCAGCATCACGTCTTCAGCAGCGACACTCCAATCCCTGACAAATGGCAGACAGTATCTGCCATACTGTCATAATCCATGCCAATTCCTGGACTGTCATGACATTTACCGCTTCCTCTGACGCAGAGCCGCAATGGGTCTTGAGCCCTGGCCGTGCTGAACTGGCCTCGTTTCTCGAGGGCTTGCCAGAGCCGCACATCCTGTGCGATCCCGATTACCGCATCGTCGCGGCCAACCAGGCCTATCGACATCTGTACGGCGGTGAAGGTGAATTGACTGGCCGAACCTGCTATGAGGTTTCACATCACTTCGACCGTCCTTGCGATCAAGCGGGTGAGTCCTGTCCGATGGCGCGCGCGCGCCAGTCGGGCCAGCGCGAGCGCATACTGCACCTGCACCACACCTCCTGCGGTCAAAGCTACGTCAATATCGAGCTGACTCCCCTGCTGAGTCCCAGCGGGGAGTTGACAGGCTACATCGAGAAAATGGAGACGGTGCAGCACGCACACCTTCAACCACAGGCACAGGGCCTGATCGGGCGTAGCCCGGCCTTTCGTCAGATGCTGGCCTTGGTGACGCGGGTCGCGCCGACCGATTCCGCCGTGATGTTGCTCGGCGAGACTGGCACCGGCAAGGACCTGGTCGCGCAAACGCTGCACGCCTCCAGCCAGCGCGCCGCCAAGCCCTTTGTCCCGGTCGACTGCTCGAGCCTGACCGAGACCCTGTTCGAGAGCGAGCTGTTTGGTCACGAACGCGGGGCCTTCACCGATGCGCATCGCGCCAAGGCCGGGCTGGTCGAAACTGCGCACGAAGGCACGCTCTTTCTTGACGAGGTTGGCGACATACCGCTGACGATGCAGGTCAAATTGCTACGTCTACTCGAGAGTGGTGTCTATCGCCGGGTCGGCAGCACCGAGCAGCGCCAGGCCAATGTGCGCATCGTCTCGGCCACGCACCGCGACTTGTCGACCATGGTGCGCGAGGGACGCTTTCGAGAGGATCTTTATCACCGCCTCTGCACTTTCCCGATCCGTCTGCCCCCGCTCAGGGCTCGCGCGGAGGATTTGCCCTTGCTGGTCGACAGCCTGCTGCGCCGCCTGGTGCCGCAGCGCCGCATTAAGCTGTCGCCGCAAGCGCTGGAGCTGCTGGGCCACCAGCCTTTCCATGGCAACGTGCGCGAGCTGCGCAACCTGCTCGAGCGAGCCATCGTGTTGAGCGACAGCGCGCTGATCGGAGTCGAGGCGGTGGAATGGGCGCTGCAGCTCGACCGGGACCTGCAGAAAGACTCACAGGGCAGAGCCAGGGAAACCGCCCTGCACGAACCATCCTCGTTGCCACAGGTCACCGGCGACGGCGCACTGCGCGGTTCCTGGCAGCGCCTGCGGATAGAAGAGTTGCGCGAGCGCTTGCAGAGCTGGCACGGCACCCGGACCGAACTGGCACTTGAGCTAGGCATCAGCGAGCGCACGCTCTACCGCAAGCTCAAGGCCTTGGGAATGGCATGAGCAGGAGGGCTCGGTCAGGCTGCAGTTCTGACAACCGCAGGGCGGTAGCGCCGCTGGATCAGCCCTTCTTGGCATAGGCGCTGCACCAGCCGGCGGCTGCGACCTGCTTGCCTGCGAACAGCGGGCAAACACCGGCCTTGGAGCCAGCCGCACCCTGGTACAGCGCGCAGTTGGCGCAGTTCTGGCCCTTGACGTACTTGTCATGCTTGACCTTGGTCGCGTCAGCCTTGTAATGGAGAGCTGCGGCCTGGGGTGATGCCTCGTCAAGCATGGCCTGGGCCTGGGCCTGCGAGGCCAGTGCCAGCGCGCTGGTAGCGGTGGCCAGTTGCAGCATGAATACGCGACGGTTGCTTTGCATGGTGGATGTCCTGAATATGACTGGGAGGGGGCCGGGCAATTGCCCGGCCAGTTTCGCGTGACCGTCCGTTTACTTGAACGGTGTCGGACGCGGGGTGTTATCGGCCGACGGCGGCAGGATCGGCAGCTGGAAGCTGGGCTGGTCGCCGGTCAGCGTCTTGAGGAAGGCGACGATCTTGGCGTTCTCGGCCTGGGTGAACTTCTTGCCGAGCTGGATGCGGCCCATCACGTCAACCGCTTCGGTCAGCGTGTTGGCAGCGCCGTCGTGGAAGTAGGGGTAGGTCAGCTCGACGTTGCGCAAGGTCGGCACCTTGTAGTTGAAGCGGTCGGCATCCTTGCCGGTGACGGCCGAGCGGCCTTCGGCCTTCTCGTTGCCCTTGTAGGGCTCGACCAGGCCCATCTTCTGGAACGAGTTGCCGCCGACGGCCTCGCCGTTGTGGCAGCCGACGCAGCCACTTTCCTTGAACAGCTTGTAGCCAGTCAGCTCGTCCTGGGTCAGCGCGTCCTGCTTGCCCAGCAGCCACTGGTCAAAGCGTGCGTTCGGCGTGACCAGGGTCTTCTCGAACTCGGCGATCGCCAGCGTGACCTGGTCGATGTCGAGCTTGTCCTTGCCGAAGACCTGCTTGAACTCGCGCTGGTAGGCTGGGATCGAGGCCAGCATGTCGAGGGCCAGGGTGTGGCTGAAGGCCATCTCGCCCGGGTTGGCGATCGGGCCACCGGCCTGCTCCTTGAGGTCGGCGGCGCGGCCGTCCCAGAACTGGGCCAGGTTCAGGCTCGAGTTGAGCACGGTGGGCGAGTTGATCGGGCCTTGCTGCCACTTGTCGCCGATCGAGGTCTGCAGGTTGTCAGAGCCCCCCATGGAGAGGTTGTGGCAAGAGTTGCAGGAGATGAAGCCCGACTTCGACAGGCGCGGGTCGAAGAACAGCTTCTTGCCGAGCTCGGACATGCCCAGGTTGATCTGCTTCGGGGGCTGGATCGGGCTGATCGGTTCCTGGGTCTGGCCGACCGCATAGCTCGCCGCCGCCGTGGCGCCTGCCACCACCATCGCGCTGACCAGCGCCTTCATCTTCAGTTTCATCTCTCTACTCCAGTTGCAAATCTGTTTGAGACCAAGAGTAAGCCCTCACACCAAAGAGAAATTTGATCTGGATCAAGGTATACCTGGTGGAGTATTAGGAGTATTCAATCAGTGAAATAGTCAAGCACTATCTTGTATGGCAGGCGAAGATGTGGTGGATCTCTGTTTTTCTGTAGGCGGTCTTATTTTCAGCATGGCTGCCCGGCGGCGCAAGCCAGCATCAACACCCCGAGAATCGATGATATGCCTCAAGGAATACTGGCCACTGCTCGCGGTCGCCGCCTGGTTCGGCTACAAGTGGTGGGCGGCCCGCCGCGTCAAGGCCATGCTGCCACGGTTGCTGGCTCAGGGGGCGACCTGACGTCCGGACAATGGCTGAATTCGCCCAAGCCAACGCGCCAGGCACGCGCAACACTCCGTTGCAGGAGCTCGCGGGACGCTTGAACGAGATACCCAGGACGGGTACCCGTCGTGGTCGGATGCGCGAGCGGCACGCGCAGCGGCATGACCAAGCTCTTGCTGAAGAAGAACGGCTACATCCGGGTCGACAACATCGGTGCCTGGCGCAATTTCCTGCGTCATGGGCGAGGCGCCTGATGGTGTCAGTTTCGCACTGACGGTCTGGCAGTTGTCAGTTCAAGCTGGCAGGCCGGTGGTGCGTGGTCAGTGCATGGGCTCTTCGTGGCAGTTGAAGCTACTGCCGCTCCTTTCGTTTCCAGCTCCTCTATCTGCGGGTGCTGGTGGGCACTGTCGTGGAAATACCCATGGCACAGGTGTTTGGCCAGATTGCCCTGATCGTGTCTTTTCTCCTGCTCCTGGGCGTACTGACCCGGCGCTGGCTGGTGGCCCGCCACGGGCAAGGGTGCCCGCCTCACGCCTTCGACAGTACGATGATCGCCGCCACCAGGACGCCTCCGCCCAGCGCGACCAGGCTGTAGCGACGGTGCTCCTGTTCGGCTCTGGGCAGCAGGTGGGTAGCACCCACGTAAACCAGAACTCCTGCCGACAAGGAGAGCAGCAACCCCAGCGAGGGCTGGCTGATCGAGCTGACCATCGGCCAGGAAACCAGCATGCCCAGCGGTGTCGAGGCTGCTGCGGCCACGAAAGCCAGCCAGCTGGACCGGCGCTCGGTAAAACCGCTCTTGACCAGTAGCAGGTAGGTCACGATGCCCTCCGGAAACTCGTGCAGCACCATGCCCACAGTGGCTAGCAAACCCGTCAGCACGCTGGCGGAGAAGGCGATCGAGTAGATGAAGCCGTCGATGAAGGAATGAAAGCCGATGCCCAGCATCGGCAGCAGGCCGAGCGCGTAATCCTTTCGCTGCGGATCCCGGTCGCACACGAAGGCGGTGATGAAACGGTTGAATAGATGCATGCCGAAGAAGCCGACGAGCAACATGGTCGGTCCGTGTCGGCTGAGCGCAAACGCCTGCGGAATCATGTGCAGAAACGAGGCCGAGATCAGCACCCCGGCGGCGAAACACATGAAGTAAGCGCTGTTGCGGTGCCCCCAGTCGGCGAAGCGGCGTATGGTCCAGATGCCCAGGGTGGTAACTACCGCCGCCGCCAGGCTGGTAAGCAATGCCGTCCAGAAAGAGTCTGACACGCCTTGTGCCGGGTTCACCCGACCTTGTCATTGCTCGCATGAACGACCACGAAGCCACCCTGTCCATGGCCCGGCCGAGCCGCTTCGATCTGCTCGTCATCCGCCAGGGCATGGGTCAAGGTCTGAGCCCAGGATCGGACATAAAACCCGGCCTCGACGAGCAGACGCTCGACTTCTCCCGCGGAGTAGAAGGTCGCATCGCGGTAGAAGACGCTGGCCTCGCGGTGACTTTCGTAGTGGCGCCCCAGACTGCTGTCGCGATCGATGAAGCCCAGCACGAGATCACCGCCTGGCTTCAGCACGCGCCGCGCCTGCAACAGCATTGCCTGTGGCGAGTCGACGAAGCACAAGGTCGTCACCACCAGGAGATGGTCGAAACGGCTGTCCTCGAAGGGCAGCGCCTCGGCGATGCCCTGGACGACTTCGAGGCCACGCGCACGCGCATGTCCGAGCATCGCCCGCGAGGGATCGATGCCGATCCGCACCCCCAGCGGCGCAGCAAAACGGCCACTGCCCACGCCGATCTCCAGGCCATGCCCGCTCAGCGGCACGAAGGGGCGCAACGCCAACAACTCGGCGATGTAGGCGGCTTCATGCCGCTCGAACCAGGCATCGTAGCGGTCGGCATGCGCTTCATAGGGCTCGATCTTCGCCATGGCTCCAGGATTTCTCCCGCAAATTGTGTATCCACCCTGCTGGCGACGCTGGTGAGCGCCTGCGGCCTCTCAGCGCCACGCGGTAAGACAGGCAGGAGCGCTGCTGTGACGTTTCTTGCAGGCGCAGCAAGCAGCAGGAGCGCATCATGAAGTGCGGGTACCGGCGCTACAAGCTCGCTCATTGACCCCTCCTGATGCGCATGAGCACCTGCAAGACCAGTCTAAATCCAGGGCTGGCATGATGCAAACGGCAGCTTCAGCGCATTTGCGTTCCTGGAGAGCCCCTGATTACGGTCAGGACGCTTCGGGCAGCGCTGATGCCGAGGCTGCCAGTGCCAACACAGCTTGGTGATGGCTCAGGAACGCGGACCGGACAGGTGGCGCTGGAATCCTGCAACTGAGCGGCAAGCGGCCGCGGTGCAAGTCTGGAAAATACAGACAGGGGTATGATCAAGCGATCGCAAGCCATCAAGCCGTAGCCGATCCAGATGTACTCCGTTGACCAACTTCCCTTGCAGCCGGACGAGCTTGAGCTGCTGAACGAACTGGTGCCGCTGTCAGGGCAACGCATCCTCGAACTCGGCTGCGGCAACGCCCGGCTGGCGCGCAGCCTGTTGCAGCGCTTTCCGGTCTGCCATGTCACCGGGCTGGAGGTCGATGCCATCCAGCACGCCAAGAACCTCGCGCAGCCGCAAGCCGGGCTCGACTTCCTGTCTGCTGGCGCCCAGGACATCCCTTTTCCGGCAGCCAGCTTCGACCTCGTGCTGATGCTCAAGTCCCTCCATCACGTGCCCTTGCCGCTGTTGCCCCGGGCCCTGTCGGAAGTGGCCAGGGTGCTCAAGCCGGGTGGCCATCTGTACGTGTCGGAGCCGATCTACGACGGCGCCCTGAACGAGGTGGTCAGACTGTTCAATGACGAAGGCGTGGTGCGCGCGGCGGCACAGGCCGCGCTGGATGAGGCACTGGCCACGACGGGTCAATGGGAAACGGTGAGCGAGCACCGCTTCGCCCAGGCGGTCAGCTACCGCGACTTCGACGAGTTCGAGCAGCGCATGATGCGGCCCAGCTTTGCCCAGCATGATCTGAACGATGCGGTGGTCTCCCGAGTGCGCTCGGCATTCGAGCCGCACATGAGCCCACAGGGTGCCCGCTTCGTGCGCCCGATGCATGTCCGGCTGCTGCGCCGGACCGGCCACTGAAGCCCGGACGGTCCGCAGAGGACAGCCGTCAACGCCAAGACTCCGGACCGGAATCCGGGTGCGCCGCGTCACTCCATCCAGCCACCGCCATACCCCCCTGAAAGCGCGCATCGACCATGGCATTGGACCCGCAATCCTGGTGGCTGCAACTGCTGGCCGGTCTGCTTGTTGCCGCAGGGCTGGGCTGGCTCTTTGTGGCCTGGCTGCGCTGGCGGCTCAAGCCCGCTCAGATGTCGCAAGACATGTTTCTGGACAGCGCATCAGCCGGCATCAAGCTCGAAACCCATCGCATCCCGACCCGAAACGGACGCACGCTCCATGCACGCTGGTTGCCGCAAGCCGGACCGGAGCCCATCGGCATCGCCTTGCTGATGCATGGCTGGGGCGGGAACGGCGGCCAGTTGTGGCCCGCCGCCCGCGCATTGCATGCAGACGGGTGGGCGGTACTGTTGCCAGACGCTCGCAGCCATGGTGGGAGTGATCCGGACAGCCACAGTTCGCTGCCTCGCTTCGTCGAGGACATCGAAGCCTGCTGCGCGTGGTTGCGCACAGGCGGGGTCTGTCTGGGAACAGCGCCCCTGGTACTGCTGGGCCATTCGCTGGGTGCGGCGGCAGCGCTGGTTTTTGCCTCCGGTCGCAGCGATGTCTCTGCTGTGGTGAGCGTGTCGGCGTTCGCCCATCCGGAACAGGTCATGCGCCGCTGGCTGGCCGACCATCACATACCTTTCTGGCCACTGGGCTGGCTGATCAACCGTTACATAGAACAAGTGATCGGCCACCGCTTCGAAGCGATTGCGCCAGTCAACCGGATCGGACTGATCCAGTGCCCGGTACTGCTGCTGCATGGCGACCAGGACGGCATGGTGCCACTGGACTGCGCCCGCCAACTGGCCAGTGCCGCCCGCCAGGCCACCCTCTGGACCTGGCTCGGAACCCATGAAAAGTTCGAGGACGAAGCGCTGCTTTACCAGAACGTGACGACATGGCTTCGTCATGCCACAGATCCACATGAAAACTGATGACGCTTCATGGGCGGCAATCATTCCGGGTCGGCTCAGCCAACGGCAAAGGTCCAGCAGCATCACTCAGGAACTGGGACGCACGGTTGTTGCCGCGTCAGGACAACTGACTATCAGAAGCAATGCGTCCATCAATCAATTCAATGATGCGGTCGCAACGCGCTGCCAGACGCGGGTCGTGGGTCACGATCAGGAAGGTGGTGGCCTGGTGACGGTTGAACTCGCGCATCAGGCTGAACACCTCGTCGGCTGAATGCGTGTCGAGGTTGCCGGTCGGCTCGTCCGCGAGCACCAGCGCCGGGTTCATGGCCAGGGCGCGGGCGATCGCGACGCGCTGCTGCTGCCCACCGGAAAGACGGTTGGCCAGATACTGCTTGCGCTCGCCCAGGCCGACCTGCTCCAGCAAACGACCGGCGGTTTCGAACATGTCCCGATCCGGGCGGCCACGGGCGACGAGCATCGGCATGGCGACGTTCTCCTCGGCGGTGAAGGCCGGGATCAGGTTGTGATGCTGGAAGACAAAGCCGATGCGCTGGCCCCTCAGGCGGGTCAGTTCGGCATCGTCGAGCCGGGCGATGTCTTCGCCATCGATCTCCAGCTTGCCGGAGCTCGGCCGGTCCAGCAGGCCGATCAGGTTGAGCAAGGTGCTCTTGCCCGAGCCGGACGGGCCGATCAACGCAGCAAACTCGCCGCGCTGCAAGCGCAGGTCGATGCCGTGGAGGATCTCGGTCTGCAGATCACCGCTGCCGTAGCACTTGCGGATGCCTTGCAGGTGCAGCACATGCTCTTGCATGGTTTCAGCCACGAATCGCCACCACCGGATCGAGCTGGGCGGCACGCCGTGCTGGCAGCAACGCCGCCAGGATTCCCACCACGCTGGCTCCGCCCGCGGCGATCAATACCAGGCCGGGCTCGACACTGATGACGAACATGGCCGTTCCGTCCGGGTTGCGCGCTAACAGCTGCCACAGCACCAGCAGGCTCCAGGCCAGCAGCGAACCCAGCAGCGAGCCGAAAAAGCCGACGATGCCGCCCTGCAACAGGAAGATGCGCAGCATCTGTGCCTGCGTCGCCCCCATGGCGCGCAGGATGCCGATTTCCTTGCTGCGCTGGATGACCGACACGACCAGCACGCTGGCGATGCCGAAAGCAACCGACAGCGCGATGAAGAAGCGGATGACATTGCTCGAGACGCGCTGCGAGGTCAGCGCGGTGACGAACTGGGCGTTGGTCTTGATCCAGGAATCGGCGGTCAGCCCGGTTTCGCCCGCGATGCGGCGGGCCAGTTGTTCGGCCAAATCGAGGTCGTGCAGCGCCAGGTCGATGCTCGAAACGCCACCGACCAGGTCGAGCAGGCTTTGCGCCGTGCGCAGTCCGACATAGACGTTGCGCGCATTGACGCCCTTGTTGCCGAGGTCGAACAGGCCGGTGATGGTCAAGGTCTCGCTGCGGCCGTCGGCGACGCTCAGGCGCAGCTTGTCGCCCACCTCAGCACCGAGGTCCTTGGCCAGCTCGATGCCGATCACGGCCTCGCCGGCACCGACACGCAGCTGTCCGGCGGTCAGCCGTTCGGTCAGTGCGATGACGCGGTTGTAGCGTTCCGGCTCGATGCCCAGCACCGTGATCGCCTTGCTGGCCTCGCCACGGATGGCAAACGCCGGGCCGGAGGCAACTGGTGACACGGCGGCGATTTCCGGCCAGCCTTGCAGGCGGTCGCGCAGCGTCTGCCACTGATCGATGGTTCGCAGGCGCTGGGCATTCTTTTGCAGACGCAAGGCGGTGTTGGCGGCGCTTGCCTGCTGCGGCCGGGCCACCTCCTCGACTGGCAGCAGGGTGATATGTGGCTGCGACGAAAGGGTACGCTTGATCAGATTGTCCTGCAGCCCGCTCAACAAGGCCGACATGAAGACGATCACCGCCACCCCGACCCCGACGCCCACGATGATGAGCAGCGACTGCATCCGTCCCTCGCGCAGAAAGCGCCAGGCAGCGATCCATTCAAAGGGGAGCCAGGCTTTCAATTTCGACCCTCATTTCCGTTCGACCGTAGTCACGCGTCGTCCTTCGCTGACCTGGTCACCCGCGACAAGCACGGCCTCGCCCGCTTTCAGGCCGTCGACCACCTCGCAGCGACCGGACCCGCGCAGGCCAAGCCGCACCGCCTGGCGCACGGTCCGGTTGTCGCGCACCGCCATGACCCATGGCATGCCGGCGATATCGCGCAAGCTGTCGCAGGGAACGCTCAGGGCATCGGGGCGCTGGGCCGCCTCGATGTCAATCGATACCGTCATGTCGTGGCGCAGATAGGCCGGCGCTTGAGGCACTGCGAGCCGGATTTCCACCGAGCCGCGCTGGGCATCAATCGAAGGGGCGATATAGCTGACCCGGGCGTCAAAGCTCTCGCTGGGATAGGCATCCGCTGAAACCCGGGCCCGCTGGCCCAGCGCGAGCAAACCGAAGTTCTTCTCGTCGATCTGTGCCGTCAGTTCGGTGTCGACATCTGGCGCCAGGGTCAGCAGCAGCTTGCCCGGTTGCACGGTTGCGCCGCTTTCGGCATGGCGCGTCAGTACCTGGCCCGCTACCGGAGCGCGCAAGGTGGCATGGTCCAGTCGGGCCTGGGCAACCGCGAGTGCAGCACGGGCCTGATCGACATTACTGCGGGCCAGGCGAACCTCGCTGCCATCCTGGCTGTGGTTACTGACCTGGATCTGCGCTGCCTGCAGCTGGCTGGCGGCCACGTCGCGGGCCAGCTCGACATCGTCCAGCTGGGCCGGGCTGTAGAAGCCATTGGTGACCAGTTCAGAGACCCGCTGATGATGACGCGCTGTCTGCCGGGCATTGGCTTGGGCCTGCCGCAAGGTCTGCTCGGCCAGCGGCAAGCTGGATTCGCTGATCTGGCGCAGACGACTCTCGGCCTGGGCCATGCTCGCGCGCGCCTGCTCGACGCTGGCTTGCCACTCATCGGGGTCAAGCTGAAGCAGCAGTTGCCCGGCGCTGACGGTATCGCCCTCGCGGACCATGATGGCGCTGACCCGGGCTGTGATCTGGCTGGCCAGCTCGACACGCTCAGGCGTACGAACCCGACCGCTGGCCACCACGGCCTGGCGCATGTCGCCCTGCTCGACCCTGGCCACCTCGACCCGCTCTGCGCGCAGGGTAGCAAAGGCGATCACAGCCAGAGCCAACAGGCTGAGCGGGATGGCAAGGCGTAATTTGCGGGTTTTGCTGGCGAGGGCCTGGATCATGACTGGCGGGATCTATCGAAAAATACCCCTATACAGTAGAGGCTCTTTGATTTTTCCGAATGGCTCGTCCGGAGACCAAGCGGTAATGCCCCAGCTGGCAATGGCAGTGCCAAGGCCAGCCCAGGGAGATCACGCTGGCGACTTATTTGGACTTGTACGCGTCGTGGCAGGCCTTGCAGCTGGCCGCCGCATCGCCAAAAGTCTTCTTCACGGCATCCAGGCTGCCGGTCTTGGCCGCTGCGTCCAGAGCCACGGCAGCGGTCATCAGCTTGTCTGCACCGCCCTTCACCTTGTCCATCTCAGACCACAACGCAGGCTTGGCCTTGCTCTCGAGCTGCTGGGTATCAGGCGTGAAGCCGGCCCAGGGCAGACGGCTGAGCATCAGCACCACGGCAGCATCTTCCTGAGCTTTCTTGGCATCAAACGGCACCTTGCCATTGGCCATCGCGCCCAACCGCGCGAAGTGAGTTCCCATCACCGAAAAGGCACTCTGGCGATACTTCACCGCATCTTCGGGTTTCTGGAACTGTGCCTGGGCAGCACCTGCCGACAACATGGCTGCCGCAAGCATCAGGGCGTGACGTACTTTCATGGCGAACTTCCTGTCTGGATAAGGATTGACAACACAAGGCATGTGGCAAGTCGTGATGCACATACCTCCCTGAGTATATGATGTCATTACACTTTTGCTATGTACTTTTGCATCTGCAACCGCTGATTGAAGGAGAACAGAAAGATGGCTCGGCTTCGTGTGTGGGACCTGCCCACCCGTTTGCTTCACTGGCTGCTCGTGATCGCCGTGGTGGGGTTGATCGTCACGGGCAACCTGGGAGGTGCGTGGATGACGTCGCATTTCCGCCTGGGCTATGCGGTGCTCGCGCTGCTGCTGTTTCGCCTGGCATGGGGATTCGTGGGTGGCTACTGGTCACGCTTCTCGCGGTTCATCTACTCGCCGCTCACGCTGCTGCGCTACCTGCGGGGCCAGTCCATGCCAGAGCACGAACTGGGCCACAGTCCCACCGCTGCCCTGTCAGTCTTTGCGCTGCTGCTGGTCTTGTCGCTGCAGGTGGTCTCGGGCTTGCTGAGCGACGACGAGATTGCCTTTACTGGCCCGCTGTCGCGCTTCGCGCCCTCCGAGTGGGTGCCGCTCGCGACGGCCTACCATGCCGAATGGGGCAAACTCGTACTCATCGGCCTGGTGGTGTTGCATCTGCTGGCCATCGGCTACTACAAATGGATCAGAAAGACTTCTCTCGTGGCTGCGATGATCACGGGTGACAAGACCACTGACTTGTTGCAGCCTGCCTCCAGGGACGGGCTTGCGCAGCGTGTATTGGCCTTGCTGCTGGCGATTGGCTGCGTGGCGATAGCCGCTTTCGTAGCATCCTTGTGAATCATTCCACGGCACAAGAGGGCGTTGCGGTTGGCGCATGAGGCGCCAGGGTGTGACACATCCCGATCAAGGCACAGGACGCGCTGAGCAAGCTCCAGCAGGCCGACAGCCCGGTGTTGTTCATCGGCGTGTGGAACCGGTCGAGATCATGTTCGTGGGTTTCACGGATGCCGTTCACGCCAACATTCCCTTCATGCTGGTTGACCGCACGCGCTGGAACGCGGACAAAGGTGTGATGGTGGAGCCGCACAAGCGGCATGCGCAGCCCAATGGCTGGCAGAATTTGGGCCTGCCATGGTCGGCCATGGATGAATCCAGCCAAGATCCATCGTATCGACCAGAAGTGATCACGGTCAGAGCAGCCAGTCCGGCCGCACCAGCATCACCAGACCCAAGGCCAGCATGACCAGGCCGCTGACGAGCTTGAGCCAGCGGCCATGGCTTTCATCCAGCCGGCGCTGACTCAGTGCCAGCACGGCAGTGCCAACCATCAGGCTGTCGTCGGCGATGTAGCCCAGGATGTAGAGGGTCAGGTAGCCATAGTGTCCGGCTGGGTCCAGATCCTGCTGGGTCAGGATGGCGGTGTACATGGCTGGCAGCCCCGCCGTGCACAGCAGTTCGATGAAGTTCACCGCCACCGCCAGGCTGGCTACGCCAAGCAGGGCCAGCGGCAGGGAGCGGGTCTGCATCACCCCGCGCATGCGAGCATACAGCCCTGGCTTGGCTGAGCCGGGAATCGAGAGCGTCGGGCCCTGCAGGCCAAACGCGAAGTCCTTGAGGTTGAAGGCGGCGATCGCCAGTGCCAACAAGGCCAGACCGGTCCTGACCGCGGTGGACAGCCCGACCGCCAGGAACAGGTTGAGCCAGGCAGCCATGAAAGCGTAGTAGACCAGGCCGCTGACCAGCACGAAGGTGCCGGCAATCAGGGCCATGCGGCGGCGATCGCGCAGATGCACCAGCAGCGAGAGCAGGAACAGCAGCACCCACATCGCACAGGGGTTGAAGCCGTCGATCAACCCGACCGCGAGCGTGAACAGCGGCAGCCCGAGCGAGTCCAGCCTCAGCGTGCCCCAGAAGCCGGCATCCAGGCTGTCCGCATTGACGGGCGAGGGATCGCGACCCTGGCTCACCAGCCGGTCCAGCTCCGGGCCGGACAGCCCGGCATCGGCAAAGCCCACCAGCACCTGCCCCCGGTAGACAAAGGTCGGCACGCCCGGCGGCCACAGACCATTGTCGCGGCTGATGCGGATCAGCTCATCGCGTGTCGCTTCGTCCTGGTCCACCGGACGGTAGACCACTTGCAGCCAGGGATGCGTCTGCAGAAAGAGTGGCAGGTAGCCCTTGGCGGCGGCGCAATGCGGGCAGCCATCGCGCACGTAGACTTCCAATACGGCGTCAGCCTCAAGTTGACTGCCCTGAAGGCCTTCCCTGGCAGAAGGAGCTTGTGCGGCACACAGCACTGGCATGACCAGCCAAGCCAGCAGCCAGAGCTTTTTGAGCCAGTGCAAGACTTGCAATTGTGTGGTCCGTAGATGCTGTAATCACCTCGCCAGCCCGGCACTGACCCGGGCTGACGAGGGACGATGGCCTTGCCCAGCCTCAGGCGAGGTCGAAGCGGTCGGCGTTCATGACCTTGGTCCAGGCCGCCACGAAGTCCTGCACGAACTTGTGCTGGTTGTCGTCCTGGGCATAGACCTCGGCGTAGGCGCGCAGGATGGAGTTGGAGCCGAACACCAGGTCGGCCCGGGTCGCGGTCCACTGGGTGGCGCCGGACTTGCGGTCAACGATGGCGTAGCTGTTGCGCCCGGTCGGCTTCCAGCTGTAGCTCATGTCGGTCAGGTTGACGAAGAAGTCATTCGTCAATGCGCCGACGCGGTCGGTGAAGACGCCGTGCTGGCTGCCGCCGTGGTTGCTGCCCAGCACCCGCAGGCCGCCGACCAGCGCGGTCATCTCGTGCGCCGTCAGGCCCAGCAGCTGGGCACGGTCGAGCAGCAGCTCCTCGGCGCTGACCACGTAGTCCTTCTTGAGCCAGTTGCGGAAGCCATCGGCCAGCGGCTCGAGCACGTCGAACGATTCGGCGTCGGTCATGTCCGCCGTCGCATCGCCACGGCCCGGGGCGAAGGGCACGCTCACAGCAACGCCCGCCGCCTTGGCGGCCTGCTCGACCCCCAGGTTACCCGCCAGCACGATCACGTCGGCCACGCTGGCACCGGTCTCAGCCGCGATCGACTCGTAGACCGCCAGCACCCGGGCCAGGCGCTCCGGCTCGTTGCCGGCCCAGCCCTTCTGGGGTGCCAGCCGGATGCGGGCGCCGTTGGCGCCACCGCGCTTGTCCGAACCTCGGAAAGTGCGTGCGCTGTCCCAGGCAGTGCTGACCATGTCGGCGATCGACAGGCCGGCAGCAGCGATCCTGGCCTTGACAGCGGCCACGTCGTAGTCGGTACGGCCTGCGGGCACCGGATCCTGCCAGATCAGGTCTTCGGCCGGCACGTCCGGGCCGATGTAGCGCGCCTTGGGGCCCATGTCGCGGTGGGTCAGCTTGAACCAGGCGCGCGCGAACACTTCCGAGAAATAGGCCTGATCAGCCGCAAAGCGCTCGGAAATCTTGCGGTAGGCCGGGTCCATCTTCATGGCCATGTCGGCGTCGGTCATGATCGGGTTGTGGCGGATAGCCGGGTCCTCGACATCGACCGGACGGTCTTCTTCCTTGATGCTGACCGGCTCGTACTGCCAGGCACCGGCCGGGCTCTTCTTGAGTTCCCAGTCATAGCCGAGCAGCAGCTTGAAGTAGCCGTTGTCCCACTGGGTCGGGTGGGTGGTCCAGGCACCTTCGATGCCGCTGGTCACGGTGTCACGGCCGATGCCGCGGGTGGTGTGGTTCTGCCAGCCCAAGCCCTGCTCTTCCAGCTCGGCGCCCTCTGGAGCCGGGCCCAGGTTGGCCGCGCTGCCATTGCCATGGCACTTGCCAACGGTGTGACCACCCGCGGTCAGCGCCACGGTCTCCTCGTCGTTCATCGCCATGCGCTCGAAGGTCACGCGCACATCATGCGCCGTCTTGAGCGGGTCGGGCTTGCCGTCCACGCCTTCCGGGTTGACGTAGATCAGGCCCATCATCACGGCGGCCAGCGGGTTCTCCAGGTTGCGCTCGCCGGAGTAGCGGCTGCCCTCGCTGCCGCTGGGCGCCAGCCATTGCTTTTCCGCGCCCCAGTAGATGTCCTTTTCGGGGTGCCAGATGTCTTCGCGGCCGAAGGCAAAGCCGAAGGTCTTGAGTCCCATCGACTCGTAGGCCATGTTGCCGGCCAGGATCATCAGGTCGGCCCAGCTCAGCTGGTTGCCGTACTTCTTCTTGATCGGCCACAGCAGGCGACGCGCCTTGTCGAGGTTGGCGTTGTCGGGCCAGGAGTTGATGGGAGCAAAGCGCTGGTTGCCGGTGCCGGCGCCGCCACGGCCGTCGGCGATGCGGTAGGTCCCGGCCGAGTGCCAGGCCATGCGGATCATCAGGCCGCCGTAATGACCCCAATCAGCCGGCCACCAGTCCTGGCTGTCGGTCATCAGGGCCTTGAGGTCGGCTTTCAGTGCCTCGACGTCGAGTGTCTTGACGGCTTCGCGGTAGTTGAAGTCCGCGCCCAGCGGATTGGTCTTGCTGTCTTGCTGGTGCAGGATGTCCAGGCTCAGGGCCTTGGGCCACCAGTCCATGTTGACCATGCCGGCCGAGGTGGCGCCGCCGTGCATGACGGGACATGTTCCAGCAGAACTGGCTTGCTTGTTTTCCATCTATCGCTCCTGGGGTTACTTGCTTGACCGAAATCGTGATTGACCTTGCCTGGTCGTTGCAGATACCTGGGGCTGTATCCGCACTGACCACTATAGCCATGAAATCGTGCTTGCGGGAAATATTGAATGATTCTCGGTTACAGTGATTCAATCCCCACCAAAAGGAAGCATCATGAAAGCAAAGAAAGTCAAGTTCATGGTCATGGACATCGGTATCTCGGACGCCGACCGCCAGAAAATCGCCGCAGGCCTGTCGGCACTGCTGGCCGACAGCTACACGCTGTACCTGATGACGCACAACTTCCACTGGAACGTCACCGGTCCGCAGTTCAACAGCCTGCACAACATGTTCATGACGCAGTACACCGAACAGTGGAATGCCCTGGACATCATCGCCGAGCGCATCCGTGCGCTGGGCTTCCCAGCGCCGGGCACCTACAAGGAGTTCGTCAAGCTCGCCTCGATCGAGGAGGTCGAGGGCGTGCCCAAGGCGACCGACATGGTCCGCCATCTGGTGGCGGCACAAGAGGCAACCGCCCGCACCGCCCGCACACTCTTCCCCGTGGTGGACGCGGCCAATGACCAGCCGACCGCTGACGTCCTGACCCAACGCATCGATGTTCATGAAAAAACCGCCTGGATGCTGCGCAGCCTGCTCGAGGAATGAGCCTCGTATGCAAAGCCCTGGCGGCGGTGCGCCAGGGCTTCTGGCTCACTGAGCCTGCACGGCTTTATTCAGAGCGGCAATCAACTACTCGACGAGCACATCGCCCACGTCGATGTGCGGATAGATGAGTTGTCCCAGCTCAAGCAGCAACTCAGCGAGCTACGTCAGCGCTGCCAAAGCGAGCAGGCCATGGACGCCTGCGGCATTTTGCAGGGGCTGACGGCGATGGAAACAGAACCAAGGCATGAACGGCATACCCACCTCGGGTGAGCTAGAGATGAGCGTCTCCATCCGCCTGCATCTGAAAGCGCGATAGGCCGAGCTCCACCATCACGATGGCGTGTTCGATGGCTTGCTCAAGTACCTCCTGTTTCAAATTCAACTTGTCGATACAGTTGCCATTCAACACGCCAGCCATGCCATGCACGGTGGACCAAATATAGAGTGCATCCAGATCCACACGGTCGCTTGAGGCGGCAGCGTCACCATGCAGGCGGCGCAATACCTTGCGCAGGATGTCGTAAGCGTGGACGGCGTCTCTGATGAGGTCAGGGTGCGCCGCTGATTCTGGCCACTGGGTATCGAACATCAGGCGATATTCCAAGGGGTGATCCCTTGCATAGCTGAGGTACTGGCGTCCCAGCGCTGCGAGATCCTCCTGCGGCTTGTCGAACTGTCCTCGCGCATCGAGGTGCTCGGCAAACCGCTGGAAGCAGCGTCGCATCACTTCAGCCAGCAGGTGGTCACGGCTGGGATAGTGCTTGTAAGGCGCTTGATGCGAGACCCCCAACCTGCGAGCCACATCCCGCAGGCTCAGGTTCTCCACACCTTTTTCGGCAATGACTTCTTGAGCGGCGATGACGCACGCCTCGCGCAGTTCGAGGGGCGCCGCAGGCGATGGGGTCTTCTTGGGCATACGGGTGAGTTTAGCGATGAGATCCGAGGCACGGGTGCCGCCGTCGAGGAGATCTTGTTGACAGTGTCAACTTTTAAAAGGAAAATTGTAGACACCGTCAACCAATGAAGCGAAATCATGTCTTTTTCGCCATCGAGGCTCCAGCAGTTTCCACTTTTGCTCGCCGTCTGCCTGGCCGCTGTCCTGTCAGCTTGTGCCACGTCAGAACCTGAGCCGCCCGACGTTTCGGCCACTGAAGACTCGCGCTTCCGGCACGCGCAAGACCAAAAACAGGCGGCCGACGCAAGCTGGTGGCAAGGCTTTGACGACGACGCGCTCATGGCTCTGGTTCAGCGCGCCCAATCGGCCAACCACGATGTCCGGATCGCCGTACAGCGCGTGCGGCAAGCCCGTGCGGGGCAGACGGCGGCGGCTTCAAGGCGCTGGCCGACCGTGTCGCTCACCGGCTCGGCATCCGACGAGCGCAGCGGGCTGCCCGATCAGGTCAAGCAAGGCAAGCCCGACACTCGGGCTTATCGGGGCGCACTGGACCTGGGTTGGGAGCTCGACCTGTTCGGTGCCGCACGCGCCGGTGCCGATGCCGCCGAACTGGATGCGCTGACCGCCGAAGAAGGTGTGGAAGCGGCGCGCTGGCTGGTGAGCAGCGAAGTCGCACGACAGTACATCGTGTGGCAAAGCGCGCGGCTGCGACTGGCCAAGCTCGACGCCTTGCTGAAAGCCCAGACCGACACCGAGCGGCTGACCCGCAGCCGGGAGGCCGGGGGCCTGGCCAGCCGCTTTGACGTGGCCCGGGCCGCCGGTGAGGTGCAATCACTCGCCGCACAACTTCCCCCTTTGCGGACCCTGGTCGCCGTGACCGAGACCCAGCTGGCCGTGCTGGTGGGCGCCAATCCCAACCAGCCATTGCCAGAGTTGAGTGCCTCCACCGCACCATGGTTGTCCACCCCGCCACGCTTGTCGGCCAGGCAGCCGGTCGATTTGTTGCTGCGGCGCCCCGATCTGCGCGTGGCGCACAAGCAGTTCATGGCCGAGGCCGCGCGCCTGCGCGAGGCCCAAGCCGACCGATGGCCCAAGTTCTTCCTGGCCGCCGCGTTCGGGCGCCAGGACTTGAGCCTCAATGCGCTGGACCTGTCTCCTGTCCGATACAGCACCGCGGCGCTGGCCTTCACCATGCCGCTGTTCGATGCGGGTCGCTTGCGCGCGGCCGTCGAGCGGCAATCCGCCAAAGAGCGCATGGCCACTTTGCAGTATGAGAAGGCCGTGCTCGGCGCCGTCAAGGACGTCGACGACAGCCTCGTGGCCCTGAACCAGGAGCGCGATCGCTCGACCGCGCTGGATGCCGTCACTCAGCAACGGCGCACGGGCCTGCGTCATGCCGAATCGCTCTACCGAGAAGGCCAGATCGACCGGCTGCAACTGCTCGATGCGCAGCGCGCCGTGCTCGCCGCCGAACTGTCGGCCATCGATGGCCAGGCCCAGTTGGCGCTGAACACCGTCCAACTCGCCTCGGCCCTGGGTGGCGGATGGCAGGACACGCCCACAACCACGACCCCCCGCATCACGCCTCCCAGCCTCGCACCTGAAAGCTTGCCATGATTGATTCCTCTGACTTCCGCTTGATGAAGCTCGTCCATGCCCTGGTCTGGTCTGGCTTGGTCATCAGTGGTCTGGCGGTTCTGACCGCCTGCTCGCCTGCCGCTGAAAAAGCGCCGCCCATCCCGGCTGTCTACGTCACGCCCGTGCACAACGACCACGGCGAAGACATGCGGATACTGAGCGGCGCCGTTCGCCCGCGCATCGAGAGCGATCTGGCGTTCCGCGCCGGGGGCAAGGTCACGGCCCGCCTGGTCGACCTGGGCCAGGCCGTGCGAGCCGGCCAGCCACTGGCACGCATCGATGCGGCTGACTACCAACTGGCCGCAGACGCCGCCGCCGAGCAACTGCGAGCGGCCCAGGTGGACGCCACGCAGGCGGCCAGCGATGCGGCACGCTTCAAGCGCCTGCTGCTCGATGGTTCCGTGGGCGCAGCCGACCATGAGCGGCAGCAGGCCCGCTCGGATGCTGCCGCGGCGCGCGTCGTACAGGCCGAACGACAACTGGAGGTGCTGCGCAACAGGGCGGGCTATGCGGTGCTGACGGCACCCTTCGATGGCGTGGTGACCGGCTTGCAGATCGAGGTGGGGCAGATGGTGGACGAAGCGCAGCCCGTGATGGTGCTGGCCAAGCCCGGCGAGCTGGAAGTCGTGGTCGATGTGCCTGAGGCGCTGGCCGCAGGTTTGCGTGAGAAGGTGGCCCAGGCGCGCATCGCCGGCATACCGGATCTGGTGAAACTCAGGCTGCGCGAGTTGGCACCCAGCGCCTCGGCGCAGACCCGCACCTTCCGGGCGCGCTACGCCATCGCCTCGCCGCCTCCGGGGCTGCGCATGGGCGTGACGGCCGATGTGCAACTGGCAGGAAAAGACGCCACAACCTCGGCTGAACTGCCATCGGGCGCGTTGCTCACGACCAACAAGACTCCGTCGGTCTGGCTGGTCGATGACAAGGCTGGCACGTTGACCCAGCAAACGGTGACGCTGCTGTCGCAATCCACCGATCAGGTGCGTGTGACCGGCTTGCCCGATGGCGTGCTGGTGGTGTCGGCCGGCGCGCAGAAACTCGATGCGGGCATGAAGGTGCAGGCCGTGATGCGCCCGGGGAGCCTGTGATGAAGTCCTTCAATCTCTCCGAGTGGGCCGTCACGCACCGGGCCATGGTGCTGTTCATGATCATCGGCAGCCTGCTGGTGGGCACCTTCGCCTTCACGCGGCTGGGCCGCCTGGAAGACCCGCAGTTCATGGTGCCGACGATGACGGCCGTGGTGGCCTGGCCCGGCGCCTCGGCCCAGCAGGTGCAGGACCAGGTGCTCAATCGCATGGAGCGCGAACTGCAAAAGATCGAGGGCGTCGATTTCATCCGCAGTTTCTCGCGCCAGGGTTATGGGGCGGTCAACCTCTGGATGGGGTCGCTTCAGGAAACTAC